>CALKIZ010000067.1 GCA_937995735.1 uncultured Neomegalonema sp. | reverse complement strand
TAATCATTCCCGCAATGCGGGGATCGTCAATCAGCCTGATACGCTCGAGAAAACTTTGTGTCATTGTCGGTCCTCCTGTGGAACCGACTAAAGAATCCAATTCGCCACTCAGCGCATTAACAATTTATGATTCCGCCCTGTTAACGGCGCGAGGCCCCGTGTCTTTGCACGGGGCGGGGGTGATGCGTAAGCGGGAATCTCATTCATTCAGGAAAGTAGATGCCCGTTTTCACGGGCATGACAGTAAAAAGGGATTACGGTTTATCCCGTGTTGCTTTGAAAACCTCATAATTCGCGATGACTTTTTTTGTATGGGGGTGATCCGCTCCGAGCGATGCACGGAAAATTTTGATGGCCTGCTGAAAGAGCGGTTCGGCCTCCTCATACCGGCCTGTTGCCCCCAGCAATCCTGCGAGGTTGTTGAGCCGTATCGCAACGGAAGGATGCTCCGCACCCAACGTCTTTTCGCTAATCTCTAGCGCGCGGCGATAGAGCGGTTCGGCCTCGTCATATCGGCCCGTCGCCTCCAGCAATTCAGCGAGGTTGTTGAGCCATGTCGCATATTCAGGATGCTCCGTGCCCAGCGTCTTTTCTCCAATCTCCAAAGCACGATGAAAGAGCGGTTCAGCCTCCCCGTACCGGCCTGTACGTTGCAGCAATCCGGCGAGGTTGTTGAGCTGTATGGCAACGGAAGGATGCTCCGCGCCCAGCGTCTTTTCACCAATCTCCAAGGCGCGACGATAGAGCGGTTCGGCCTCCTCATACCGGTCTGTTGCCCGCAGCAATCCGGCGAGGTTGTTGAGCCATGTCGCATATTTAGGATGCTCCGCGCCCAACGTCTTTTCACCAATTTCCAACGCACTGCGATAAAGCGGTTCGGCCTCGTCGTACCGGCCTTGTGATTCATAACTGCTCGCAAGATTGTTCAACGCAGTGGCCGTCTTTGCATCCTCAGTACCGAACTCGGCCTCGGCAATTTCAACAAGCTGCTCTTCGTATCGGGCGCTGCGCCTGTAATCGCCGCATTTATCCGCAAACTTACCAGCGGCGATCAAATTATCATAAGTCGGGGATAGCCGCGCGGCCTCGGCATAGTGTTTATCCGCGTCCTGCCAGCGGATGTCATCCTCGGCAATTCTGCCGCGTTCATAGGCCAGTTTTGCCGCTTCTGCCGCAATATCATCGGCTTGCGCGGCAAGTTTTTCCTGTGCCTCGCCGAACAGTACATCGGCCAATCGCGTATCGCCGCGATCCAAAGCGCGTTTCGCGGCCTCGACCTTTTCGGTCTCCATATCATTATGCAGGCGCGACAGGCGGTCATGGGCGGCATCCAGCTCGGCCTGTTTACGGGCAAAATCGACCTCAAGGTCAGAGGCGCGCTTTTTCGCCTCCACAAGCTGTTGTTCCAGCACCGCCCGGTCAGCCTCGGTCGCGGCGCGGAGTTTTTCTTCCGCTTCGGTGACGCGCTTTGAGACATTTTCTTCGTGCTGTTCAAAGGTCAGCACTCCGGTCCGTTGTCGCCCTTTTGTGCGGCAGGCGGAAACATCTTCGGGCGACAGGTTCAGCGCCACGGTCAAAGCATCGACAATTTCCTGTGCGGGGTTTGCGACCTTCCCGCGTTCGATTTCAGAGATACGCGGCTTGCGGCTTTCATCATCAAAGGCTCTGATGGCCAGCTCGCGCTGCCTCAGCCCCTCTTCGCCGCGACGCCGTGCGATCAACTCGCCGAAATGAATTCCAAAGCTCATTCAAACCCTTTTTAGTCAATCGCTTAGCCAGAGCTTCGCGAACTTTCGCGATTGTTCGGTAACCCCGATTCGCCCGAACCGGGGCCATCAAATCGACTTTGAAGACTTGATGGAGAAAAGTCGATGCTACACGCAACATCTTATATTCTTATCGCTGCCCTTTATGTGGCGACGCTGTTCGGTTTGGACAAGTCTATCGCGATCACAATGCACGCGGCGGCCTATGCCCTGATGGGCTTGGCCGATTTCGCCGCACATACAAAAAACGTGCGCGTTGGCCGATGGATTGCTTTGCTTGGGTTGATCCTAGCGTTTCAAACAGTCGAAGTCAGCAACATCGCACGAGACGATATGCGTCCGCCGATTGTCTGTTGCCCCGCCGCCCTGTCCAGACCGCCCCGCGCCGGTTGAGGGGCGGTTTATGCGTGGGTCAGGCTTTCGCCGCGTCTTTCATTGCGTCTTCGCCCTTTTTCCAAAGGTTGCCCTGCCATAATTCTTCGAGGCCGGTTTCGCCGCTTGCGCCTTTGGTGGTTAGGTAGTCGTAATAGGATGCCGGTTTATGGCCGGTTAGATTGTAGAAATCCGGGCTACAGCGAGTGTAAAATCCGTTTGTCAGATATTCGAAGAACTCGGCGCGGGTTGCTCCGAAATCGTTCTCGAAATCGACCATGGATTGCGCGCGGTATTCAAGCGTTTTGCCCATCGCGCGGCCCAGATCCGCCGCGATCTCTGCCATAGACTGAGGCGCGGGGCCGGTGATGTCGTAGAATTTATTGCCATGGCGCGCCGGTCCTTCGCTAAGGACAACCGCCGCTGCTTCGGCAATATCGCGGGTCGCCACGAAAGAATTACGCATATCGCCGAGGGGATTGGAGAACCAGCCTTCTGTGTCGATTGTCTCGCAATCGGTCTTAAGCAGATGGTTCATAAAAAAGTTATTCCGCAGGGCAGTGACGTTCAACCCCTCGTCAATCAGGGCTTTCTCGCCCCACCAGTAATGTTGCAGCATCAACGGAATGCCCGCACCCGCGCGTGAGGCGTGTTGATCAGGGTCATAGGAGGCCGTGTTGGTATCCGCGCCCATACAGCTCACCCGCACAACATGGTCGATTTGGGTTTTGCGCTTGCCAAGCTCTTTGCAAAACGCGAGATGCCCTTCGAGCATCGGGTCGAGCGAAGCAGAGTAAACCGCGCTCACGCCTTCCAGCGCCGGTCCCCATGTCGCGGTGTCCGAGAGATCGAACTTGACCACTTCATCTGCGCCAAGCGCCAACAGGCTGTCCGCTTTCGCATCGCTGAAATAACAAGCGCGCACGGTGAAAGCATCATTCGCCGCAAGGCGGGCCACCAGCTCTTTACCGATACGGCCTGTTGCCGAGGTGATCAGGACGGTTTTCTTTGACATGAGAGGAGTGACTTTCGCTGGATTTCATTTTGCCCTGTGTGTGGCCGGAAATCCGCTCGCGATCAATCCTGATAATCTGTGACGTCTAAAATGGGGTGTCCCCGACAATGCCGGGGACACTTGAAATCAAGCGACCTCTACCATCTCAGAACGGATTTGTTGGCGGTAGATGTCTATAGGGGCAAGCTCGCCGCCGGTGTCTACATGCCAGAAGGTCCAGCCATTGCAAGCTTCCGCGCCTTGTACATGCGCGCCGATCTTATGGATCGAGCCTGTTGCGTCTTTGGTCAGCAAAGTCCCGTCAGCGCGGACTTTCGCTGAATGCCGCCGGTTGGAGGAATACAGCATCGTACCGGGGCGCACGAGGTGTCGCTCGACCAATGTTCCGAACGGAACACGCGGTTCCGAGCGTTTCGGTTTTGTGACCGAAAGGGCGGGTTCTTCGAACGGCGTCACATCTTCGATGCGATCCATTGCAAAGTCCGCATAGATTTGCTCGCGTTCGATCCCGATGAAACGGCGACCCATGCGCTTTGCGGCGGCTCCGGTTGATCCTGATCCGAAAAAGGGATCAAGCACCACATCGCCGGGATTGGTTGTGGACAACAACACCCGGTATAACAGTGCCTCGGGCTTTTGCGTTGGATGTGCCTTGCGGCCATCTTCGTCTTTGAGACGTTCTGCCCCTGTACAAATCGGCAGCGTCCAGTCCGAACGCATTTGCAGGTCATCGTTCAGGGCTTTCATAGCCTCATAGTTGAACGTGACTTTGCTCGAGTCTGACTTTGCCGCCCAAATCAGCGTCTCATGGGCATTGGTGAAGCGCTTGCCTCGAAAATTTGGCATCGGGTTGGTCTTGCGCCAGATAATGTCGTTCAATACCCAATAATCGAGGTCTTGCAGCGCCGATCCAACACGGAAGATGTTATGATAGCTGCCAATAACCCACAGCGCACCACTCGGTTTAAGCACGCGCCGGGCGGCGGCCAGCCAATCGCGGGTAAAGCGGTCATAGGCGTCGAAGCTGGAAAACTGGTCCCAGGCATCAATCACACCGTCCACTTTGCTTTCATTCGGGCGTTTTAATTCGCCACGGAGCTGAAGATTATAGGGCGGGTCGGCGAAGACGAGATCGACTGATCCGGCTGGTAGCCGATTCATCGCCTCTACGCAGTCTCCGACGAGAATTTCGTCCAGAGGCAGCGCACAGTTCTTCGTCGACCGCGCGCTGCGTTTTTCGCAGCTTTTTTTCGCGGTCATAATTTTTAGTCCTGCTCGATTTGTCTTGAGCACGAACATGATTCATCAAAATGAATCGGTCAATAGTTAAATTTAATCAGGAGTCTATACGTTGTTCTTTAAGTAAAATCTCGGCTATCGGTTTGAACGAACGACGGTGATGTGGGGTCACACCATGGCTTTTCAGGCTCGCGCGATGGGCTGCTGTTCCATACCCCGCATTCGTCTCCCAACCGTAATGAGGAAAATTCTCTGCAAGGCGCGTCATGATCTGATCACGATGGACTTTTGCCACAATAGATGCCGCTGCAATCGACAGTGACGTCGCATCGCCCTTAATGATCGCCTCGCATGGACAGCTCAGACCTTTGGGTGTGCGTTTACCGTCAATAAGCGCATAGGTTGGGCGTTCCTGCAGGTTTTGAACGGCGCGGACCATGGCAAGATCATTCGCGGCTGTCAGACCGATTTCGTCCAATTCGGTCACTGCGACAATACCGAGTCCAATGTCAGCCTGTTCATGAAGCAAAGCGGCAATACGCTCACGCTTAGGTTTGGAAAGGGCTTTAGAATCCGCGATTCCGTCGATGCTATGGTCTTCCGGTAGGATCGCAGCTCCGGCCACAATCGGTCCTGCCCATGGACCGCGCCCCACTTCATCCACACCGCATACCGGCTTGAAGCCACAAGCAATTTCCCTGGATAGATCTGCAACAGCACTCATCGAAACGGCTTTTCCTATGCGGTAAAATTGACTAGTATTGCCGTGAACGCCGATAGCGCGGCGGCAAAATCCAAAGGGACACTAACAAATGCATAAAAAACTTGCCCGGATCGGGCCAATTTCTTTCGGAATTTTTTTCGCGCTCCTTATTTTGCTCGTCGTCGTTATCGTGGGCTTATTAGGATTTTTCGTGTTACCTATGCTCCCGGCTGGTGAAGGTGCGACAGTCGTTGATACCTTCCAACCAATGGTACAGCCGTTTGTTGAGATGGCCCAAACGCAGGAGGGCTTGATACAATTGGCAATCTCGCTCGGGTTTTTATTGCTTTTCTACTTTATTGTTGGGCTGGTTCTCGCGATTTTGTATAATATCGTCGCAGCGATTACGGGCGGGATCAAAGTTCGTGTCGAAGATCTTTATGATGATATTTAAGGCGGCCTAATATTACATCACAGCGTTCCGGGATAGTCTCGGTACGCTGTTATCGACCTTATAAAAAGCCATCTGGCATCTGGCAGTTAACTTTTTGATTTGAAGTCATAGCAATTGCTATGACTTAATTTGCATTCGGGATTGCTAAGTTGTTCAAGAGCCTACTGCCGCCGCATATTTTTTGGCACTGGGAATAAGACCAAACTCTACGCCTATATATGCCAATATGGACAAGGCCCGCGCAATTTCTTCCTCCGAGTGGGCGGCGGATACCGAAACCCGCAACAGAGAAAGCCCATCGGGTGTTGCTGGTGGAATGGCAATGTTTGTGTAGAGGCCTTCGTCGATTGTGCGGTTCCAAAAGCGAATTGCGATTTCAGGGTCAGGCAGTCGCACCGCGACAACCGGTCCTGGTTCCGGCCCGGTTTCAAAGCCCAATGCTTGTACACCTTCGAATACACGATGAAAATTACGCTGAAGTTTGGTTTTAAGAGCACGCCCTTCTGAAGATGCTACAATCTTGAATGCTGCACGTGCCGTTTCAACAGCGCTCGGTGTCATCGACGCCGTAAAGATATACGGACGTGACAGAACCCGGAGTCCGTTGAACCATTCATGGTCAGAGACGCAATACCCACCCGTTGTTCCAACTGTTTTGGAGAACGTTCCAGTCACAAAGTCGCAGTCTTGCTCAACACCGTCTTGTTCGCACAAACCGCGCCCATTATGACCGAGCACACCCAACGAATGTGCTTCGTCAATCATGAGATAAACTTTGTCACCCGCTTCGCGAACGATGGCCGCAATTTCCTTAAGAGGAGCCTTATCGCCAAGCATCGAATATATGCCTTCAACGATGACGATTTTATCACCGGGAGATCCAGACAGGTGCTTTAGACGACGAGCGAGGCTTTCAGGAGAATTATGTCGAAACCGTAAGGTCTCCGCATCGCTCATCTTGCATCCATCATAAATCGAAGCATGACTGTCGGCGTCGATCAGCAAATGATCTCCAGCTCCGGCGAGCGCTGAAATCATACCGACATTTGCAAGATACCCCGTTGAGAATATGATCGCTTCTCGCTTATCGTGAAACGCTGCAATTTCTTTTTCGAGGTTGCGGTGTGACGAGTAACTGCCATTCGCCATGCGAGAGCCTGTGGTTCCGGCTCCTTGCACCCGACTGGCTATCGTGGCCGCTTGAATGCAGCTCTGATGAAATGTCAATCCGAGATAATTATTGGTCCCGAATAAAACGACATTTGCGCCATCGAGTTTGGCTTGTGTCGGTGTGATAATTTCTTCGAATTCCAGGGCGCTGGGGTCGCGACCAAGTTGCCTGAGGTAACCAAAGTTACTCTCTGCTGTCTGAATTCGTTCTTTAATGCCCACGTAGTTTAACTCACCTGTCTCGGGATCCGTTGTTCAAAATGTCGAAAATGACTGCCTCAAAATCACTGACCGTTCGCACGTTTGACAGCTGCTCAATTGAAATCATGGTGTCGAGATCATCTTCGAGTTCCATGACGATGTCCATGACTGAAACCGAGTCTAGTCCTGTGTCAGCTAAAATATCAAAGTCTGGCTTTATTTCTTTATCTGATTTTGAGTACTTCTCAATTAACGCATATATTTTACCTCTAACTTCTGAATCTTCCATATTCCCTCGGTAAATATTGCTGGCTGTCTATCTAATGGATTTGAAGAATTGAGAATATCGAATTCAAGGTGTTTTGATAATCTCATTGATGTTGGTAAACTCTTTGCGTGTGAGCATAACAATCACGAACTCAATTTTATCATTTCTCGATATCCAAAGCAGCAATTGTTTCGATGCGATTCAAATCCTTAAATTTAAACTGATGAACGATATCAGAAGCCCCAGCCAAGTCGGATGGAAAGTCTATCTCAGCCCAAGGCAATCCCGTGATTGAGACAGTACCAACTTTGGTCTGTTGTGCCAATTTATCAATAATTGAAAGATACCAAAGATCTAAGCCGTGCGGCTTTCTTATGATCGTATCCAATGTGCTGCGAAGTAAGTCGGCACCTTCGTCGATAAATCGCAACATACCAATAGACTCACCATGGATAGGCTCAGCGAGCGTTTTGCCAATGGAGACCAGATTTCCATCGGTGATGCGAACTTTCATATCATCAGCATCGTATTGGTTTTTGTGATCGACCGTGACTGAAATCTCTGCCGTCGCCTCATCGCATACTTTTCGGATAATACGCGGATCGAGCAACGTATCTCCATTAATCAACAAGCTATCATTCGTTAGAAAATCCCGCGCTATCCAAAGTGTTCCAATATTATCGGACACTGCGTAGAATGGATTGAACACGCATTGCACAGAGATCTCAGGGACACAGATATTTACGAAAGTATCGACCGAGTCCGCACCGAACCCCGTAACGACCGTTACATTTTCAATTCCGGCGTCTGCTAACGCTCGCAATTGCCAATCCAAAATCGGCTTTCCATTGACCGGGACAAGGCATTTAGGTCGGTTGTCCGTGTATGGAGCAAGACGTTTGCCTTGACCGGCGCTTAGGATCACCGCATTCGTCATCGTCACTTCGCTTTCATTCGGATGCTAGATCGCAGAGTAGGTCAGAGAAACCATATCTACCGAGATTGATCAATCAAGATGAGTGCTGACAGCGCATATATTAAATCTCAGGTTATTGCTGGTGGACCTAAAGTCAAATTTGCTCGCTAAGTCGATGATAGAGGTGATAAAAATTGTATTATTTATGAATGCTATCAAAAGGTATTTTTCAGGTCGTACTCATTGTGCATCAGAGATAAAAACACCGTCTTCGATATACAGTTCCTTGTTGCGTCGTCGTATGAATTTCGAAATTTTACGCCGACTGTATTGTTAATTTAGCGCGCGTCTAAGAATAATAAATCGGCTCGCAAAGATCAGACTACGCCATAACAATAATCCTAACCCCGTACCGATAAGACCGTAACTATAAGTCATTGTGATAATACAAGGTATAGCAATCGCACTTGCGAAAATTGTTGTTTTCAATAATGCGCTTTCTTTACTGATCGACATCAATGCTGGTTCAAATGTAAAGCCGGAAGCATGAAGAGCAGCGGCAATACCACAAAGGATCATTGCATCTTTCACCTCAACAGTTTCCGGACCAAAGACAAACCGTAAGAACGGCTCGGCCCCGATCATTAAAAGCATTGTGACAACCGCAAGCCACAACACAGAAATCTGAAGCGTCCGTCTAATCAGCTTTCGAATTTTTGGACGTTTTCCCTTTGCTTCCATTTTAGCGATTTCAGGAAAAAAAATAGGGCTGAGTAGATTGCTTGTTTTACGCATAAAGTCAGTTGATTGCCGGGCAATCTGGAACAAGCTCGCTCCTCCCGTGCCCAGAATTGCCCCTACCATCAAGATGACTCCATGGTTCATGACGGTTGAGATCATACCCTCGACATTTGTGACTGAAACAAAGCGCCAGATATTCGGAAATCCTGTTGAAAGTTCCCGCCAACTCCCGCGAAAGCGCGGATACAGATTGCGGCTCCGTGCTTCCTGCCATGCCGTAGACATCATATAAATTCCGGACACCAAGCCGGCGATCCCCCAAACGAGCGCCAATTCGAGTACGCCGCCGCCAATAACCAATAAAAGCATAGCTCCGCAAAGACGAATCAACGCATTGATTCCATGTTGTTTTGCAAGAACAGAAAATCGGTCTGATAGCCGCAAGAACCCCGTCGCGGTTGCTCCTGTAATAAAAATAATATTCAGCGCATACCATGGTGCGAGTGTAATCACTTCTGAGGGCCAACCTAAGATGCGCCCAGCAATAGGCGCGATAAGCGATGCAAGCAAAATGGAGGCAAAAAAGGCGATAGCGTCAAGCCGCAAGGTAAAACCCAACAGCCGTTGCAAGTCAGCCGTAGAATTGGTGGCTTGTACTCCATAGCGGGTTACTGTCGCCCAGGTATCAAATCGTAATAAACCAGCAAAAACACGAATATACGCTTGCAGTAGAGCCACAATTCCGAACGCTTCGACGCCACATGCGCGTACCGCAATCGCTGCGGCGATAAGATTGACAACGCCGAATACTGCACGGCCACCGAGAATAACCGAAATATTCCTTCGAAGACGCTGCCATAATTTTTCTCGCTCCGCTTTATGGGGCGCTTCAGTCATGGCGATCAGCACTTCCTCGGTTTACTTGATGATATCAGATAACCGTCGTACATCACATCCGGCACTATCCTGAAACCGATAATGTCGTTAAACTCAATTCAGATGGATTTAAAAAGCTGTTAGAAAAAGCCGGAGAGATCTCCGAACAACTGAAAATACGAGCCGGACAGAAGCACGGATGCTGAAGAAAACCCCGACTCATCGTGGACTTTCCCTGCGGCGAGCTAATTTTAAAACCTTCCTTGAAGCACTTGACTACGCTGCTAACGCACGCAGTGGGATGGATTTCTACGGTCCTCGCGGTCAATTAATGCACGCTGTTCCCTATGCCGAGTTAATCCAAGGATGCCGCGTGACAGCAGCTAGGTTGTTGGCCGCCGGGATTACACCAGGTTCGCGGATTGGAATCATCGCGGACACAAGTCCTGATTTCATCCTCGCCTTCACCGGCACTCTTTATGCAGGACTAATCCCTTGCCCGATGCCATTGCCTAAAGCGTTCGGGGACCGCTCCGTTTATGCGAAACAAATTGCCCGCATCGCGCGTGTTGCGGGCATCTCGGTCTTGATCTCACCTGAAATCTTTGCGGAGGTCGCAGGAGCAGAGATTGATGTTACCGAACTGCGATATTTCGGTTCGTTAGATGAATTGCCATTAGTGGACACGCCGCTGGCTCAAAACACAGTTGACCCTGAGTCGATTGCGTATTTGCAGTTCTCTTCCGGGACAACGAGTGCTCCAAAAGGCATTGCTGTTACACACCGCGCGCTTATGGCTAATATCGAGGCAATGTCTACACATGCATTAGAGGTTAACGAAAATGATCGCGGGGTAAGTTGGTTACCATTTTATCACGATATGGGCCTCGTCGGAAACATGATGTTACCGATAGCGAATCAGCTGTCAGTATCCTATTTGGCCACGAATGATTTTGTTCGCCGTCCGGCACTTTGGCTGAAATTAATAAGTGATACTAAAGGGACAATCTCTTACTCTCCATCTTTCGGATACCAACTTGCCGCGCGCGCAGCACGGTTCAAGGAGCCCCTCGACTTATCGCACTGGCGGATGGCCGGGATAGGCGGTGACGCGATTAAACCCTCGGACCTGCAATCTTTTACAGAAGTTTATGCACCGCATGGATTTAATGAAAGTAGCTTCTTACCCAGTTATGGAATGGCGGAACTGACTCTCGGTATGACCTTCACAAAACTTGGCACGGGCTGGTCAAGTGTAGACCTCGACGCTACAGCGTTGGAGGCCGGCGAAGCGATCCCTGCTAACGGTCATGGTAAAGCGACTTTCGTTCTTTGTGGAAAACCTCTACCGAACCATAAACTGCAAATACGCGATGTTAACGAACACATTCTCAAAAACGGGCAATGTGGGAGGATCATGGCTCATGGCCCGAGTATGATGCGTGAATACTACAATGACCTCCCTTTAACACGGGAGTCTTTGGCGGAAGATGGGTGGCTCGATACCGGCGATCGCGGTTTTATCACGGATGCTGGCGACTTGGTTATTACCGGACGCAATAAGGATCTTATTATCCTGAATGGTCGTAATATCTGGCCACAGGACATTGAATGGAATCTCGAAAAAGTGTTCCTGGACCGTATGCGCGAAGGCAGTTTTGCAGCTTTCAATATTGGGCAAGGCTCGGAGGAGCATGTTGTCGTTGTTGCTGAATGCCGTGAGCAAGATGAAAGCAAACGTGAAGCCTTGCGCGAAGAAGTACGACGTTCGGTCAAGATCAACAATGCCTTAGAACCAATTGTTGTATTGGGCCGGCGTGGTCAACTACCTCGAACTTCATCCGGAAAACTCAGCCGTGCAGAAACACGGAAGATTTATCTGGCCGGAGCTTTCGATTGAAGCCGCTAACTATCGCGGTCACTGGTGCAACTGGTTTTCTTGGCGAACATGCGGTGCGCTGCTTTAATGAACTGGGGCATAATGTTCGTGTCCTTATGCGGAGTGGCAATACGTTAGAAGCAGGGCCGCGCCCTGTCACAGTAATCCCCGGCAGTCTTGATGATAAAACGGCATTAGCAAAGCTGGCGGATGGGGCAGACTTTATTTTCCATCTTGCCGGAGCTATCAAAGCGCCAAATAGAAATGCATTTATGCGTGCCAATCGTGATGGTACGGAGTCGATGGTTACGGCTTGGAAAAAATATTCACCTAAAGCCGGTTTTGTACTGATCTCATCGCTCGCCGCGCGGCATCCCGAGTTGTCTCATTATGCTGCGTCGAAAGCTGCTGCTGAGGCAGTCGTTAAAGAGACTAAAGCGGTGGTCTTTCGTCCAACCGCTATTTATGGGCCAAAAGACCGCGAAACGTTGCGCCTTTTCGGAGCAACGCGGTGGCCATTGCAGGTTTCACTCAATTCGGCAGACGCTCGACTGACCTTCGTTCACGTCTTTGATGTCGTCGATGCGCTGGTTACTGTGACCCAATACCCAACAGATTTAGAAAACAAAGTTTTCGAATTATGTGATGGTAATCTTGGAGGTTATTCTTGGTCAGAAACCATAACCACCGCTGCGGATTGTTGGAAACGTAAAGCTCGGATCGTTCGTCTACCCGAGGCGGTGCTGCGCCTTGGTGGTCGGTTTGGTGATTTACAGGCACGGTTTGGCAAAGCGCCAATGCTGACCTCAGCGAAATGCAACGAGATATTGTGCAAGAACTGGTCTATCGCATCTGCTGAAATTTTACCGTCGCATATCTGGGCACCCCGTATCAGAATTGAAGAGGGTTTTCGGCAAACCTTCGATTGGTATCGTGATGCCGGGTGGCTGTAAGATGTTCTACGCGAATTTGATGCGTTAAGGCGCTCACGTGGTCGACATTTTATCGGTCAAATGCTCCGCCAACCGCAACGTCATTGCAACGATAGTCAGCGTTGGATTTGCCCACCCGCTGGTTGGGAATACTGAACTTCCGGCAATGTAGAGATTATCCATCCCGTGTACACAGCATTGTGCATCGACGACGCCTTGTCTCGCATCGTCAGCCATTCGTGTCGTCCCCATGTGATGATAACCACCAATAGGATGGCGACCAATTGTTGAATCAATCGGCCAGTCAATTGTATCCGTCTCTAGCCAATTACTTTTTTCAACACTGCCAAGGTTGATTCGTCTGAGTTCACCATCAAAAGTATCCGCCAGCACACGTAAACTATGCGTATCCACTGGCAACAATCGCCAATCAAGAACAGACTTACGCATACCAAGTGCATCCCGTTCGCTTGAAAGCATAATGCGACTGTCGGGGTTGGGTGCTTGTTCAGCACGCCCTATCAAGTAGAGATCGCCTTTCCCGGCTTTCATTTGCCGCTTGGCCAAGTCACGCACACCGAGCGAACTAAAGAAATCCGTTGCTCGGCGTTGATACCGCCAAATGCGCCTCATAAATCGATTGGGAGAGCTGTTTTTCAGGATTGTGTCATACAGTGCCTTTGATGACGTAACTCCTTTTTCCGGCGATACCTGAAACTTTATTGTCATCGCGCTATTCAGTGCTCTGGTTTCGCGTTGAATCTTTTCGCCAAGGCGTAATGCCGGAATGACTTTATGGCCTCCGCGTAAAAAATGTTTGCGATAGGTAAGCCAGAACGACACCGGATCTTGCAGTTTCAAGGTTCCAATGCGGGCACGAGGATGTTCCATAAAGTAACGTCCGACTTGATCGTGATCGTTACCAAGACCGTGTGGATTAATTTGATCTGCCGCTAGCAACAGTCGCGCATTTTCGATGCCGCCACAGGCTAAAACGAATTTACGTGCTTTAATCGCCCCTCTTTTTCCGTTGAGCGATGCGATTTTTAATTGGGTGATTTTGTGGGTGTTATCGTTGGTGTCGATATTGACGACATTCGCATGGAGTAAAACTTCAACCCGTGGATGCTCGGTGAGATCGCGACATTGGGCTAATCCGAACCGCCAATATTTATCGTCGAATTGCCAGAAACCGCTCCGTATTTGATCATGATCAAAAGCAGGTGGGTTAATGTTAGTTTTTTCCCAAAGTCGTTCGTCATACACATCGAATGGCAATTCGAAATGCTCATTGGCTTTCGCGTAATATTCTGACAAGGCATCGATACGAAAAGGCCAACCTGTCTCACAAATCCCCGGTCGTGGTTCAAAATCTATCGGGTCCAGTGGAACGCATCGTCCGCCCCATATCGCTGTCGTCCCACCAAAAAAACGCAGCCGTGATTTTTTTAACGGCGAATAAGTTCGTCCGGTAACTTCGCCATCATAGAGGTCTTGGGTATCTCGATCAAAATCCTCCCCGCCACTTTCGACAAGGCAGATTTTCAATCCGGTTTTCAAAAGTTCTCTTGCAAGCGTTAATCCTGCAACGCCGGTACCGACGATGCAAATATCTGCCGACGTAGTGTAGCCTTCTTCGGTTTCTCTGAAATCAATAATCATGTGCGCACTGCTCCAGGATTCAACGGCGCGGATTGCTGGGGTTCTAATAATCGCTGTGCCACGAAATTGAGGTCAGCGGGTGTGTCAACATCATGAGCGGCATCGGGATACATCAATTCTGTAAAAGCAACAGGACACCCAGTGGCGCGTTCTAAAGCTTGCTCAGCGTGTGCGCGTTGCAGACGCCCCAAAGCCGTGCGGATTAATAATCTTGGCTCCAAAGTCATTGCCATGCGGATCGGACTTTTCCGAAGTTTTTCTATTTTCCGCCAAAGATCTACCACAGCTAAGGTTCGGGGTGTCTTGAGAGCGAAAAGGTTCGTGCCGCTCGCTCGACCATCCCGAAACGGCAGATATGTTCGCCGCGCCGGATTCCCCGCCTGCTCTGCAATCTCGCGAGGACATAATGCGGTTAATGCCTCTGCCGGATTACGCTCGGCATCATCAAGGAAAGTCGCGATCATATCAGGCGTCAAAAGAGGATGATCAGCGGTTGTTACCAACACGGGTGTTGGTAAGGCTTCCAACGCAAAATGTACGCTAGAGGCAGGACTGCCCAGCGCTGTAATCCTTTCGACGCCTTCCGGTAAGTTTGGAGCGTCCTTTTCAATCGAGACAACAATACGCCCAATTCGCGGCTCTGCTCTAAGGCTGTCGATCACATAAGAAATCATCGGACGCCCGTTGATGTCCGCGAATGCTTTATATTGTGTGCCAGCGGCGAGAGCGACCGGATCTGTGGCCCCACGTGATCCGGCTAGCACCAGCGCGGTCCAGTTCATGTCAGTTGCTTTTCATAAATGCGGTAAGTTTTATAGAGGGTGCTGCCGATGCTTTCGACAAACCGTCGCACGGACATATTTTCTTCAAGCAACCAACTCATCTCTAGCTCTTCGATCCCGCGTGACATAGAAGGTTCTTGAAGCGCGTAAATTAATTTTAGAGGGATCAATTTACCGATTATTGTGTCTGTCGTTGCTTGACGCACGCCCATTAGCGGAACCCGAGCAGAGCGTACGCCTTTGACTTTTAATCGCCAAAGCAACCGCGCCCACCCAAAAGGAAACAGCCGTCCATCCAATCCGCGTAACGCCTCGTTGATATTGGGGAGCAAGACAATGAACCCAACAGGTTCTCCGTCGATCTCGGCAATCTGAATAAAATCATCGGGGATAATAGGTTTTAATTCTTCTGCCATTGCCTCGGTTTCTGCTTCGGTCAGCGGTACAAATCCCCAATTTCCCCCCCAAGCATCGTTGAAGATGTCCATGATCGTTCGGATTTCTTCAGCAAACTTTTTTCGCTCTAATGGCCTGATAACAAGCCCTTTATATTCGCGCGTTGCCAAGGAGCGCATCTTACCGCTCAGCCCGTTTGAAACATCGAGTTGATAGGCGAGCAAATCACGCGCTTTCACATATCCATGACGCTCTATCGCAGAGCCTAGCAGCGGCCCGTTGTGGTCCATCATAATTTGTGGCGGCGTGTCGAAGCCATCGACCAAAGCCCCGGAAGAATGGTTGATCGATAAGCTGAAAGGACCGCGTATCCATTTCACACTTTGGGCGCGCAACCAATTTTCTGCCGTATCGAGCAATCCAGCGATGATGTCTTCGTCTTGCCCATCCAGCATTCCGAACATACCAACTTTACTTCCTTCATGAAGCGGCATGTTGTGGTCGATCTGTGCGCTGATCCGCCCGACAATTTTATCGCCTTGTTTTGCGAGCCAGAGTTTGACATCTGCATGATCAAAAAAGGGATTGGTTTTCGGTGTTAGAAATCGCCTTCGTTCGAAATGGAGTTGCTCGATCCAATTTGGATCATCTCCAGAAATTTCTCCGGGCAGGCGGATAAATCTGGTCATATCTCCGCGTCCGGCGACTTCGGTGATAGTGATACCCTGTGATGCCATAAGGCTCTAACTTTCCCATTGCCTCAGGGCAATAATTGCGATCAGGGCAAAACTGAAACTTGGCGTGTAAGCGGCGAATTCGACCGGCACAATACCCAATTGTCCTAGTGATGTGAATAATCCATCCGTGCCAATATAAAAGATGCCAATCACAAATCCGAGGCCAGCCGCACCGAGGCCCTCCATACTGCGGGGCAATTTGTAACTGCCGAGCATTCCGATGAGCAACATGACGAATGGAATAACCCAAGCGGCATAGCTGCGGCTAATCTGCATCGCATAATAAGCTTTGCCGCGTGTCGCAATTGCTTGCTTTGCAAGGACCGCCGCAGCATGACGGGAATCTACTGCTTTTGCTTTACTGGCAAGGTCAAGAACAAGTTCCGGCGTTAATGCAGATTTCAATGCGTATTGTGGCAGCTTAATCGGTTGGCCTTCCGCGTCACCAACAGTCAGACGTTCAACAGTATCGAGTGTCCAAACTCCATCGGCATAATCTGCAGTTACGGCGCTGGTTCGCTGTGTGATATTGCCGTCTGAATCGAGAGCGAAACTAACAAAAGGCGCTAATTCTACTCCGTCGAGAGATGCCAGTTTCCCATAAAGAATACGGTTGCCATCTCTCACGGCAATCACTCTGCCGATCTCGGGAACATCTACGTCGGCAATCTTGCCGAATGTTGCTCCCAAAGCGTTGTTGCTCCAAATGATGCCGCGATCGACTGACAGATAATGAAGTCCGCCAAGGATCAACGCGAGAGGGGTGAGCCATAAAAGAAGCCGCTGTGTAGAAACTCCGGCGGCACGGATAATAGCCAGCTCACTGTTTTGGCCGAGCGACAGCATTGCGAGAAGAGCGCCGATCAAAGTCGCAATCGGGAGTGTCGTTGCCAGCATAGCCGGTACGCGAAAAATTGCATATTTTGCTACTGCCTGACCACCACCGAACTCAAGCAACTCCGGTGCAGTTTTAATCAAGTCAACGCCGATCCCGAGTATCAAGAGGCAAAGGCAGACGGCTAAAACTCTTAGCCCCACCACCCGCGTCACATAGAAAAGCAGCGTCATTCGCGTGCTTTCCTTGGGATCAGTCCGTCAACTAAACGCCGAACGAAACGTCTGAGTGTTGCAAGGGGTCCCCAAGACGCGCTTGATGTCGTCAAAAAGAGCCATAACCCGGCAGCGTTGAATATAAAGGCCAGCCCCCACATTCCCAGCGCCGGATCTATTCTCTCAGTCTGAGCAAGCCCGTCTACAAATTTGATCGCATTATCGAAGATAGCAAGAACAGCCACGGCAACGGCCAACGGCATCCATCCCGGACTTCGCGCATTGGCCATACCCAGCGGGACCGCCATCATTGCTATACCGATGAGAGATACGGAACGGATAAGGCGATTATGAAATTCGGCGGCGAACTGTGGATCAGCCGATTGTGTCTCATGTGACATGGCGTGCCACAATTCTAATGTTGTTAACTCGCGCGCGCTTGTGCCACGGGACCGAAAAGGTTCGGGAAGTTCGAATTCGTGCTTTACGTTTGTTTTCTCGAAATCAAAAAACTTACCATCCGGCAGAAGAAGCCTTCCATTATTTAATTGGAGCCGGACATGGTTGTTTTCAACATCAGGGACGAGAACGCCGCCCTTTGCCGTCATCACGGTCGTGCCGTCTTTACCTTCGCGCAGAACGAAAACTTCGTCGAGGATACGGCCTGTGTCGTCAATGCCGGCGGTGGAAACTAAAAAGCCGTCTTTGACTTTGAAGAAAGAGCCTTCTTCGATACGACCATTCCAACCCGCATTGATGAGTTCATGGCGGATGGTTTGATAGGCATAGCGAGAAGCAGGTTGCACGATGCCAAAAAGCATCTGACTCAACAGACAGAACAAAACGCCGCATAACAAAAAAGGAAGCCCGATGCGGCGCAAAGACCAGCCCGCACTGCCCATGGCAACGGCCTCGCTGGTTTGCGACAGATGGCGCATGGCACTCAGTACTGCAATACAGAAAGCCACCGGCAAAGCCAGTCCGAGATAATGTGGTACGAGCGAGCCAACCATCCGCAAAACGGGTGTTACCTCGGAACCATATGTAATCATAAGATCGAAGAGGCGCAGCATACGCTCTGCCAGCAATGCCGCCAATGCAATGAGCAACACCGCCACTAGGCGTGGAAACATCAATTTCAATAAATACCGGTCGATCTTGCAGGGAAAGTTGATCACCCCGAAACCGGCCCGTTCCATACACTACGCAACGCTGTGACGATCTGTTCAACATCAGGAGCTTCCAGTGCGAGTGCATCACCAAGGTTCGGAGGACCCGGCCAGCCCGAATCAACCCGGTCAAACCCGCAAAGCGTGCGAACACCATCATGGCGGGGAATGACATGAAAATGAACGTCAGGATCAACCATCATCAACATGAGATAGTTGATTTTCTCATAGTCCACAGCTTGCTTCAGCATCGCTTCAATATGATGGATTGCTTCGCCTAGCTCTTGCATTCCGTCAGTATCGACCGCCCCGAAAGCATCCACATCCTGCTTACAAACAAGGACGAGTGAGCCGAGTGTCGGTTGCGCCGGGCGTAGCATCACGCCCCAGTGTTTTAGCTCGGCTATTTTGGTTTTTGGCCAGCCGAATTTTTCAAAAGTCGCATTCATCGGGTCACCCTACCTCAAGCATTGAGCGCCATAAAGCTCTTGTAATATGCCAATCTTTGGGCCGTGATCACATTTAAATTCTCGCAGACTGTTACAGCACAAGATACTGTGCTGATAGGCTCTCATTCCATATTGATATTAAGTGGCGTCTGGACAGCTAACGCGAAATTTGCGACGACACCGCGTGACCGGACCCCTTCGCATAGCTCATATTTCAGATCTTCACCTGCCAATGGGCCTTCCCCGTGGCAAAGAGTGGAGTGCTAAAGCGGCCCTTAGTACCTGTAGTTGGTATCTAAGGCGGCGACGGATTCATCGACCGGAAATTGCGGCCACGCTGTTAGAAGACGTAAAAGAGCACAGCCCTGATCTTATCACGATGACAGGCGACCTGATCAATTTTGGATCGGAGGCGGAATTTCGTAACGGAGCAGGTTTTCTACAAAAGCTCTGTAAGCCGGAAGCCTTACTTTGCTTGCCCGGTAATCATGAAGCCATGACGCATCGCTCTATGGATTACATGAGAACCCATTGGTCTGCCATTCAAGGAGTGTCAGAAAAAGAGCAATTCCCCGTGCTTCGTGTATTTGGAAATTGCGCTTTGATCACCGTATCGACTGCTATCCCGACCCCGTTGGGGTTTGCATCTGGTGAGGTGGGAGAAAGTCAACGCGAGCTGCTCGCGCAAATATTAGGTCAGGTGCGAGCGGACGGATTGTTGGCTATTGTCTTGATGCACCATCCTCCTACAAAGATTACCTCTTCACGAAAACGCCTGATCGATGGGCCGGAAGTCTGTGAATTATTCGCCGAATATGGCGTTGCTCTTGTGCTGCACGGCCATACACATGCACGGGAACTCTCTTGGATTGATGGCAAGACAAAACGTATCCCGGTCGTCGGGATTGGTTCTCTGAGTACACATCCTGCAAGAGGGCATAAAAGACCGGGTGCGTGGCAAATGGTCGAAATCTTTGCGGATGATGGCTCTGTTATTCTATCCGAGAGACAAATAACCCGTGGCGGCAGCGTGGCCGGAATGACTCCGATGCGGTTCGATTTACGCTAAGATAATCGTAATCCAAGCTGCTCGTATTTCTCTGTGTTGCTATTCCGTAACGGTCTAACCTGACCCGGCGATGTTAGCTTTCCCCGATAGGGAAAACCTCTTCAGAGACGGTTTCATCCGTATCGGTCATTCGCACGCGAATGGCTTTCACATCCGGTGTGGTATAGCTGAACTCAATCTCGGGGTCTTCACTTAGCGATATTGAGCCGGTCATTGTGAACAGCTTGTCTTGATCCGTCCAAACTTCGACGGTTTCAACATAGCGCGCGAGAATATACAGCAGTGATATCTGGTCCATCTGCATCCCGGAATGGCTTGGGTGCTTAATTTCCAGACGTAGGTTTTTTGGCTCAGGCTTGGTTGAAGAAGCTGTGTTTGCGGTCAAGTTCGCCACCAGCGATTCAACATCTTTTGGTGGTTTAGCGATAAGGTCCATCTGACCCAAGGTGGCTAGGGCTTCTTTGATGCCGCTTATCGGTGGCGCGGAACAAGCGCCAAGGCCGGACGTTTTTACAAACTCTTCCGTCATATAAAGCGCGCCATCGCTAGCCTCAACGACGACGCGGACGGGCGTGGGTCCATTGATGCGCATATTTGCGGTGACATCAAAACTCTGTTCCGGCGTTTCAAGCTCGAAAACAGCCGAAACAGGTGCTGGGTTGTCATCGATAATGATCGAAACCGATTTAACAGTGCGTCCGTCAGAGAAACGAGTGCTCGTTTCAATCGGGACTTCACGATCATCTTTCGCGCGATAGGGCGTCGTCAGAGTGACAATATCTTTTGCCGGAAGGATTACACGCTCACCATAAAGCTCCGCCTTTATTTCATCCCATGCTTCCCCGGCCAAAGCTGGCCCGGAAAAAAGTGCGAAAGACATCATTGTCAAAAAGGCAGCGCGCTTCATGAAAAAAATCCTAGCGGGTAAAGTTCCTTTATATCTCCGGATAGTAAACGGATTTGGATATTTAGGCAAACACCCTGCATATTGCGGTGCAGCAAATTGAAGCCTTATTTCCTTTCAGAACTTGTATTTTCTTTAGCCGCTTTTTGTCGACGGGCTGATTGGAGGCAGTGATAGACCATTGTGGATCGCTGTACGCCTGATGGATAACCTGATCCCGGTGAATGAAGACCCTTGCGATAGAAGGCGTCTGCGATGAACTTAACATTAGCGGCATAGTCAGTGAGGGCCAAGGCTTCAGCCGCCCAACAATCGGCACTTAACTCTTGATCTTCAACGCCTTTATCTTTTCTACGATTTTGTAAGCCTTTGACAGAGGTATGCCCCTGAAGGTGATGAGCGCACTCATGGGCGATGAGGAATCGCCGGTGCGCGTCTTGGCCGGGGTATCTTAAAACAGGATCGAGTACGATAATTTTGCCAAGGCGGGCGTCAATACGGGCGAGAGAAATAGAATTGGTATTCGCGAATAAAATCGGGAAACCGCATTTCTTTGAATATCCGGCGAAGGGTTCCGGCTCACGCTGTGCTATTTTATCGGTCGCTGGTCCAGCCACCACATTGGACGCTATCAGAGCGGTAAATACACCGAGTATGAAGCCAAATTTCTTCATGGTCGTCCGTCTGATTGTTCCCTGACTTGCTCAACTCCGTAGCGCTTTAGATTAAACATTACGGAGCCGCTTAAGGGTCGCGTTGGGCGACAGGGGTGGATTTTTCTGTAGGATAGTCAAAGAACTCCCACCCATCCGTGCCATCAGGATACCAAAAGACACGCTTGTAGCCGTATTCGGTTGTTGCTCGCTTCGCTGCGTTCCATGACATCCAGCAATCACGTAGGCAAAAGAACAAAACCGGCGATTCTAAACTTTGCAATGCTTGTTCAAGATTCTCCCGAAAATAGGCATCTGTTAGATCGGCAAGCCGTCCATACCCGACATTCGGCAACCAAATAGAACCCGGAATACTGTGCCTCGGCTTTTCCCGAAAGATTGTTCCTTTAGGGAGTTTGGGCTTAGGCGGTTTCGGCAAAACATCGACGAAAACGACCGTGCCCGTTTTCCAAAGCGCGAAGGCCGCATCGTCATCGACAATCGTAACACCCTCCAATGTGTCGGGCACGGGCGAGCGATAATGATCGAGTTTGTAGCCCTCGGGTTCCGTGTCAGCAAAAGCCGGCTGAGTGAGAAGCAAGATCGACACGAGGGCGAGGCGAAAGTTCATTCCGCGCCCTTTTCGATCACTCCGTCTCCCATTTCTCGCAGCAGAGGAATGCCAAATTCTTCGAGGATTTCGTCGATTTCCTTCTGATTTCGGCGGATCATAGAATTGAGTTTTCGTTTCCACACCAGCTCACCCGGCCTTACCCCCATTGTAATCCGGTAGAACATGCGCGGTGCGCCAACTTCATTTAGCAGCGGTATCACTGTAAGTGCTGGATCGCTTGATTTCGCTAAATTACCGCCGATTGGTCCCCAAAGAACGCCTGCATCAACGGTCCCGTCTAAAATATCCGCGAGCATCTTTTCGGCTGGTGAGTTCGCTCGCCGATCTACGACGAGATGATAACCTTTGGCTTTACCGATCAGGCCATTTCTCGCCATATGCGTTGCGGGCGGTGACCC
Organism: uncultured Neomegalonema sp.; assembly: GCA_937995735.1. GTDB lineage: Bacteria > Pseudomonadota > Alphaproteobacteria > Rhodobacterales > Rhodobacteraceae > JAHDDY01. The sequence continues at coordinate 19,744 of CALKIZ010000067.1, read as the reverse complement.
CGCGATAACACCAATGCGTTTCCCTTTCAGTCGCTCGTCGGAAAGCGTTGTAACGTCGGCCAGCGGGCTATCCGGCAACGTGACAAAGACGTAAGATGAAACGAAATAGTGGTTTGTGTTCAGAACCAACTCGTGGCCCTGCGCGTAGGCCATCACCACATCACATCGTTTTTCGCCCAACGTTCTTCTTATAAAACCCGTGGCTTGCGGAAACCATTCATAGCGCAAGGGTAATTCAAGTTTTTCGGCGAATAGTTCTGCTAACTTATTCTCAAATCCTTCCCCCGCTTTGTTGGAGAAGGGCATATTTGCAGGGTCAGCGCAGACACGAAATGCTGTCTTTGCAACAAGATCAGCGGTTTGTGCCTGTGCCTGACCAGCAAAAAAAATGCTCAGACAGAGGGCTAAACTAGCCTTCCATACATGCATTTTCTTGCTCCTTGTATTCCGCAGTTTTCTTGGCCTTTTTGCCGGGACGACCGCGTGCAACATCTTCTGTTCCGCGTGCTTTCAGGTAGACGTAAATGTCGTCGAGATAACACATGACATTCTTATTCTCACCGAAAGATGGCATAACGCTGTTTGCGGAAGAACCGACAACTTTCCTGCCATTTACAACGACATCAACGAAATCATAGTAGTCCATATCGAGGGCTGATTTTTTCAATGCAGGGGCGTAGGTTGACCCTTCTCCGTCTGGTCCGTGACATACGTGACATTCGGAGTGATAGCGCCGAAATCCTGAGAACGTATTCCAATCAACTTCGCCATTTGCGGCAACATTAAAAGTAGGCACATCGTCGGCGGTGAAATATTTGCCGCCCTCTTCATAGGCAGCAGCGATGTTATCGCCTTCAGCACCTTCTAAGGTTGCCTCGGATGCGCCGTCTTCGGTTGCAGCTTCAGCCGTTTCGGATTCTTCTTTGGCCGCAGCAGCTTCTGCTTCGGCGGCTTTGATCAGAGCCGCAGCTTTTTCGGCGAGTGCGTCCGCTTCCGCGCGTAATTCAGCCGCACGTTCAATCATTCCTTCAGCTTCGGAAATCTTATCATTTGCAAAGGCCATTTGTGCCGAAACGAATGGAACTATAAATCCCAAACATGCGGCAAACCGCATAAACTTTGTCATTGTGGGGTTTCCTCCGTGCGAGGCTCTCTTGCGGCCTCTTTCACTCAAAACAAAAGCCCGACGCCGGATGACGCCGGGCTCTCTTTGTTAGCCTAAAGTGTCTTCGATCAGTCAGGTAGTGCGAAGACTGTCAGCTGGCCACCAAGTGCGGTGTAGTTGCTGAGTGCAGCATAGCCACCCACAGCGCCCAGACCGTCATTCGGGTTTGTCAGACCAGCCGCAAGGCCGATGCCAGCCCAGCCGCCGATACCTGAAAGGATACCAACAAACTGTTTGCCGTCATGCTTATAGGTCATCACGTTGCCGATGATACCCGATGGGGTTTTGAACTTATAAAGTTCTTCACCCGAGCGTGCATCAACAGCCTTTAGGTAACCTTCGAGCGTGCCGTAGAAGACGACATCACCAGCCGTTGCGAGTGCGCCGGACCATACTGAGAATTTCTCAGGAAGGGACCAAACGATTTCACCTTTTTTGCCGTCCCAAGCGATGAAGTTACCCATGCCGCCATGCGAGTCTGGAGCAGGATACATTGCGAGGGTTGCGCCAACGTAAGGCTGACCCGCTGTGTACGAAACACGGAATGGCTCGTAGTCCATGCAGACGTGGTTGGTCGGGACGTAGAACATTTCAGTGCGCGGGCTGTATGCGGCAGGCTGTTGGTCTTTTGAACCAAGCGCTGCCGGGCAAATACCCGTCGAGTTTACGTCTTCGCCGTTTTGCTCGGTGGAATATTCCGCCACAACAGCCGGGCGGCCATATGTTTCACTGTCAGGGTCCATATCGACACCTGTGGTCCAGTTAACCACCGGGTCGAATTTTTCCGCGACGAGCAATTCACCAGTAGCACGGTCCAGCGTGTAGCCGAGGCCATTACGGTCAAAGTGCGTCAGAAGCGGGCGCATTTTACCATCAATTTCCTGATCGGTAAGGATCATTTCATTGATGCCGTCATAATCCCACTCATCATGTGGGGTCATTTGATAAACCCATTTCGCAACACCAGTATCGGCATCACGCGCAAAGATCGTCATGGACCAACGGTTGTCGCCAGGACGCTGTGCAGGGTTCCATGTCGAAGGGTTGCCTGAACCGTAGTAGAAGAGGTTCAAGTCAGGATCGTAAGAATACCAACCCCAAGTCGCGCCACCGCCGATTTTCCACTGATCGCCTTCCCAAGTGTCAAGCGAGCTGTTTTCACCAACGGGCTTGCCGAGGGATGTGGTGTTCTCATCAAACAATAACATGTCGTCCGGGCCTTGCGAGAAGGCACGCCAGAGTCTCTCACCGGATTTAATGTCGTAGGCGGTAACGTGGCCCTGAATTCCGAACTCGCCACCGGAAATGCCAACGATTATCTTATCTTTGACCGGCAGAACCGTTGCAGTATTAGTTTCACCGATTGACGGGTCACCGTTTACAGCAGTCCACTTGACGTCACCGGATTTAGCATCAAGCGCAACGATTGTTGTGTCGGCTTGATGCAAGAAGATCGTGCCGTCTGCATGAGCCAGTCCACGGTTCACCGTGTCACAGCACATCACCGGAATCACATCCGGGTCTTGCTTTGGCTCGTACTTCCATTTGATTGCGCCATCGTTGTTGAGATCAAGCGCATACACAATGTTCGGGAATGGGGTGTGAACATACATCGTGTCGCCAATGACAAGCGGCGATCCTTCGTGACCGCGAAGCACGCCGGTCGAGAACGTCCATGCGACCTGAAGGCGCTTTACATTATGGCGGTTGATTTGATTGAGCTTTGAGTAGCGGGTATTCGCATAGTCACCCGTTTGAATTGCCCACTGATTAACATTGGCTGTGTCGCTCAGAACGCTGTCATTCGCCAACACCGTTCCGGCACACAACATTGCTGTTATCGTGCTGCCGATTAGCAGTCGTTTCATAGTATTCCTCCCATAGGTTCAGTCTCGCTTTTTTCGAAACCTGATTTGACTCCGTAAGCGTATATTCGAGCAAGGCGATGGTAATATTGCGCCGCCGTATAACTCAGACAACCAAAAATGCGCCTGTCTACGCTTGCCCGTCCAGACGCACACGTCAAGGTATTATCTACACGAATGCGACACTAGGTCTGGAAATTTTTTCAGGCATGCAGGCATTATTTCAAAAATTAGTATCGGGAGGAAACTTATGCAATTTCATTGCTTTAAAGGTCTGGGTTGCAGAACATGTCAGTGTGCTGAAATTATTGGCCTTGGATACAGCTCATTAAAAGCAATCTAAAGGTGATTTTATTGGAATAATTAGTCAGCTAAAACTTGAATTTCAGCGAAGAGATTTCAGTATAACCGTTTTAAATTTCCCAAGATCCGGTTCCGTTTTTGGTATGCCGAATATGTGCTGATCAAAATCCAATACGGCCTGTTTTAAACCTTTAACATCGCCTTTTCCTTTGTTGATAAGTTTTACACCGGCACGCCGTGCAGCAACAGCATCGCCAAGCGAAACCGCTTTTTTCAAGGCAGCGATATCAGGGTCGGAGCGAAAACGATTCAACATACCTCTAAAGCGCCTGAATTTGCGCCAACGCATACCCGGTGTCATGAAGATCAGGCCAGCAAGCATTCCACCCAAAAAACCTAAGGGTGCGATACTTCCTGCAAAGCGGTGTGATATGCTAGCGCTACTCCCATTTGCAGGCATTTGATCCAGCAATGCGACAGACTCTGAATTTGCTTCCGCAAGATATGTTGCCATAGCTTCATCCGTCATCGCTATCCGTTGCGCAGCAATTACGATTTCACGGTGCTCCCGTGTTTGCGTATCGAAATAGGGTAAATGGATGGGTTTGAGATAGGCTGATGGCGGGTTTTCTGGGCGCACAGTCCAACGCCAAAACACGCGCGTCACCGGCCCTCGTTTATATAGGCGCTTTATCCGCCTTTCAGGATGCGGAAAAACATATGCACCTGCAGACTCGAGCTTCGGCATGGGCGGCATATGCTGAGGCAAAACACCTTCAACGGTGATCGTCACAACGCGCAGCGCCCCTTCGCCTGTGCCGAGTTTGTCTGGTGGATTGCTCCAATTATCTTCGACCGTTAAACGGCGCGCGGGTAGCCACCAGTCATGGGTATCGGGGCGCTCTGTGACCTCAATAGAAATTGGGTCAGATGTTAAAGTATGATCGTATCGCTCGCCCGTACGGGTCCAAAGCTCAAGTTGATGGTCGAATGGCTTTATCTCTAAGGTTCCTGCCCGATTTGGAAACAGCGCGATAATGCGCTCAAGCTGTAAGATTTCATGGCCCTTTGTTTTATCTTTCGTCCATGTGTCTTCGCCAAGTTGCATCCAGTCGAACCCATCGAGATCGGATTGGATTATTTTTTCGCGGGCGATGCGGATTTTGTAAAAACCGCGCACCTTTAGCAACACCATCTCGCCCGTATAAAGAGGGCCGGAGCGTTCCTCGAACGACAATTCAAGTTTGAGGTCTTCAGGGCCAACGGATTGCGCCCATCCTGTCGTCGTGATCAGCGTAAAGAGAAAAGCGAGGAGAAGTTTCACCATGCGCCTTTTTCCTCCGGCACACCAATACCCTCAGCGCGCCGGCGTTTTTGTTCGGCTGATAAGCGGGCCGCTAAAAACTGTCCGGGTTGATCCAGCATTGTCTCCAACCATTCGTCCGTTGCAGCGATAAACATATCATCGAAGACTTTTGGAACAACGCGGATACCCGCAGCGGTTTGAACTTCGGGCGCGAAAATATCAGTTGCGTTGCCGTCTGCTTCTGCGCCATCGCCCGTTGCCCGCGCGCCGCCCTGTGCCTCTGGTCCTTTTACCGTCTCTCCTTCTTTTTCTTCCGTCAGAATATCTGCGAAGGTTAGTTCAAGTTCAGTCCCGCCATAAATCGAAACCAGCAAGGCAAAATTTGCTCGCGCATCCGCATGGTTTGGATTTCTGGCAAGCAAGTCGTCATAGGCGAGGAGAGCTTCGGCATAATCTCCATTGAGGGCATGGGCGGTTGCTCGATTATAGGTTTGTTCAAGCCCGGCTTCTGCAAACTGAATAGCCGCCTCGCCGTGACGTCCCATTTTTGACAGGGCCACGCCTTGCAAAACAGGATCATCTGATAATTTGATTGCAGTGCTGGGTAGACCGACCCGCAACATGAGGCGCGCGAAAGGCTCGCGCCCTCCGAGTAAGATAACCACGATCAACATCAAAGCCGCAGCGATAGGAAGCATCGAGCGCGATTTCATGCTTGCCTCCTGAAAAGCGCCAGAGCAGGGAATACGGCTAATAACAACAGAAACCGTCCGTAATCCCGTCGCATCTGCACGGGGTCTTCCATTGCCCGCATCCGGCGCTCAAATCCCTGACGCAAAGCACGGGTCACGGGGAAAGGGTCAAGAAGGTCGCCCTGTGCGCCGTCGCCTAAAACTGCAAGTGCATCAATCGCGTTGCGATCAGACGACGGGCCATCCTCGATACGCGATGATACATAGATCGTTGAAAGCGGTATGTCGGCTGCGCCAAGGGTGCGTGCTTGTGCTTCTGCCAAGGGTCCAATGCCGCCGCCATCTGTGATCAGCACGATGTCGCCAAGGATAATTTCAGCATCGCGGATCATTTTAGCCGCTAACGCCAACGCGCGTTCCGGGCGGGAGCCATCGTCGGGGACAGTCTCGGCATCAAGAAATGAAATGGTTTGACCCAGAGCATCCGCATCCGTTGTGAAAGCGCTCGCGCGATAGGCGTCGCCCCCATAAACAACAAGTGCGACCTGCCGTGTACCAACGCTTTGCGCGACCAATCGAGCCGCCGTCTTTGCATCGCGAAATCGTCCGCCTTGAGTCATTGAAGGCGATAAATCAATGGCAATCACCACGCCGTCGAGATTTCGAAAAGCGATACCGTCGTTGCGATCTTTCGCCGGACCGATCATTGCAAGCGCGATAAAAGCCGCCGTCAAAGGCGCGAGCCAGCGGGTTTGCTTTGCGCCGTGTGAAACTTTACCCAGACGTTCCAGCGCCGCCATAAGCGGCGCGTCGACCGCTTTATCCCAAGCACCGAGTGCGTAGCCTCGCCGTGCGAATAATACGGCAAGTATTCCGATCAAAGGCAATGCGAATGCCCAAGCCGGGCGCAATAATTCAAATCCCCAGAGCGACATCATGCCAATACTCTGCGGTCAAATAAAAGCCCTAGCGCAGCGAGAAAGGCGACCAGCGCAGGCCACATCCAGAGGTCACGATAAAACTCTGCTATGGGGCCGATGCGGTCCGAGCGTTCAAGACGATCTATGTCGCGTGCGACCTGTTCGAGGTCTGCTGTCGATTTAACCCGAAAGAATGTCCCTCCGCTGATCCGGGCGATGGCGGCCAAAGTTGCGCTGTCTACGCCGCCCTTTTGCGCAATTCCACCTTCGAGCAAATCCTCCGGTCCCAATGCGATGGTATGAACGCGGACATCATTGAGCGCCGCAAGTTGTGCTGCCCCGCGAGGTTTTACGGCCCCTGAATTATTCACACCGTCTGACAGTAGGATGACGACCTTTGAATGGGCATCTGATTGCTTGAGCCGTTTTAACGCGAGTCCTAGCGCGCCGCTGATGCCAGTCGCGCGCCCTGATATGCCAATCGTTGCTTCTTCGATAGTGGCGGCTACGGATTCGACGTCATAGGTTTGTGGTGTCGCAAAATATGCTTTGGAACCGAACAACACGAGCGCCACTCTGTCACCGCGCCGACGCCGGACGAGAGCACTCGACACGCGCTTCACAACATCAATGCGTTGTGCCTTTTGTCCATCCAGTTCAAAATCTTTCGTCACCATCGAACCAGACAGATCAAGTGCCAGAATAATTTCGCGACCAGAAACAGGCGCAGCCACCGAGGGGACGACAATGCGTGGCCCCGCGAGCGCGATAACCAGAGCGAGCCAAAGCAACGCTGGAAGACCCCACCGCCGCAAGACTGACGACCCAGCGCCCTCCCGCGAAAACTGCTGCAAAATACTATCGGGAACGATCAGAGCGCTACCGCGTGCTCGAACCGGCGGCAGCAAACGCATTGCGATCAAGGGCAGCGGCAACAGCAACAGAAATAAAGGTGTTGCAAAGCCCGGCATTTAACGGCCAGCCCGTTCAAGCGATGTCTTTAGCTCACTGTCAAATCGCTCAATATCAAGTAAAGCACCCGGTTTATAAAGTGCATCGCGCAAACCTTTTCCTGAACCTTGAGATAAGAATCCGCCCAAATGGTCGTCAACCCGATGCAGCCAATCGCCATCTTTATCGGGCAGGTGCTCGGATAATTTTTGCAAAAGATGCGCCCGTGCTGTGAGATCTTCGATGCCAGAAGTTTGTTGAATTTTTTCTAGCCGTCGTAAGGCTTCTTGTTCCGGTGAGACGCGCCGGATCGTTACCAAGTTTATGAGTTTTGCAATTCCCCATGACGTGAGAAGCCCTATGGCCAATGCGATTGTGCCATCAGTGATTAAAGCGCTCAGATCAGTCGGAGGGCCATGTAATCCGCGCAACTCTGTAAGCAGGTCCGTTGCCATCACACTTTCCTAGCATCACTCGGTGCGGTTGCCGTGTCTATCTCGCGGACGGGTATTCTTCGCGCGCGTAAACGGGCAACAAGTTCGTCTTCAGCATGATGAGCGCCACGAGTTACCAGTCCTAAACCGCGCCGCCCCGTCTCGGTCTCAAAGGGATAAGCGCTATCCTCAAGATTTTGCTCGACCGCATCGCGTAAATGCAAGATCGAGAAAGATGTATGATGTGCCAGTTCAGACATCGCAGTTTCACAGGATGTCCCCGGCGCATCGAGGCTGGATGCGAGCACAACGGATGCGCCGCGCGGGGCGACTTGTTTCGCCATCCGCAAAAATTCTTCTAATGGCTCGGGCTTGTTGGATAGATTGGTTGCTTGGTTTTCAAGAGCGGCGCGATGGGCTTGGGCAAGACCACCAATCACGGAGATCATTGCTCGCTTACGGCCACGTGCTGGCACGAATAGCGGTGCTGCACCGCCAATCGCCATCAACCCGACACGTCCGCCTTCTGTGATTGCCCTCCAGCCAATAAGCGATAAGTGTTCTGCCGCCGCCACCGAGCGAAAAGCCCTGCGCGTACCCCAGAGCATCGGACTGCGAAAATCTGCAATTAAAAGAGTTGTCCGTTCGCGCTCGTCTTGAAAAGTTCGTACATGGGGTGTGCCTGTTCGCGCTGTCGCGTTTCTGTCGATATGGCGGACGTCATCTCCATCTTGAAAAACGCGGACATCTGCGACTTCTAAACCCCGCCCCCGGCGGCGGCGCACGAACCCGCCATGCATTGCGGTCGTGGAAGCGTTTGCGTCTGTCTCTGATCTCACCAAGTGGCGTAAGGCCAGCAGCGCATCCACATCGACCGAAACGCCGGGCGCATCAAGGACCGGATGAGTCACAGCGCCTCAACCTGTTCGAGCAAGCGGCCAATGACACCGCGCGGTGTCTCGCCATCGGCAGTGGCGCGCCAATTCAGAATCAGTCGGTGGGCCAGTGCGTCAGCGGCCAGATCGCGCACATCTTCCGGGGTCGCAAAATCTCGCCCACGCAGCCAAGCCAGCGCACGCGCACCCGAAGCCAGTGCGAGAGAACCACGCGGAGAAACGGGATGCTCGATAAGTGCGGCCAGATCCGGCGCGAGATCACCGCCGCGTGTCGCCGTCACCAGACGCACGATGTAATCTTTCAACGCAGGCGATACATGCACTCTTGCAGCCGCTTGTCTGGCTTCCATCACACCTTCAATCGACAAAGTGTCTTGAGGTAAAGATGGATCGGTAATTGTTTCCTGTTCGACTAAATCAAGGATCGCGCGTTCGTCTTCAGGATTGGGAGGCGTGACAACGACATGAAGCATGAAGCGATCAAGTTGCGCTTCGGGCAGCGGAAACGTGCCTTCTTGTTCAATCGGATTTTGTGTTGCGACCACCATAAACAAATCGGGCAGTGGATAGGTCTTTCCGGCAACCGTAACCTGACCTTCGCCCATTGCTTCGAGCAAGGCAGATTGTACCTTTGGCGGTGCGCGATTGATTTCATCGACAAGAACGAGTCCGTGGAATACCGGCCCTTCGACAAATTCAAACTGCGTTGTATCGGGTCTAAATACCGATGTTCCTGTTAGGTCAGACGGCATTAAATCAGGGGTGCATTGGATGCGCGCAAAATCGGTATCCAGACCTTCCGCCAACAGTTTCACAGCGCGCGTTTTTGCCAGCCCCGGCGCACCCTCGACCAGCAAGTGTCCTCCGACAATCAACCCGACTTGAAGTTTTTCGACAAGCGTATGAAGGCCGATCAAACGGTCGTCAATACTTTTGCCCAGCGCCACAACGCGCGAACGTGACACTATGGCGGTGGCCTCGCCCTGATCCAGCATGAACGACCTCGTGCTTTATTGTCGGAGCTTTAGTCTGTCTCGCAATCGCCGGAACAGCAAGCACCAAACCAAAGGCCAGAGGCGAAACGATACGAGGTTGCCATAGGCGGTCTTATTCAGGTGCGACGACGACTCCCCATGGTTGTTCTCCAACCGCTATGGTTTTGATAACTTTTAGCGATTCGACATCAATGACGGAAACATCGTTCGAGTTGCCATTTGTCGTAAACAACAGTTTCTCGTCTGGTGTGAAGGCAAGCTGCCAAACTCTTTGACCAACGAGCAGATATTTTTCCACCTCAAAAGTCTCACCATTAACGACAGCAACCCGATTGGCTGGACCAAGAGCAACGAAAACTTTCTTACCATCTTTCGTGACGCGAACGCCCACCGGCTGCATCGCTTCGGGGACAATGCCGCGCACTTCAAATTCAATTTTCTTGATGATCTCGCCTGCCGCCGGATCAATCACACTGACTGTGCCGCCGATTTCGGAAGAGACATAGAGTAGCTTGCCGTCATCGGTGAATTGCGCGAAACGCGGGCGTTGATCGACCAGCACATTGGTTTCGATCTCAAAAGTTTCAGTATTGATGAAGTGGGCCATATTCGTGGTCTCGGACGTATTTACCACGATCTTGCCATCGGGACTGACTCCCATGCCTTCGGGTTCAACACCGACGGGAACTTCGGCAAGCACGGACCGCTTTTTTACATCAACGACCGTTACGATATTGTCGTCCTCATTCGCGATGTAGAGAGGATTGCCGCTCGGGTGCAGCGTGAACAATTCCGGGTCGGGTCCGGAGGGGAGTGTGTGCAAGCGCTTGTAGGTTATCGGATCGAAGACATTTACGATGTCGTCGTCCGACGCGCAGACATAAAGCTCCTTGCCGTCTTTGGATATCCCGATACCCCGAGGGCGTTGCCCCGCCTTGAAGGTATCAATCACCTCGAGCGTTTCACTGTCGATGACCGTGATATCGTTACCCTTCTCGTTGCTGACATACACACGGTAAGCCCATGCTTGGGTCGCTGTTGCCATGACTCCGAGAGCCAAAAGTGCAGAAGCTATTTGTTGAAGGCGCATGTGCTCTCCTGTTGATCAAAACCGAGGGTGTCCATTAGGCTGACACGGTGTGGAAATCCGTCTTGGGGTGAAACCGATACGATCACGCGATCATTCGCTAGCAGAACGGGTTGGCGTAATTGGTGGTTCCACGGACGGAAGGTAACTTTCGTTCCTTTGAAAACACCGAGTTCGAAATCAGGGCCGAGAATGTATTCTTTTAAGGGCGCTGCTTCGCTTGACTTAACCCGCGTTGCCGCCTCGCCAATTGCACGCACTGCGAGCCATGCCTGATAATCGAGCGAGCGAACCCGGCGCGATGCCAGCTTCTCAAAACGGCGTTGGAACTGTGTTGCTCCCCAAGCCTCATTCGCCGGATGCCAACCGATTGGACGCAAGCCAGCAGACCCCGCTACCGGGCGCGGATCAGTCGTATGATAGGGGAGATAAGCGGCGAACACATCGGATTCGTCAGCAGCGAGAAGGACGTCGTAATCCGGCGCACGCTGGGTGAATATCGGCATTTGTTTTTGCACTTGAACATGGCCGGTATCAGAGCGCCGCGCTCCGCCCGTGTCTTCGAAGGTCCGTTCTTCTACGATTTTTAGCCCGAATTTATTTGCCGAGCGATGCAGGGCATCGGCCCAAAGTTTATCACCGTCATGCGAACCGGAGATCAGGAAAGCCTTGCGCCATTTCTTGACCGCCAAAAATTGCGTCAATCCGTCGGCTTTCAATGCACGGCTCGGCGCAACGTGAAGCACGTTCGGCAGGCAAATATCTGTTCTGAGTGAATCGTCTTCGGCCTGTGCATTCAGCAATAATACATTGCGGTCCGAGACATGCTTTGACAAAGCAATCAGGTCGTCACCTGTTGCCATTGCAACAATGATGTTTGATCCGCCTTCAATCAATGTATCTAGGGCGTCTAATGCTTCTTCAGGTGAGGCTGTGGCCTCATTGAGTTGGTAGTCTTGTCCCGTGAATCGGCCTGTGGTTTGATTTTCTTCAGTCGCCAACCGCGCGCCTTGGAACCCGAGATTCTCCGGCGGTAGGTCGAGGCGGGATATGGGTAGGGGCGTTTCTCGTTCGACCTTGAGAATGCCGACACTGATCACTTGTTTATCTGAGGCATTGACGCGCGCAGGCGTGGACCCGATCCATAGAATTGAAAAGCAGACCAATAGCCAAACGCGCATTTTCATTCCCCCGTTTGCATTAGCGTATCCAAGTTTAGCGCATGGTCAATCTATGCATTTGATGCACATCGTTCCGAGACATTATATCGCACAGCGATGGCTCGACCATCTGTTTCACCGAAAAGCCGACGATAAACTTAGAGCACCGACTTACGCCATTCTGCCTAGATTCGGCTGTAAGTCACGTTGCACGTCATCTCACGATCTTTCAAGAATTTGCCATGTGCTCTGCTGTGAGTGCCTTGTTTTTGACCAAAGCACTGATAACGTCAGGTCAAGAAGACATAAAAAACACGGACTGGGAGATATTGATGAAATCTTTGATGATTGCACTTGGCTTCGTTGCAGCGTTGACACCGATTGCGGCGCAAGCGCACGGCCCGACTCGGCAGAAAATTGTCATCACGCAAGAGGTCGCTGCGCCGCCTGAGAAAGTCTGGGCGCGTATTGGTGATTTTCAGGACATGAGTTGGCATCCTGCGGTTCATTCAACGAAAGGCAAAAAGGGCAATGACATTGATGCAACCCGTGTTCTGACTCTCGGTGAAGAAGATGGGCCAACGATTTCGGAAGTCCTCTACAAATACAAAGAAGAAAAGCGCAGTTATTCCTATCGGATCACAGCCGTCGAGGTCGATGTTCTACCTGTAACGAATTACTCGTCCCACTTGACTGTCAAGGAGGGCAAAGATGGAGGTTCATTGGTGGAATGGAAAGGTGCATTCTATCGCGGCTATCCCAATAATGATCCGCCGGAAAACCTGAACGACGAAGCCGCTGTTGCAGCCGTCACAGGGGTTTATGAGGCTGGTCTGGAAGCGCTTGCGGCTGAGTTTGACGCCAATCAATGATGCGTGTTGTTGCGGCCATCGTAGGTGTACTTTTTAACCTGCCTGCGATGGCGGATACAGCATGGATCACCAATCAATCGAGCGGTGATGTCTCGGTTGTCGACCTCAAAGCAAGCAAGGTTATCGCGACAATTCCGGTGGGTGGACAGCCCGCCGGTATCGTGGCGGCTCCCGACGGAGATGCCGTGTATGTTGTAAGTCCGGGTGATAAATCGATTTCAGAAATCGATTCGGCAACCTTGAAAGTTTCCAGACGTCTGGTTTTAGAAGGCGGGCCATTGGGTATTGCGATCAGCCCGGATAGTCGCACTCTTTATGTTGCAGATTGGTTTGAGGCGCGGCTTTTCGTTATTGATGCCAAGACATTCCGCGTCACGGGGAAAATTCCAACGGGAGAATCGCCGTCCGGTGTTGCCGTAACGCCCGATGGTCAGGCGGTTTTGACTGCGGATCGCGACTCGAACCAAATTTCGATCATCAATCTTGAAACCGGAGATACAAAACAGATCAAGACCGGTGAGCGGCCTTTTGGAATCACGATAGACGCCAAAGGTGAACGCGCTTACACGGCGGATGTCGGCTCGAACTCAGTTACTGTGATTGACCTCGCAACAAACAAGGTTTTTGGAAGTGTCCCAACCGGAGAACGGCCTTATGCTGTGGGATTGGCCAAAGGCAAAGGCTTTGCAACCGATCAGTATGGTGATACCGTGACCGCCTTTGATCTGAAAACGTTGGAGGTCATCGAGACGATTGATGTCGGCGAATACCCTGAAGGCATCGCAACAACGTTTGACGGCACATCGCTCATTATTGCGAATTGGTTTTCGAACACGATTTCGGTTTTAGATGCCACGACTCTGGAAGTCGTGACAGAAATTGACGTTGGCGATGGTCCCCGTGCTTTCGGGAATTTTTTGACGAGAGACTGACTCGCCCATTACGTCTGTCGAGCGACAACAGCACTCTGTTAGTGTCATCGCGGGGCGGTAAAGTTACTGACCCACCATGCCTTGCAGAGCGGGTGGTATTTCCATGCCACCCATCAGCTTTTGCATCTCTTCTTCAGCCCGTGCCGCAGCTTTTGTCTGCGCATCAGCGACTGCGGCTACGATCAGGTCTTCGAGCACGCCAACTTCTTCGGCATTGACCAATGACGGATCAATTTGCATCGCTTTGAGCGTGCCTTTTGCCGTTGCCGTTGCCACAATCATGCCGCCACCGGAAGACCCTTGAACCTCGATATGGTTCAGAGATTCCTGCATCTCAGCGACTTTCGCTTGCATTTGTTGCGCTTGCTCCATCATTCCTTTGATGTCGCCAAGTCCTTTAAGTCCGCCAAACATTCAATCTTCTCCAAATAGGTCTTCATCATCGTCAAGGTCTTCCCCGTGGGGGACATCACCCAACTCTTCGCTTGTCATACGCTTACGCGGTATCACAAGCAATTCCGCATCTTTGAAAAGTTCCAATCCCGCCGCGACAAGGGGGTTTTTGCGGACACGTTGTTCGAGCGATTGCATTTGCTCGCTGCGCATCTCGGAAATTGTCTCGCCGCCGGGCGCATCGCCGACTGACACAATCCAGCGGTGGTTTGTCCATTTTGAAAGGGCCTGCAACAGACGCCCTGATAAATCCTCACGCGCTCCTGTGGCTGGTTGAAATTCGATCCGCCCCGGCGTGTAAGAAATCAACCGCAAACCCGTCTCTACGTCATAGAGCAGTTCGCCATCTTTCTTTTCGCTGATGAGGGCAACGACGGCATCGAAACTTTGCGGCAGGTGGGAAAGGTCTTGTGCGGGGGCGACGCTTGTTTGCGTGATCCCTTGCGGCTCGGCGGCGGCAACCGCGTTTGAGGATGCAACACTCATGCGGGCTTGTGGAGCCGAGCCGGGGCCGGGTTTTGGCGCAGGCCCAGACGTGCCAGTAGACCCCGCCTGCTCGTCGGTCAGTTTTTTGACGAGTTCTTCCGGTGTGGGCAAATCCGAGACGGCACATAGGCGGATGATTGTCATTTCTGCGGCCATAATCGCAGAGGGAGCGCGTGAAAGCTCCTCCAGTGCTTTTAAGAGCATCTGCCACGTCCTCGCGAGAACGCGCATTCCTAACGTTCCCGCCATCTCAGCACCGCGCGCTGCGGTGTCTGCTCCAAGGGCAGGATTATTCGCCAAATCCGGTGAGATTTTTAACGTCGAGAGCCAATGGGTTGTCTCCGCAAGATCGCGCAGCGTGGCCTCGGGGTCCGCGCCGGATTTATGTTGATCGCGTAGCTCTTCTATGGCGGCTTTGGCATCGCCTTTCATAATCAGCCCGAAGAGGTCCAGTACCCGCGCACGATCCGCAAGCCCGAGCATGATTCGGACGGATGCAGCGTCTTTGCCGCCATCGGCAATGGCTTGATCGAGCAATGAGAGCGAATCCCTTACCGATCCTTCTGCCGCGCGGGCAATCAGTGCCAATGCTTCGGTGTCAATTTCAACGCCTTCGGCCCCGCAAATCGACGCAAGATGTTCAATAAGGCGCTCAGGCTCGATCCGCCGCAGATCGAACCGTTGACAGCGGGACAGGACCGTCACCGGCATTTTGCGAATTTCTGTCGTCGCAAAGAGAAATTTGACGTGTTCGGGCGGCTCTTCGAGCGTCTTGAGCAAGCCATTAAATGCTTGCTTGGACAGCATGTGAGTCTCATCAATGATAAAGACTTTATAGCGGGCCATGGCGGGGCGGTATTTCGCGGCCTCGATGACCTCCCGCACGTCATCAATGCCGGTGTTGCTGGCGGCATCCATCTCGATGACATCGACATGCCTGCTGTCCATGATCGACGTGCAATGTTCGCAAACCCCGCATGGTTCGACCGTCGGACCGCCTGTTCCATCAGCGCCTATGCAGTTCAGCCCTTTGGCTATGATTCGCGCCGTCGTCGTTTTGCCGATGCCCCTTACGCCGGTCAGCACATAGGCATGGTGAATGCGGTCTTTTTCAAAGGCATTGCGCAAAACACGGACCATCGCCTCTTGCCCGATAAGAGCAGAGAAGTCTTGGGGCCGGTATTTCCGTGCCAGCACTTGATAAGCGCCATGCGCATCGTCACTCATGGGCGTTTCTTCCTCGCGTCATAAGCAGACCGTAGGACGATGTGCGAAAGGGGTAAAGTGAGAAGCCGCGCGACCCAAGCACAAACCGTTGTGGCTGCTTCCTTCCGGACCTGACCAGGTTGGCGGCAGACTCGCCCGGCGACTCCTCAGCCCTTTTGTAACCGGGAATCAGTGAAAATCGCAAGGATTTCGACATACTTCTGGTCGGATATTTTCATAAATTATCCTGAGAACGAAAAGTGTTGTAATAATATGAACTACGTTCATTAATGTTGAACGTTCGCGCGGGGCAGAGCGATTGGATAATCCGGCCTCTTGATTTTCTGAGAGAATATGCGGCACGACGGGCCTTGCAGAACGGGTGACCGCCTTGCATAGAACGCGGGATGAAACAAAATCCCACACCGCCGCCCCTCACGGGTGCTTCGCTCGATCGTGCGGCCCATGTGCGCGATGACTCCGAGGCCTTGGCGCGCATGGCCGCCGATCCCAATGCGCGTATGGTTCTGTTTTCGCAAGATCAAACGCTGTTTCGCCTGACAAACACTGGTTTAGCCTTGGAATGGCTGCCGCTGGATCGTGTGCCAAGCAAGGAACCACCGATATTTTTGGGTCTTGATGGCACTGAACCCCGGTTTGTGACCCGCGTAGACGACGCCGAAACCCCTGATGATTGTAAGTTTATCGACCTCCGCTCCGCTTTGTTTTCCGGCGATTTTTCCGGTGATGAAGCCGCCATTGTCGCGGGCGCTAAGGCGATTTCCGGCTGGCACGCTTCGCATCAACATTGCGCCCGGTGCGGTGGGAAAACATCGCCCGCGCAAGGGGGATGGAAGCGGGAGTGCCCTTCATGCACTGCGCAACACTTCCCACGCACTGACCCTGTGGTCATTATGCTTGTGGTCAAAGATGAGCGGGTCGCGGTTGCTCATAATGTGAATTTCCCGGACACGCTTTATTCTTTGATTGCCGGTTTTGTTGAACCCGGTGAAACCATTGAAGAAGCCGTGCGCCGTGAGACTTTGGAGGAACTCGGTATCCGCTGTGGCCGCGTGGATTATCTTTGCTCGCAGCCTTGGCCGTTTCCTGCCGGATTGATGTTCGGGTGCATTGCCGAAGCGTTGGATGATGCGTTTACGCTTGAAGAGGCGGAACTCAGTGAAGCGTGTTGGTTGGACCGCGACGCTCTGGCAGCAATTTTCAGAGATGAAAATGAAAAGATTTCAGCGCCCCGAGCGGGTTCTATTGCCGCGAGCCTGTTGAAAGACTGGCTGGACGGAAAAGTCGGATACTGATGCGAAACTTAGGTGAATGCTACTCTCTGGCGTTTAGAACCAAGTTATGCGCTGCAATGCGTTGTGCGAAAGCGCGGGCCTTGGTATGGGAGGCCATGAGTTTGAGACACATATATTGCGCAATGGCAGGGGTTTCCGATCACAACCGCCTGCCGTGGCGCTTTTTCGGGCTGATGAGCAGCAGTGACGGGCGTTGATAACGCGCCGTAATTGATTGCCTCAACCGATATCGGGAACGAAGAAATGACTGCACCGCGCACGCTCTATGACAAAATTTGGGACGCTCATGTCGTCCATGAAGCCGATGACGGCACATGCTTGCTGTATATCGACCGCCATTTGGTCCACGAAGTCACCAGCCCGCAAGCCTTTGAAGGCCTGCGCATGACCGGACGCAAAGTCCGCGCACCGGGGGCGACATTGGCTGTGCCGGATCACAATGTGCCCACGTCGGATCGTGCCAAAGGCATTGAAGACGAACAAAGCCGCATTCAGGTCGATGCCTTGCGCTCGAATGCTGAGGAATTCGGTATCGAGTATTTTGATGTCATGGATATTCGCCAAGGCATCGTGCATATCGTCGGACCGGAACAGGGCCTCACTCAGCCGGGTATGACAATCGTGTGCGGTGACAGCCATACTGCGACGCATGGTGCGTTTGGCGCGTTGGCGCATGGTATCGGCACGTCTGAAGTCGAGCATGTTCTGGCGACTCAAACGCTGATCCAGAAAAAATCGAAAAACATGAAGGTCGAAGTCACCGGAACGCTTCCAACCGGTGTGACAGCGAAAGATATTACGCTCTCCGTGATCGGCTTGACCGGAACCGCTGGCGGTACGGGGCATGTGATCGAATATTGTGGCGACACCATCATGGCGCTGTCTATGGAAGGCCGGATGACCGTCTGTAACATGGCCATTGAAGGCGGTGCGCGTGCCGGTTTGATTGCGCCGGACGAGAAAACTTTCAACTACGTCATGGGTCGCCCCAAAGCGCCAAAAGGCGCCGATTGGGATGCAGCGCTGGCAAACTGGTCAGAGCTATACACCGATGATGGCGCGCATTTCGATACGGTGCTCACGATCAATGCAGCGGATATCGCGCCTGTGATTACATGGGGAACCTCGCCTGAAGATGTTCTGCCCATCAACTCAATGGTTCCAAACCCCGAAGATTTTGAGGGCGGCAAAGTCGATGCGGTACGCCGCAGCCTCGATTATATGGGCCTGACCCCCGGCACGCGCTTTTCGGATATTTCCGTTGATACGATCTTCATCGGGTCTTGTACGAATGGCCGGATCGAAGACATGCGCGAAGTGATGAAAGTCATGGAAGGCAAAAAGGTCAAAGACGGTCTGCGCGCGATGATCGTCCCCGGATCAGGCTTGGTCAAAAAGCAGATGGAAGACGAGGGCCTCGCGCAAAAACTGGCCGAAGCCGGTTTCGATATTCGCGAGCCGGGATGTTCCATGTGCCTCGGCATGAACCCGGATCAGCTTGCGCCGGGTGAGCGTTGTGCCTCTACGTCGAACCGGAATTTCGAGGGTCGGCAAGGGCGCGGTGGGCGGACTCACTTGCTGTCACCGGCGATGGCGGCGGCGGCGGCGATAACGGGTAAACTAACGGATGTGCGCGACCTTTAACCCTGCTGCATAGAATACAGAAACGCCGCCCAGATTATTCCGGGCGGCTTTTTTGTGGTTTGAGGTCGGAATTTTAGACCGTTTGGCCATAATACACGACGGCAATCCAGAGCCAGGAACATGGACGTCGGTTGCCTTGGATCATCGGAACAAGTCCGATGATGACCCGAATATTTTGAGACGTTCTTCGTCAGTGTTGAACTTGGCGATGAGCCGGTTTGGGTGCATAATAATTGTAACAAGCCTCTTCTTGGTCGAAATCCTCGCTCACCAGCTAAAAAGCGTGTGAACACTGGCTTAGATGGTCGCGTTGCAACGGCTAAATCGATTTTTCGTAGATTGACTAAGAACTAAAACGTTGAAAACGGTACGACAAAAAAGGAGGATTGCGCCGAGTAGCCGATGATGGAACTGCCTTGAGATTTCTTGAGGGAAATAGTGGGCCGCGCATAGATATTCCCGGCCGGGGACCAAAGGGAAAGGAAACAATTCACTTTGATTGATGAAACAGTTTTGAAAAACACTAGATGCTTACTCGGAAAACATCCCTGGACTTCATTCCAACTACAAGGCGGAGTCTTTAAAGATCCTATCCCAAATGACCGTCCTGCATACCGGATGGGGCATTGTATCATTATAGCGGAAGACCCTATATGGATTACAGTTGAGGAATCCTGTGTTGATGAAGACGAACTTTCATTGGATGTCTGTATAGACAAAAATTTCGGGAATCCCGATCATGAAAAAAAGTTTAGGCCTGCCAGAAGTACAGCAACTGAATTTCCAGAAAACTGTAAAATAGATTGCTTTTTAAATTGTCAAATAAAAACCCTATTTGGATATGAAGAAAAATATTAAAGTCAATATTGTTTTTAAATAATAATAATGATAAATTACTTATGCATGTAGATGAATACATCATTTAGTATCCACGCACTGGAGCAAACCCTCGGACTTCCAGTCGGAAGCGCTTCAGCGCGAAAGAATCATGTTATGGTCTTATCCTTGGAAAAATGAGCCGGAGCGCAGCCCGTAAGCTCATTTTTCCAAGGATAAGACCA
>CALKIZ010000066.1 GCA_937995735.1 uncultured Neomegalonema sp. | reverse complement strand
AACCTGCATCCCCAGTATCGTTTCCGGATATGCGGGAATTCGCGTTGAATTCGATAGGACGAACGGCCCTTCATCTTGCGCACAAGATCGGAGATCGCGATCTTTGGTGGCACAGAGACGAACATATGAACATGATCGCTTGAGAGCACGCCGCGCAAGATTTCAACGCCGTTCTCCCGACACATCCCTCAAGGTGAATTGATTGGTAGCTTCCGAGCGTTGCGATTAATCAAACCTGATGCGTTATTTTTCAATCATCGCTCTTGTCGCCTTTCCTGCCGCTGCCGCCGACGACGAGCGCCAAGCCTTTTACGGTGCTTGGGGCACTGTAGACCAGTGCGCACAAACGCCAATCCAGCCCGGTGGGTCGGTTTTGGCGAACCCGTTTGAGATCAGCGCACGTTGGCTGAAACACGGCTCGCACTGGTGCAGTCTGAAATGGGGTCCGCTGGAAATCCGCGAGAATGGTCTGTTCACCGGAGCACATGCGCAATGCGGCGAAGACTCTGTGCGCGGTTATTTTGTCGGCATGTCCTTGTCTGGAGAAAACCTGACCTTACGCTGGGATTTCCCACTCGCGAATGGCCCTTTGTCACGCTGCCCAGCTTCGTAGAACTGAGCATCCGCTCGGTCTCGAAACCCGCATGACCGGCACAACCCTTCAGTAACAAAGTCACAGAACCGCACGGCCAACTCCGGTAATCTACGGCCATGTAACGTCCTTACGTGGCATTGCAATGAAGTAATCAACTGGGAAGTCCGTAGTGAGCATCATGAAATCAACCATTTTCAGAGCCGCACTCATGCTGACAATCGGCGCATCCAACCCGGTCTTCGCACAAACAACTATTCCCGGCATTAATATGACCTCCGCCCGCATGACCGAGGCCGAGATAACCAGAGAGGATGTGATCTCACGTCTCGAAACGGCCACCCCGTCGAAGCCTGCGGATTTCAGCAGAATGCGGCTGAACGGTCTTGATCTGTCGCGGCTCGATTTTTCAAAGGCGATCTTCCGGGCAAGCGCCATGAACAATGTCAATCTGAGTGGGGCCAATCTCGACGGCGCGGTCTTAGATCAGGCTTGGGTGACAAATGCAGACTTATCGGATGCAAGCCTGCGCAGGGCTTCTCTCTTTATGACGCAATTCGGTGGGGCAAACCTTGACGGAGCTGATCTGTTTCAATCCCGTGCTGCGGCAGATTTCACACGCGCATCGCTGAAGGACGCAAACTTTACCGATGCCGATTTGTCGGCGGACATGAAAAACCAATCCATGGGGTTGATGCGTGGTGTGCTGAAAAAGGCCATCGCGGATGGGGCGGACTTCACGGGCGCTTCGCTCTCACGGGCCGATTTTGAGTTCGCAAAGCTGCGCGGAGCCAATTTTACAAATGCGGATCTTTCCATGACAACGCTGGGCGGCGCGGATCTGACCGGGGCTTTGGTCTCCGGCGCAAAGTTTCGCAACGCGGATGTCACATCGACACGGCTCAAAGACCTCAAAGGAAAAACCGGCGACCAATTCGATAAAGCCAAGAACCTGAACCGGGCTTTTCAGAAATAGTGATCCGCCGAGCGCGCTTGCTAAAAATCCATAGACAACATGAAAGACTTGCTTGATCTCGGCTCCTGTAGTGGTGAATTAGAAAAAAGTCTCAACACATTGCCGCAGTAATCCCTAGGGAAAGGCGGAAAAGCCATGCAGAACAGCATCACGGTTAACAAAACATGACCGGCAGTATCGCCTTGGATTGTCTATATTAAACCAACCCTAACTCCTTTCTGGTTCTATCTTCCGGTCGCTATTGCATACAGCGATAAAACAGGGAAAGTTATATGCGTGTTGTCAGCGTCTTTGGTACGCGGCCCGAAGCCATTAAAATGGCTCCGGTGGTTAAGGCTCTCGAAGCCGCAGAGGGTATAGAATCCCGTGTTTGCCTGACTGGTCAACACCGCGAGATGCTTGAGCAGGTCGTGCGCTTGTTTGACCTGAAACCCGATCATAACCTCGATGTCATGCAAGCCGCGCAAGGGCTAACGCATGTTACAGGAGCGGTTCTAAGCGGCCTTGGTCCTGTCTTTGAAGAGATGAAACCGGACGTCGTGTTGGTTCATGGCGACACAACCACGACAATGGCGGCTGCGATGGCTGCATTTTATCAACAAATCCCCGTTGGCCATGTCGAGGCTGGGCTGCGCACGGGCAATATCTATTCCCCGTGGCCGGAAGAGATGAATCGCAAGTTAACGGGCGGTCTATCAACCTATCACTTCGCCCCGACAGAGACGGCGCAAGCGAACCTGCTTCGGGAGGGCATCGCGCCTTCGCAGATCGAAGTGACCGGCAACACCGTGATCGACGCGCTCTATTGGGTTCGCGATAACCGGCTCGCGGCATCTGATGCAGAAATGCACACGGCCTTTCCGTTTCTCAACAGCGAAAAACGGCTTATCCTAGTGACAGGCCATCGCCGCGAGAACCATGATGGCGGCATCGAAGGCATTTGCCGCGCTATGGCGACTCTGGCGAAACGCGGAGACGTGCAAGTCGTCTATCCGGTTCACCTAAATCCTAAAGTACAAGATGCAGCACAAGCCGTTTTAGACGGCGTGGAAGATGTTCATCTCATCCCACCGCAAGATTACCTGCCCTTCGTATGGTTGATGAATCGGTCTTATCTGATCGTCACGGATTCGGGCGGCATTCAAGAAGAAGCCCCAAGCCTCGGCAAGCCGGTCTTGGTTGCACGTGACACAACCGAACGCCCCGAAGCAGTCGATGCTGGCACGGTCCGCCTTATCGGGGCCGACGCTTCCGCCATTGAGCGCGAAGCTCAAATCTTGCTGGACGACACGAAAACATACGAGCGGATGGCTCTCTCCCATAATCCATACGGTGACGGGTTGGCTTCTGGCCGCATCGTCTCGCGCTTACTCAAGGAACGTACCGATGCTTGATACGCCAAAAATGCACCTGCATGATGCCGCCAAAGTTGTTAAATTTACAGATCCTGCCTTTCAAAAGCTCGCGGTTGTCGGGCTTGGATATATCGGTTTACCAACGGCTGCCGTTTTTGCCGATGCAGGGCTTAATGTGCTTGGCGTCGACGTTAATCCTGCTGCTGTTGATTCAATCAATGCGGGCCAGCCGCATATCGTTGAACCGAACCTTGACCGGTTGCTACAAACGGTTGTCGAAAATAAAAACCTGCGCGCCTCGCTGAAAGCTGAAGAAGCGGATGCTTTCATTGTCGCCGTGCCAACACCGTTCAAGGACGATCACGTCCCTGATCTCAAATATATCGAGGCGGCTGCACGCGACATCGCGTCGTCGTTGCGCCCCGGCAATCTCGTGATCCTTGAATCGACCATTCCAGTCGGGGCAACGGAAAAGATGGCAGCATGGCTGGCTGAAGAACGTCCCGACCTTACTTTCCCGCAGCAAGTTGGCGAGACATCAGACATTCGCATCGCGCATTGTCCTGAACGGGTTTTACCGGGCCGTATTCTGATTGAAGTGATCGAGAATGATCGCGTTGTTGGCGGCATGACGCGCCGCTGTGCGGAACGCGCGGCTGACCTTTACAAAATGGTTATTCGCGGGAATTGTCATATTACCGAAGCGCGCACCGCAGAGATGGCAAAGCTGACTGAAAACGCTTTTCGGGATGTGAACATTGCTTTCGCCAACGAGCTATCGCTGATCTGTGACCGGATGGAGATTGACGTCTGGGATTTGATCAAGATGGCAAACCTGCACCCTCGCGTGAATATCCTGCAACCCGGCCCCGGCGTCGGCGGTCACTGCATCGCAGTTGATCCTTGGTTCATCGTCGATAGCGCACCAGACCTTGCCAAGATGATTCACACCGCGCGGACCGTGAATGACGGCAAGCCTGAATGGGTCATCAGCAAAGTTTTGGATGCTGTCACCGAATGTGGCGGGAAGCCAACGATTGCCTGTCTCGGGCTTGCGTTCAAACCGAATGTCGATGATCTGCGCGAAAGCCCAGCGCTTGCGATTACCGAGAAACTCGGCAAGTTGGGTGCGGGCAATGTCCTCGCGGTAGAGCCGCATATCCATGAGTTACCCACCGAGTTGACAGACGCAAATGTCTCTCTCGCTGATTTTGATGAAGCCATCGCGACCGCCGACATCGTTCTTCTGCTGGTCGATCATGCGCAATTCCTGAAGGTCGAGCGCAGCGCTCTTGATGGCAAAATCATCATCGATACGCGCGGGGCCTGGTAAGGCCAAAACCCTAAAGTCTGTCCCGCAAACTGTGCCACGCCATGCCGAGCACCAATGCGGGCCAGCGCAGCAATGCGCCGCCGGGGAAGCGTGCGTTCGGAATGTCGGCCATTGTGTCGAACCGTTCCGCTTGCCCTGCAATGGCTTCGGCGGCGAGCTTGCCTGCTAATGTGGCGAGCGACACTCCGTGGCCTGAATAGCCCGATGCGCTCAGGACATTCGGCGCAACACGCATAAAATGCGGTAAGCGGCTGCGCGTGATGGCAAGCGTGCCGCCCCATCCGTAATCCACCCGAACATCTTTTAGCTGTGGGTAGACCTTCAGCATCGGCTTTCGGACATAGCTTTTGATGTTATCCGCAAAGCGATAGCCATAACTTTCGCGCCCGCCGAACAGCAGGCGCTTATCATCCGAGAGACGCCAGTAATTGACGACAAATTTCGAGTCGGCTACGGCGACATCATCGCGGATAAGCTCTCTGGCCATATCATCGGATAATGGCTCAGTGGCAATGATGAAATTGTTCACCGGCATAACCCGCGCGGCGACTGTCTTCTCAAGATCGCCGAGATACCCGTTACATGCCAGCAAGACATGATCCGCAGTGACGCTGCCCTCCGCTGTCTCGATCCGTACTTTTGCGCCATGGGCAATCTTTGTCACGCGGCTGCGTTCGTGGATCACCGCCCCGGCCTCGTCCGCCGCTTTCGCCAGTCCCAACGCATAGCGCAGCGGGTGCAAATGCGCCGCGCTCTCATCGAGAATAGCCGAGTGATAACCCTCGGTTCCAATCATCTCGCGAACGCTTGCGCCGTCCACGAATTTCATGCCGTCGTATTCGTATTTCGTGTTGAGGTGCTCAACAGCGGCACGGGAGTGTTTGGGCTCGCTTTTCTTATGATCGACCAGCAGAACTCCCGGCTTGAGATGGCAATCAATGTCATGCCGCGTGATGAGTTCTTTGACTGTCGCAATGCTCTCCAAGCCCAAATCGAACAGGCGGCGGGCGTGTTCATCGCCGAGCATCTTTTCGAGCGTTAATTGGTCAGAGCGTTGGTCCGATCCCGCTTGCCCACCATTGCGGCCCGATGCGCCCCACCCGACCCGCTGTGCATCGAGCAACGTAACCCGAAAGCCTCGTTCAATGCAGTGCAGCGCCGCCGAGAATCCTGTAAAGCCGCCACCGATGATGCAAACATCGGCGGTCGTGTCACCTCTCAGCGCAGCGAATGGCGGCAAGTGCGGTGCGCTCGCAGCATAATACGAATCTGGATACTCTCCATCCCGATCATTTGCCGTGAGGAAATCCACAATTAGGCCGGGACCATCATACCTTCGACTTTCAGCTTTGCATGGGTGAGGTCGAGCGCCTTCACTGCAAGCCCGATAAAGGTATCAATCTCCGCCTTCGTCATAACCAGTGGCGGTGAGATAATCATGCTGTCGCGAACGGCGCGCATAACCAGCCCATTCGCGAAACAGAACTCGCGGCACATATATCCAACAGTTCCCTCATCCGCTTTGAACCGTGCGCGGGAGGATTTTTCCGGCGACAGTTCAAGCGCGCCGAACATACCGACAATCCGGGCTTCGCCCACAAGCGGGTGATTGCCAAGCTCCAGCCATTTCTCACGCAAATAGGGTGCGAGGGTTTCTTTGACGTTTTCGACGATTTTCTCTTCTTTGAGAATGCGAAGATTTTCAAGCGCCGCCGCACAGGATGCCGGATGGCCTGAATAAGTATAACCGTGAATGAACTCACCGCCCTTTTCTTCGAGGACATTGGCCACGCGGTCGCCGACGATACTACCCCCAATCGGCAAGTATCCAGACGACAATCCCTTTGCGATGGTCATGATGTCGGGTTTGATGCCGTAATAGGTCGAGCCGAACCACTCGCCCGTGCGCCCGAAACCGCAGATGACTTCATCCGCAATCAGCAATATATCATGTTCATCACATATACGCTGGATTTCCGGCCAATAGCTGTCCGGCGGAATGATAACCCCGCCCGCACCCTGAATCGGTTCCGCGATAAACGCTGCCACGCGGTCCGCACCAATGCGCTCGATGGCTGTTTCAAGCTGACGCGCGCGCTCTAGGCCGAACTCGTTCGGGTCGGTATCGCCGCCCTCGCCGTACCAATACGGCTGATCAATATGTTCAATGTCGGGAACGGGTACACCGCCTTGCGCGCGCATTGCTGTCATACCGCCCAGACTTACCGCACCCACTGTTGAGCCATGATAGCTGTTATTGCGCCCAATGATGACGGTCTTTTCCGGCTTACCAAGGCTCGCCCAATAATGCCGCGCCATCCGGAGGTTCGTATCATTCGCGTCTGAACCGGAGACACCAAAGAAAACCCGGTTCATGCCTTCGGGTGCAAGCTCTGCAACTGTATTAGAAAGAGCAATCACCGGCGGGTGCGTTGTCTGAAAGAACGTGTTGTAATATGGCAAACGCTCCATCTGACGTGCCACCGCATCGGCAATCGATTTCCGACCATAGCCGACATTAACGCACCAAAGCCCGGCCATCGCATCGAGGATTTTATTGCCGTCGGAATCCCATAGATAAATGCCGTCGGCGCTGCTGATAACCCGCGCGCCTTTTTGGTTCAGCTCGCCCGTATCGGTAAACGGGTGAATATGATGTGCCGCGTCGAGCGCTTGCAGTTCTTCAGTCGGTAAATTCGTGTCAGCGAGCAGCATGGTCGTGGCTCCGGGTTTTTGGTTGCGCTGGGATGGACAAGGCGGCGTTCTCAGACATTGAGCAACAAATGTTCACGTTCCCACGGACTGATAACATGAAGGAAATCTTCGATTTCCTGTTTCTTGATTGCCTTGTAGACATGGCAGAATTGCTTGCCGAGAACCTCGCGGATTTCTTCATTGGCATCGAGTTCATCAAGCGCCGTCCACAGGTCACGCGGCAAAGCGTGGGGAAGCTCATAGGCGACGCCTTTAATCGGCTCGCGCGGTTTCAAGCTGTTTTTCATGCCCAAATATCCTGCGGCAAGGCTGGCAGCGATACCGAGATAACTGTTGCAGTCCATACCCGCGACACGGTTTTCCACACGGCGGGCTTCGGGATCAGACAAAGGAATACGCAACCCGACGGTGCGGTTATCGCTCGCCCACTCCAAATTCACCGGCGCAGCATCATCGGCGACAAAGCGACGATAGGAATTAACATAAGGCGCAAGCATACAAATGACGGAGGCTAAGTGCTGTTGTTGTCCGCCCAAAAATCCATCGAACAAAGCGCTTTGGTTTCCATTCTCGTCACTGAAAATATTCGCGCCCGTCTTCGCATCCACAACGCTTTGATGGATATGCATCGCGCTGCCCGGCTGGTCTTCCATCGGTTTGGCCATAAAAGTCGCAAAACAATCGTGGCGCAGAGCCGCCTCTCTGATCGAGCGTTTAAAAAAGAAAATCTGATCGGCGAGCGCCAACGGGTCGCCATGATCGAAGTTAATCTCAATCTGACCCGCGCCGCCCTCTTGAATGATCGTGTCAATCTCAAAACCCTGCGCTTCGGCAAAATCATAGATGTCTTCGATAATCGAGCCGTATTCATCAACAGCGCTCATAGAATAGGCTTGCCGTTGAATGCCTTTACGTCCGGTCCGGCCAATCGGTGGTTCAATCGGATTATCGGGATCGACATTCGGTTTCGTCAGATAAAACTCAAGCTCCGGCGCGACAACGGGACGCCATCCCTCCGCTTCATAGAGAGCAACAATACGCTTTAGGACATTGCGCGGGGCAAAGGAAATGGGTTCCCCGCTGCGCGTCGTTACATCATGGATTACTTGCAGCGTCACATCTGAGGCCCAAGGCGCAGCGGTCCCCGTTGATAAGTCCGGCGTTAGAACCATGTCCGCTTCGGTCCACTGGTCCATCTCCATGCCTTCGACGTCGGCCCACTCGCCTGTAATCGTCTGATAGAAAATGGAGGCAGGCAGGAAAGTCATGCCGCCTTTGATGAATTTTTTCCACGGCATTGCCTTACCGCGCGCAATCCCCGCAAGGTCGGATACGACGCACTCAACCTCTTCGATGGGCCTGTCACCAAGCCAATCCCGAAATGCCTGCGGCAGCTCATCTATTAGTACGGGCATGAATTCCTGCTTTCACGAGCATCAAGACGCAACACCAAATTTGATCAAATTTCAAGCTCTAGCACCGGGTGTGCCGCTTCTTTCTGCATTAAATCAAACCCTTGTTTGAGATCATCGTTGATCGCTGTTTTGAGTGCAGCGGCATCATTATCCCGCAAAGCCGCGATTGCCGCCTTGTGATGATCAATCATATTGGTTGTTCCCATGCGGCCACACACAACACGCAAAAACGGCCCCACCTGCAACCACAGGCTTTCGACCATAGGCAGATAAACTTCTGATTTCACCGCGCTGTAGATGGCAAAATGGAATTGGTAATTGAGCCGCAAATACTGCGCGACCTCGCCATTTCTGATTGCGGTATCGAGTTGAGCATCGACCTTTTCCAGATGGTCCGCGAGCGCCATTCTATCCGCAAAGACAGCACGCGCCGCCAATTCTGGCTCTAATAAAGCCCGCACATCATAAAGCTCTGTCAATCGCGTGGCACTCATCCGTGGAACCGAAATGCGCCGGTTCCCATGGAATTGCAAAGCGCGCTCGGCAATCAATCGACGCACCGCTTCGCGCACCGGCGTAATGCTGACACCGAGTTCCTCTGCCAGCCCCAAAAGCGTCACATCCCGTCCCGGTGGCAACTCTCCAAACAGCAGCATCGCGCGCAACGCCTCGTAAATGCGTTGATGCGCCGGAGTTGCCGGAAGCGTTTCCGAAGCGAGGGTCAATGTCTTCTCCATCACAGCATCTTATGCGCCGATGCGCGTTTCTACATACATGACCCTAACGGCACTTCGGAATATTCTTAAGAATAATTTGATCAAATTATAAACTTCACGTGCCTCGCCATGCTGATAATCTCTTTCGGAAGATTGATTCGGGAGAATATGATGAAATTGATCGGTGCAATTACCGCCTTCGCACTGGCCGCCGGTGCGGTCTCTTTTGCAAACGCTGACGATGATAAGGTCGTCAATGTTTATAACTGGTCTGATTATATCGATGAGGCAGTCCTCGCCGATTTCGAAAAAGAAACAGGTATCAAAGTTCGTTACGACGTTTTCGACTCTAACGAGTTGCTTGAAACGAAAATGCTTGCCGGCAAATCGGGATACGATGTCGTTGTACCAACCGGCACTTTCCTCAGCCGTCAAATCGAAGCTGGTGTGTTCCAAAAGTTGGATTTCTCGAAGCTGCCTCACGCCGGAAATATGTGGGATGACGTTAAAAGCGTCACCGCAATTTATGACCCCGACAATGCCTATTCGGTCAACTATATGTGGGGAACGACCGGCATTGGGTATAACGAAGAAAAAATCAAAGAAGCACTGGGCGACGACGCACCAACCGACTCTCTTGCCCTCTTCTTCGATCCCAAGAATATCGAAAAGCTGTCTTCATGCGGTGTCCATATGTTGGATGCGCCTACCGAGATTATTCCTGCCGCGCTGAAATATCTGGGCGAAGACCCCAACACCAAAGATCCCGAAGTCATCAAAAAAGCCGAAGATGTGCTTTTGGCCATTCGTCCACATGTTCTGAAATTCCACTCGTCGGAATATATCAACGCCCTTGCCAATGGTGATATTTGCGCGGCCTTTGGTTGGTCCGGCGATGTCCTGCAAGCCCGCGACCGTGCAGCAGAAGCGGATGCCGGAAACACAATCGTCTACAAAATTCCGAAAGAAGGCGCGTTGATGTGGTTCGACCAGATGGCCATCCCTGCGGATGCGCCAAACCCTGAACTCGGACATAAGTTTATCGACTATATCATGCGGGCTTATGTTGCGGCGGCGGCGTCGAACTATGTGAACTACGCCAACGGAAACAAGGCTGCACAAGGCTTGCTGGATGATGGTGTGATCAATGATCCTGCGATCTATCCTTCGACCGAGACAATGAAGAACCTCTACTCCGTCACCGCGTACCCGCCGAAAGTGAATCGGGTTGTGACGCGGATGTGGACCAAGGTAAAAACAGGTCAGTAATGTGATGCCAATCGCCCTTTCCCTTCAGGGGAGGGGCATTCATGCGCCTGATACGGCGCGCCTCATCCAGCAAGGTGCTCGGTAGTTATGGTCAACGATCCTAATTTTAGGCCGTGGCACGACCCAAATACCAAGCCCCTTATCGACATCCAAAATGTGACTAAGAAGTTTGGCGATTTTACCGCCATCAACAATTTATCGCTCAAAATATATCCTAAAGAATTTTTCGCGATCCTCGGTCCGAGTGGCTGCGGTAAAACCACGCTCATGCGTATGCTGGGTGGTTTTGACGCCCCCACCAAAGGCTCAATTCTCCTCGAAGGACAAGACCTGACCGGCACATCACCCGCGCAAAGGCCGGTGAATATGATGTTCCAATCCTACGCCCTCTTCCCGCATCTGAGCGTGGGCGACAACATCGCCTTCGGACTAAAGCGCGAGAAAATGCCAAAGGCGGATATTAAAATCCGCGTTCAGGAAATGCTCGAACTCGTGCAGTTGACCGAATTGGAAAAACGCAAGCCGCATCAATTATCCGGCGGACAAAGACAGCGCGTTGCTCTGGCCCGTGCCTTGGCAAAACGGCCAAAGCTACTGTTGTTGGATGAACCCCTCGGCGCGCTTGATAAAAAGCTCCGCGAAGCCACTCAATTCGAGCTGATGGGCATTCAGGAACAGCTTGGCTGTACGTTCGTGATTGTCACCCACGACCAAGAAGAGGCCATGACGGTCTCGTCCCGGATCGCCGTAATGAACCAAGGCGAGATTGCACAAGTTGCTCCGCCCGAGACAATCTATGAAGCGCCCACGTCGCGGTATGTTGCTGATTTTATCGGTGACGTGAACATCATCGAAGGGCGTGTCAGCACGACAAAAGAAAACGCAGTCTTTCTTGAGTGGCACGAAAATGAGGTTCCATTAAGCGCCCTCAGTGACCAAACCCCCGCCACCGGATCAACGGCATGGTTGAGCGTCAGGCCGGAAAAAATCCAAATCTACAAAGAACCGCCGCAAACCAATAACGCGGTGGCGGGAAAGGTTCTGGATATTGCGTATCTCGGCAATGTCTCGACCTATCATGTTGAATTGAGCAATGGTCAGGTGATCAAAGCGCAGGAAACCAATGCGGGACGCTCCGCCAATCGCGGGATTGATTGGGATCAATCTGTTTGGGTCGGCTGGTCGACGGATGCCGGCATTGTGCTGAGCCAATGAGCATGAAGCCATCACGCCTCATTATCTCAATTCCTTATTTATGGCTTGCCCTGCTGTTTCTCGCGCCATTCTTTATTGTCATAAAGATGTCACTGTCGGACTTGGCGGTATCCATCCCTCCTTACACGCCGCAACTGGATTTATCGGGCGGTTGGGAGGCGATAACAGCGTATTGGGCCGCGCTTGATTTTGAGAATTATACGTGGCTGGCGGATGATCCGCTTTATATCAATTCGTTCAAATCTTCGCTGATTATTGCCAGCGTCTCGACTTCGATAACGCTCGCGGTGGCGTATCCGATTGCTTATGCGCTGGCTTGTTCGCCGCAAAGGTGGCGTGCGCTGCTCGTTATGTTGGTGATCCTGCCGTTTTGGACCAGCTTTCTGATCCGGGTTTATGCATGGATCGGCATTCTTAAAACCGAGGGGCTGTTGAACCAGCTTTTGATAAGTGTCGGTGTGATCTCTGATCCTTTGACAATTTTGAACACGAATACGGCGGTTTATATCGGCATCGTCTATAGCTATCTGCCCTTTATGGTGCTGCCCATCTATGCAACGCTGGAAAAGATGGATTGGTCCCTGATCGAAGCCGCCGAAGACCTTGGATCATCGCGCCTGTCAGCATTTTGGCTGGTGACATTTCCGCTGTCCCTGCCGGGCGTGATTGCCGGATGTTTCCTCGTGTTCATTCCGGCAATGGGTGAGTTTGTGATCCCTGATCTGCTTGGCGGTTCCGATACGTTGATGATCGGTAAGACGTTGTGGGTCGAGTTTTTCTCGAACCGGGATTGGCCGGTGGCGTCGGCGGTGGCCGTAGTGCTGCTCGTCCTGTTGATCGTGCCGATTGTCCTGTTCCAGAGGCAACAGCAAAAACTTTCGGAGGCGGGATAGATGGGTTACGACCTCATCCTGAGGAGGTCTGAAGGACCGCCTCGAAGGATGTATCAACGCGACAAGCCATCCTTCGAGTCCCCTCGCTGCGCTCGGCCTCAGAATGAGGGTGGATTTAATTTCTATAGAGGGCGCGTGACGGGTTACCGCAAAGATGGCCTCATCCTGAGGAAGGCCGTAGAAACGTCTCGAAGGATGCATCACCGCGATAAGCTATCCTTCGAGTCCCCTCGCTACGCTCGACCTCAGGATGAGGGGAGATTTAATTTCTATAGAAGGCGCGTGACGGGTTACCGCAAAACCGGCATCATCCTGAGGAGGGCCGAAGGACCATTTCGAAGGATACATCACCGCGATAAGCCATCCTTCGAGTCCCCTCGCTGCGCTCGGCCTCAGGATGAGGGGGGGATGAATTTCTACAAGAGGCCAGTGGTGGATTACTTCAAAGGCAGCATCATCCTGAGGAAGTCCGCAGGACTGTCTCGAAGGATGGATCAGCGCGATAAGCCATCCTTCGAGTCTCCTCGCCGCGCTCGGCCTCAGGATGAGGGCCATGGTAGGCGGGTCGGGGTATGAGTGCTTTTGTATACATATTGCGCTGTGACGATCATTCCTATTACGTAGGATCGACGCGCGGCTCACTTGAACGCCGGATTGCCGAGCATGAGAATGGAACCTTTCGCGGATACACTTTTTTCCGGCGTCCAGTGAATCTTGTTTGGTCGCAAGAGTTTCACGAAATCAGCGATGCCATCGCCGCCGAACGCCAGCTTAAAGGATGGCGACGAGAGAAAAAAGAAGCGTTGATTGACGGTAATTACGATATGCTTCCGGCTTTATCATCGCGGCGGATCGACCCCGGTCAAAAGATCAAATTGGGAGAGCAGCAACAATGAACCCGCGCTTCTCATGGTTTAATGCAACATCGGTCGCGTTGGGGTTTGCGTTTCTTTATATCCCGATCTTGCTGTTGGTGATCTTCAGTTTCAACGAGTCCAAGCTGGTCACGGTATGGGGCGGGTTTTCGACGAAATGGTATAGCGCCTTGCTCGAGAATGAGGCGTTCTTGGATGCGGCTTGGGTGACATTGCGGGTGGCACTGATCACCGCAACGGTGGCAACGGTACTCGGAACAATGGCAGCGCTCGTGCTGGTCCGGTCGGGCCGGTTCAAAGGGCGGACGCTGTTTACCGGCATGGTCTATGCGCCGCTGGTTATGCCCGAAGTCATCACAGGGCTTTCGTTGCTACTGTTGTTTATCGCCATCGGGATGGATCGCGGCATTGTCACGATTACCCTCGCGCATATTACATTTGCGATGTGTTTTGCGACCGTGGTGATCTCTTCGCGCTTGGTGACATTTGACCGCTCGCTGGAGGAAGCCGCCGAAGATCTTGGCGCATCGCCGCTTGATGCTTTTTTCTCGGTTACGCTGCCGATCATTGCCCCTGCGATTGTCGCCGCGTGGTTGCTGACATTCACACTGTCGCTGGATGATTTGGTGATTGCGTCCTTCACCTCGGGACCGGGGGCAACCACGTTGCCCATGAAAATTTACAGCTCGGTTCGCCTTGGCGTGACGCCGGAGATCAATGCATTATCGACCATTTTAATTTCCGTTGTCGCGCTGGGTGTGATCATTGCATCGCTGCTTGGCAAACGGGCCGACATAAACCGCGAGATTTAATTGACTGATCAAGAGAAAATAGACGCCTTTATCAGCGCGCATCCGAAACTCGACCGGATTGAGCTGTTATTCCCCGATATGAACGGCGTGATGCGCGGCAAATGGTTGCCGGGGGACTCCGCGCGAAAGCTGTTGAGTGACGGTATTCGCCTACCCATGTCAACTTACGCCTTGGATATTTTCGGCGAGGATGTCGAAGCGACGCAGCTCGCCGCACCGATTGGTGATCCGGACGGCATCGCGACGCCGGTTCTCAACACGCTCAAACCGATACCCTGGTCGGAAGATGCCGCGCAGATTATTATGACGTTGCGGGAGCCAAATGGCGATGATTGCATTTATGATCCGCGTTCACGCCTTGCCTCACAAGTCGCGCGGCTTAAAGCGCTGGGGATTACGCCCGTGGTCGCCACGGAATTGGAGTTCTACATCTTTCAGGCGGAGGGGCGTGCGGGCGATGCGCCTCTGCCGCCGCCCGGTTTAGAGGGCGCTCAGGTCTATGATCTCGCTGCGACCACGACACTGGAGCCGATGCTGGACGATATTCTCGAATTCTGCGATGTGCAGGATATTCCGGCGGATACGCTCATTGCAGAATTCGGGCCGGGACAGTTTGAAATTAACTTCAACCATATCCCCGATGCGATGGCCGCCGCCGATCATGCGATGTCGTTCAAGCGGTTGGTCAAGGCAGCGGCGCGCAAGCACAACCTCGCGGCAACCTTCATGGCGAAGCCTTACGGCGACCCTCCCGGTAGCGGGATGCATGTGCATGTCAGTTTGCTCGATGGTGACGGGCGCAATATTTTCAGCGCAGATGAAGGTATAGCCATCCCGTTGAAGCACGCTATCGGCGGTTTGCTCGGGTCAATGCGCGAATTGCAAGCCGTGTTTGCACCGCACGCCAATTCCTACCGGCGTTTTCAACCCGGCTCCTACGCGCCGATGGCCTTGACATGGGGGATGGATCATCGCGGCGTTGCGCTTCGGGTTCCGGCAACAAGCGGGGCGGCGGCGCGGTTAGAGCACCGGATTTGCGGGGCCGATGTGAACCCCTATCTGGCGCTGGCGGCAATCCTCGGCGGCATTGCGCACGGGCTGGGAACAAAGGCCGAAGCTGGCCCGATGTTGACCGCCGGTGATGGCTCGGAAGGTGAGCGGCTTCACCATGACTGGACCAATGCGTTGGATGAATTTGAAGCCTCGCCGTGCGCATCGGATATTTTTGGCGCTGAGTATGTGCGGGTTTATACCGCCTGTCGCCGCCACGAGATATCGCGGCTGTCCACCATGATTACAGACGCAGAATACAAAACCTATCTCCATAAACTGTGAGGCGGCATGACCGACATTAAAGGCGATTTCGCATTTCGCGGCGATGTAAAGGGCCGCCCGCTGGAGATGACGTATGGCGGTGCGCTGAGTTTCATGCGCCGGAAATATACGCGCGACCTAGAGGGCGTGGATGTTGTGGTCAGCGGTGTGCCCTATGATGCCTCCGTCACCAATCGCCCCGGTTGCCGGTTCGGGCCGCAAGCCATCCGCGCGGCGTCGACACAGATTTCCGAACTAGACTCCTTTCCTTGGGGCTTCAGCTTGTTCGAGCATCTGGGCATTGTCGATTATGGCGATTGCTTTGTGGACCCGCATCACCCCGAGACAATCCCCGGCTCGATAGAGGCTCATGCCGATACGATCCTCGCTAGTGGCGCAAAAATGCTGACGCTGGGCGGGGATCATTTCGTTGCCTATCCGTTGATAAAAGCTCATGCAAAATTGCATGGACCCGTTGCCCTGCTCCAGTTCGATGCCCATTGCGATACGTGGGAAGATGATGGACGCAAGCTGGATCACGGGACCATGTTTGCCCGCGCTGCTGCCGAAGGTATTATCGATGTCTCTAAATCAACGCAGGTTGGTTTGCGGACTTATAATGACAGCGATCATGGGTTTGAAATCCTCACCGCGCCTTGGGTTCATCGCAATGGTATTGATGCAGCGCTTGAGATTGTGCGGGAACGTGTGGGCGATGCGCCGCTTTATGTCTCGTTCGATGTGGATGGGATGGACCCCGCCTATGCGCCGGGGACGGGAACGCCTGTGGTGGGCGGCTTGGCTTCGTGGCAGGCGTTGGAGCTGATACGAGGATTAAAGGGATTGAACCTCATCGGGATGGATGTGGTTGAAGTCTCGCCGCCCTATGACCATGCGGAAATCACCGCGCTCGCGGCGGCAACTGTTGCCCATGACTGGCTGTGCCTGCTGGCCGAAGCAAAAGGCGCGAAACGCAACGAAGTCGGGCGGGTTTGAGTCCTTTGCCCACCTGCTAAGAACACACGGCCATGGCCAGTTTGCGGATTGAGGCTTCGCTGGTGTCCTCGTCCAGCGCGGCGAGTTTAACCGGCATGAGGTCATTATTGAGTAGCCGGTCGCTTTGGGTTCGTACTGTCAGGAGGTTCGGCGTCTTCGACACATCGTCATCGGCAATCCCAAGATAGGCAAAGGCCAGCGACTCGCAGCGAATGGCATATTCAACAAAGCTGCGCGAACCATCGGTGCGGGTATACGAAACCAATGCGCCGGACAAATCATCCCGAAGGGCGCGGCGCTCTACAACACGTTCGACCGTGCCTTGGTCATCCGTTGTCGAATATCCGATGCCGCCACCCGCATAGACCGGAGCGGCAATAATCAGAAATCCAAGTCCTACAGTACATTTTCGCAACATAGATAATTCTCCTACTGCACTCCCTTCTAGCCCCGACCGCTGCGCATATCAAATAATGGTACAAAGCGATCTGCCCTTCCCATGCCGCACTTGCTCCGTTATTCGAGGGCAAATCTTGAAATATCAGGGGAGCGGCGATCATGACTGATCAACGACAGGAAAATCCACTCGCGGCGATACAAGCAGCAATTGCCGAAAAGCGCGGGCGCAAATGGGCCTTTCCAACCTTTGATGCGAAACGCACCGCGATGATTGGATGCGAAGTCTCACGCTTGGGTTTAGCGATTGCGCCAAAGCTGCGCGGAGCGATCCCCCGGATTGACTGGCTAGCGAGAACGCTACGCGCAAGCGGCGGGTCAGTCTATTGGAGTCACTTTGCGCCCAGCGCTTTTGACGGCAGCGCCGGAGCGATTTTGGGCGATACCGAAGTCAAGACGATGCGGACACGCCTCGGCGATCCAACATGGATTCAGGTCAATGAGGGCGTGCAAGGCGCTGAAGCCGACCGCATTGTCTCTCGCCCCGGTTATGCGGCGGTGGGCAATGAGCTGCGCAAAATCTTCAAAGAAGAAAATGTCGACACGTTGATCTTGGCGGGTGCAGAGACAGACGGTGCGATTGATTCCACAGCCCGCGCCGCAGCAAGCGCCGGTTTTCGGGTCGTGGTCGTCTCGGATTGCTGTGTTTCCTCTGACGATACCGCGCATACAGGGGCTTTGATCGCCCTGCACCGCCGTATTGCCGATGTCAGACCGGCGGATGAAATCGTCGCGGAACTGCGTCGGGGTATCGCCGGTTAAAATGACACCTGCGAAAGCGCCAAAGGACCGCACTGGTGCGTTGCCTCTCGATGACCTATATATAAGGGTAACAATTCATACGAGGCCGAACGATGGACGCACCAACCCCCGCTGAAGGCGAACCGCTTATCCAGCCTTCGACTGAAGATCACCCGCTCTATAACGACATCGTGGAGGCCATCCGCACGGTGCATGATCCGGAAATTCCTGTGAATATCTATGATCTTGGCCTGATCTACTCCGTTCGCATTGATGCCGAAAGCGCTGTAACAGTCGATATGACGCTGACCGCGCCGGGATGCCCTGTGGCCGGAGAAATGCCCGGATGGGTCGCAGATGCCGTCGAGCCTTTACCCGGCATCAAACAAGTCGATGTTAATCTCATATGGGAACCCCCTTGGGATATGAGTCGTCTTTCAGACGAAGCGCGCCTTGAATTAGGATTCATGTAATGTTCGGAGCCATTGGCGGAAAAGCCCCTGTTACCTTGACCCCAGCAGCCGTTGCACAGCTGGAAACGCTGATGTCACGGCCCGATAATCCTGTTCACGGCTTGCGTATCGGCGTCAAAAAGGGCGGATGCGCGGGCATGGAATACACGATGGACTATGCCACTGAACCGACTTCCGGCGATGAAGTCGTTGAGCAGGACGGCGTGCGCGTCCTGATCGCACCCATGGCGATTATGTTCCTGCTTGGTACTGAAATCGACTATGAGCGCGGGTTACTGGAAAGCGGCTTTAAATTCCGCAATCCCAACGTCACCGAAGCCTGTGGCTGCGGCGAGTCGATCAAATTCGCGGAACCCGTTTCAGAGTAGACGCAGGGTCCGCCTACCTCCCATCGCGCATAAAACCCCTAGGGGTTCGGATTAAGCAAAACTTTATATAGGTTGTGCATCCTCAAGGCTCCCTTATGTCGTGAGGATGGTTATGATTTTAATTGCTAACTTCAACATGATTGAAAACTCGCTGCTGGCCAAGGTCGCGGAAGAACTTGGGATCGATGACCGGTGTAAATACCTGGAAACACCTGTGACAAACAGGGATGAGCTTGTCGCGGCCCTAAATGATCCCTCAGGAAAATTACCCCGTGCTCTCATCGTCAATCTGGATTCCGATGATGCGGATTGGTCTGAATTGGTGTCAGCGCTTAAATCTCACAAAATCTGGAAACTCGTGCCAATTATGGGCTTTGGATTTCTTGAAGATATTGAAACCGTCAAGAAGTTTTACGCCCTCGGTGGTGCAAGCTGTATTCGCAAACCGGACGGTTTTGACGGATTAAAGAAAATCACAGAAACCGCTATTCGATATTGGTTGGATGTGTCGTTTATGCCGTCGGATTATGTCACCGACATTGCTTAAAAGCACATTACGTTAAAGCTGAAGTCTCGTTAATTGGAGTGTGGTTTCTCACACGATACGACACTTTGCATATCTGGGGGTCTTCGCCGGATTCATTCCGGCGATCCAGCGCGGCAGGCGTCGGCATTTGTGGCTCTGGATTACCCGAACAAGTCGGGTAATGACGGTGGCTGTCGCTTAGCATGGTGGTTTCAAAAGCATTTGCTACGC
This sequence comes from uncultured Neomegalonema sp., assembly GCA_937995735.1. Classification (GTDB taxonomy): domain Bacteria; phylum Pseudomonadota; class Alphaproteobacteria; order Rhodobacterales; family Rhodobacteraceae; genus JAHDDY01. The sequence continues at coordinate 674 of CALKIZ010000066.1, read as the reverse complement.
GAACCTTACCCGTGTTTTCGAACTTTTTCGACTCTCGATGATTTTTGCTCTGTCATGCCCGCGTAGGCGGAAATCTACGATTCTCAAAACTTAACGGTTGAATTACGTGAGAAGTGAATGCCCGCCTACGCGGGCATGACAGCTATTACATGGCTTGCGTTTGGTGAGGTCGAACGCATTTGCTACGCGAATGCTTTTGCTTGACAAGTTTAAACTTTCCGGTTTAAATGTTCTTGTTTTGTTTTAAACAGAAAGACACCATGATCTGGAGCCTTGACCGCATGACTGAAAACTACCGCCTTGCGCTGTTGCGCATTGTGGCGGGGTTGTTTGTGTCTGCGGGGATGGCTTCAGATGATGCAGTTATTGAAAAGCTGCCAAGGCATGTCCGCAATGCGGTTTTGCTGATTTTGCGACCCGCTGAGTCGGCGGCGCGACGGATTGTTGCGATTGTGGCGCGGGATATGGCTGTGCCGGAATATGTGGCTCCGCCGAAAAGGAAGCGTTCCGGGAATAAAGGCACGGGCGAAAAACGCGGGTCGCGCGCGCCTCAATTTTGTTTGATTGATCCGCGCAAGTATTTTCCTGAATTGTACCCGAACCGGCGCAAACCGCGCCGCAAGCCTAAGGCCAACGGTTCGACGGACCCGCATATTCAAGTGCGGATTGGGACA
>CALKIZ010000065.1 GCA_937995735.1 uncultured Neomegalonema sp. | reverse complement strand
TTGTAATGTTAGCGCTTGACGGCGCTGTTACCGCTGCGCGGTATCCCGCCTTGCTCCACTGTCATGCCCGTGAGAACGGGCATCTCTCTTAACATGACGAGATTCCCGCGTTCGCGGGAATGACACATGGAGCGAGGGGTTTTATCGGGCGCATTTGCATAGCGAATGTATTTTCAGCACCCGGCTCTCAATGATTCTTGCCAGTGTAATGTTAGCGTTGAACGGCGCTGTCATCGCTGCGCGGTGACTCGCTTTACTTCGGTGCCATGTGCGTGAGAACGGGCATCTCTCTTAGCATGACGAGATTCCCGCTTTCGCGGGAATAACACATGGAGCGAAGGGTTCTATCGCGCATTTGCATAACGAATGTTTATTCTGCACGGTGCTCTCAATGATTTTTCCCCTCATTGCCTGAGACAATCGAGAGCGCAAAAATGCATTTGCCGCTGTGATTTTAGCGCTTTTGTTGAGGGTGGACGCATTCGTTGCGCGAATGCGTATTGACAAATGTTCATATTTAGTTCTTATTGCTTTTCATCTTTTTCAACAAAGGCAAAAAGCGACGTGAGCATCGAACAGGCAATAGAGACACAGCGGTTACGACTGCTTCGCCTTGTGGCGGGGTTGTTGGCGGCTGTGGTGTTTTTGTCGGTTGGGCCGTTGCCCCGCCTCTTCTCAAGCACCGTCTCTTACATACTGATCCGTGCAGAAGCCGCCGCACAATATTTGCTGATCGCGTATGCCGGATTGATTGTTGATAAGAAGCAAAGTGCCATTAACCGCGCACAGCTTTTGGAATATGCTCCGGCAATTTCTCTGGAAGAAAAAGCCTTCTCGCCTGTTTGCTTGCGCCGCCGTTTGATAGCATTGCGCAAAGTCCTTGAGGATTTGCCACGATACGCTTTGCGCTTATTGCACCGGATTGAAAAGCACATTCGGCGGGCGCAGCCGATATCGCGCACGAAAGCAACGCCCTTCCCTGCTGATACGTTGAAGGTATTTTGCGTGAAGCGCTTAACCGGAAACCGGATTGAGCGTCCGCCTGATAAAATGCTGCGTACATTTAAGTCGAAATACCTCCTTCCGGAAACGGCGGGAGGCAAAGGCGGTTGAGAGGAAATTTAATCAGCACTTTGCTCTCGATGATTTTTACCATTGTAATGTTAGCGCTGGACGGGGCTGTCACGACTGCCCTTTGACCCGCTTTGCTTCAGTGTCATGCCCGTGAAAACGGGCATCTTTCTTAGCATAATGAGATTCCCGCGTTCGCGGGAATGACACATTAAGCGAGGGTTTCTACCGGACGCATTTGCCTGTGTAGAGTCAGCACTTTGCTCTCGATGATTTTTGCTTACCCCTATTGCCTGCGGCAATGAGGGACGAAACAAGCATCTGCCGTTGCGGGGTTTACGATTACGGGACTTTGGGACGTGATTGCTTTGCAATCACTGTTGCAATCACTCGCCCCGCCATTCGGGGTCGCGTTTTTCGATGAAGGCGTCGATGCCTTCGACAGCATCATGGGTCATCATATTCTGCGCCATCGTCTCGCCCGCATCGGCATAGGCCGAAGCAAGATCAAGACCGAGTTGACGTTGGAACAACGCTTTGCCCATCTTGAGCGGAACAGGACTTTTCTTGCGAAGATTATCAGTGATACGCGCAACTTCTGCATCGAGCATATCTTCCGGCACGGCACGATTGACCAAGCCCCAATCCTCAGCGGTTTTCGCACTGATGAACTCGCCCGTGGCAAGCATTTCAAAGGCGCGTTTGCGGCTGACGACACGGCTGAGAGCCACGGAGGGCGTGGAACAAAACAGCCCGAGATTGACGCCGGAGACACCGAACTTCGCGGTATCGACAGCCACCGCCATATCGCAGGTCGCCACAAGCTGACACCCCGCCGCCGTCGCAAGCCCTTGCACTTTGGCAATCACAGGAATCGGCAACGCGATCAGGCTTTGCATAAAACCCGAGCAACGCGCGAAGAGTGTTTGATAGTAAGCCAGCTCTGGCGTGGCGCGCATTTCTTTCAGGTCATGACCAGCACAAAACGCACGACCTTCCGCAGCGATCACGACACACCGGACGGTTTCATCTTCGGCAATCAAAGCGATCTCGGCCTCCAACGCACCAAGCATCGTTTCAGAGAGCGGGTTGAATTGGTCAGGCCGATTGAGCGTCAGAGTGACCACACCGTCATTATCCTGCCGCAGAAGATGGGGATCGGTCATGCGCCCCGCCCTGTATCATCAGACCATGTGAGATTGATCGGGTCAGGTGCATCACGGAACATGGCATCCACGTCACCGCGCGAGACATCTTTGATGCTGGCATGAGGCCAGACGGGATTACGGTCTTTGTCGATGATCTGCGCGCGCACGCCTTCGATGAAGATGCCATCTTCGACAAAGCGCCGCGTCAGCGCGTATTCCATTTGTAACGCCTCGGTCATATCCATCTTCTCGCCCAGTTTCATGGCGCGATGGGTGACCCGGATGCTGAGCGGATTGCCGCGTTCAATGGCCGCGCGCTGACCCGCCGCCCATGAATCGTCGCGCATGGTATCTAGCGCCCGGATCACATCGTCGCTGCTGTCCAAAGCAAAGGCTTCGTTGATATTCGTGAGGTGGTCAAGCGCCGGAGTCTCGCCGGGCGGCGTGACGTGCCACATATCAAGCGCGCGCTTGACAACAGAATGGTTGTCCTCGCCCCATTCTAAATCTTCGAGCGATTTCAGCAATTCGCCGACGCCTGCGCGCTGCACTGTATGCGTCGCTAATCCCAGGCGCACCATGTCCGCCGCCGCGAGCCGGGTTCCGGTCAAGGCCAACCACATACCAATCGCACCCTCCAGATGAGGCAGCATGTAAGTCGCCCCAACATCAGGATAAAGCCCAATACCGCACTCAGGCATCGCGAAGAGCGCATGTTCCGTCGCGACACGGAAATCTCCGTGCATCGAAATGCCGACGCCGCCGCCCATCACGGCTCCGTCGATCAACGCAACGAAAGGTTTCGGGAATTCCGCCACGCGCCAATTGTTCAGGTACTCCGCGCCGAAGAACTCCATACAGCCGTCGATATTATCCGCCTTACGCATATCGTAAAGCGCGCGTATGTCTCCCCCGGCGCAAAAAGCCCTGCCGGGAACCGAGCGGATCATGACAGCCTTAACGGAATCGTCCGAGCGCCACTTTGACAGTTGCGCGCCCATCGCACGCACCATCCCTAAGGTCAGTGCATTTAATTGCTCTGGCCGGTTAAGCGTGATGGTCCCCCAGCCATGGGCGACATCGAATAAGATTTCTTCACTCATACCTGAAGTCTTAGGGGAGTGCGCCAACGGTGCAAGCGCTAAAATAATCCGCTTTCAACAGCATAGATCAGAATGGTATAGTTCACGGTGATAATGATCGCGGTCATGAAGAACAAAACCCAAAGTGTGCTCATTGATCGAAAGACGCCCAAAGCCTTTATCTCTTGGGTTTCTTCGTGCCCGAGCATCAATTCTTTCCCTAAGGTCAGCGCGGCGTTCGACCGTGCCGTCAGGTAGAGAATGAACAGCAGCAGTGTCACAGACAGCAACGTATATCCGATACACATGATTTTACGTTTGTCGTCATAGGCCGGTGTTTCAAAAATATCGGGAGATAATATTGTGACCCCCGCAAGGGTGAAGGAAATCAATATGAAGAATAGATACGCCTTGAGGGATAGTCGGGTGTACTCTTGCGCAAGCGCAACTGTATCTTTCGGCGTCATGCCGCATTTCCCTCTTCACAGACTCCCGCCCAGATTTCGCGGGCTTTGTCCCTCAGTTGCAACGCTTCCAACCAGCGATCTGACAGCTCTTTTCCATCCGCCCCGGTCATCGCATATTCCGGAGGCCCAAGCTCGCACAGGAAAACCGGCGCATCATCGGGGTTTTTATGCCGCCAAGCTCTGAACCCCTGCTCCCACCATCCCTCGAACAGCGATACCCACTTGGCATGTTGAGGAAAGTTCAACGGAAGCTGAATCTGCTGGCGGCTGGCAACACGGCCCTGAAAGCTGTCGGCGCGTTGCAGGCATCGGGTTATTAAACCCCGGTCGAACTCGGATAACGGATACCAGAACTCACGATCAACAACATAATGCGACAGGTCCGCACAGAGCGGCATATCCGGGATTGCATCCAGCAGATTCAGCGTGAAGAAAAGGTCATTCGTAATACAATTGCGATGGGTTTCGAACTGGATCGGCATTCCTTCTTCATCAGACATTTCCATCCAGCGGCGAATGATCGGGATTGCTCCTTCAACAGTCAGCGGGAATACTTGGCCGATAACGACAACAAAAGGGCCACCGAAGTCTTTCGACATCTTGAGTGTCTCACGCAGCGCGGCAACCGACTTGGGGAACGCCACGATGAGCGGTGTCAGACCAGTACGCTCAAAATGAGGTAAAGTTTTCATCGCCGTCGCAATATCCGCAGCACCAAGATCAATCGCCATCCCGTCGAACCCGGCATCACGCACCCGGTCAAACGCCGACGCCATATCGCTGTAAGGCTGCATGGCCCACAACGATTGAAAAACTTTCAACGGGTGGGTCATATCGATCTTCTCCAAGCTGATGCCGTTTTCCGGATTGCAGTGCGCGCCGCAACGCCGGTTTCATTCAAATTGATACAATTTTTACAAAGAATTGTTAACCAATCGTCAGGATGATTATCCGAAAACTTCGCGTATGAAGGACATCCTCGCTTTATTCTACAATAGGTTTCAGTCTCCGGCCTTTGACACGCCGGAGATGGAGAAAGATTATTGGGATTGGAACGACCAGAATAAGTTCGCACAACGGAAAATATTCTTATTTCTTGCCATCATTACCCTCGCCATGATCGGGTTTTTAGATGTCATAATGGCGAGGGATAGTGCGCCCGCTTTGTTAACAGTTCGACTCATTACGGTGTCAGTGCTTACCGCCATCTTCATTCGCTTCCAAAGCGACTCGACACCTGAGCAACGTGACTGGTACATTTTTTTATTCGGCATGACCGCAGCAGTGTCGATAACCATTACGACAATCATTGCACCTCGTCCCGCAGCAGATTTTTATCCGTTCTTACTTTCTTCAACGATGGTTTTTGGCAGCGCACTCGTCGTGCCAAGATTTTCTACTTTAACCAGAATGTGCATTGGCGGCAACTGTATCTACTGGCCCACTGTTTACTTCTCGCAGACGTCGCTGGCCGCAATTTACGCCAATGCATTTGTTATGACCGTCACAACTCTTTCAGTTGTCGTAGGTGCATTCGCCCGCGAACAGTTGGAGAGGGAGCAAAAGTTATTTCGTGACCGGCTTGCCGAAACCCGCGAAGAAGCCATCGTAGCCAGAGACAATGCAGTACACGCAAATCAGGCCAAGTCTCACTTGCTCGCAAATGTAAGCCACGAGTTACGTACGCCGATGAACGCGATCCTCGGCTTTTCTGAAATGATGAAACATCAAATCTTTGGCCCAATTCATCAAGAGCAGTATCGCGAATACGTCAAAGATATCCATTTTGCCGGCTCTCTGTTACAGGCAAACATTAATGATTTGCTGGATGTGTCTCGTCTTGAAGTCAATAAAATGAATTGGACCGATGAATGGTCACCAATTACGGAAATTTTCGAGAATACAGTAAATACCTGCCGGCGCGATGTGACAGCCGCTAAAATTCACCTCAAGCAAGATCTTCATGATAGAAATATAGCAATTCATTGTGATCCAGAGCGTACAGCGCAAATCCTCATTAATCTCGTAACGAATGCCGTGAAGTTCAGCGCAGCCGGTTCGGAAATAACAATTTCCAGCTCAACAAATGACACCTTCACAGAATTAACTGTCACCGATCAAGGGTGCGGGATTGCACCCGAGCATATCGAGGAAATTATCGAGCCGTTTTGTCAAGTCGCTTCAAACAGCATGACCACCCAGAAGGGTGGCATGGGCCTAGGGCTTTCCATCGTAAAGGGTCTTGTGGAAAAACTCGAAGGGCATCTCGCGATAGAGAGCGAAGTTGGTCGCGGGACAAAAGTTAGCGTAAAAATTCCGGCTCACCGTATCGCAAACCTTAACCGCCAAGTCGCCTAGTAAAAAACGGGTAGCGGATACAATTCTGCGGTATGACTCCATGGGATCAATCTACGACCATCTGGCCAACGCCCTTTGGCCCACGCGCGATCCATACTTCATCGTAAGGATAATCCGCTTCGGACTTTCCCCCCATTAGTTTTCGGATCAAAGCGACCTGGAACTCAATATACCCCATCCGGTGAACTTCGTGGCCGATGCGATCTTCGATGGTGTCATTAAGCGCGCGTAGTTTCCAAAATGGAACGGATGGAAAGCTGTGGTGCGCCGTATGGTACTGCATGTTCCAGCACATCCAGCGCAGCACAGCATTTGTATCCGTCGAGCGGGTATTCTTGAGAATATCGCCTTCGTGGCTAAGACCAAGATGTTCGATGGTGTTCTGTAGCTGATGAATTGGTTTTGTGATCAGTAAAGGCGCGAGCCAGAAAATCACCGCAGCCCAGCTTTGCGCAAGAAGAGAGATAACTGCGATCCCGATATAGAGCGCCAGATGAATACGTGCCTCACGGATGACAGTCGTTTCCTGATGCGGCGCGATATACGGCTCTATGACATGGCCTTTGGCAAAGCGGATGATGCGGGCAATCCGGCTGTACCAGTAAGTCGGCCCAAGCACCCACATGAGATAACTGCGAAGGGTGTAAGGCTGACGCACCAGCTCGCCGTCTTTCTCCCAGTTCTGAGTGTATTGATGATGGGCGTGATGTTGGATCAGATCGAAATCGCGCGGATAGATCATTAAGAACCCGATGACCCTTCCGACCCACTCGTTTAGCGCCTTGGTTTTGAACGGTGTCCCGTGGCTGAGTTCATGTTGTCCGGCATAGAGGAAATTAATCAGCGTTCCGTGCATGATGAAAACCGGAAAAGCCCACCACGACCCCCATGTCGCAGCGAGCAAAGCTCCCGTCATTAAAATCGCACCGAAATGAGAACCAGCCTGCAGCCCGCCGCGCAAATCTGAACGCTGCATGAGGCTTCGGAGTGCCTTGGGTTCAATCAGCTTTCGCCGTGAAAAAACTTCATCCATTTCACGAACTCCCGTTATCATAGCGGCGCATCATTACACCGCCATTCTTCAGCAAAGATTCTCGTCTTCGTCATGCCTTTTCCGGCACTGCCGCCCGCACGCGCTTAATAACGGATGAGAAATCAAGATCACCCTGTCCGTCAATCATCATCTTTTCGTAAACATCACGCGCGGCGTGACCAAAGGGCACAACTGCACCGGCGGCTTCTGCGGCTTCCATCGCTAGCCCAAGGTCTTTTCGCATCAATGCGGTGGCGAAACCCGGCTTAAAGTCATTATCCGCCGAGGTTTTCGGTCCAACACCAGCCACGGGGCAATATGTCGTCAATGACCAACATTGTCCTGAGGCCGCGCTTGACACTTCGAATAGTTTTTCCGGCTCTAATCCTAAATTTTCGGCTAAGACAAAGCCCTCTGCGACCGAGATCATCTGAATCGCGAGCATCATGTTGTTGCAGATCTTGATGCCTTGCCCCGCGCCAGCGGCCCCGGCCAACACCGCTTTTGCGCCCATGACATCAAAAAGCGGTTCCGCCCGTGCAAAAGCCTCTTCCGTTCCGCCAACCATGAAAGCGAGCGTTCCTGCATCCGCCCCCGTTACGCCACCCGAAACCGGCGCATCCAGCATTGCAAAGTTACGCGATTTGGCTTCTCTCGCTAATATCCGCGCCGTTTCGACATCAATTGTAGAACAATCAATGAACAATGCATTTTTCTCAGCAAGCTCAAAGATCGTGTCACGGTAAAGCCCTGAGACGGCTTTTCCGCCGGGGAGCATCGTTATAACGACCTCAGCACCGGAGACAGCGGCCTCACCATCAACGGCGGCCGTTGCGCTTTCGATGGCTTCAGCTTTCGCTGTATCCAGATCAAACACAGTAACAGAGTGACCCGCTTTGATCAGATTACGCGCCATTCCAGCGCCCATATTACCGATCCCGAAGAAAGCGATAGCCGTCATGTCGCACTGTCCCTTTATTTTGCCGCTATGGACCAGCCAAGCGAATCCCGTCAAATGTATGCCCGCAGACGATAGTTGAGAGCGTTGGTTCGCGCCACGTCTAGTGCATATCTAATAAAAACCGAGGAAACCTGCCATGAGCGCCGAAATAATTGATGGAAAAGCATTCGCCGGCACTGTGCGTGAGCGTGTCTCAGGCCATGTCAAAAAGATGGTCGAGACTCATGGCGTGCAACCCGGTCTTGCGGTTGTTCTTGTGGGAGAAGACCCCGCCTCACAGGTTTATGTGCGCAATAAAGGCAAGCAAACTGTCGAATGCGGTATGGCGAGCTTTGAGCATAAATATGATGCAGATATAGACGAGGCCACATTGATTGGCGTGGTTGAGAAGCTGAATGCTGACCCGAAAGTCCACGGCATTCTGGTTCAGCTTCCCTTGCCAAAGCATCTGAACTCGGACCTGATCATCAACACCATCGCCCCTGAAAAAGATGTCGATGGCTTTCACGTCGTCAATGTTGGACGTCTTGGTGCTGGTCTGAAAGCAATGGTCCCATGTACGCCGCTTGGCAGTTATATGCTGCTCAAGGATCGTATGGGCGATCTCAGTGGTCAGAACGCAGTGATTATCGGGCGCTCGAATATTGTTGGCAAACCAATGGGCCAGCTTTTGTTGCAAGCGAATGCGACTGTGACCATTGCCCACTCTCGAACCAAAGACCTGCCTGCAATTTGCAAGCAAGCCGATATTCTCGTCGCAGCCGTAGGACGGCCTGAAATGGTCAAAGGCGATTGGGTCAAGCCGGGCGCAACGGTTATTGACGTCGGCATCAACCGAGTGCCTGCGCCGGAAAAAGGCGAAGGCAAGCACAAGATCGTTGGTGATTGCGATTACGCAAGTTGCGCCGAGGTCGCAGGCGCGATCACACCTGTTCCCGGCGGGATCGGCCCTATGACCATCGCGTGTTTGTTGGCCAACACCGTCACTGCGACGGCGCGTATTCATGGGCTGGAAGAACCCGCTGACCTGACGTTTTAATCTTGGCTTGCGCCGCCTGTGAGAAATCAGGCGGCGTCTAAAGCCTGCGAAATATCGCTGATAAGATCATTGGCATGTTCTAACCCCACAGACAGCCTGATCAAACCGGGGGTGATGCCCAGTGTTTGCCGATCTTTTTCCGTCATGCGTTGGTGCGTCGTAGTCGTCGGGTGAGTCGCGATTGACTTCGCATCACCGAGGTTGTTGGAAATCCGGACAATCTCCAGCGCGTTCATAAAATTAAAGGCTGCTGGCTTGCCGCCCTCAAGTTCGAACGAGACCATCGTTCCCGGCCTTTCCATCTGTACCGCCGCAAGATTGTGTTGCGGGTGCGTCGGCAAACCGGGATGGATCATCCTTGATAGAGCGTTATGGTCGGTCAAAGCATGAGCGATGGCTTCGGCACTATCGGCAGCAGCACGGCAACGCAGGTCGAGCGTCTCCAACCCTTTCAGCATCACCCAAGCGTTGAAGGGACTCATCGCCGCGCCGGTGTGCTTCATGTATTCGAATAGCTTACCGTGGATGAACTCTTTCGATCCGAGCAAAGCCCCGCCGAGACAGCGCCCTTGACCGTCAATATGCTTTGTCGTCGAATACATCACAATGTCAGCGCCCAACGCGAGAGGCCGCTGAAAGCAAGGCGTCGCAAACACATTGTCAACGACCAGAACCGCTCCGGCATCATGAGCAACATCTGCTACAGCGCGGATGTCAATGATCTCGAGTGTCGGGTTGGAAGGTGTTTCCAGAAAGAAAACTTTAGTCTCGGGGCGTACGGCATTTTCCCATGCAGACACATCCGTGCCTTCCACAAGCGTTGTCTCAACGCCAAAACGCGGGAGGAGGCTATCAAGGATGTAGTGACACGACCCGAACAACGCGCGGGACGCAACGACATGATCGCCCGATTCCAATTGCGAAAACATAGAGGCGTGCATCGCCGCCATGCCCGACGCGGTTGCAAAGCACGCCTCGGCTTCCTCAAGCATTGCCAAACGCTGTTCGAACATTCCGACAGTCGGATTGCCATAACGGGCATAGACATAACCGGAATCAGACCCATCGAACCGCGCTTCGGCAGTTTCGGCATCGGGATAAGCAAAACCTTGGGTTAAGTAGAGGGCTTCGGACATCTCATGGTGACCACTGCGGTCAATGCCGCCATGCACCAGTTTTGTGCGGGGATGTAGATCAGTATTCATAGGTCGCTCCAACGAACAACCGGTCGAAATGGCGTTTTGGAAAAATCGCACACCTCTTTAGCGGTTTTGTTTTCGGTAAATACCGTCGCAGCCCGCAATCCGGCTCAAATCGCTGCGATGACTGAGAATTACGACCTGATGCGAAAAAGGTCAAGGGATCGCGAGCTGACCACCGCTCACAGGTTCGCGACAATTCGTGGTTCCCGGTGCGCTGAGAGGAAGGCCGCGCAGCGAGCGAACCGCAAGATAGGCAAAGGCTTGCGCTTCCAGCATATCGCCGTCAAAGCCGACCGCTTCGACGGGATCAACGGGTGCATTGAGGCGGTCCGCCATCATCCGCATCATCACAGGGTTTTTGCACCCGCCGCCACAGATGAGCCACCGTGAAGGCGCACTTGGCATGTGTTTTAGGGCCTCGGCGACACATTCGGCAGTCAAGGCGGTCAAGGTCGCTGCACCATCCGGGAGAGAGAGGTCCGTCATACGGTCCAGCACCATCGCAAATTCATTGCGGTCGAGGGATTTGGGCGGAATACGGGCGAGGAAAGCACGGGTCGCATTACTGTGAAGTGCCATATCATCCACGTGGCCTTTGGCTGCCTCCGCGCCGTCACGGTCGAGGGGTTCGCGGTCGTGGCGCACCATCCAATCATTGATGAGCGCATTACCGGGGCCGGTATCGAAAGCGAGCAACGCACCCTCTTCTTCCGGCGCACCTTTGGTCGGGTCTACCCATGTCACATTCGCCACGCCGCCGATGTTGAGAAACGCCACCGGCTCCGTTGCGTTGATGCGCTTGGCGAGAGCGAAATGGAAGAACGGGGCCAGCGGCGCGCCCTCCCCGCCTGCCTCCATATCGGCGGTGCGAAAATCCCAGACGACAGGACGGTTGAGCGAACGCGCCAGCCGCTCTCCGCTGCCGATTTGCCATGTCCAGCCTTCTTCAGGCGCATGGAAAACCGTTTGGCCGTGAAACCCGATCACTTCAGGCGTATTTGGAGAGATACCCAACAGGCTCACGACGGCGCGGGCATGGCTGTCTTCAACCTCATATTCAGCCTCGGCAAATTCGGCGGCGAGTTCCTGTGTCTTCGGATTGCGGTAATCGAGGGGTCGCCGCATGACCTGCTGCGTTGCAGCGATGGTTTCGTGCGGATATTCGCCTCCCGCCCCGAATTCCGAAATCGTTTCGCCATCCGTCAGCACCATCGCCGCATCGACGCCATCCATCGACGTGCCGGACATCAGGCCCAACGCCCAAATCGGTTTTCCGCGTGAGACTTCCATGCCGTAACCCTACTCCGGACTTGATCCGAGACCTTCTTGAGCCACCAAAGGTTTAGGATCAAGTCACCACCTTCGAAAACTGGCGCTCACGTCTAAATTATGATCCTCTGATCCAACGTAAAACCGTTACGGAGAGTCCAATGTCTCAAAAACCCGACATTATTTCACTAAAGCCACTTGGCCTGCCGGGTGAAGCGTTTCGACGAGAGGCAGCGCTGGCGCGGATTGATGCCCTCACTGCACAGCAGGTCTATATCACCAACGTTGAAGTGTTTCTCGAAACCGCTGACGGAAAAATCGAATATTCCTACGAGGGATGGGAGGCGCATGATTACGAGCCGAATGATCCCGTCGAAGAAATGAAATACGCAAGCGCGGAGGCCCGTAAATACGTTGCGAGCTTCACAACAGATGAGGATGGCGAACCGGCCTTTCGGTTCACCGTCCGGAGTGAGGAGGTTTATATCAATGCAATCACCGAATAACCCGGAAAGTACCGCAGCAATCGACGACGGTCTCGACGATACCGTTTGGATCAGTCCGTTAATGAATGCATCTATTATTCAAAAGCATTACATGCCACGTGAGATCGAGGATGACTTCAAGAAATTGAATGATCTGTTTATTAGAAATAGGCGCGGTAAACCTCTACCGGAAGACAGTTTTCCGAACACTTATTACTGGATGGAGCCGGGCAAAAGATACTCTAATCCGGGGCATCTGATGTATTGTGATATCGCCATTATCTCCGCGAAATGTGCGGATGTTCTCCGTACTGTAGAAGAACCTCTCTCTATCCGGTAAATTTGATGGATGCCGATAGAAAAACGCCGATACCCGGCACATATTTTTCGATTAACTTTGGCGAAACCAAACGAAGTGTCATCATTGAAAAATCAGAAGTAAAGCTTCGCTATGGTCAATACGGTGCGACCGACAAACGAAAACCAAATAGTCTGTGTATCAACAGTTCGGCTCTGAAGGGACCTGACCTGTGGATTGATGATACGATCCAACTTTGTGTTTTTATGACGGGAAGACTCGTTCGCGAGTTGCGAAAGGCAAAGCTGGACAAGCTGTTCGAACCTGTACCCTGTGTCATCGACAATTAAGTCTAGCTAGCGCCTAACCCTAGTCAATCGTGCTGGATGAACAGCGCGAACCATAGCGACCAAACCGGTTTTCCGCGTGAGACTTCCATGAGTGGCCCTTCCCAAGACTTTATCCGGGGCCTTCTTGAGCCGAAGGCGGTACCTGATCAAGTCCGGGACGGCGAATTTCTCAACCCTTTCCATCGCACCAAGGCCGCGTTAGAAAACGCGCAGCCATAAGGATGCAACGATGACTTACCAGCCAAAAGCCGAATTCCTGCGCGTTATGATCGAACGCGGATACATGAAGGACTGCACCGACCTTGAACACCTCGATAAGGCGTTCGCGGCTGGGGTTGTGCCCGCCTATATCGGTTTTGACTGCACCGCGCCGTCCTTGCATGTCGGCTCGCTGCTGCAAATCATGATGCTGCGCTGGCTGCAAAAGACGGGTCATAAGCCGATTGTCCTGATGGGCGGCGGCACGACGAAAGTTGGCGACCCTTCCGGCAAGGACGAGTCGCGCAAGATGCTCGACCTCGCAGGGATCGAGGCAAACAAGCAAGGCATCTTCAGCGTCTTTGACAAATACATGAGCTTTGGCGACGGGCCGAGCGATGCCGTGATGATGGATAACGCGGATTGGCTCGATAAGCTGAACTACATCGATTTTCTGCGCGATTACGGTCCGCATTTTACCGTCAACCGGATGCTGACATTCGATAGCGTAAAGCTGCGGCTGGAGCGCGAGCAACCGCTGACTTTCCTCGAATTCAACTACATGCTGTTGCAAGCCTATGACTTTTTGGAATTGCACCGGCGCGTCGGCTGTCAGCTACAACTCGGCGGCTCGGACCAGTGGGGCAATATCATCAATGGCATCGAGCTGGGACGCCGTGTTGATCAAGCAACTCTGTTTGGCATCACCACGCCGCTGATCACCACCGCCGATGGTGCGAAAATGGGCAAGTCCGCAGATGGCGCAATCTGGCTGAATGCCGATATGCGCTCGCCTTATGAGTTCTGGCAGTTCTGGCGCAATACGATGGATGCTGATGTCGGTCGGTTCTTGCGGCTGTTCACTGAGTTGCCTCTGGATGAATGTGCGCGGCTAGAAGCGCTGGAAGGCCAAGAGATCAACGAGGCCAAGAAAATCCTCGCGACCGAAATTACTACGCTCTGCCATGGACCAGATGCAGCGGCGCAAGCAGAAGAAGCCGCGCGTGTTACCTTTGAGCAAGGCGCACTTTCTGAAGACTTACCAACTGTCATTCTTACCACAGAGGATGTTGGCGAGGGCATTTCTATCGGGGCTTTATTTGTAAAGGCCGGTCTCGCGAAATCAGGTAAAGATGCCAAACGCCTGATTGGTGAAAACGGAGCCAAACTTGATGACAATCCAATTGACGACCCGCGCATGATGCTGACCGCAAGCGACTTGGCTTCACCCCGCAAGCTCAGTGCGGGGAAGAAACGTCATGCTCTCGCCAAGATGGATTAAGACGCCTTTGCGCGTATCGATCTTGTGTAATCAGTCTCTATCGGAGTGCATAAGACTGTGCGGACCGTCTTTAAAAATACATCTGTCCTGAAGGGCTTTCTCAGAATTGCAGACGCACCGAATTGCTTCATGTACGGCAGAAAGTCCTGCTTTAGAAAATCTGCACCACCTGACATTGCGATGATGCGGAGATCGGGAAAATCACGCCTTGCATTTATGATTGCTTCCATGCCGTCCACCCGGGGCATAAAAAGATCAGTAATCATGAGGTCCAAGGCCCCCATGTCATGAAGATTAAATGCAGCCAGACCATTATCACTTTGGATAACGCTATGCCCCTCCGCTTCGAGAATTTCAGCAAGCAAAGTGCGCAGCATTTCGTCGTCATCAAGCAAAACTATCGCGGCCATTTTCTCATCTTCCGTCTACATAAGAGGTAGCACGTACAAAACACAAGAAAGCGGTAAACAAGTTGCTAACCAGCCACCTTAACACTGATCAACTTGCTTTCAGAATGTTAAACTTGACGTTATTGGAAAGTGATTACGCCGCGAGAGCCGTGTTAACAGCATCAATTAATGCATGAGGCTCAAATGGTTTCCTCAGAATATTATCAGCACCGAACATACTCGCGACAGATAAATAATCTTGCTTAAATGCAGGGCTACCCCCTGACATCGCAATCACTTTCAAATCTTCGCGGGTTCCAAGTGCAGTGCGAATCGCATCAAGACCGTCCACCCTCGGCATGACAAGATCAGTGATCATGAGATCAACGGACAAAAGCAGTTCGGGGTCATATACCGCGATACCACTATCGCTTTCCAATACCCTGTGCCCCTCTTCCGTTAGTGTAACGGAAAAAATTCGCCGTAATGCAGCATTGTCTTCGAGCAACAGGATGGTTGCCATATCGACCTCCTTGAGACGCGGGATCACTCTCGCTTGATAGCCTAAATATGGTGTTAAAATTTTTACAGCTAAGCCATCGCCTTGATTGCGGCATCTACTCCACCCGGAGCGTAAGGCGCATTCATCTTCGCCAATGCAAGCTCAACAGTGCCCAAAGTACCCAAGATCATTGGTTCATTAACATGCCCCATATGACCAATTCGAAATGCAGCGTTGAAATCAAGACCAATTCCAAGCCCCAGAGTCAGGCTTAACTGATCTTCACATAACCGGCGTAACACTTGAGCATCAATATCACCGGTTAAGATCGTCGTTACCGCGTCAGACCGTGCGGCAGGATTCGCAATATTAAGTTCAAGCGGACCTCCTTCACCCCATTGCGCAACTGCTGCCCGAACCCCTCGAGCCAAGCGCGAATGCCGGGCATAAACAGCGTCTAAACCCTCTTCGTCGATCATATTGAGTGCTTCACGCAAGCCGAATAAGTGATTTACCGGAGCGGTTCCGCAAAACAATTTATAATACATATCAGGGTCAGCACGAGGCAACCAATCCCAATAGACAGAGAGACATCCATTTTCGTTCCGTCTCGCCATCGCTTTGTCATTGGCAAAGACAAAGCCAAGGCCGGGCGGTGTCATCAGTCCTTTTTGACAAGCCGCGATGGTGACGTCAACACCCCACGCATCCATGTCGTAGGGGACACAGCCAAAGCAGGCAATGCAATCAACCATGTAAAGCGCCGGATGACTTACGGCTTTGATTGCCTTTCCTATCGCCTCGATATCATTCCACACCCCAGTGGCCGTGTCGATTTGAACAACGAGAATCGCTTTAATCTCATGTGATGTATCCGCGCGAAGTCTTGTTTCTACTGCATGAGGATCGACGCCTTGCCGAGTTGAGCATGGGATTGTCTCTACCACCGCACCCATCTGTTCTGCCATCACACCCCATCCGGCGGCGAATCGACCGGACTCAAGGACGAGCACTTTGTCTCCTGCCGAAATCGTATTGAACAGGGCCGCATCCCATGCCCCATGGCCATTAGAAATGTACATCAGGCAATCGCCTTCAGTTTTGGCGATCTTTTTAAGATCGGGGAACAGCCCATGTGTCAGATCAATTAACGGTCCTTCGTAAATATTAACCATCGAGCGATTCATTGCCCGAGAGACACGCTCGGGGATAACGGTAGGACCGGGTATGGCGAGGAAATGGCGACCTGTCTCGGTTGGCATAGGACCGTCCTTATCTGGTTGTCCCTGCCGCTATAAAACGCGCATCACTGATCGTCTACATTGGTTCGCGTTTCGCGAGTACCGCGAGCGCAGAACTTTCGGAGCTCCGGATTACGCCTATTTATCGTTCCCAGCGCTCGGTAATGCTTTCCGGCCATTCTCGGTCCCTATTTCCGCAAACATCTTACGCAAGAACCCCGGAGCCAGCGCGGATAAAGGATTTACGCTGACGACAGGTTTATTTGTATCCCCATCCACAGAAAATGTAACGCCAAACAGCCCTTCGCCCTCACCACCCGTCAACAATGATCCAACCAAAGGTACTTTTCCCAAAGCACCGTTGATTGCATAGGCAGGGGAAATAGAACCATTTAAATCCAGATCGCGACGGGCGAGATCGTACCCTCCATCAAGCGTCAAACCAAGTTGCGGGCCAAATGCGACACCATCTTGAATCTGCCATTGAGAACCGACACCGCGAAACGGTAGTTCAATCTTAGAGAATCTAATCCCACCATTCGCAAGATCGCTCATCAACGTACCAATTGCACCACCGGATAGAATACGCCCCAGCGTTGGCGCATCATGCACGATCATATTATTGATTAGAACACGGCCCGATATTTTAGCAGGCGATAACTGGCCCCGCCTGATCGCTTCAAGGACCATTGAGCCATCATAAGCCCCCGTAAACAGGTCAGTGGCCCGAATAAACGCACCCGCATCAGGTGAAGTGAGTCTGATTGCCATACCATCGGGGCGTTGCTCGGCAACCACCTTTGCAGGGGCTGATCCATTCAACTTTCCAGACACATTAGCCGCTCGTAAATCGCGGCCCCGGAGGCGAATTCCCCCTGTCAAATTGAAAACACCCAGATCATCTCGCAACAAGACGCGCCCAATCTGAAGGCTAATGTCTGTCTCATTCTGATCTGAGGTTGATTGCGGTGAAGGGGATGCATCCCCCTCCAAAGCATCTGAAAAAGCACGCCTCAAATCAATCCGCGATCCCTTTAATAATACCCCAACCCGGCCATTCGTTTTGCGCCCAAAAATCAGACCAGTATCAATTGCAGAACCCAGTTTGATCCGTCCGAAGTTAGCCCGCGTGATTTGTCCATCATTCGAAAGTCCGATAGACCCATCTGCCATCATATCTTCACCGCGCAATGCCAGCGCTTCGATTGCACTTGCACCATTTGCGTTGCGATATCCTGCCAATTTTATCGTTGCCGGAACGCCGGCAGCTTTCCTCCATCCAAGCGCATCAGCCTTTAGAACGAGGTTGGTTAGGTCAGCATCAGCATTAATTCTTGCTGCCCCGCCATCGAACATTTCCACACGTGCCTTTACCGCAGTCAGGCCCTCTACATAATCATCCAGCATAAGACCATGGCGCGCGAAATCATTCAAAGACAGGAAGGCTTCCAACGTCAAAATACTGTTCGGTTCACCTGGCTTAGGTTTGGCAAAACCTTCCGCATACCCCAGACGCGCTGCGAGGCCACCGACCCGCGCATCGCTTTGCAAGACCAAGCCGTCTTCCGTGGCTTTAACCATCAATAAATCTCCAGAAACCGGTAAATCGGTCTGAGGTTCCGCCAGCGAATATCTATGTATTTTCGCACGCGCGTCGAATTGAACATCATCAATGCGTAAATCATTCGACAGCGGCAAATTTAAAAGAACCTGCGCCTCTGCATCCCCTTTTGCCTTTGTGATATCAAACCCTGTTGGCGAGATCGCATTGATCGGATCAGCATCCAGAAACCGAAGGGCAGATTGGATGTGACCTCTCGCCTTCAATTTCACTTCTCCAAAGGGGATATTAGGAGAAAAATCAGCTATAGAAAACTGTGACCCACTGATGGAAAGAATGCCCGCTTTAGGCGCTTGAACGTGACCACTTGATACAGCGACATCTAGTCGATCAAGGGTAACATGCCCCTCTCCTGCTGCGCTTTGAACAGGAGGCATGTCCGGGGAAAAAGTCACCAGAGCGTCGTGAAAACCAAACCTTAGATCAAGTGTATCTAAAGCGGGGTTCGCCTCATCAAATTGAGCATCAAGCGTTACGGCATCGACGTATCCCGATTTCACGTTTTTCGAAACCCAGCGCAAACCACCGGGTGCAACACCAAGCGGCCAATGATGTGGAATCCGAGCTGCTGGAGCCGAGCCGAAAGTGGCATTGATCCGCCCCACAGACGTGCCATTTTTTCGAAACGCAAACTTGCCTTGCACCTTCACAGGGAGATCGTCAATTTTTGCGGTGATCTCTTTTAAGGATAGCTTGGTCGTTCCATCTGTATGTTTCGCGGCCAACCGAACCTTTACATTTTCCAGAGAAAGCGGTGCGGGATAAAATCTTGGGATAGACACCGCCGCGCTCGCGACTTTCAACACACCATCTGTCAAAGTCTGCGAAGAAAAATCAAAAACCCCACGGACTGTCATCGCATCAATTGTGGAAGTACCTGAGGAGACCTCGGCTATGCGCGTGCCGTTAACAACCGTATCGGCAAGATTAACGCGCCCGGCTTCCAGATCAAAATCAACATTGCCGCTCGCATCATGAACTTGAATAGAAAGTCCGCTTGTCGAACTCGTAAAGCTATTCGCTTGAAAAGTAGAGACGTTTAGTTGCTGCGTTACCTTATTGAACGTCAGAGAAGCTCTGACCGCACCAAGTTTTTGCTGTACACCCTGAGCACCTGCAATCCGAATGTTTTGTGCGGCAAATATCGGTAAAGAGACTTCTTCGGCACTTGGATCATAAACTGCTGCACCGGCAATTTTTGCAATATCCAGCGAATTACCGTTTGGAAGCCCCGTAATCGAAAAGGATTCAAGTCCAACTCGTTCAACCTTCATCGTGCCAGTTTCACGGTCGAATGCTGCTTTGATAGCTGCAGAATTTGTAGAAAGCTGAATGCCTTCGTTCTGCAGATGTGTGTTTGTAAGTTTTAACTCGGCAAGCAATGTATTCGAATGACCCTGCCTGAAGGTTCCTGATGCATCTGTTCGAAACTCGGGAGTTGCGATTGAGAGTTTCGTGATCTCGCATTTTTCTGATGCGATGTCACAACCCAGTTCTGCCGAGAACGTTTTAAGCGCCACCGGCGCTTTATCAAGAGTGACAGTCCCGCCAGCTGCCGTTAACGACGCCGCGATATGTTGAAAGTCGCCGCCATCATCCGCTGATATTTTAAATTCCCCACTCAGAGGCGCATCAATTCGGGCCAACTCAGCCAAAATTGGATCGAGTTCGGCGACACGCGACGGACGGACATCATCCAACATTAAGGTCGCGTTGACTGCTCCTGTTTCAGCGATATGTACAGCTTTGAGGCGCGCGCCGCCAACACCCCCATCAACGACAATATCGAGCGTTGTTTCCAAACCGGTATCAGTCGGTGCAACGGTAAAGCGTGCTTTTTCTGTTCGCCACGTCGTGCCTCGGGCATGATCAGTGTAATGAATTTGTGCGTCTTCAATCCGTAACTGTGGCAGATTTTCCAAAGTTGCCAAGTCGCCAAACGAAGCCACAGGGTCATCGCCACCATTATGAGACGTTGATAAATCTCCCGGCAAATCGCCAAACGCCAACTGCAATGCCCCATCGGTATCGCGAATGACGTCCAGTGAAGCACCGCTTAATGCAATCTCTCTAACAGTAAGAATTTCTGCGGGATCAAGCGAGGGAACCATCGCAAAACGCAGACCCAAAACCGGAACGTTGACAATCTCTTCACCGCTTGTATTGGCCAACACGACATCACGCAGTTTCAGCCCACTCAGGCCATCATCAGAACTAAAATCAAGTTGCGCGTTTTTTACTCGAACTTGCCAACCGGGTGTTGCGTCAGCAACAATCTTGTCCAGCAACGCTTGCGGTACTGGCGCATCTATCGGACCTATCAGCAGACGAAGAACCCCGACAATGCCAAGCAAAACAACGGTCGAGAAAAGACCGGCTACGCTCAATAGAGCAAACCTGATAAAACCATAGACCGTGCTCACCAATCAGTCCTCCGCGAAAGAGAACATTGATTTTGCACCGTATGGGTTTAGTTCATGCTAAGAATTAGCAAAAAACATAGTTAATTCAGCTTCATAGATTATCAGGGAACATACTGTGACGGACGTAAAAATGCTCAGTGTAGGAACGCCTGCACCAGAATTCTCTGCGGCTCGCGATGGTGGTGACATAATTTCGCTGGACAGTTTCAGAGGAAAAATTGTCGTCCTTTATTTTTACCCGAAAGACGACACACCCGGTTGTACCAAAGAAGCGATAGAGTTTAGCAACTTGATCGAGGACTTCGATGCATCAGGCGCAGTTATTCTCGGCGTTTCACGCGATACGATCAAAAAGCATGAAAAATTCCGCGATAAGCACAGTCTCAAAATTTCTCTTATTTCCGACGAAGACGGTTCCATCACCGATGCCTATGGTGTTTGGGTTGAAAAAACGATGTATGGTAAGAAATTTATGGGCATCGAAAGGGCAACCTATCTCATTGATACCGATGGAAAAATTTCCCAGATGTGGCGCAAGGTAAAGGTTCCCGGCCACGTTATGGAAGTCCTCGAGGCAGTTAAAGCAATATCTTAATTTTTTACACTAATCATATGTGCCTAGAAAAAAACTGATTTCCAATTTAACGAAATATTTGCTAAAAATTGGCTAACAAATTGCAAAATGACACGCCAAACGTCTAAATTACGGCTTTACACGCCTAGACAATGAGCGAAACGGAAGCCCAAGCGAGGTTAGAATGTTTTCCAAGAGTAAAATCAACGACCCGATTGAGACGAGTGTTGAACCGCAAAAACCGGCACCTGCGTCTGCGCCTCTTGCTTCCGCTGCAAAGCCGAACCCGAACAATGCAATCGTTACGCCTTCTAACAAAACCACCCGACCGAAACCGACTATCGGCTCAGGCCCCTCAATTATTTCGCCTGATTTGAAAATTACCGGAAATCTTCATACCGAAGGTGACCTTCAGGTTGAAGGAACTGTTGAAGGGGACATTCGCGCAAATCTTTTGACGATTGGCGAGAATGCGGTCATTCGCGGTGAAATTGTCGCTGACGATGTTGTGGTTAATGGTCATGTCATTGGACGCATTCGCGGACAAAAGGTCAGACTAACGTCTACCGGGCGGGTCGAGGGTGACATCCTCCACAAGACAATCGCCATCGAAGCTGGCGCTCATTTTGAAGGGTCCGTTCACCGTGGCGAAGATCCGATCAATAGTCCTAATGCAAAGCCGGCCGCGCCCAAAGCACCAACCGCAGCAACGCCAATAAACGCAGCAAAACCGAACCCTTCGTCGAAAGCAGGTTAAAGGCTAATTGTTCGTGTCACCCCAATGTTACGACAGACTTGGTGCAACACGAACGAATACTCCTGCCATCGGGTTAGAAGATTGTGTTTGAAGGCGGCCCGGAAATCGACGTTGGCTCGTATGATTGACCGGGGTAGACTGGCGCATCGTATCGCGGCGAGCCATAGCTTGAGCGAATATCAGGAATGCCGTAGCTTTGCTGCGGTTGTTGCGCGATCGGAGAGTCAACATACTGATCCGACTCCCCATCAGGCAGAGCAGCGACACCACCACCTGCAACCGGACTCAGCGGAATATCTTCAGATCCCCCCTCGACCAATGGAATGGCACGCGGGGTTTCATAGACAAGACGACCATCAGGGCCTTCGATGCGTGCCGCAAGGGCCGGGTTTGTAACCCCTTTGAGAGCCTCGGTGCGGAACCGCATTTCATATGGCCAGGGCAGACCTCCACTTCGCGTATAGCTTTGCTCGGCCACCCACTCATTCACATTACCCACCGCCGCATCATAAACGCGAACCGTCAGGCGAGAATTTTGCGGATACCGCCCACCTCCAGAAACCGCAAAAGCGGCCCCACGCAACACAATGTCTTGTGGACCCGGTACAGCCCCGGAAGACAATGGCGCGCCCGACGATACTTGTGATGGTGGCGGCAAAGGTTGAGATAATCTGGGATCGACATCACGAGGTGCTTGTGAACAGGCCGATATTGCTAGGAGAGCGACGGTAAGGGCCGCGCGAGTGACAGGTGATTTCGACATGTTCTTCTCCGCCAAGGGATTTTTCCCATTATAACGCATTTGGAGTTACACGAAATCATTTAATATTTTTGACGCACAACGCCAAAGGGATCACATCTGCGTCCCTGCTTTTAACATGCACAGTACTGAGTTTTGAAAAAGCGAGTTTGCTTTAGACGTTTTCAGACGACGAGGCGGCTTTCACTCGAAAATGTTTGGATCAAGCCTTCGTAGATGTGTCCGATTGGCAGCATCGATCCACATTCCTCAAAGCCTTCACGTGCTAAGATCAACCGAAGCCGAGCGACGACACCTTGCCGCTGGTCGTCAGAAATAACCAACCGGTGTACAGAGGCCGGTCGCCATTTACACTCACGCGACGGTTTGGACAACGCCTCGTCAGCGGCTGCTTGGAACCCTTCGTCGGGGATCAGTGTGCGAAGTCGCTTAAGCGCTTCTGCCGGTAAGTCAAAAATCTGGGCCATGATATTGTTACTCTTCCGCAATCCAAATTCTGAATGCGCTTCAACAAGGCCTCCCCTGAAGCACATCGCAATTTACAAACGTTACGATTGCGTTGATTCCGTCGCTGGCCTTCTCCAAAAACGACACTAAACATCTAAAACGTGTCGTATGAGCACCCACCACTCAGAACATAGCAACAACACCTTGTATCCTTGCCCAGCATTGTTATCGTCCATCCGCATTGGGATAAATCAAAGCGAGTCGAAACCATGGCGGGCAGCGTTAATAAAGTCATTCTCATCGGTAACCTAGGACGCGACCCCGAAATCCGGACGTTTCAGAATGGTGGCAAGGTCTGCAACCTTGCGATTGCAACATCTGAGAACTGGAAAGATAAGCAAACGGGTGAGCGCAAAGAACGCACAGAATGGCACCGCGTCGCCATTTTCAACGAGGGCCTTGTTCGCATTGCGGAGCAATACTTGCGCAAAGGCTCAAAAGTGTATCTCGAAGGCCAGCTGGAAACCCGCAAATGGACCGACCAACAAGGCGTCGAAAAATACACCACTGAAATCACCCTACGCCCGTTTCGCGGTGAGATGACTATGCTCGACGGTCGCAACGATAGCGGTGGTGGTGGTGGCAGCTATGGAGGCGGTGGCGGGTATGATGACCGAGGTGGCTCCTCAGGTGGTAATGATGGCGGCGGCTTCTCCAGCGGCGGCGGCAGTTTCAACAACGACCTGGATGACGAAATTCCGTTCTAAGAACCGACGAAAAACATGTTTCGGACGTTTTAAAGAAACTGCCCTGCATTTTTACGTAGGGCAGTTTCCGATGTGGAATTACTCCCCTTCAATCACCGGGACATCGCCCGCAGGTGGCGTGTTGCGGCTGCGACGGCTCGTGACTTTTCCGTCAATGATTGTCATCCCCACACCCGGCAAGTTTCCGAGTTGCACTGACTCAAGTATTGTTTTTCCCGGTGCGTGCTGGGCCTGATCCATCAAGACGAAATCAGCGCAATAGCCTTGTTCAATTAAGCCGACATCCAGTTCGCGTTGGCGGGCTGTATTACCCGTTCCAAAACAAAAAGCGATTTCAGCGGGCACATTGCCAAGGCTCGATAGCATTGCGATCATCCTCAAAATACCCAGCGGCTGAACGCCTGACCCTGCCGGCCCATCTGTGCCGAGGATTACACGGTCGAGTTGCTTGAGTTCGCGTGCCGTATTCAGCGTCAAGAGAGCCGCCCGCTCATTACCGTTATGCACAATTTCAAGACCCGCCTGACAGGACTCGCAGAGGCAAACAATCTGATCATCCGGCAATGCAGAGTGCCCGCCATTGATATGCCCGATTACATCGGTTCCGGCCTCCAGCACAACATCCGCGTCGATCAAACCGGAACCTGGGATAGACGGGCCGCCGGTGTGAATTGTTGACTGCATCCCGTATTTACGCGCCCAATCCACCATTTTCTTCGCCGTAGGACCGTCTTTGACCGTACCGAGGCCGACCTCACCGAGCAGTTTGACCCCTGCATCCGCCATTTCTTTGAAATCGTGTTCCTCAAGACCTTGCTCAATGACGGGCGCACCCGCATGAACTTTGACGCCCGAAGGCCGGAAATTTTCGTACCATCGCTGCGAAGCAATCGCGAGCGCCTTTAATCCGACAATATCTTTCGGTCGCCCCGGCAAATGGACTTCGCCCGCCGAAATCATGGTGGTGACACCGCCATTCAAAGTAGAGTCGATCCAACTAAGTTGTTGTTGTCTCGGGGTGTAATCACCAATTACCGGATGGATATGGCTGTCGATTAGACCCGGCGCGAGGGTCACGCCTTTCGCATCCACCACCGTTTCCGCACCGGAGAGGTCCATATCCGCCGCTTTACCAATCACTGCGATCTTTCCATCAACGGCGATGATGCAATCCGCATCGAGAATAGGTTTTTCCATCTTACCCGATAGCAACAATCCGATATTGTGGATAACCAGCTTGCTCATGCGATGCTCCTTAACGCTTGTCTTTGCAACAGCCTGACACGCAAACTGGGAGTGAGCAAAGGGAGGATTTCATGCGGGTACTCATTGTTGGTGGCGGTGTTGGCGGATTGACCACAGCGCTTGCCCTTCATGCGCATGGAATTGAAGCTGTGGTTTGCGAGCAAGCGCCCGAAGTGAAGCAACTCGGCGTCGGGATCAACACACTGCCTCACGCGATTAAAGAACTAGCGAAACTTGGTTTGCTTGATGCGCTGGACGCGGTGGGCATTCGCACCAGCAATCTGATTTATAAGACTGCGAGAGGACAAAATATCCTCAGCCAAGCTCGTGGCCTTGATGCCGGATATGATGTGCCGCAATTCTCTATCCATCGCGGTAAGCTGCAAAAAGTCTTGCACAACGCAGCGGTTGAGCGCCTTGGCGAAGGCAACATCAAGACGGGCCATCGTCTCACATCATTCGAACAAAATGATAAGGGCGTGTCGGCACAGTTCGAGACGTCAGACGGTGACGTCACTCTGAGCGGAGACGTGCTGATCGGTGCGGATGGCATCCATTCGAGCGTGCGCCGACATTATCACGGAGACGAAGGCCCGCCGTCGTGGAATGGTATCCTCATGTGGCGGGGCGCTGCGATGTGGCCTCGGTTTGCCGATGGCAAGACGATGATTATTGCCGGGGGTATGAAAGCAAAGCTTGTGCTTTATCCAATTTGCAACGACCCGAATGAGCCGGATAAAACACTGATGAACTGGGTGGTTTGCGCCAAACTCGGCGATGGCTCAACGCCGATCCCTTCGCGGGAAGATTGGTCCAAAGCAGGCAAGCTGGACGAGGTGATGCAGCATGTCGATGGGATATTTGATCTACCCGAAATCGACATCGAAGGATTGATCAAAGCGACCGAACAGAACTTTATCTACCCGATGTGCGACCGTGATCCACTGGACAAATGGACTGATGGGCGCGTGACAGTATTGGGTGACGCTGCACATCCGATGTATCCGGTTGGCTCGAATGGCGCGAGCCAAGCCATTCTTGATGCAGTCTGTTTAGCGGACTTGTTGACCAAGCATGACGGGCCTGAGGCGCTGACCGCTTATGAAGCCGAACGCCGCCCCGCAACAACCGAGATTGTACACGCCAACCGCAAAGGCGGGCCGGAACGTGTTATTGACATGATTGAAGAACGCGCACCGGACGGCTTCGACAATCTCGACGATGTGGCAACACCCGAAGAACTCACCGCGCTGGTCGGCGCGTATCAACAGATGGCGGGGTTTACGCAAGATCAAGTGAACCGATGACCCTCGATGAATATAACAGCTTTTGTGCCTCTCTCCCGCACACCACGACGGTGGTTCAATGGGGTGGTGCGCATGTTTGGAAAATTGGCGGGAAGGTCTTTGCCATCGGCGGTTGGAGTGACGAGGGCGCGCCGCTCGGTGTGACATTTAAGGTTTCTGAAATCGGTTATGAAGTGTGGAGCCAAGAGCCTGGGTGCCGCCCTGCCCCCTACCTCGCCTCTCGCGGTATGAAATGGATACAGCGCGTCACCGATGAAACCATGGATGATGATGGATTGCGCGATGCTCTGACCGAGAGCCACCGCCTCGTGTCGCTCAATCTGACAAAAAAACTTCAAAAGGAATTGGGTCTGAATCAAGAGAGGCAATCGCCAAATGCCTGATCTGAGATGGGAAGACGGCGTTCCCGTCTCTGCCGAATTTGATGATCCCTATTATTCGCGCGTCGATGGACTGTCCGAGACACGGCATGTCTTTCTTGATGGCAATGATTTGCCCGCACGTTGGGAAGGGCGCAACCAATTTCATATTGCCGAGTTGGGCTTTGGAACCGGATTGAACTTTTGCTCCACATGGCAGGCATGGGAGAAATCGGGGGCAACAGGACAACTGGCTTTCACGTCCTTTGAATTACACCCGTTAGATTCACAGGCTATTGGGGAAGCTTTGGCGGCATGGCCGGAATTGCTGGACTATGCAGACCGCTTAACGGACGCCTGGAAACAAGACGGCGGAATAATGACGTTCGGGTCTGTCAGCCTGAATGTCATTATCGGGGATGTCCGGCACGCCCTCCCCGATTGGCAGGGAAAAGCGGATGCATGGTTTCTTGATGGTTTTGCTCCTGCGCGAAACCCGGAAATGTGGGAAGAAAACCTGCTCAATGCAGTGGCAAGGGCATCCGCACCCTATGCGAGCTTTGCCACATATACCGTCGCCGGATTTGTGCGACGCGGATTAGAGTCGGCGGGGTTTGAGATAAAAAAGCGTTCCGGTTTTGGCAGAAAGCGGGAAATGCTGACAGGATACTTGAATATTTGCGATTCATCCGTGGACAGCGTATAACCTTTATTAACAAGCCTATTACAGGGTGTTGTTAACCATAAGACTCAAAGGTAAAGCCATGCTAACTGCGTCGCTGATTATCACTACTCTCGCTGCCATAGCACTTTACATGGCGGTCAATATCGTCCCGCAAGGCGAGCAATGGACTGTTGAGCGTTTTGGTAAATATACGGGGACTTTACCATCGGGTCTTCACTTTTTGATTCCGTTCGTGGATCGCATCGGCCAGCGCGTCAACATGATGGAACGCCTGCTCGAAATCGACAAAATGGACGTGATTACAAAGGATAACGCGATTGTACGCGCCGACGCCGTGACATTCTATCAAGTCACCAATGCCGCACGCGCCGCCTATGAAGTGTTTGAACTTGAACGCGCCATCATCAACCTGACGATTACGAATATTCGCAGTATGATCGGCGCAATGGCTTTGGATGAAGTTTTATCCGACCGCGATCAGATCAATGTGAAACTGCTGCAGGCCATTGATGAAGCAACACATCCTTGGGGTGTGAAAGCAACCCGCGTTGAGATTCGGGATTTAATTCCACCAGCTGACGTCTCCGCAGCAATGGCCAAGCAGATCAAAGCCGAACGTGAAAAACGGGCTGAGATTTTTGAAGCTGAAGGTGCGAAACAATCGGCTGTCCTGCGTGCTGAAGGCCGCAAAGAAGCAGCATTCTTAGAAGCCGAAGCCCGCGAACGGGAAGCAGAAGCAGAAGCCAATGCAACAACGATGGTTTCCAAGGCAATTTCCGAGGGTGACTCCCGTGCGACCCAGTATTTCATCGCTCAGAAATACACAGAATCGCTCCGAGATATTGCCGCTTCACAAAACTCGAAACTCATCATGATGCCCCTAGAGACAACCAATCTTGTGGGTAGCGTCGCAGGTATTGCCGAACTACTACAAGGTTTCAAACCCGATCCGTCGCCAACCGACGACCGGCCTGACGCGCTCGTTCGGCTGGTGGATTGAAGCAACTGAACTGGAAGATTCGGCTTCAAACAAACAGCGGGACAAGACCCTATTGATCGCCCAACGCGGCCATAAACTCGCGCCATTCACCAGGCGAAAGGCCACTATCGGCTTGCTCCACAGTCTCACCAGCGAGCATCCGTTTTAGTGCGCCAATGGCTGGTGCTGACATTTGCACAGCCCCGAGACGATAATCCTCGAACGCGCCATACGCCACCGGAACCCATGCTTTGGTCAGTTCAGCCATGGCATCTGCATAAACCCGAATCTCATACTGTGCGTGAGCATCGGCTCTTAATCGCAAGAAATGAAACAAATTATGCAGGTCTACTTTCCAGTACCATTGCGTATATGTCGCCAATGTCAAGTTCATACGTGCAAGCTCTCGCGCCAGCCCATCGCGTGAAGGATCAAGGGCCGTGGGCTTACCATCCGCATCAAGCGGGCCTTCATTAAGCATCTCATGATAATGCGAATATGTCTGTTCCGCATCCCCGCGCAGTATATCAAGCACCCGTGCCGCTTCTTCGCCTTCCAGCACATCACCCCTGCCCTGACGGTTAGAGGTCGCTTGTGCCGCAAGTTGCCCGGGCGCTGGGACATAATATTCTTTATCGAGAATCGAATAGCGCGCTGAATACTCGTTCACATTGGCGGTGCGGTGTCTGATCCATTGACGCGCAACGAAAATCGGCAGCTTTACATGGAGCTTAATTTCACACATCTCAAAGGGCGTTGAGTGCCAGTGCCGCATCAGATAACGGATCAAACCTTCGTCGTTGCGTGCCGCTTTTGTGCCACGGCCATACGAAACACGCGCAGCCTGAACGATGGCTTCATCGTCACCCATGTAGTCAATGGCACGGACAAATCCGTGATCCAAGAGAGGAATGGCTTCATAGAGCCGCTCTTCAAGACCGGACGCAACAACACGGCGCGTCGGCGTTGATTGAGCGCGCTGTGCGTCGATCTCGGCTTGTTGCTCAGGCGTAAGGCTCATGGATGCTCCCCGCAGATCATTCAGCGGCTTTGTAAAGAAAAAACTGCGTGAGGCGAGTCTTTTAGAGGCTTACGAAATCAGCTTCGAACCAAGGGATTTTTCAACACTAGGAGTGATTGCCTTACGAAAAATGCACGGGCAATTCCAAGAGTCGTTCTTCTCACGGCTCAAAGACAAAGAACTCATAGCTCAACTCGCCCAGTCTCCACAAAAGGCGGGGCAAAGCAACATGACGTAGCGCGTAACGTTTATAATGGACTATGGAGGGTAAGGCTTCGTCGCAACTTGGCTCAAATACCTTACAAATTGCATACTTGCAGGTCGGAAGTCGCATCATTTTTGGCATCATAAAAAACCCATCAAACCGCTTCCGATCAAGGCAAAGATCGCCTTTCTAATGATCATCAATGCCAAGCGTTTGCTTCATTTTCGGCTTTCGGACTTTCCAGATCATCGAGTCGACGACGTAATGATGGAAGTTGATTGTTTGATAAACTATGATCAACGGAGCGAGTCCAATCGCGGCAAGCCAGCCCTCACTGATTGAGATTCCTGTATAAAGGACCGTTGTTAGCAGCATGCAAAAACCGAAATAGTATGGCCAGTTTTTTGCTTGAGAGATTTTTGACAAGAACTTCGCGTCGCTCTTTTCTCCGCCTTCAAATCGTTTCGTGTTAAAAATCCATACGAAAAGAACATACTGAGCATTGTGCCAGATATTGATAACAAGCCAGCCTATGGTGATATCTTTGATGATCAAATAGCCGACGCTGAACGCGATCAAATGAGTCATGACGTACAAAGTGTGCGCCACTGGCAGAGCATTAGCGCGGTGCATACGCACTCGTCCCAGCACCCAGATGCACAATGTTGCAATCGTAATGGCTCCTGCAACATCAACCATCCAACGCGGGACAGGCAGCGTCCAGACTTCTAAAGTTAGAAATGTTTCAGGATTTTGCCACGACCGGTAAAGAATTCCCCAAAGAGGCAAGAGATAAAACACCGCTTTCAACAGGCGTTCATCTTCAGTGACAAGGTGCTTTTCCTTGCCACGATATACTTGCCCGACACCCCAGCTTTGTCGGGTGTAATGGAACCATTGCCAGTACAAATAGATCGTTGTGAGGGTCCAAATTCCGACACCGTGCCCCAACGCTACAACCGACGCCAACACGATGAAGGGCAAATATACGATCAGGAACTTATTCTCTTGAAAGCTTTGTTTATCGAAACAAAGCCGCGTGTATGTCGAGATCACGTGATGATAACCGAGAAACCAAATATCAATCAAAAGAACCAGCGGAAAAAGATACGGATTCATTAAAACGATCACTCCGGAAATCAATGCAATCGTTAATGTGCCCAGAATGAAAAAGGCATCGAATGAAGGGCCACGTAACCACCCTGCTTGAGGGGTGGGCATTGTAACAGTGGGTGATGTCATGACCGGCATACCTATATCGAGAATCGGAATGTTTCCCGTACAACTTCGATAGCTATCGTTTCAATTTCGTGAATAGAGCTTGGAAAACGGGGTTTACTAAAGCCTTCTTACCGCTAGCTTGAGTCGCATCCGCTCGAAAGGAGCCTCATATGGCGATTCAATTTTTACACACGATGGTCCGAGTCAGTGACATCGAAGAGAGCAAGAAATTTTACTGCACCCTGCTCGGCCTTGAAGAAACAAGACGCAAGGATTTGGACGGCGCTGATTGCACATTGGTCTTTCTGTCAGAGCCGGGTGGCGGGCCGGGTAATGAAATTGAGCTGACTTATAATTGGGACAGCGACGAGAACTATACGGGCGGGCGTAACTTTGGCCACCTCGCCTATAATGTCGATAATATCTATGAGACTTGCCAAACGCTTATGGACGCGGGTGTTACCATCAACCGTCCACCGCGCGATGGCCGCATGGCTTTTGTAAAATCGCCGGATGGTATCTCGATTGAATTACTGCAGGCGGGCGATGCGCTTGCCCCTGAGGAGCCTTGGGCGAGCATGGAAAACACGGGAAGCTGGTGAGATTTTACCGAGAAAGATGGATCGCGGCATCCTTTGCCGCATCCCTGATTTCTTCACCTGCGCTCGCGTGCGATGTCGCGTTAGTCTTAGCGATTGACGTCTCGGGCAGCGTCGATGCCAAAGAATATCGTTTGCAGGCGGACGGTCTTTCCGATGCTTTGGGTGATCTGATTATCTCCGAAGCACTGGTCAATGCGAAAGCCTTGGTTGCCGTGGTTCAATGGAGTGGAACGCCGCACCAAGCCGTCTCGGTCGGATGGACAGCCACCGATACCCATGAAGACGTCGCCGCCTTGCGAAAGAAAATCGAGGCTATTCCCCGTGCTTTTCGTAACTATTCCACTGGAATCGGAGAAGCGCTGCGCGTCGCTATCGACTTGTACGAAACCGCTCCACGAGCTTGTCAGCGCAAAGTCATCGACGTTTCAGGCGATGGTCCCAGCAACGAAGGCGCCGTGCCGAGCGCTCTTCATAAACGGCTCGATACGGTTGGAATTACTGTAAACGGCTTGGCTATTGAGGGGTCAGAAGAAGGGATTGCACAATATTACCGCGATTATGTTGCCCACGGCCCCGGTGCATTTGTCGAGGTGGCAAAAAACTATAAAGATTTCCCAAGAGCAATCCGGCGTAAGCTGTTGCGTGAATTGGCAGACCGATTGGCATTGGGACCGAAAACTGTAGAGTAAACGGCAAATTTGACTACTGTTGCAATCGCTTGCGTCTTTAAGTACGAATAAATGAGTAAACTGTCGGAGGCTCAGGAATGACCAATTTAGACATTGCGTATATCATCCTTGGTAGTGTGAATTTTGGACTTTTACTTTTAATCTTGCACAAAATAATTCGCGGATAGTAATTATTGGCACATCAAGGCCTGACAATCCCTGTTCTGCGCATGAAAGTTAATCTTTGGTGATAAATTAAGGTTACCTGTAAATTCCTGCACAAAATGCAATTCTCACGTAACTGGCATTCATTATATACACCTATGTGTTTCACTTTAGTCGAGGTTGGAACACAGGTTGTCATCAACGGTAGTGTGAATTTCGTTCCGCATCCTTCCTGCAAACGAAGTCAGTTTCCAAATCAATCCTCTTGGGCTTGCGGTCAAAAAACTTGACTCATGACGAATTTATCCACGCGTGGCTTGCGCCGCCTATCCGCTATGCTATAGAGCGCTTTCAGCACGACATGCGGGCGTGGTGGAATTGGTAGACACGCCAGATTTAGGTTCTGGTGCCTTTAGGTTTGGGGGTTCAAGTCCCTCCGCCCGTACCATTGTGATCGGGGCTTTTGCCCAAAAAGAAATAGCACGGAGCGCATTGTGAGCGCAGCAGCCAGTAAAAAGTCGGAAAAGCACGAAATGCAGGTAAACGAAACAACCGCTGAAGGCCTCGTACGGGGCTACGAAATCACCGTTCCAGCGGCGGGCATTGCCGACAAAGTGACAGAAAAGCTAGAAGCGCACCGCAAAGACTTTGCGATGAAAGGCTTCCGTAAAGGGAAAGCGCCGCTCACACTAATGCGAAAGATGTTCGGTCAATCCATGATGGGCGAAACCGTACAGGAAATGGTCGATGAGTCGGTTCGCAACCTCATTGCCGAAAAAGACCATCGCCCTGCTATGTCGCCTGACATTAAGATCATTAACGAAGACTTCAAAGACGGCGACGACTTGAATGTATCTGTCAGTTACGAACTGCTGCCGGATGTCCCAGAAGTCGATTTTTCGTCAATTTTTCTTGAAAAGCTCGTGATCGAGGTTGGCGATGACGCGATTAAAGAAAGTTTAGAGCGTCTTGCTGAAGATGCGGTCAGCTATGAAACGCGCGAGGGTGCGGCTGAAGACAAAGATCAAGTCATCATCGACTTTACAGGCCGTATCGACGGTGAAGCGTTTGAAGGCGGTGCTGCAGAGGACTTTCCACTCGTGCTGGGGTCAGGCCAGTTCATACCCGGATTTGAAGAGCAGCTCGCCGGACTGAAAGCCGGCGACAAAAAAGATGTCGAGGTCAGCTTCCCTGACGATTACGGCAACGAAGAGTTAAAAGGCAAAGCGGCGGTTTTTGAAACAGCCTTGAAAGAAGTCAAAGCACCGAAAGCCGCTGAAATCGACGATGAGCTTGCCAAGCGTTTCGGCTCTGACGATCTTGATGCGCTGAAAGGTGTTATCAGAGAACGGGTTGCCTCTGAATACGACCAAGCGTCGCGCGCACATCTTAAGCGTAAATTGCTTGATGCGCTTGATGAGAAAGTCGATTTTGAGCTGCCCCCGACTATGCTTGATATTGAGGGCAAGCAGGTCGCTCATCAACTTTGGCATGAAGAAAACCCCGATGTCGAAGGACACGACCACCCTGAGATTGAACCAACTGAAGAGCATATTCGCATCGCAAAACGCCGCGTGATGCTCGGGTTGCTGTTGGCTGATCTAGGGTCGAAGAACGATATTCAGGTTGATCAGGACGAATTGCGCGATGCAGTTTTGCAACAAGCGCGTCAATATCCGGGTCAAGAGCGCCAGTTTTTTGAATGGATTCAAAGCAACCAACAAGCAATGAACGAAATTCAGGCTCCATTGTTTGAGGATAAAGTTATCGACCATATTCTTGACCAAACAAATTTGACCGATAAATCCGTCTCTAAAGAAGAGCTTGAAGCTGCACTTGAGGCGCTCGAGACTGATGCCGTTTAATTGAGGCATGTATCTTTAAGTTTCGGCAGCTTACGAAATATCAAGACCTTATGGTCGATGTGTTAGCGGGCGCTCCTTTAAAGGGCGTCCGATTGCGTAATAAGACCCCCCACGCTGGAGAACCGCGATGAGAGATCCCGTCGATACTTACATGAATACCCTGGTTCCTATGGTGGTCGAACAGACCAGCCGAGGCGAACGGTCTTACGATATCTATTCCCGCCTTCTTAAAGAACGGATCGTCTTCGTATCCGGCCCTGTCCATGACGGGATGGCAACGCTTATGGTTGCGCAGCTTTTGTTTCTTGAGGCCGAGAACCCGAAAAAAGAAATCTCAATGTACATCAATAGCCCAGGCGGTGTTGTTACATCTGGTCTCTCAATCTATGACACAATGCAGTATATTCGCCCAAAGGTACAAACGCTGTGCATCGGGCAAGCCGCATCTATGGGGTCGTTGCTGTTGACCGCTGGCGCAAAGGATATGCGCTTTTCTCTTCCGAACAGCCGCATAATGGTTCACCAGCCTTCCGGCGGTTTCCAAGGCCAAGCGTCCGATATTGAGATACAAGCGCGTGAAATTTTGGAACTGCGCAAACGTCTCAATCAAATTTACGTTGACCATACAGGGCAGAAAATTGAAGAAGTGGAACGCGCTCTTGAGCGTGACACCTTCATGACCGCTGAAAAGGCCAAAGATTGGGGTTTGATCGACGAAATTGTCTCTAAAAGAGATATCCCAGAAGACGATGCTTAAGACTCGCACCTACCATCGCGCGCATGAACATGGTTAATCAAGCTTGAAAAGCTGTTGGTTACCATGTTCCAATGCACTAATTGTTAAAGCGTCCATCTGTAGCGGACAATTTGGCCTCAATGTCGCAAGGCTTCAGCAAGGATATTGCTGATAAACTGAGGCCAAAGGCGTAGGAGAGATACGGAATGAGCAAATCAGGCGGCGACTCGAAAAACACCCTTTACTGCTCATTTTGCGGGAAGAGCCAGCACGAGGTTCGCAAACTGATAGCTGGACCGACCGTTTTTATCTGTGATGAATGCGTCGAACTCTGCATGGATATTATCCGCGAAGAGAACAAATCATCGCTCGTAAAATCCGGCGATGGCGTTCCCAGCCCCCAAGAAATTTGTGATGTTCTTGATGATTATGTTATCGGTCAGCGCACGGCGAAACGTGTTCTCTCCGTCGCTGTTCACAATCACTACAAACGCCTGAACCATTCATCCAAATCTCAGGACGTTGAATTGGCAAAGTCTAACATCATGTTGCTCGGCCCAACGGGTTGCGGCAAAACATTACTCGCACAGACGTTGGCGCGTATTCTTGATGTTCCCTTTACGATGGCGGATGCCACGACGCTTACCGAAGCAGGTTATGTCGGCGAAGACGTTGAGAATATCATTCTCAAGCTACTCCAATCTGCCGATTACAATGTTGAACGTGCTCAGCGGGGTATCGTTTACATTGATGAGGTTGATAAAATCAGCCGCAAGTCCGACAATCCTTCGATTACACGCGATGTATCCGGCGAAGGCGTTCAGCAGGCATTGCTGAAAATCATGGAGGGCACTGTTGCATCTGTTCCCCCACAGGGAGGTCGTAAGCACCCTCAACAGGAATTCCTGCAAGTTGATACGACAAACATCCTGTTCATCTGTGGCGGTGCATTTGCCGGTCTGGATAAAATTATTGCACAGCGCGACAAAGGTTCCGGCATTGGCTTCGGTGCTGACGTTAAAGCTGACGATGATCGTAAGATCGGAGAACTGCTTGCTGAATTAGAGCCGGAAGATCTGGTAAAATTCGGCCTGATCCCGGAATTTGTTGGCCGTTTGCCTGTCCTTGCAACATTGACTGACCTTGACGAGCACGCCCTTGTCCAGATCTTAAGCGAACCGAAAAATGCTCTGGTTAAGCAGTACCAGCGTCTCTTCGAAATGGAGAGCGCAAAACTGACCTTCACGGATGATGCGCTGATGGCAATCGCCAAAAAGGCCATCGAAAGAAAAACAGGTGCGCGTGGCCTACGGTCAATTCTCGAAAATACGTTGCTTAACGCTATGTTCGATCTGCCCGCGATGAAGAACGTGGAAGAAGTCGTTGTAAACGGTGAAGTTATTGCCGGAAACGCTCAACCCTTATTCATCTATGGTGAAAGCAAGCCAGAGGCAGAAGAAGCACCAGTCGCTTCCTAATCTTCTAACCACAAACAAACCGAAAAAGCCTTCGCCGACAAGCGGAGGCTTTTTTATTGCGCACAGAGAAAAACATCAAAGTACAGTGACCTTAAAACTGCAAAAAATCCCAAGATTGTCGCATGGAGTGTATAAAGACAGGTTCCTTCAATCATTCACATAAGGATTTCCGCATATCGTGATTGTGCGACCTTCAAGGCTCTGCTATGTGGTGCGTCAATTCAGCGGACAGGGAATCGTATAGCCCCGTCCGCTTTTCCGTGCTTGCCCGCCGAAAGGGGACCCTCACATGGACGCGCCTACTCAACACGATTATGCAATTGCTGATATCGGCCTTGCAGACTTTGGCCGTAAAGAGATTGAAATCGCCGAAACTGAAATGCCCGGCCTGATGGCTTGCCGCGAGGAATTCGGCCCATCTAAACCGCTAAAAGGTGCGCGCATTACCGGCTCGCTACACATGACAATTCAGACTGCGGTTCTGATCGAAACACTGGCCGAGCTAGGTGCAGACATACGCTGGGCGACCTGCAATATCTTCTCGACCCAAGACCATGCCGCCGCCGCTATCGCCGCTGGTGGAACGCCAGTCTACGCAATTAAAGGTGAAAGCCTCGAAGATTACTGGCTTTATGTCGACAAAATCTTTGATTGGCCGGTCACTGCTGAAAACCCTGAGGGGACACCTAATCTAATCCTGGATGATGGCGGCGATGCGACGATGTACATTATCCTCGGTGCAAAACTGGAAGCGGGTGAGGACATCATCCCGAATCCTGAAAACGAGGAAGAAGAAGTCGTCAAAGCACAAATCTATGCGCGGCATAAACAGTCACCGGGCTGGTTCACGAAGCGCCGCGATGCGATCATGGGCGTCTCCGAAGAAACCACCACCGGCGTCCACCGTCTTTATACATTGGCGAAAAAGGGCGAACTGCCCTTCCCTGCCATCAATGTAAACGACAGCGTTACAAAGTCGAAATTCGACAATCTCTATGGGTGTCGCGAGTCGCTGGTTGACGGCATCCGCCGCGCCACTGACGTCATGATGGGCGGCAAAGTCGCAGTTGTTTGCGGATTTGGCGATGTGGGCAAAGGCTCCGCTGAATCGCTCCGCTCGCAAGGCGCGCGCGTCATGGTCACGGAAATTGACCCTATCTGCGCGCTGCAAGCCGCGATGCTCGGTTACGAAGTCACCACGATGGATAAGGCTTCGAGTAAGGGCGATATTTTTGTCACCACCACCGGCAACAAAGACGTCATTACAGTCGATCATATGCGCGATATGAAAGATCGCGCCATCGTTTGTAATATCGGCCACTTCGATTCCGAGATTCAGGTTGCTGGCCTGAAGAATATGAAATGGACGAACATCAAGCCCCAAGTTGACGAGATTGAATTCCCCGATGGTAAGAAGATGATCCTTCTTGCTGAGGGTCGTCTCGTGAACCTCGCTTGTGCGACGGGCCACCCATCCTTTGTGATGTCAGCCTCGTTCACAAACCAAGTGCTTGCTCAGATCGAGCTGTTCACTAAGGCGGACGAATACAAGAACGATGTTTACGTTCTGCCAAAGCATCTGGATGAGAAAGTCGCAACGCTGCACCTTGAAAAACTGGGCGTCGAGTTGACCAAACTGTCTCAAGAGCAGGCCGATTATATCGGTGTTCCAGAGCAAGGACCGTTCAAGCCAGACCATTACCGCTACTAATTGATAATCAAAGGCTCCACAAATTACTGTGGAGCCTTTAATATTTGCAGCGTTGACCCATTCACGAAAGAAACGCCATGTCCCGTAAAGATTATCTCTTCACATCCGAATCTGTTTCCGAAGGTCACCCGGATAAGGTCTCTGACGCAATTTCGGATTCGATTGTCGATCTATTTATCGCCGCCGATCCCGAAGCACGTGTCGCCGTTGAGACGCTGACAACAACAAACAACGTTGTTCTTGCAGGTGAAGTGCGTGGCTCGGTCACGAAAGACGAGATGATCGCCGCCGCACGTAAGACGATTAAAGAGATCGGCTACGAGCAAAAAGGGTTCCACTGGGACACTGCGAATGTTCAGTGCATGGTTCACGCTCAATCCGCTGACATCGCACAAGGCGTCGATGACGGCGCGGGCCTTCACGCCGAAGAAGGCGCAGGCGACCAAGGTATCATGTTCGGCTATGCCTGCGATGAAACGCCTGAACTTATGCCAGCGCCCATCCTCTATTCGCACCGTATTCTCGAATTGATGGCTGCAGCGCGGCATTCCGGTGAGGCTTCAGGTCTTGAGCCAGACTCAAAATCGCAAGTCTCCGTTGAATATCGTGACGGGAAGCCAGTTCGCGCCCATACCATCGTTATTTCTACGCAACATGCCGAAGGTCTGTCATCAGACGACGTTCGGGCGATTTGTGAGCCTTATGCCCTGAAAGCTCTGCCTGAGGGCTGGGTCGATGCTGACACCATCTGGCACGTAAATCCGACAGGTCGTTTCGTTATCGGTGGACCTGATGGCGATGCGGGACTGACCGGACGTAAGATTATTGTTGATACTTATGGCGGGGCTGCACCCCACGGCGGCGGTGCTTTCTCAGGTAAAGACCCGACGAAGGTTGACCGCTCCGCTGCGTACGCCTCTCGTTATGTTGCTAAAAACGTTGTGGCTGCGGGCCTCGCGACGCATTGCTGTGTCCAACTGTCTTACGCGATTGGTGTTGCGGAACCTCTTTCGATCCATGTTGAAGATTACGGAACAGGCGTAGTCCCCGCTGAAGTAATCGAAAAGGCGATCCGAGAAACATTCAGCCTGACGCCGCGCGGCATCAAAGACCGTCTCGGCCTAACCCGTCCGATTTATCGCCGTACCGCAGCTTACGGGCATTTCGGTCGCACGCCAGATGCAGACGGTGGTTTTTCGTGGGAGAAAACCGATGCCGCAGACGCGCTCAAGGCAGCCGCTGGCCGAGCTTAATACGATTACTTACGCTGCCCCGGACGCAATCCGGGGCTTCCTTCTTTCAGCGCAACAAAAAGGCCCCGCATCAAATGTGGGGCTGCGCTGTATCTAAAAGGCACTATACGAATGACAGCCACATATGACGTGACCGCCGTTGGCAACGCGATTGTCGATATTGTCGCCCAAGTCGACCCCTCGATTATCGAACAAGTCGATATGCCAAAGGGCGCGATGAGTTTGATTGATCTTCCCCAATCAAAAGCAATCTATGAGAAACTGGGGCCGACAACTGAAAGTTCCGGCGGCTCCGCAGGCAATACGATTGCTGCATTGGCCGCGCTTGGTCGCAAGGCTGCTTTTATAGGCCGCGTTCGTAATGATCAATTCGGCGAAGTCTATGCCCACGACATGAAGGCAATGGGAGCGACCTTTGCCGCAACACCGCGCACGGATGGCGAGGAAACAGGCCGTTGTATGGTGATGGTCACGCCTGATGCAGACCGCACAATGGCGACTTACCTCGGCACGGCAACCGACCTCGGCCCGGAAGACCTTGACGAAGCCGCTATCAGCGGTGCGTCGGTTCTTTATCTCGAAGGATACCTCTGGGATAAACCAGCCGCCAAAGATGCCTTTCGCCATGCAATGAAGCTGGCGCACGAATCAGAACGTCGCGTAGCCCTCTCGCTGTCCGATCCATTCTGTGTCGAGCGCCATCGGGACAGCTTTAAAGAAGTCATTGCCGATAGCGTTGATATTCTGTTCGCCAACGAAGATGAACTGCTGTCGCTTGCGCAATCCGATGACTTCGAAGCAGCCCTGACGACGGTTTCTGAACAAGTCGCCGTTGTCGCTATCACCCGCTCAGAAAAGGGCGCAACGGTCGTTTCCGGCAGTGTCCGTGTTGATGTTCCGGCAGATAAGGTTGACGCATTGGTTGATACGACTGGCGCAGGTGACATCTTCGCTGCGGGTTTCCTCAATGGCCTCACCACCGGGCAAGATCCTGAAACATGTGGAAAAATGGGCTGTGCTGCGGCGAGCGTTGTTATTCAACAACTCGGCGCACGCTGTGAAGCTGGTCTGATTGAGCGCTTCAAACAAGCAGGCTGGATCGCATAAGATACCGACAATCATACGCTCCCTAATAGCTGTGGGGGCGTATGATTACTCTTCTTTCGCCGCCGTCCGCGCCCGATTGCGAAGGCGTTTGGCTCGAGAGATTGAGAACTTCATTTTCCCGACGGGCGATTTCTTTCCGCCATCCCGCGACCATGCGCTTTCACGCAGTAAATTGCGTGGCAGCTCAGCTATCGCGTCAGTTCCGCCCTCTACATCCCAAATATGCTCTAAATCGCGAAAGTCGTAGCCGACAATCCGCGCGCCCTTCTCCCACCGTATTAACCAATCGACAATCTCGTGATACTCTTCGGGCGGTTCATCTTCAGCGTCCGTGACGACAATCGTTGCCCTTGCCTTTGCCATATCAACCTCCCAAATGCTCTCCCGCAGGTATTGACCTGTTTTTCCCTACTTGCAATCCCCCTGCTTCCCCGTTAGACACACGCCTCCTCCCGACATTTTAGTGACGGGCCGCTCGTGCGTGGGATGGGAGGAGCATTCGCCCCTACGCTTTGAAGCCGTTGCAGAAAAAGGACGTAATATGCCTCTTTACGAGCATATCATGATCGCGCGTCAAGATATTTCCGGCGCACAGGCCGAGGGCCTGATCGAAGAATTTTCCAATATCATCACGGAAAACGGCGGTTCAGTCGTTAACCATGAATATTGGGGCGTGCGCCCAATGGCGTATAAAATCAACAAAAACCGCAAGGGCCACTACGCGATGTTGCGCCTTGATGCGCCATCTGCGGCGGTTCAAGAGATGGAGCGCCTGCAACGTCTGCACGAAGACGTTATGCGTGCCGTCAGCTTCCGCGTCGAAGCGCATGAAGAAGGCCCCAGTGCTATCATGCAAAGCAAATCCGGGCGTGATGATCGTCGCGGTGGACGCCGCGATGACCGTGGCCCGCGCGAAGATCGCCCAAAGCGTGACGACGCCCCCGCAGCTGATGCTGCACCCGCAGTAGAAAATACGGAGGAATAATCAAATGGCTGGACCTGCTAAACGCCCGTTCTTCCGTCGTCGTAAGTCATGCCCATTCTCGGGCAGCAGCGCACCGAAGATCGACTATAAAGATGTGAAACTGCTCCAACGTTTCATTTCCGAGCGCGGCAAGATCGTGCCATCCCGCATCACCGCCGTATCGGCCAAGAAGCAACGTGAACTCGCTCGTGCGATCAAACGTGCCCGCTTCCTCGCGCTGATGCCATACGCAATCAAGTAAGGAGAAACGATATGGAAGTGATCCTACTGGAGCGCGTCGACAAGCTCGGCAATATGGGCGAAGTCGTATCAGTGAAAGACGGCTATGGCCGTAATTTCCTGCTGCCACAAGGCAAGGCTCTGCGCTCGAACAAAGCGAACCTCGCAAAATTTGAAGCGCAGCGTGCTGCACTCGAAGCGCGGAACGCTGAAATGCGCGGTGAAGCGCAAACCGAAGCGAACAAGATCGACGGACACAAGTTCGTTGTTATCCGTCAGGCGTCCGAAACCGGCGCGCTATACGGGTCGGTCTCCACGCGCGATGTTGCCGATCAGCTCAAAGCTGAAGGATTCACCATTGAGCGTAAGCAGATTCAACTAGAGCAGCCTATTAAAGAACTTGGCTTACATGAAATCGCGATTGTGCTTCACCCGGAAGTAACGTCGACGGTTGTTGCCAATGTTGCGCGCTCGGCGGAAGAAGCGGAGCTTCAGGCGGACGGCAAGTCTATTGCTGAACTTCGCGCTGAAGAAGAAGCGGCTGAAGCAGCCGAATTCGACGTGCAATCATTGTTTGATGAAGACGCCGACATCGGTGATGACATTCGCAATGCGGGTCGTGGTGACGAGGAAGAAGCACCGCAAACCGGCGAAGAAGAAGATCCGAAGACCTGATATTCTGCATACCTTGCTGAAATTAGAAAAGCCGCCGGTTCATTCCGGCGGCTTTTTTCATGTCGTGCCCTCTTACCGCAATATCAACCCATCACAGAGGCTGTGCTCTTTCCTCGTTTGATTTGCAAAAGGACAATGGGCGACAGTAGTGCAAGGCCGATTAAGGTCGTTATCAGCCCCGGTGCGATAAAGAGAAACGCGACCAGCGCCACATACCAGCGCTCCAAAGCATAAAGCGGCGCAAAGAGGTATCCTGAGAAAGATACGCCAAGCGCACCAATTCCCAGCATCGCGCCCGCCAATGTCACGGCAAAGCTCCACCATGTGAAGCCATCGGCCACCAGCAAAAGTGCCGGTGAATAGACAAACACAAATGGTACAAGTGCTTTCGCAATGCCGAGGCGGAAGGCTGTGTTTCCCGTCTTGAACGGGTTCGATCCGGCAATGCCTGCTGCGGCATAAGCGGCCAGCGCGACGGGCGGCGTAATGTCCGCAAGCACGCCATAATAGAAGACAAAGAAGTGCGCGACCAATGGCTCAACACCGAGGATTTGGAAAGCGCCGGCAGTGACCGATACAAGGATGATATAAGTCGCGGTCGTCGGGACCCCTGCGCCCATAATGATACAGGCGATTGCCACCAAGAGCAGCGAGAAAAACAACGCCCACTGCTGTACCGAGAATGAATCCAGCAACGGTAATGACGAAACAAAGCCTGCAATATCATTTGCGGTCGTAATCACAATCGCACCGACACGGAAGCCGGACCCGGTCAGCGTCACGACACCGACGATAATGCCAACACATGCCGCTGCCGCGCCAACTGCAATGGTTCCGCGCGCGCCCGCAGCCAGCGACTCCCACAGTGCGCTGATGCCGAATATATTTTCCGGTAAAGGCGTGCCACTTGCTTTGCTGACCGCGACCTGCGAACTCGACTTCAGGAAGCCGACAACGACACAGGCGATGATCGCATAAACCGCCGCATAGTCCGGCGTGCGCCCTGAAAGGATCATATAGACCAATATGAAAAGCGGGATCAGTGCGAGCCAATGCTCGCGCAAGACAATCGCCGCTTTCGGGAGTTCTTCGGCGGTCAACCCGCGAAGGCCGAGTTTTTTCGCCTCAAGATGCACCATGACGAAGATACCGAAATAATGGAGCAACGCAGGGAAAAGCGCCGCCGCCAAAACATCCCGCAGCGGAATGTTAAGGTAATCAACCATGATGAAGGCCGCCGCCCCCATTACCGGCGGGGTAATCTGTCCGCCTGTGGAGGCCGTGGCCTCAACCGCTCCGGCGAAATGTGGTGAATAGCCGACTTTTTTCATCGCCGGTATTGTAAGCGAACCCGTCGTGACCGTGTTGGCGATGGAGGACCCGGAGATGCTGCCCATAAAGGCCGAGGCACAGATGGCGACTTTCGCAGGGCCGCCGGAATACCGCCCGGCGATAACTGACGCCAAATCAATGAAAAGCTGG
This sequence comes from uncultured Neomegalonema sp., assembly GCA_937995735.1. GTDB lineage: Bacteria > Pseudomonadota > Alphaproteobacteria > Rhodobacterales > Rhodobacteraceae > JAHDDY01. The sequence goes on along the minus strand of CALKIZ010000065.1, from coordinate 26,396 downwards.
CCTAAACCAATCCTCGTCGCCAGCGCTCCAAACAGAATAAACAGGAAGACATATTTTGCCATCGCCCCAATTGCGATGCCGTAGATGCCTTGGTTCGTCATGTAGATATGATTGATGAAGCCGAGCCAACTCGTTCCGCCGTGCTTCAGCGCGCCGGGGGCATATTGTCCGTAAAGCGCGAAGAGGATGAAGATGAGCGCAATCAACGGAAGTGTCGGACCGATAGACCGGCGCGCGACTTCGAGGGTAATCAGCAACAGCGCGCTACCCATGAAGACATCGGATTGCGAGGGATTGCCCACGCGCTCTGACACGATTTCGGGCGGCAACAGCGGCAGATAAAGCGCAGCGCCCACCGCCAATAAACTGAAGATAATGTCGATGATCGCAACGCCCTGAAACGAAAACCGCTTATCTTGCCAGCCAACTCCATGCAGATCACGCCGCCATGAGAACAGTAAAAATCCAAGACCCAAGACAAAAGCGAGATGGATTCCCCGATGCAGTAACTCACGGATCAACCCGAATCCGGACGCATAGAAATGATAGACGGACATCGCAACCAGAACGGCTGAGATCGCCATTGCCAGTTTTGGCCCGGTCACGCGGTAAGCTGTTTCAGGATCGAACTTCCGCTCGATCTCGGCGAGTTCTTCTGCTGTAAGTTCGGCTTGGGCTGTCATAAGGCTACCTGATACAACGCACGTCTTAAACAAAACCCCTCCCGTTACCGGAAGGGGTCAATGCCATGAACAATCAAGTAAGGCTTACTTGAGCATTCCTCTGAGCTTTTCAATTTTGGCTTCAATCTCTTTGATCTCATCCAAGATCTCAGCTTTGTTGCCTCCCAACATACCCGCCTCTTCATAGAAACGCGCCGCACCGGGGTGCAAAGGCACACCGACTCCGCTAAGTGCGCTTGCTGGTGTGATGGTTTTGCCTTTCGCATGGCCGACATCGAGCAGCTTGCGCGACTCGTTATTCCACAAGGCTTTGGTGATGTTGTAAATCAGGTCATCGTCTTCTTTGACGCTGGTAAACCATTGCGCGCCGACGGCAACCGTGTTGACGGCATCAACACCCTCGTATGTTCCTGCTGGGATTTCACCGGCAGCAAAGAACCCATATTTGCTCGTCAGTGCAGCCGCGCCGTCGCCATCAATCGGAACCAGCTTGATGTCCGCAGCCGAGGCCAGTTCAACCAGTGAACCAGTTGGATAACCGGCAACAACGAAGAACGCATCAATCTTACCGTTGCGGAGCGCTTCAGAAGCCGCACCACCTTTAAGGGCTTCTGCGGTTAGATCATCTGTCGAAAGACCGTTCGCTTCGAGGATCAGCTTTGCATCAACATAGGTTCCCGAACCCGGCTCATCGAGCGAAACGCGCTTTCCTTTGAGGTCGGCGACCGAGTTAATGCCGCTATCCGCCAAAGCAACAAGGTGAATATGTTCCTCGAACAAAGCCGCAATCGTGCGCAGGTCTGTGGCAGGCTCTTTGCCTTCCATCGTCCCCGTGCCGGTATAAGCCCAGTATGCGACGTCAGATTGCGCGAAGCCGGAATTACGAAGGCCGGAAATAATGGCGTTCACATTGTCGACTGAACCACGAGACGAAACCGCCGAAGCAATCAAACCGTCAACGCCGCACGAACCGCCTTGGCCACATTCACGCGATCCGGGAGGTTTGGAAATCGCATTCGCAATAACACCCCCAACCGGATAATACGTGTAGGCTGTGCCGCCCGTCCCGATAGTGAAGAATTCCAGGTCTTGTGCGGCAGCGCTGCTTGCCCATCCACCAATTGCGAAAGCCGCAGCAGCCGTGATCTGTGCTATTTTACTAAATCTAGACAAAGTCGTCCTCCCTGCGGTCTCCCGCATTTTCGATTGAACAGGAAAGGTATCAATCTTGTGAGGTGAGGCAACCTTTATCATTCACCGTGAAGCGCTCATGGATCCTAGCAAACAAGCAGTTTGTCAATTGCGGGGTGTTACTGATTGAAACACAAGATGTGCTTTCTACTCAAACAACATCCGTGCTTTTTCGAGCGACTGTACCAGTACATCCGCGTCAGCTCGGTTGTTGTACATGCCGAAAGACGCGCGACAGGTCGCGGTGACGCCAAGATGATCCATGAGCGGTTGGCAACAATGATGCCCAGCGCGGACCGCAACGCCGTATCTATCTAACACCGTTGAAATATCATGGGCGTGCGCACCCTCCATCGTGAAGGAGAAGATCGCGCCTTTGGTCTTTGACTGGCCTTGAACATGAAGCCAGTTCAGCCCTGCAAGACGTTCAGCAGTGTAATCGCGCAAATCGTGTTCATGCTCGGCGATGGCCTCCATTCCCACATCCTGCATGTAGCGGATTGCTTCGGCCATACCGATCACCTGAGCAATGGGCGGCGTCCCCGCTTCAAATTTATGAGGGGCAACATTGTAGGTGACTTCATCCTTGCGCACATGGCGGATCATATCGCCGCCGCCGTGCCAAGGGCGCATCTCTTCGTGGCGCGCGCGTTTCGCATAAAGCGCACCGCATCCGCTGGGGCCATAGAGCTTATGACCTGTGATCGCATAGAAGTCGCAACCGATTTCCGCCACATCAACGGGCAAATGCACTGCGCCTTGAGAACCATCGACCATCACTGCAGCACCCGCATCATGGGCAAGCTCGGTCACTCGTTTAACGTCAACGACAGAGCCAAGAACATTCGACATCTGTGTCACAGCCACAAGGACAGTGCGGTCAGTAATTGCTGCGCCGATGGCCTCCGCCGAAATATCTCCATTCACATCAGGATCGACCCAGATTAACTTTGCGCCGTAACGCTCTCGCATAAAATGCCACGGCACGATGTTGGCGTGATGCTCCATCGTTGTGAGGATAATCTCGTCGCCCTCTTTAATGCGCGGCTCCAGCCACGAATACATCGCGAGATTGATCGATTCAGTTGATCCGCGTGTGAAGATAATTTCATCTTCATGCGCAGCGCCGAGGAATTTCTGCACAACGCCTCGTGCCGCTTCGTAATTTTCAGTGGCGAGGTTTGACAGATGATGCAGGCCGCGATGGACGTTCGCGTATTCGCTCTCATAAGTGCGCGTGACGCAATCAATCACCCTGCGCGGTTTTTGCGCGCTCGCGCCGTTGTCGAGATAGATCAGAGGCTTGCCATGCACCTCTAATTTGGTCGCAGGAAAGTCATCGCGGATCGCATCAATGTCGTACATATCAGACCTGAACTTATAAAAGCGCGTTGCGTATTAAGCTGCGATTAGGCCGCCCGTTGGCACCATTGATAACAAAAAGATCACAAGGACTAACGTCACAGCAATCGTGACGCCGACGACCTTTCCGACATTCTCAAAGCCATGTGCTTCGGCAACATAAGCTGAAGACACGTAGAGAGCTGCAAAGGTGAAAAACAATCTCACCGCTCCCTCTAAGAAGGAGGGTAGAATAAACGCGAACAGCATCAGGGCGAGATTGGCCAACCCGACAACAAACTGCGTCCATGCCGAAACGGATTTCGATTCAGCGTAGCTTGCCGTTCCACCAAACAGCGTCCCTAAAACTTTGACTAGCGCAGCCGTGATGTAATACCCGATAATTACGAATGCGACGGTCGTGAACGCCGTCATCATTGCACTTGGCGCAGGCAAAGGAACGCCGTCCGGTCCCGGCGGCATTTCAAGGGTGCGGAAAATCAAGATAATCGGGATTGCAAAAAGCACCCCGGTAATCGCGACCATGATAATGCGGTCTCGCTCAGACAAATCGAGCGAAAGAATTCGCCGCATAGACTGGCGCGGCTGCACCCATGCTTCTGCGTATAAGGCTGGAAGGTTCACCGCCCTACCCCGCCGCCCGCTCAGCCATCCATGCATCGACGGCTTTGCGAATGATATTCTGCAAGCCCTCGTCGGCAATCTCCAGAATGGCTTCATCAACAAAAGCGGCGACCAACATCGCCTCGGCCTCTTTCAAAGGCACACCGCGCGAGCGCAGGTAGAACAGCGCGGTTTCGTCTAATGCACCCGTCGTTGATCCGTGCGAGCACATCACATCATCAGCATAGATTTCGAGTTCGGGCTTCGCGTTAAACTCCGCGCCTTCTGACAGAAGAACTGATTGGCTGATTTGATAGCCGTCCGTTTTTTGAGCGTCTTTTTTGACGTAAATTTTGCCTTGGAAGACAGCCTTGGATTCATCGTCCATGACGTTCTTGACAACTTGGCGGCTCTCACAGTGTGCAGCCTCGTGGCTGATATAGACCGTGTTATCGATCAGCGCTTTGCCGCGCCCCATCACGCCCGCCGCGATATGGCCGTTGCCATTCTCACCAGCCATTGTGATCTGTGTCTCATTGCGGATCAACGCGCCATCCGCCGCAAGAGTGAAGGTCTTAAACTGAGCCTCTGCGCCGATCTTGGCATAGAGTGCCGTAAACTGTTTGTCCGCGACCTCGGTTTGCGCGCGTAGGTGATTGAGCGTTGCGCCATCTTCAACGACAACTTCCGCACCTGTAGTCAAAGCACCCGCACCGGATTCTAGCAACGTTGCCGACGCGCCCTTTTCCACCAACATCTCAAGACGTAAATGAGCGGGACGATTGCCCTCATACCGCAGGTGGATTGGTTTATCGAGCGCGGCTCCCGCAGGAATACGAACGGCCAAACCATCGGAAAAGAGAGCGAGGTTCAAATCGGCAAATGGACGCTCGACTTGTTGTTGCGCGCCGATGATGGGCTTTGCCTGAAGCGCGTTAAACACACCATCCATCCACGGTGCGCCCTTTTCACCGGCAACATCCGCAACTTTGGCAAGCGCATCACGATCAGACCGCGCCGCATCAAGATGGCCATCCACGAAGACAAAGCGATAGGCATCCACGTCCGCAAAAGCATCCGCCGCATTATTCGCCGGGACTGGAGTCTCTGGCGTTACATCACGGACGGGCGTGTACTTCCAATACTCGTCACGCTTCGAAGGCATACCATGCGCATCAAATCTTGCAAAAGCCGCATCGCGGGCTGACGCGCCCATCTGTGCAGCATCGGACGCTTTGAATGCCTCAAAGGCATCACGCCAAGGGTTCGTCGGTGCATCCATTACGCTGCTGCTCCAAGAATATCGGCGTAACCATTTTTCTCAACTTCCAGCGCCAATTCAGGGCCGCCGGTTTGGACGATTCTGCCCGCCGCCATGATGTGAACCACATCCGGTTTGATGTGATCGAGCAAGCGTTGGTAGTGCGTGATCACGAGAAAGCCCCGGCCTTCGTCGCGTAGCGCGTTGACGCCTTTCGACACCAGCTTCATCGCGTCTACATCAAGACCGGAGTCGGTTTCATCTAGGATGCAGAGCTTGGGTTGAAGCAGGCTCATTTGCAGGATTTCATTGCGCTTTTTCTCGCCGCCGGAAAAGCCTACATTGACCGGGCGCTTCATCATATCGGGTGAGATATCAAGTTCTTTGGCCTTTTCGCGGACCAGCTTCAGGAATTCCGGTGCGCCCATTTCCTCTTCGCCACGTGCTTTGCGCTGTGCGTTGAGGGCGGTGCGCAGGAAGATCATGTTACCGACGCCGGGGATCTCAACCGGGTATTGGAACGCGAGGAAAAGACCCGCAGCGGCGCGCTCGTCCGGTTCCATGTCGAGAATGTCTTCGCCGAGCAGTGTCGCGGAGCCGTCCGTGACTTCATATCCGTCGCGGCCCGATAGGACGTAAGACAGCGTGGATTTGCCGGAACCGTTCGGCCCCATAATCGCATGGACCTTACCCGCTTCGACCTTGAGATCGACACCCTTGAGGATTTTGGTGTCGGCATCGTCTTCCAACTGGCAGTGCAGATTTTCGATTTTAAGCATCGGTGTCCCTTAAGTGTCGCGGCGCGATGCGCCCGTGTTCAATCTTGTTTCTTGTTCGCCGTCAGACGGCTCATCAGTGTGATAACGAGCGCGCCCAGCGCGCCCATGCAAAGCGAAAAAGCAATGTTGGTGTGGAGGCTACCCACCCCGAAAACGAGGCCCATGATCAAGACCGCCACCGTAATGGCGCAGCCGTAGAATAGTGCGAATTTGGGACTGGCGCGGTTCATGCTCTACTCCCCGAAACCGATCAGGCTTATAAGGTCCAGACTAGAGAACTGCATCACCTTTCCCGGCACTTGCGGCGAGCCGATCAGAGAAGCCGCAGTAACCGCAAGCACAATGCAGGCGATCAATGACTTACGAACCCAGTTGTTCAACCGTTGCAGCATCATAATCCAACCCCCGCCAACATCGAGGCTTCGTCAAATCCGTGAACGCGGATGGTATTCATGGTCAGGACACCGATGATGATACCGCTAAGCAAGGGCAGCACGACACCGAGGGAGTTGTCCTTCATCGACCCGGAAATCACAAAAACCGCCATCACTGCGAGCGAGAACACGATGTAAGGGTTCTCAAAGCCAAGCAGAGCCTGCGTCACCCAAACGTCAAGCAGCAGCGCCACCACACCCGTAACGACGCCGCCGACAAACATCCCCACCATGAGACGCGGGGTCGCTTCGGGTAGCGGGTCAAGATGGTCGTGGTTGCTCATACCGCCGCCTCTTCATCGGGTAGACCAGTCCACAAATCACCAACAGAGATAGACAGCCCCGGCGGTGTAAGATGGAGGTCGCCTGTGGATTGGATCGATGTCGCAATAACGTCGGTATCCCGCCTGTGATGAATAACCCTGCGATCATGGGGATCAACAAGCAAATAGTGCCGGACACTCGGAACGGCAAAGTATCCTTCCAGTTTGCGTCCTAAATCCAGATGCGCCGTGCTGCGCGAGAGAACTTCGACCACGATGATCGGTAGGTCCGCGATCATGCTGTCCATATCGCTCTGTTCGCCACAATCGACGAGGACATCCGGGATAAAAGTAACATCGCTAGAAACGCGAACGGCAATACCGTCGACATGAACGCGGCACGGCAAAGTTACAGTGTCGAGTGCGCGGGTGACATTCAACTTCACAATCGAATGCCGTCGTCGTTCGCCGGCCATCGCCATTGGCGCGCCATCGAGCGGCTCCCCTTTCGATACCACAACGCCATCATGCAACTCGAATTTCGAGTTGCCCTGCCCTTCGGCCCAGACGAGAAATTCGTCCGAAGTCATGCGCGTTTGAGGATTTGCAGTATTCACAAATCAATCCCCGTCAACATCGAAGTATCGCCGAAAGCGCGGACGCGGATGGTATTTATCGTAACCACGCCGCCGACAAACACCCCGACAATAAGACGCGGGGTCGCCTCGGGTAACGGATCAAGATGATCGTGGTTGCTCATGATTGGCCTTAAAACGGAATTTCAGTATTGGCGGTGACATCTAACTCTTTGGATTTTTTGTCGACCATACCATCCAAGGACAACCGCCGTGAAAATCGTGAAAGCCTAGCTTCATTGGCTTCAGCATCCGCCGCTACAATATCAATAGAGTTCTCATCTGGCTCGATATTGATTGAATACTGCGAACAAGTTCGCGTCTGCACTCCACCAAAACCTGTTCCAGAGTCACTGAGTGGAACGACTTTCTCAAAAACCTCCGCGAGCGAAACACTAGCATCAAAAACGAAAGTTTCTCGACGAACGACGGATTCATCGCGCTCATGTTGCGCCCGTTCGACGCTCGTGCGCGTTACCACAAAACGCTCTGCCTTGCTCGCGAAAGGGCTCATGTCAGTTACCTCCATCTACTTTTGTCATTGTCGGGCTTGTCCCGACAATCCAGTTTTGTCTTTGGCGCTCTAGATCGTCGGATCAAGTCCGACGATGACAGAGTCTGTTAGCCCACACTCCCCTCAAGGCTAATCGCGACCAGCTTTTGCGCTTCGACAGCGAATTCCATGGGCAGGGCTTGCAGGACTTCTTTGCAGAAGCCGTTGACGACGAGGGCGACGGCTTCTTCCTCGTCCATACCGCGTTGGCGGCAATAGAAGAGTTGGTCGTCGTCCACTTTAGACGTCGTGGCCTCGTGTTCAACGCGGGACGAGTTGTTGCGGCACTCGATATACGGGACCGTGTGCGCGCCGCATTTGTCGCCGATCAACAAGCTGTCACATTGCGTATAGTTGCGCGAGTTCGTGGCCTTGGGGTGCATCGAGACTTGGCCGCGATAGGTGTTCTGCGCCTTACCCGCCGAAATGCCTTTCGAGACGATCCGCGACTTGGTGTTTTTGCCAAGGTGAATCATCTTCGTGCCGGTATCGGCTTGTTGCGCGTTGTTGGCTATGGCGATGGAATAGAACTCGCCTTGGCTGTTATCGCCGCGCAAAATGCAGGACGGGTATTTCCAAGTGATCGCAGAGCCGGTCTCAACCTGCGTCCACATCACTTTGGAGTTTTTGCCCCGGCAATCCGCACGCTTGGTCACGAAGTTATAGATGCCGCCTTTGCCGTCTTCATCACCGGGATACCAGTTTTGAACCGTCGAATATTTGATCTCGGCATCATCCATCAGGACCAACTCAACACAGGCTGCGTGAAGCTGATTGGTATCGCGTTGCGGGGCCGTACAGCCCTCAAGATAGGAGACGTATGAACCCTCTTCCGCGATGATTAATGTGCGCTCAAACTGGCCGGTGTTTTCCGCGTTGATGCGGAAATAGGTAGACAGCTCCATCGGGCAACGTGTGCCTTTCGGGATGTAGACGAACGAGCCATCCGAGAACACAGCCGCATTCAGCGTGGCGTAATAATTATCGCGGCTGGAGATCACCGAGCCGAGGTATTTTTTCACCAACTCAGGGTGTTCCTGAATCGCCTCAGAGATCGAGCAGAAGATCACGCCTTTATCGGCGAGTTCTTTTTGGAAAGTCGTGCCGACCGAGACGGAGTCGAACACCGCATCAACGGCGACTTTGCGTCCATCCGCCGGGGTCTGGCCTGCGCCTTCGACACCCGCGAGAATTTCCTGCTCACGCAGAGGAATGCCGAGCTTGGTGTATGTCTCCAGCAGCTTTGGGTCGACTTCATCGAGAGATTTCGGTTTCTCTTCAAAGGATTTCGGCTGCGCGTAATAATACTGATCCTGAAAGTCGATCTTCGGATACTCGACCATCGCCCAATCGGGTTCTTCGAGGGTCAGCCAGCGGCGATAGGCTTCGAGGCGCCAATCGAGCATCCATTGCGGCTCGTTCTTTTTCTCGGAAATCAGGCGCACGATGTCTTCGTTCAGACCTTTGGGCGCGAAATCCATCTCGATCTCGGTATCCCAGCCGTACTTATATTTTCCCGCAAGCGCAGAAACCTTATCGACCGTTTCCGCATCGACGCCATCTTTGACTTGGACTTCAGCGAGTGCTGACATTGGTATTCCCCGTGAGATTGGACCGCTTACGCGGCGCGCGTTTTCATTCGTTTATATAGGCCGGTCCACGCATCAATGAAACGTGAGACTTCGTCTTTTGTTGTCGCCTGCCCCATGCTGACCCGAATGGCCGATGAAGCGGTACTATCGTCAAAGCCCATCGCTTTTAAAACACGGGATGGGCCGACTTTTCCTGATGAACAAGCCGAGCCTGCGCTGACGGCAAAGCCCGCAAGATCAAGCTGCATGACTTGGGTTTCACCCTTCCAACCGGGAATGGCAAAACATGACGTGTTGGGAAGGCGCGGGGCGCTTTCTCCGAAAATGGTCAGATCATCGCCCGCGCAATCGCGCAGGGCGGCTTCGAGGTCGTTGCGCAGTTCTTCGATAGGCTCCCAAGCACCCGCATCGAGGTCGCGCTGCGCAGCCTCCGCCGCCGCGCCAAAACCCGCAATGCCGATGACGTTTTCGGTGCCGGAGCGACGGCCTTTTTCTTGACCGCCTCCGTTGATGAAAGACCCATACGCAGACTCGCCTAAGCCGATGGCTGCGCCAACACCTTTAGGACCGCCGATTTTATGCGAAGAACAGCATTGATAGCGCACACCAAGCGAGAACTCGATTTTGCCAACGGCTTGAGTCGTATCCGAAAATACATCTCCGCCGGTTTTGCCGACAAACGCCATTGGGTCCATCAGAATACCCGTTTCGCCGCAGGCTAATCCAATCGCAGCCAAATCATACGGCGGGCAACAATTCATAACTTGCCCTGCGTCGCTCAAAGGCAGCTCGAGACGGGTGCTGAGAAGTTCTCCACTTTCGTCGTCAACGTTGAACAAAACATTCGATAATACGCAGTCATGTTCGATGTCCGCACATGCGACTTCAGACCATGGTGTGTGTTTTAAAATGGCCGCCGCCGCTTCCGTCGCACCACTTGTAAACACGAGTTCTTCCGTGTCGCAGTCGACGAGGGTTGCTACCTGCTCGCGCGCTTTCTCGACGATCATCTTCGCGGCGCGGCCTTCGGTGTGGACAGAGGACGGATTGCCAACGACGTCCATCGCCTCGATCATCGCGGCGCGGGCTTCCGGACGCAGGGGCGCAGTGGCGTTCCAATCGAGGTAAACACGATCACCCATGCGCGTATTCCTCCCCTATCCAGACTTGATCTGATGTCTTTATCAAGGAGACCCCGGATCGAGCTTCGCTTGTCCGGGGAAGGGTATTACAAAGGGCCGCTGTCATCCTCGCAATGAGTAGATGCCTAAGATTGCCGCGCACCGGATTCCCGCTTTCGCGGGAATGACAAGGGTGATCGGCACATGCGCTTTCAAATCTACCCATGCGCTGCGCCCTCTTCTTCGAGTAACGCGCTAAAGTCGGGTACAGCAGGGCAAGGCTGTATCTCGGTCGCGATGACGTCTTCCAGCGAGGTTTGCTGCAAAAACACATGGACATGGGCCGACAAACGCTCCCAAAGGTTGTGAGTCAGACATTGCGCACCATCATGGGTGCAGCCCTCACCGACCGCGCCGTCACATTGAGTCGCTTTGAGCCGTTCATCCACAGCCGCCATAATCTCGGACATCGCTATGGCCGAAGCTGCGCGCGAAAGGGTGTAGCCTCCCCCGGGACCGCGCATCGACTCAACCAATCCGGCACGACGAAGTTTGCCAAAAAGCTGTTCAAGATAGGCCAATGAAATGTTTTGCCGCTCGGAAATTTCACTCAGTGATACCGGACGCTCATGCCCTTGACGCGCGATGTCAGCCATCGCGGTCACAGCATATCGGCCTTTGGTACTGAGTTTCATTCCAGCAACGCCCCGTTTTTACCAATTCACCGCCCGTTTTCCTTGACCAATAGCCCCGTGAACCTATATCCCATGCGGCTCTAGGACTCGAAAACGGTGTAGTTTAGAACGGTTCTAAAATACCCGATGCCTGAGGTCAAGTATTGCCCCTACCGACTATTTTTCCTGTACTAAAATTGGTGATTTCAAATGCCTGAAGTGAATTTTCCCGGCCCTGAAGGGCGACTCGAAGGCCGTTATCACCCACAACCTGACAATGACTCGCCGATTGCGTTGATCCTGCAACCGCATCCTCAGTTCGGCGGCACAATGAACAATAAGGTGGTTTATAACCTCTATTACGGGATGCACGGGCTGGGCTTTTCCGTGATGCGGTTCAATTTCCGTGGCGTTGGGCGCAGCCAAGGTGAGTTTGATGGCGGGATTGGTGAGTTGTCCGATGCCGCTTCTGCGCTGGATTACCTGCAAGAGATGAATCCTAATGCGCGTCAATGTTGGGTGGTCGGATTTTCATTCGGCGCTTGGATCGGGATGCAGCTTTTGATGCGCCGCCCTGAGATCAGCGGATTCGTCTCCGTGGCTCCGCCAGCGAATATGTACGATTTCTCGTTCCTCGCGCCCTGCCCGTCTTCCGGCCTTGTGTTGAACGGGTCGGTTGATCGCGTTGCGCCGCCGGATGATGTCGTAAAGCTGGTCACAAAGCTGAAAACGCAAAAGGGCATCACGATCACTCATACGGTGATGGATGGCGCGAACCACTTCTTCGACAAGCAAATGGATGAAATGGTCAAGCACGTCACGGATTATGTCGGTGAGCGTGTGATGCCGCCGCCTATGGACCTCGACGACATTTAAAACGACGGCCCGCTTACTCAAGGTTATTTCTGATGCAATACAAGACTCTTGGTCGCACCGATATTCGTGTGAGTAACTTTTGCCTCGGATCAATGACTTGGGGAACACAGAACACCGAAGCGGAAGGCCACGCGCAGATTGATGCTGCGCTGGATGCGGGTATCAACTTCATTGATACGGCGGAAATGTATCCGACAACGCCTTTGTCACCGGAAACGGCAGGACGAACTGAAGAAATCATCGGGACATGGGTCGCCAAAAGCGGACGGCGCGATGATGTTGTGTTGGCCACCAAAGTTGTTGGCGAAGGCTATAAAGGAATTCGCGACGGCGGACCGGTTAATGCCGCCTCAATTGCCGTGGCTGTTGAAGGCAGTCTGAAACGCCTGCAAACGGATGTCATTGATTTGTACCAAATTCACTGGCCAAATCGCGGATCATATCATTTTCGAAAATGGCACTCGTTTGATCCGACTGCACAAGACTGGAAAAGCGTAAAAAACGATATACTTCATACGCTTGAAGCAATGGACGGGTTGATAAAGTCCGGCAAAGTCCGCGCCATTGGGCTGTCAAACGAGAGCACATGGGGCACGGCTCAGTTCTTGGAGATTGCCGGGAAAAACGGATTGCCTCGGGTTGTTTCGACTCAGAACGAGTATTCGTTGTTGTGCCGCCATTTCGACCTCGACTTCGCCGAATTATCGCACCACGAAGATGTTGGACTGCTGTCGTTTTCGCCCCTAGCTGCTGGAATTTTAACCGGCAAATATATGGATGGCTCGGTCCCCGCCGGATCGCGGAAAAGCATCAATAACGTCTTGGGTGGACGATGGACGGATCGGATTGAAACGCCCGTGCGAGAATACGCAGCGGTCGCCGAAAAGCATGGCTTGAACTTCGCTCAGATGTCGCTCGCCTTTTGTGCATCCCGTCCGCATATGACGTCCGTTATTTTTGGCGCGACGACGATGGATCAGCTTGCAACGGCATTGGGCGCGATAGATCTGACGCTTTCGCAAGAAGTTTTAGACGACATCCATCAGGTATATCTGCATCATCCGATTCCGATGTAGGCAACCCAACAGCGAGGCAAAATGAGCGACCATCTGATTTACACCGTTGAAAACGGAATTGGCTGGTTGACCTTCAACCGCCCCGAACAACGCAATGCTCTGACTTTTGAGATGTATGCCGGCATTGCCGGGATTTGCCGCTCTATTCCGGCGGATGGTTCCGTCAAAGCGCTGGTGATGCGCGGAGCGGGTGATCGCGCTTTTGCGGCTGGCACTGATATGAGCGAGTTCAGAGGCTTTTCAAAACCCGAGGACGCGCTTCAATACGAAGAAAATGCGGATGCCGTGTTTACGGCTATCGAGCAATGCGTGGTTCCGACCATTGCGGCGATTACTGGCGCTTGCACCGGCGGCGGCGGCGCGATTGCGGCAAGCTGTGATTTGCGGATTTGCGATGCCCGTCTCAAGTTTGGGTTTCCTATTGCGCGGACGCTCGGCAATTGTCTTTCCATTGCCAATCTTGCGAGGCTGTCGGCTTTGATGGGACAGGGGCGGGTTCGGGAAATGCTGTTCACCGCGCGCCTTATCGAAGCGAGCGAAGCCGTATCCATTGGTCTCGTATCAGAAGTTCTGGACGATGCTGAAGCCGTCAATAATCGCGCAAAAGAACTGGCGGAGATGATCGCGGGTCACGCGCCTCTGACACTCCGCTCCACCAAAGAGGCGCTGCGGCGGTTGCGGGTCGATGGGCCGAGCGCGAATGATCATGATCTTGTCACGCAATGTTATATGAGCGCTGATTTCCGCGAAGGCATGGAAGCCTTTCTCAGCAAGCGCAAACCAACATGGACGGGTACATAACAGCTATTCCGCAGCGCGGGGTGTTGCTTCGCGGGGTGGGCCGGGCTTTGCCTCGGGAATAGGATGCGGTTGGCGCGGGATCGTGCCAATGGGCCGGGTGACACGTGGCACATTTGTGCCGGTATATCGGCCAAAGCGGGCGCGCTCCCGCCGTGTACGTGCAGGCATCGCGATGGCATGGCGTAGTGATTTGAGGGCCATGCGAATGTCATGCTCAATGGCTAGAGCCACCGGCGTCACGAGCAAGACGAGAACCACGCCAAACCCAAGGCCAAAGCATAAGGTCACGACAGTCGGTTTCAGGAACAGCGCCTGACGGCTCGTCTCAAACAACAAAGGCGCAAGGCCGCCGACAGTCGTTAGTGTCGTCAACAGAACGGCGCGCAAGCGATCAGTTGCCCCATCGACAATGCTCGGCAACATCCCACGTCTCTCGTTATGTTCGTCGATGGTTGTCACAAGCACAATGGAGTCGTTGATGATGATTCCGGCCATGCCGATCAATCCGACAATTGAAAACATGCTGAGCGAAAGCCCAAACCAATAATGGCCCCAGATCGCCCCGATAAAGCCGAATGGAATAACCAGCATCACCAATAAGGGGCGCGACCATGACGCAAACACCCATGTCAGGGTCAGATAAATTCCTGCTAAGGCCAGTATAAATCCTGTGAGGGCATCACTTAAAAAGCCCTTCTCCTGCTCACGCAAACCGCCCTGTTCATAGGCAACACCATATTCAGCAGCGATTGCCGGTAAGAACCGTTCTTCGAGAATTTCGCGCACCTCTGCCGATGCCCCCGGCACGTCTTCGTCTACGTCGCCGGTGACAGTCGCAACACGCAAACCGTTTTCACGTTTGATAGACGCAAAGCCTTCGCGGGTTGTGACCGTGGCGACCTCACCGAGTGTAAGGACCACACCGGACGGTGCGCGGATAGAGGCGGCCTCGAGATAGTTTGCGCCAACTTCTCCCTCTGGGGGCTGCACACGAACGGTTACTTGGCGTGCATCTTTCGCAAATTCGGCAGCTTCGATACCGTTTAAACGCGCACGTATTTCAGCGCCTAACGTCCGTGTGGTAAAGCCCAACGCTTCCCCGCGCGGCGTGAGCGTGAGGATCAACTCTGTCTTATCGAACACGAGCGAGTCGTCGAGGCCGCTGACGCCTTCGATGCCACTAAGACCGGCTTTTAAGGCTTCTGCGGCGGCTTTGAGGGTAAACGCATCTGCGCCGGTGAATTTGACATCAATCGCATCGCCGCCGGGACCGGCTCGCGAAGACCGGATTGAGAGCGTTTCAACTAAGGGCAAGGCATTAATCTCCGAATCCCAATCACCCAAGAATTTGAAGGATGAATAAGGCCGAAGATCAGCATCGATCAAAGCGGCCTGAAATCCGCCAAGCAAATCTTTGTCTTTGTTGTCGCCGCCACTGAACCGGAAGCCAACGGTATCGCCCAATGTGGCTTGTGCGAAATCAACGGGAGCGGTTCCGTATTTTTCTTCATAGCGCTTATCGACGACTTTCAGCGCGCGGTTCATCTCGTCCAGCATTGCCTTGGTGTCAGCGCGGGTCGCCGCCGCATCCATGATAACATTTGCGGACAAAGTGCCTTGTTCGGGACGGGAGAAAAACTCCCACCGAACGGAACCGCTCGCAAAAAGACCCATCGAATAAAGCAACGCAGCGATGGCCAAAGACAGCGTAAGATAACGCAGCTTTACCACCCAATACATGAACGGGCGGAACATCGTGTCGCGCATTTTCGCAAAGCCTCTATTAAAGGCTCGGCTCGGCGCATCGTACCACGGCGATTGATTTTTTGCCGATAGCGAGTGTTTCATGTGGTTCGGCAAGATCAGAAAGCTCTCGATCAAGCTGGCCATAATCACCGCAGAGACGACGAACGGGATTGCTGCGATCAGCGCGCCGAACCGTCCGCCGATGATGATAAGCGCGGAAAAGGCAATCACCGTTGTAATCGACGCACTGACGACAGGGGCCGCCATTCGCCGCGCGGCACGGGTTGCGGCATCCGCAGGAGGAACCCCTTTTCGGGCAAGATCATCCGCATGTTCGCCGACGACGATGGCATCATCCACAATGATCCCGAGCGAGATAATCATCCCGAACATCGAGATCATATTGAGCGTTTGGCCGCTGGCATACATGATCGCAACGGTCGCTGCGATAGAGATAGGAATACCCGCCGCAACCCAAAAAGCCGTGCGTGCGGAGAGGAACAAAAACAACAGAATTAATACGAGAACGAGGCCGGTTAGTCCGTTTCGGGTCAGCATCTCGAGACGGTCATAAATTGGGTCTGCCCGACTGCGCGCACCGACAATCTCGACACCTGACGGCAGTGTCGGGGCCATCTCAGCGATGATTTTATCGGCGATTTTCTGGATTTTTAAGGCGTCGCCGCTCGCGTCCCGCAAGACCGAAATAATCAGAGTAGGAACACCGTCGCGGAAAACTTCTTTGCCGTTTTCAAAGCCCGCATCGACGACTTCCCCGATGTCGCGGAGGCGGAGTTTTGATCCATCTTCGCCAGATCGCAGGATTGTATCGCCAATTTCTTCGAGCGAGCGTTTATCCAGTCCCGTTCGCACACGCGATGCACTGGCATCCACATCACCAGAAGGAGAGCCAGTGACTTCTGCACCAACAGCGTCCGCGACCTCGCGCAAGGTCATGCCGTGGCGCATACGCGCCTCTTCAGGGACGGAGACGCGGATTACCCCTTCAGGGACGCCGGTAACCGAGGTGCGCGGAACCCCCGCCTGAAATAATCGCGCGGTGAACTCATCGGCGTAATCCGTCAGGCGCTCTACCCCGACATTGCCTGTGATGGCAACGTCCAAAACACGGTCGGTAAAAGCTGAACGGCGAACGGTCGGGTCTTCGGCCTCAGTCGGTAATGTCGTTACGCTGTCGACAGCGGTTTGCACTTCGTCGCTCGCACGGCCCATATCCCAGCCGTCTTCGAAGACCAGCGAAATTGATGCCGACCCTTCGCGTGACGTTGAGGTTGCCTCTTCGACCCCTGCGATAGCGAGCAATGACGGTTCGAGTGTTGCCACGATGCCTTCATCAACATCAGCAGCGCCAGCGCCCTCCCACGCGACGCCAACAGTGATTTGTTCGCGAACGATGTCGGGAAAAAATTGTGCGCGCAGATTCAAGCCGCCGAAGACACCGCCCAATAACATCAACAGCAAAAGCAAATTCGCCGCCGTTTTATGGCGAACGAAGTAATCTAAGAAACCACCAGTGCTAAAGGGCCTAGGGATCATGCGGCAGGCCCCGCTTTCGGCTTCTCTTTTTCGCCATCGGGACGTTTTTCACTTTCGCCGTCGGTGTCGTTCTTATCGGATTTACCCTCAGATTTACTCTTCCCGTTCGGTTTACCACCTGAAGACCGTGCTGCCCTGCGCGCTTCGCGCTTTTTCTTGTCTTCAATTTCTTTGGCGGCGGCTTCTTCCGGTGATTGTACCTTGATGCCTTCGCCCAATTGCGGACGACGCTCTGCAACGATGCGTTCACCAAAAGGCACGTCCGTCACGATAAGGGCCTCTGGCATCCTGCGGAGAATTTTTGCGCGATGCTCGATGAGCCTTCCTTCATCGCCAATCAGAAAAATGCGGCCATCTTCGGTGGCGGCACGCGCGGGAATTTGCGCGACTTGCTCTAGGGGAGGTTCGGTGATCGTGACACTCACGAAATCTCCGGGACGCATCGGCGTTTTTTGCGTGGTGTCGATCCGCGCATAGACCGTTCGGCCCCCTTCGGCTCCGACCATCGCAGCCGGTCGATCCAATGTCGCTCGTGCCTTAACATTGCGCTCGCCAAGTTTGAGCGAAACAGATGCGGCCAGAGGAGCCAGATTGCCGTCAGCATCCAGCAATCGGGCATATTGTGCATCTGACACCCGGAAAGCGGCCTCAAGCGAACGCATATCAATAAGCCGCGCGAGAGGCTCATTCGGGCTAACCAACGAACCAAGCGTCGCATTAATGTCGGTCAACACACCAGAAAATGGGGCGCTGAGGGTTGTATCCGCACTATCGCGACGTGCGCTTTGAACCTCAATTTCCGCACGCTGAATCGCGGTGGCAGTCTGATTCATCCGCTGGGTCGCGGCAACATACGCGCTGCGCCGACTGACAACGGCTTGTTCAGCCGCCGACGCCGCCAGTTGAGGCTCATCCATGGTTGCAGGTGCAGCAACACCCCTTTGAACCAAGTCATTCTGACGTTGAAGCGCACTGCGCCGAAGCCGGAGTTGATTGATTGCCGCCTCAAGATCAGCACGTGCCAAAGCAAGCGACTGATCCGCTTCGGATTGCTCTGAACGCGCATCGGCCAAAACCGTTAATGTATCGGCTTCACGGGCGCGCAAGGTGGTGGGATCGATCCGAACGAGGACTTCTCCGGCCCGTGTTTCAGTGCCCTCGCGCAAATCCGGGGCAATATCGACAATCCGCCCCGCCGTCGTTGCGCGCAACTCGAGCACGCGCCACGCTTCGATTTCCCCGAATACCGTCATCTCAGGCGTCGCCGTAATCGGCGAGAGCGTCATATCACGGACAGTATAAATTCTTTCCGGTGCAGCCCGCTTTTGGCGAGAACCGCCAGAGTCTTCTTTTGCATCAGTATAGCTGGACACACCAAACCAAAGCACCACAGCGCAAGCCGCGACGATCAATCCTCCCCAAACTGTCCGAACGATAAATCGCACTTAGAAATCGTCTCCTATGTGACACGTGTGGATTGACACGGGTGATGCTTGATTATCCGTCGGTCAAGCTGCTGTAAAAGCAATATAGATCACTTCCTAGAAAACGAAATTTACCCACATAAAATCTGAATTTTTCAACCAGAAATATATAAGTGTAGACAAACACGTTTCTTGGTATCATTTATCGGATAAATTGATGATCTACAATCGCTTAAGCAGTAATAACATACAGAGTAAAGTCGCTGAAAATGGGGATTCTGGACCTTTTCCGATCAATTTTCGGGAATCAACAAAACAAGCAACCGACAAGTGATCCCTATAAATGCAGGAGCATTGCGCATGAACGATTACCAATCAGAGAATTGGAACCTTTGGGATACCAACATTTCGATCATGCACTAGAATTTTGGTTCGCCAACCGCCGGGAAGATGGCCCTCCCGATTGGTCTAGCTTTCAACCGGGCAAGCATCCTGCTCTTTTGCCTCACCTTATTCTCTACGAAAAAATTGGTGATCGCTACGCCACACGTATTACCGGCGATGCTTTGACTCCTTATCTGATTGATAAACCGGCAGGAAAATTTCTTGATGAGATAACCCCAAGGGACCGGTTAGATGATATTGTCATGCGTCTCGATCGTGCCCTTGCGGATGGTTTGCCGAATTACGTCGAAAAAGTGAGGCTCTGGAAAGAAGACTCCAAATTTTACGGATATAATGCGCTGTCGATGCCTTTTGACTCAAAAGATAAGGGGTTGGTGCGGGTTCTTTGTGTGCTTCAATTTCATTCTACAAAGATTGATTATTAGAGTATCCGCGATCAGGGCAGCTCACAGCCTTATTATTCCCGACCAAATCGCAACAATGCAGCGCCAATTAAGGTCGTGAAGGTTGAAACGACTTTTGCGAGGTCGATTTTTTCCCTCAGAAAGACAACGCCTATACCCAGAGCAAATATGATGGATGTCTCGCGAAGGGCCGTTACCAATGCGATTGGCGCTTGGGTAAATGCCCAGATCACAAGGGCATAAGCGATGTAAGAGGCACTGCCCCCGACCCAGAATGTCATGCGACCCTCGCGGGTCAGTTTTGGCAAGATTTGCGGCTTAGTCAGGCCCAGATAGATCACAAAGATCACCGCATTCGCCAACCCGAGCCACGCATAATACCCAAACGCCGTGCCGCTAAGCCGCGCGCCCAAACCGTCAACCAGCGAATAGCTCGCGATAAAACATCCCGTGCAAAGGGCAAGTGCCGCCGCCTTACCATTCCGCGCCCCAGTTGCATTGCGCACAAGTCCAAGGCTGACGATCCCTGCCGCGATGATAAAAATTGCGAAAAGTTCTATGTTTGAAAGAACAACACCGAGAAAGAGCACCGAAATTGCCGCAACAAGCAAAGGTGCTGATCCCCTTGCGATGGGGTAAACTTGGGTCAGATCTCCAAAGCGGTACGATGTGAGTAAAAACAGTTGATAGCCGAAATGCAGCACCACACCCGCAAACAGATACGGCCAGCTTTCCATCGCCGGGAAAGGCTCAATCGCAATGACAATGAGTACAATAGGGAGGTGACCAATGACGACACACGCCATGTTGAGATGCTTGTCCGCCCCGCCCTTAACCAACGCATTCCATGTGGCGTGAAGCGCAGCCGCTAAGATCACAGCAAAAAAGACGGTGAGGGTCATAAGCACTCCGATATGAGAAAATCATACGACCACGGTTTCGCGTTACGGTATAGCCTATTCGTGTAACGCCGGACTTGCACGGCGGTTTCGCCCATGGCAGCTAAAGCTTTCATCAGACAGGAGCGATCCGATGCCTCAACCCCCTCATGTTACAAAGCTGAAATCAGCGGACCTCGATGCGCTTGAGGATGATTTGCAGGCTTATTTCGCGAAGTGCGAAGAAAAACTGGGCCTGATCCCGAACGTGTTAAAGTCTTATGCGTTGCGGCCTGAAAAACTACGCACCTTTGCCAAGATGTACAACGAGCTGATGCTTGGTGAGAGCGGGTTGAGCAAGCTGGAGCGGGAAATGGTTGCCGTGACCGTTTCCGCCGCGAACCGCTGCTATTATTGTCTCGTCGCCCATGGACAGGCAGTGAGGGCGCTGTCCGGTGATCCGCAGCTTGGCGAGATGATCGTGATGAATCATCGCATCGCCGACTTACCGCCCCATCAACGGGCCATGCTCGATTTTGCGTGGAAGCTGACCCTGACGCCAGATCAAATCGGAGATCGGGACCGCGCCATTCTCAGCGAACAAGGGTTGTCTGACGAGGACGTGTTCGATTTATGTGATGTGGTCGGGTTCTTTAACTACACCAACCGCGTGGCGCATGGCGTCGATATGATGCCCAACCCAGAATATCATGCGATGGATCGGTAAAATGCTCTCCCCCCCCGCGATGCCGCGCGAGGGGAAGCGGAAAACACTCAGCTTGAAGGCTGAGACTTTTTCTTCTTGGCCTTTTTCTTTTTAGACTTTTTCGTTGTCTTTTTAACGTCGTCATCCTTGGATTTGGCTTTGCTCGTAGAAGATTTTTTCTTCTTGGATGCCTTTTTCGTATCTTTGGATTTGGACTTATCTTCCGATTTGACCTTGATTTTGGTCTTATCTTTTTTGTCGTCCTTTGAATCCTTTTTGACGCTTACCTTTTTGGCCTTCGTACTCGACGATGAACTGTCACTGTCAGCAGTCTTTTTCTTTGAAGACTTTTTTGTGTCTTTCGCTTTGGCAGCACCGCCATTCGGTTTCGCACGGCAATGCGCTTTGACGTTTGTGCCTTTTTTCGTTTTATAGCTGTCGACCCAATAGCAAGAGGTTTCACCGCCGCATTGGCTGTTTGACATACCCTTACAGATTGAAGCGGCTTCAGCAGGGGCGCTCGCTCCGGCTCCAACCAGCAATCCAAAGGCGAACAAAACCGCCATAAGTCTCTTAAACATAAGTACTCTCCGCTCTCAAAGCCCCATAAGTGGACTATTGGCGCAGGAAACAGGCGATTACAAGGCTTGTTCTTTGTGCTTTTACTCTGAAGATAAAATTTTACTTCGGCTAAGGAACATTTTGAATGGCTCGCAATCTCGACACGACCACCGCCCGCCCTGCGACGATATCTTGTTAAATACGACACCGACCAATTCTGTTATTTTCGATGGACTCCATGAGCTTGCGAAGCACCAAAGCCTTCAAGCCATAATGGAGGTTATTGAAAAAACCGCTCGATGGGTTAATCCTGACACGTTTAAATACTTGCCATTATGGTATCCCGAATATGCTCGGGGCGCCCCCCTATATAAAGTTGATTGGGAGACACGAAGTACAAACACTAACAAGAAAACGCTAGTATCATCTGAAAAATTCGAAGGCAATACACGCGGCAACACTGCATTGACTCAAGCGCTAGGGCTGCGCAGCAAGCAAAGACCTAATTGGTCTTGTTGCCATATCTGGGGACTCGATGATCCTAAATATCAAAGAGGCAATTTAGTTGTACAGGATAGGCGATTTTACTCGTGCATAGCCAATATGGTTTTGCTCCCATCACCACTGAAAGCATTTACTGATGTTATCCCTGAGGTAAAAATGATGCTGCGGGTTTGCGCATTTCAAAACTATGGATGGAGATGCGACCACGAAGCAGTATCCGAAGAAGCTGAAAAGGTCGTGGCGTGGTCCAACTGGCAAGATTATCCAAAGACTTGGCCGAAGCCAGGACAAAACTCGACACCACTTGGCACTATGCCTTTTTCGGACACCATTCGGAGAACAGCAGATCGCAGGATGGATAGGATTAAGTCAGACCTCGATAACGCAGGGACCGCTTATCCTAGAGAAGCTGTGAAAGATGCGCTGGAATTTTGGAAAATTTCGTTATGACTTCATGACTATTTAGTTGGAGACCCCTATGGCTCGCAATCTCGACACGACCACCGCCCGCCCAGCGACTCTTGCCATTCATGGCGGCGAAAGACCCGATCCGGCGACCGGGGCATCGTCGCCGAATATCGTCATGTCTTCTACTTATGTCACCGACAAGCCCGAGGGATTTTCGGCCAGCGAGTTAACCGAGGACTCGCCGTTTGTTTATGGGCGCTGGGGCAATCCGACGGTGCGGTCGCTTGAAGAGAAAATGGCGCTGCTCGAAGGGGCCGAAGCGTGTGCGTGTTACGGGTCTGGTATGGCAGCGGCTTCGGCAATTTTGTTGTCGCTGTTATCTGCAGGAGATCATGTGATCCTGCCAGATGTCTGTTATGCGGGGATTGCCGAGTTGGGGCGTGATACCCTGCCCCGCTTTGGTATCTCGATTACTAAAGTGAATACCTCCCGCGCCGAAGATGTTGCGGCGGCGATGCGGCCTGAAACTAAATTGGTCTTTCTCGATACGCCCTGCAATCCGCTGATCCGCCTGACCGACATCTCGGCGGTTGCCAAGATCGCTCATGAAGGCGGTGCACTAGTGGCGGTGGACAATACTTTTGCCTCGCCCATCGGGACCAAGCCGCTGTCATTAGGGGCTGATCTCGTCATGCATTCACTGACCAAATACGTCGGCGGGCATGGGGATGCGGTGGGCGGCTGTGTCTGTGCATCGGCGGAATTGATCCGGCGGCTAACCATCGAGGCGACCGTGCATCATGGCGGGGTGCTGTCGCCGTTTAATGCGTGGCTGATCGCGCGCGGAGCTGCGACTTTGCCTTTGCGGATGAAGGCGCATCAGGAAAATGCTTTGGCATTGGGGCGTTGGTTCGAAGATCATTCGAGCGTCGAAGCCGTAATATATCCCGGTTTGCCTTCCCACCCGCAGCACAATCTGGCCGCCGCACAAATGGATAACTTCTCGGGCATGATGGCCGTGCGTTTGAAAAGTGGCGGAAAAGCCGCCGCCGAAAAACTCGCCACGGAATTAAAGATTGCTCATTATGCGGTGTCGCTCGGCCATCACCGGACGCTGGTTTGTTATATGCCGACCGATGACCTGCTGGCGTCTTCCTTTCCGCTGGATACCGAGCAAGAAGCAGATTATCGCCGATATGCAGGCGATGGCGTGTTTCGTCTTTCGGTCGGGCTTGAAGATGTGAACGACTTGATTGCGGATTTTGACGCGGTGTTGTGACGGAGCGTCCAAGACTTACCGCGACACGCGATGGATTGTGTCGGGGCGCTTGATCATATCCGGCAACAGATCAAGCCCCAACCCTGCGCCGCCGGGGATGGTGATCATGCCGTTCTTCACCGGCGGCAAGTGGTCTACGAAATCCTGATACCAAGCGTAGTAAAATCCGCGCGCGATTTCTTGCTCTCTGACGTTGCGCAAATTCAATGCGAGATGCGTCGAGACGGCCAAAGTCACTGGCCCTGAACAATCATGAAAAGCGATTGGCCGCGAGCGTGCCTCGGCCAAGGCTGCGACTTTCTTTGCCGCAGTCACCCCGCCCGCCCATGTCACATCCATAATCGGTGTCCCAATATTGCCGTCGTCAATGAGCGATGCGAACTGGCCAAGACTTGCGAGAGTCTCGCCTCCCGCAAGGGGTGCGTTGGTCGAGCGCCCAAGTTCAGCAATCTCATGGGTGCGATCCATCCAAACCGGGTCTTCAATCCAATCCATATCGAGCGGCTCTAATGCCGCCGCAATTTTCTTGGCTGCATTGAGACTCCATAGCCCGTGCAATTCCGCCTTAAGGCGCATCTTGTCACTGTGCGCCGCGCGGATACGTTCGAAAGGTTCGATGCCTTTTTTCAGATCAGCCGGTGAGATGTCGACACCATCCGCCGCCCCCGCCGCCAAATCGAGGGGCCAGATTTTCATCGACGTGATACCCATCTCCATCAGAGATTGAGCAAGGTCTTCGGGGTGGTTCAAAAAGGCTTCAAGGTCTTCGTATGTTTTGCCTGTGCTGTTTCCTTGCGCTGCGCCGAAATTATCAGGACGCACCGCCGAGGTTTTCGAAACATAGTTCGGACCGGCGCAGGTGTTATAAACCTGAATCTCACTGCGTGTTCGCCCGCCGAGTAAATCACAGAGCGGCATTCCGGCGGCCTTTCCCGCGATGTCCCAGAGCGCCACATCAACGGCGGCCAATGCCCGAACTTCCGCGCCGCTGCCGGTAAAGCCGGTATAGGGCTGCATCTTCATATTCAGATATTCGATGCGGCTGGCGTCTTGGCCAAGAATGATCGGCGCAATGCGGTCATGGATATCCGCTTCGCTCGGACCGGCGCCGAAATACGTCTCACCTAATCCGGTGAGTCCCTGATCCGTTTGGAGCCTGACCCAAAGCAAATTGGGGTGCTCGCCAAGCCTGAGTGTTTCAACGGCTTCGATTTTCATGACAAATTCACCAATTTCCGTTGCACTCACATCTCAGGTAATCGACCAGCAAATCGCTGTCTATCGCAAGAGAAATGTTTCAAACGATCACGGAAATGCGTCTTCGCGGCCCTAGGATCAACATTCTGTTGCCTCCAAATAGAGGGCAGCACAAAGGAGAAAGCGATGAACCGCAGAACAGCCTTTTTCGGATTGGGCGCAATCGGCCTCGGCGTTGCCGGAGCGTTAAGCCTTCGCGGTGAAACATCGAAAACTGCTCTGGTATCGGCCCGCGCGGATAAGATCGTCAAAACCGAGGCTGAATGGCGCGAGATTTTATCGCCTGCGGCTTTTGCTGTGCTGCGTAAAGAAAAAACCGAGCGCCCGTTCAGCAGTCCGCTTGATCGCGAAAAGCGCGATGGTATTTTTCATTGCGGCGGGTGCGATCTCGATCTCTATTCGTCTGAAACTAAATATGATAGTCGCACGGGATGGCCGAGTTTCTGGGCAGCGATTGCCGAGGACCGTATCGGAACGAAGACCGACTATTACCTGGTCTATCCCCGCACCGAAGTGCATTGCGCACGCTGCGAAGGCCATCTGGGGCATATCTTCGCCGATGGTCCCCAACCAACCGGCAAGCGCCATTGCCTGAACGGTTTGTCGCTGGCGTTTAAGGTGACTTAGGTTTTATAAGTGCCCATCTACAACCTATTTAGGCCATGTTTGTTTGCAGCGTGGGCGGAATGAAACATGCCCTCCCCCAAGCCCTTGCATTGCTGTTGTTCAGTGCCACGCCCGCAATCGCAATTTGTACGGACTATTCACTGGCGGAGCGGGAAGACTATTTAACACTATCGCCGGGTTTTGGCGGGCGCGCTGCAAGCGATTTTCTGACCAGATATGTGCCTTCTTCTTTCGGTGACAGTCTAGCCGAGTTGCAATTCTATTGGCAGTTTCGCAACACGCCGCAGGATGATGAAGCCCTGACAGCGGCCAGTCGCGCCGACACCTTCGCGGCCTTACAAACCTATCGTCACAGTGAGGTTAAAGACAGGCATATCGAGCCTGAATTCATGCTGACCTTGGTGCGTGATTTGCGATCCAATCGAGCGCGACAGAACGATGCGGACTGGTGGCTGGATGGAGAGGAGGATGCACCCGAACTCGATATCTTTCGTTGGTTGCAGGGAATGGCAGCCTCCGACCATTGGCATAGGCTTATGGATCAAAGGCACAGATACAATCGGTTACCACTTTTAGCCAGTTGGGCAGCCTACGACCCTAGGGCAAAATCATAAATTGTTAACGGTCGATAATGCTGGCGCGGAACTGTGGGTTAATGAGTGCCTTGAGACGTTTTCTCTTTATGGATAGCTTTTCAGGGTTTTTGCGCAGCATGTTGAGAGCGGCGCGTCGGATT
>CALKIZ010000064.1 GCA_937995735.1 uncultured Neomegalonema sp. | reverse complement strand
AATTACCAATACGCTTTTCATTCCGATGCCCCGCATCGTGAAACAGCTCCCCGATATATGATCATCGCCGCAATGGCTCTTGCGACGAATACGATATTAATGGCCATCTTGAACGGACCCCTTGGTCTCCCCTATTTGGTGACTCAAGTGATCACGACAATCCTCGTTTTCATCCTGACCTTTACGGGCAATCGGGTGTGGACTTTCGGATCGGGTAGACAAAAATAAAACTATCAACGCGCCCTAAATCATCGCCATGCCGCCATTCACGTGAAGCGTTTGACCCGTAACATAACCGGCGACATCCGATGCGAGATAAGCAACTGCACCGGCGACATCATCGCTGTCTCCCATTTTTCCGGCAGGAATAGTCGCATTGATTTTTGATTTCTGATCATCGGTCAAAACGTCAGTCATCGGTGTCGCAATAAAACCGGGAGCGATACAGTTAACCGTGATGTTCCGCGTTGCAATTTCTTGGGCCAATGATTTTGACATTCCCACAAGACCGGCTTTAGCCGCGCAATAATTTCCCTGTCCCGGATTGCCGGTAGTCCCGACGACGGATGTGATATTCACGATGCGCCCCCACCGCGCCTTCATCATCCCGCGCAAGCTCGCACGGCACAGACGAAAATTCGCAGTCAGGTTCACGGCGATCACTGCATCCCATTCGTCATCTTTCATCCGCATAAACAGATTGTCCCGCGTGATGCCTGCATTGTTCACCAAAATATCTAGCGACCCAAGCGAAGCCGCAATCGTCCCCGGCAACGCATCGACTTCCGAAAGGTCGGAAAGATTGCAAGCGTGGACTTCTGCACGACCCCCTAATGCGTCGCGCAATTCTTCTAACGGTCCTGTTCGCGTTCCCGACAGCGCAACCGTAGCACCTTGTGCGTGAAGCGCTTTCGCAATCGCGCCGCCAATGCCGCCTGAAGCTCCTGTAACAAGGGCGTTTTTACCTTCGAGTGAAAACATTCGGCTTATCCTTCAAGCGTTTCAATCAGCGCCGCAATCTCGGCATGTGTTCCTGCATTTGCAGACGTAACATTACGATCAATTCTTTTGGCAAGTCCTGACAGGACCTTGCCAGCGCCCAGCTCAACAAGCTGAGTCACACCCTGCCCTGCCATCCAGATAACACTCTCACGCCAACGTACTGATCCGGTCACTTGCTTCACCAAGAGGTCACGAATAACAGCAGGATCATTCACCGCCTGCGCTTCCACATTTGCAACGACAGGCAAAGATGGTGCGGCAATTTGGGTATTCCCAAGCGCTTCAGCCATCTTTTCCGCTGCGGGAGCCATCAAGGCACAATGAAAGGGTGCGGACACTGGCAGCAACATGGCCCGCTTCGCGCCTTTTTCCTTCGCCAAATCACAAGCCCGCTCAACCGCTGCTTTGTTACCCGAAATGACAACTTGCCCCGGCGCATTGTCGTTCGCCGCTTCGCACACCTCTCCTTGCGCTGCGGCATCGGCAACGGCTCGTGCATCGTCAAGCTCAAGCCCGAGAACAGCGGCCATTGCGCCGACACCCACGGGAACAGCCTCTTGCATAGATACGCCACGCAACCGCAGTAACCGCGCCGCATCGGAAAGTCCTAAAGCACCACTAGCGGTCAACGCAGAATATTCACCCAAAGAATGTCCGGCAACGAACGCACCTTTATCTGACAGAGAAAACCCGCCTTCCGCTTCCAAAACGCGGGCCGTCGCAACCGACACCGCCATCAAAGCCGGTTGTGCATTTTGCGTCAGGGTCAGTGCATCACCGTCTTCGCCCCAAATAATAGAAGAGAGAGATTCTCCGAGCGCCTCATCCACTTCATCAAAAACGGCCTTCGCCACAGGTGAAGCATCGGCGAGGTCTTTACCCATACCAAGGACTTGTGACCCCTGCCCCGGAAATACAAATGCGCGCATAATCTCTCTCGTTTCTCATTCACTAAATAGTCTCAAGATAAACTAGCTACAAGTGGATCAAATTCTACAAAAATCCCAGCGTGAAAGGTGACCCATAAAAATCTTGAAGCAATGCGTTGAGCCATTCGAGGCCATGCCGCGAAACTCAGAGCACCCGCGCTGTAAAAGTAATACCTGCGTAAGCTTTGCATTCATACAAGAAATCAAACCCGAAATTGAAAATTGACCTTAGCTAATCTCCTGATACGTTCACACACTCGCACAACAAAAAAATAGCGATGGGAGAGAATATGAGAACTTTAACAAAGATAACCGGACTGGCGCTCGCGACTGCGATGATCGCTGGTACGGCGCTGGCACAATCACCGACCTTCTTCCGTATCGGCACTGGCGGTGCCGGCGGTACCTACTTTCCGATTGGCGGCACAATCGCCAACGGAATCTCCGCGCCTCCGGGATCACGCGCATGCGACAAGGGCGGACAATGCGGCGTGCCGGGCCTTATCGCCATTGCTCAATCGACAACTGCTTCTGTCTTCAACAATGCGGCGGTTCAGAATGGCGAGTTGGAAGCCGGTCTTGCGGCTGCGGACGTAACCCGTTCAATGTTTCTCGGTGAAGGAAAGTTTGAAGGCAAAGCGCATCCGAAACTGCGCATCGTTGCCAACCTTTATCCCGAAGATCTGCATGTCGTAATGCCAAAAGGCGGCTCTATTGATGACCTTGGCGATTTGGCTGACAAGCGTGTCGGCATCGCGCAAGCTGGGTCAGGCACACAGGTTGCCGTCCTTCAAATGCTCGAAGCCTGGGGCGTGACGCGCGACAATATGAGCGAAGCGGAACTAAATAACTCTCAATCTGCCGAACGTTTGGCGGATGGCCAACTTGATGCCTATTTCTACGCCGCAGGCTGGCCCGTGGCTGCGATGGTCCAACTTTCTTCAACGAAAGGCATGGAGCTTCATTCTTTCTCGGACGAAGATCTCGCAAAAATCAACAAGATCATTCCTGCATACATTCCATCGGAAATCCCGGCGAATGTATATGAGGGCATCGACTACCCGGTAAAAACGCCAGCCGTGAGCGCGCTGCTGGTCGTCTCATCAGACCTCGATGAAGAACTGGTCTACGGCATCACCAAAGCATTGTGGAATTCCAATACCCGCAAACTGCTCGACAATGGCCATGCCAAAGGCAAACAGATCACGGCGGAAACCGCTCTTGACGGCGTTGCTGAATTGGGTGTGCCTTTGCACGACGGCGCTCAGCGTTTCTATAAAGAAGCAGGCATGATCGAATAAGCCTGCTTGGCTAAACATAAAGGGGCGATTGCGGTTGCCCCTTTCTCTTCTCCTCTCATGTAAGAACTGGATCGCCCGATGGCCGGGATGCGGGACGATGAAACACGCGAGCTGACCGCCGACGAACTAACGGCGATTGAGGAAAAATACGACGAAGGTGCGGCCACGCGCCGGGTTGCGCCTCAGTTCGGAAAATTTTTGCGCATCATCGCGCTCTCTTTTGCGGGGTATCACTACCTGACCGCAGGCTTCGCATTACCCGCCGATCATTGGCATATGGGCTTTCACCTTTCCGGTCTTTTCATCCTGATTTATGCACTCTATCCGATGGTCCGCACAAAGTCTGCGTTCGACCTGAAGACAAGCGGGCTTCGGCTCGGCGGTGTGCCGTATTTCGATATTCTCATGATGGTCCTCGGTGTCGCCGCCGCGCTCTATCTCGGGTTTGCGTGGCGGGGGATTCCTGTCTTCGGGATTGAGGAGCAGACGTTCCGTATGGGAAATCCCAACGGCTATGATATGTTGTTCGGCTGTATTCTCATTGTGCTGGTGTTGGATATTGCAAGGCGCACCTTAGGGTGGGTTTTACCGCTCATCATTTGTGTGTTCATTTGCTATGCGCTCTTCGGACCTTACTTCCCCGGCATCCTCCAGCATCCGGGCGTTAAGTTTCGAACATTTGTTTCTTCAATGTATTTTCCACAAGAGGGCATCTTCGGCGTTACGCTTTGGGTTGTCTCGACCATTGTTTTCCACTTCGTTCTTTTTGGAGTGATCGCGCAACGGACCGGATTGGGCCAACTCTTTATAGACAACGCAACAATCCTTGCCGGACGTTACACCGGTGGCCCGGCAAAAGTCTCTGTTGTGTCCTCAGCCTTCTTCGGGACAATTTCAGGTTCATCCGTTGCGAACACAGTCTCGACCGGGGCGCTGACAATTCCGAATATGAAGCGATTGGGTTATCCCGGACATTTCGCGGGCGGTGTCGAAGCCGCCTCATCTGCGGGGGGACAGATCACGCCACCGATCATGGGGGCCGCCGCCTTCATCATGGCTGAATTTTTGGAGATGCCTTACACGACTATCGTTATTGCGGCGATCTTCCCTGCGTTGCTGCATTATGTCGGTGTCTTCACGGTGGTTCACCTCATGGCAAAGCGCCTCGGCTTGCAAGGTCTGAGCAAAGAAGCACTGCCGCAACTCGCCGCTGTCTGGAAGAACGGCTGGGCGAGTATGGTTCCCCTTATTGGTCTGCTCTGGGTGCTGTTCTCTGGGTACACACCCTATATGTCTGCCTTTTGCGGAATCTCTTTGCTGATTGTGACAGGCATGTCGCGCATACGCGAACCGCTGACGTTGATCTATGCTGTCCTCTTTATCAGTTTTGTCCTTTGGAAGTACCAAGGCAACGGATTCGATCTCACGATGTCGATCATCTTATGCGCAGGTGCCGTGATTGCCACTTTCAATCCCCAGCCACGTATTCGTTTGCTTGAAATGGGCGAGACATTTGAAACCGGCGTCAAATATGCGCTTGCGGTTGGTGCGGCGGCGGCGGCGGTTGGCATTGTTGTTGGTGTTATCAACACGACCGGCGTTGGGTTTCGTATCGGTTTTATGGTCACCCAAGGCGCAACGGCACTCGGCAGCGACCTGAGTCAGTTCTTCGTTTTTGGCAGTTATCAAATGTTCACCGTTGAGCAACTTACATTGTTCATCAGTCTCGTCTTTATTGCCCTTGCTTGTATTTTGATGGGAGCGGGCATTCCGACAACGGCGCTTTATATCATGTTGGTTTCCGTGGCACAGCCGGCATTGGCCCAACTCGGCGTTCCACCAATCGCGAGCCATATGTTCGTCCTTTATTACGGCGTAGTTGCTGAGATCACCCCGCCGGTTTGCACATCCGCTTACGCGGCGGCGGCGATAGCCAATTCCAATCCATTTAGAACCGGAATTTCCGCTTTCACTCTTGGCTTAGGCAAAGTGGTCGCGCCGATGGCCTTTGTCTACGCGCCGGTTTTGCTGTTTGTCTCCTCGACCGGATTCGACTTCATCGAATTCTCATACACTGCTACGAGCTGCATCCTTGGCGTGGTCGCACTTTCATCTGCCGTTGTCGGGTATCTGTTTGCCCCTATGGGCATTATTTTCCGGATATTGATGGCTGTTGCGGGGCTGGTCTTCATTGCCCCGAGCATTCAGGCAGACTTAATCGCGATGCTGATTGCTGCACCGGCTGTCATGTCCCAATGGCTCGCGCGACCGCGATCAGAAAAGCCTGATGCAGTAGTTTGAAGGCGGTATCATTTCGGACTGTACACCTAACCCGGCGGGCGCGGTTCCTGCCGGACGAGGCAATGACAATCCCACAAGATTTCATCGACCTTGTGGAGATGCTTTTGCCGGTATCCCGGTGGCAGGCCCATGCGCAGCGGTGGAACGCTTTTCGGTCCCGACGCAGCGGCTTTGCGTTTTGCCACTTCGCGGATATAGCGCTTGGCTTGCTTCGGCATGTCTTCCAGCGCAAGTTTCAGCGCCAAGAGACGACGACAAAGCGCCTTGGCCGAAACTTCGTCTTCCGGCGTCAAAGCCGCTTTCGGTTCCGACCAAAGGATAAAATCCGGCTCGCCATCAAACGTGCCAATCCGCACTTGAATATGCGGGTCCGTGGAACCACTCGCTTTGGGCTTTCGACGCGGTTTGCGCCGGTTGGGATACAGTTCAGGAAAATATTTGCGCGGATCAATCAAACAAAATTGTGGCGCACGTGACCCTCGCTTTTTGCCTGTGCCTTTATTCTTGGTGCGTTTTCGCTTCGGCGGAGCCACATACTCAGGCACGGCCATATCCCGCGCTACAATCGCAGCAATGCGCCGCGTTGCCGATTCAGCAGGGCGCAAAA
Source organism: uncultured Neomegalonema sp. (assembly GCA_937995735.1). Lineage (GTDB taxonomy): Bacteria > Pseudomonadota > Alphaproteobacteria > Rhodobacterales > Rhodobacteraceae > JAHDDY01. Next base: position 486 of record CALKIZ010000064.1, on the reverse strand, counting down.
TCAGCAAAATTGCATTGCGCACACGGCGTGGCAGTTTCTCGATAACCGCATCATCCGAAACCATCCCCGTCGACGCAAACAACCCCGCCACAATACGCAACAGCGCAAGGCGGTAGTTTTCAGTCATGCGGTCAAGGCTCCAAGTCATGTGGTCTTTCTGTTAAAAACAAAACAGGAACATTTAATCCGAAAAATTTAAACTTGTCAAGCAAAAGCATTCGCGCAGCGAATGCGTCCCACCTCACCAAACGCAAGCCATGTAATAGCTGTCATGCCCGCGTAGGCGGGCATCTACTTCTCACGTAATTCAACCGTTAAGTTTTGAGCGTGGTAGATTCCCGCCTGCGCGGGAATGACAAAGCAAAAATTATCGAGAGTCGAAAAAGTTCGAAAACACAGGTAGGTTTCGCAAAGTGAATGCGTCCGACCTCACCAAAATGCAAGCCGCGTAGTTGATGTCATGCCCGCGTAAGCGGGCATCTTTTG
>CALKIZ010000063.1 GCA_937995735.1 uncultured Neomegalonema sp. | reverse complement strand
TTCTTGCCAAGGCAGAACGGTTCGATAATCTGCCACTGGGCGTCGGTCAAAATTTGACGGGTCAAGGCTGCTCTCCTCTTTGGCAACCTTGAATCAGAAATTATCCGCTACGGGAATCCTGAACGTCAACAGACCCTAGCTAACCGCATTGATTTATCATGTTATAATTTCAAATTTCTTCAATCCGTCTCTCTCGACTTACGAAATCCGCTAGTTTCTCGAGTTTTTATGCAAAACGATACTGAATTAAGCCGAATGTAGAACGGCCTCAATGTTTACAATCCGTGGTCGGATTTGCTTTTAAGTGTCGCAAAATTGCTTGCGTTTCGTTGTTACTCGATAGAAATCGGAGTTTATGGATAATGATGCAAAATTCCACGATCCCCGAAACCTGATCGGTGATGCTTTGATCATGGAAGGGTTGACAGAAGCGGAGAACCGTTCGATTTTTTTCGACTGGGCTTTCGGACTAAAACAACCCGAAACAGCGCCCGAGGCGGCAAAGTCATTGCTGGCGATCTACCGCAATGAGATGACGTTGACGCATCCTATGATCAGATTGCTGGAACAAGCCGCGAATGGTCCGGCGAAAAGACAGGGTCGAACCAATCGTCGCCGCGAAGCGGCAAAACGATGGGAACAGGACGCGGACATCACATCCGAGCGATAGGCCTTTAAGGAATAAAAAGCCTATCGCCAGCATTACGGATACAATGATGGTTATTTCAGTTCGAATGAGAGCGCCATTGTAACGCGAAAAGAAGTGATCTTCGAGCCAGACACCGTCGCTTTTTGATCTTTGATCCAAACCGAACGGATATTTTTGACTGATTTGGCGGCAGCTTTCACGCCTTCTGCGGCGGCATCTTCCCAGCTTTTTTTGGATTCAGCGATAATTTCAATATTCTTTACAACAGACATTTTGGGTTCCCTGTAACTAACGTACTATAGTGTAATGATCTACAACCCTGAGAGAAATATCAAGCGGCATCAAAACCGAGCCGCCTGGCCAGATGATTTTTAAAAATGATCTAAGATGTAAGGTGTGCCGATCTCTGTCACGTGACGGCGCGGCTCGGGTCCGGACAGATCGTTGGCAGGCCATCGGCTTTCCATGCAAGGATACCGCCTTCCAGATGGGCCATTTCGGTAAAGACTCCTGACGATATCAGCGCGGCTGCGGCCCTAGCTGTTCTGCCTCCACTGCGACACTGCAATATGAGCATTTTGCCTTCCTGATTGGGCAAAGCAGAAGGAACAATTTCTTGCATAGGGGCGAGGAGCGCGCCCGGAATGCGCTCTGCGTCGAATTCATGGATTTCACGAATATCCAATAGCACAGCGTTGCCAGCTTCAAGCATATCTGCGCATTCTTTCGGGCCAATTCGAGTGAATGTTCCACCGGCCATGGTTTCACTGGTTGCCATTACATTTTCACTTTCTCAAATCCGATTATCGACATGGTGTTTTCTGTGATAGCGGAATGACGACCCAACGACAAACTGAAGTAAAGCGCGGTTGGTTTCGCCCTTTGGATTAATTTGCATCTCCAGAAGCCGCTTTCAGCCGTGCCTCTCGCCATGCGATGAATACTGTCGCACTGACGATAATTGTTGCACCCAAAGCCGTTGGCAAATCGAAGCCTTCTTGAAAGAATATCCACGCTGCGGCGGCAATGAACAGTAATCTTAGAAAAGCAAATGGCGCTAAAAATCCGGCATCTGCTGTTGTATACGCCCTAATATCGGCAAACATCCTGAGCGAAGATGCGATGACCAATACCGCGACCAATCCCCAGAGTTCCGATGCAACTGGAGTCCATACCCACAGAGCAGGACCAGCCAATGTGAGGCTTGCTATCAGGCTTGAGGATACCAGAATGCTGGACGCACCATCTGCTTCTGAGAGAGGTCGGGAAATCAGCAATGCGACTGCAAAACAAAACGCGCTCCCAACGGCTAATAACATCGGTAATGAAACCTCTGCGAATCCGGGGCGCAGCACGATTAATGTTCCGATAAATGCCATGACAATTGCTGAAGCCCTCCTAAGGCCAAAAGTCTCGCCTCGGAAAACTGCGGCTAATAATGTTGCGAAAATAGGGGCCATGAAAAACAACGTCGTTGCAGTGGTCAGCGGCAATGTCCCGAGCGCGTAGAATCCGGAATGCAGTGCCATCGCAAACAGAAAACCGCGCAATAAATGTAACCATGGTCGTGTAAATTGAATCTTTTTACGTTGTAGTTCTCCCGTTTTACCCGTCTTCCGCACGGCAAAAAGGTTGATCACAATGATCGGAAAAAGCACCCAAAGCCCGAGTGCGCTGCGTAAAAATGCGATCTGAACTGTGTCCATCTCAGCGGAAAGAACGCGAACAGCGACGCTCATCGCTGTGGCGCCTATGCACGACGCGATCATCCATGCTGCACCTTGCGAGTTTTGTATTGCGGATGACGGATTAAATTCCGTGCCTTTGATTTTTGACGGCGCGGACATTTTGCAACGATTCCTTGATAATCGCAGGGACAGCAAGGCGATGTTCGCCACAAAGATGTCTCGGTGTTACCCTAACTGTGATCAAGACTTCAATCCGATTTCCGGAGCATACGATGCGTAGAAATTTAGGAATCGTCGCAATTGGCGTGGCTTTGCTTTTAGGGACGGGGAGTGCCTCCGCGCAAGTTTCAGAAAACATTAGCCGGTGTGAGGCTGAAGATGCCACGACTGATGACCTGATTGTGCACTGCACTGTGGCGATTAAAAGCGGTCGATTGTCTTCCGCGCAAGAGGCACGCGCGTTTCTTAACCGGGGCACGGCATTCTTTGATCGAAAGCAATATTCGCTTGCCGTTCGTGATTATGGTTTTGCTGAGCGTTTAGACCCGTCTGTAGGCGCAATTTATACAAACCGTGCGAATGCTTTGAGTCGGATGGGTGAGGCAGATCGTGCGGTGGGCGAATACGACCGCGCTATCAGTGTCGATCCTACCGACATTCAGGCAATGATCGGGCGCGGAAGTGCGCTGTTGCAGTTAACTCGAAATTCGGAGGCCGCACAGAGTTTTACGCAAGCATTGTCGGTTGATCCTCAGAATGTGAATGCTTTTTATAACCGTGGTGTCGCGGCGTCACGACTGGGCCGCGATCAACAGGCGATCTCAGATTTTAGCTCGGTTATTGGCATCGCTCCGCAGGATGCTGAAGCCTACGCAATGCGTGCAGGAGCCTACGAGAAAATTGGCGAGTTGAACCAAGCCTATCAAGATTATTCTAAGGCGATTCAGATCAACGAAGGTTATGCTTTTGCATGGTTTCGCCGTGGGAAATTGCTCGTAGATGATGGGCGGGCGAATGATGGCAGTGATGATCTCTCAAAAGCCTATAAATTGGGATATAATGACCCTTGGCTGGCAGAATATGTCGTGACAATTGGGCGCGGCGGCTGAGACTTATGACTGCTGGTTTATGACTTCTAAGCCGCGTGATGCGAATCTTGCGCCAAGCGGGCCAAGAGTGGCGGCTTCTTGCGAGGCGGCACTTCCTGAGCGAGCACGGTCGGCAATACCCACAAAAATCACGGCAAACCGAAAGAGTGCGAAGGCAATGTGAAAAGGCTGGAGCGGCGGGGCGTTGTCTGCGTGTTTCATGTATTCAGCAATGAATGCGGCTTCGGTCGGAATACCCGCAATTTCTGTCCCTAGAATACCGCCATATTCATCCGTTGATGTATGCCAAGGCATCACGCAAAATCCTAAATCTGCGAGGGGATGGCCTAGGGTTGAAAGCTCCCAATCCAGCACGGCTAAGACGCGCGGCTCTGTCGGGTGGAACAACATATTGCCGAGGCGGAAATCTCCATGGGCGATTGAAGTATGACCGTCATCCGAAGGCATGTTTGCGGCCAACCATGCGGCAAGACTATCGAGGTCGGGAATAGGGTCTGATCCGGAATCGGCCCATTGCTTCGACCATCGCGCGATTTGACGGGCGAAGTAATTTCCGGGCCTACCGTAATCGCTCAGGTCAATATCATCGGGGCGCACGGCGTGAAGCTTTGCGAGCGTTTTTGCCATCGAGAGATAGAGCGCGTTACGCTCGTCGGGCGCACAATTCGGCAAGGCGCAATCCGAGAAAACGCGCCCCTCGACTCTTTGCATCAGATAGAATGGCGTTCCAATAATTGAGGCGTCATCGCAAAACATGATCGTTTCTGGCACGGGAACAGGCGTGTCAGCCAATGCTTTGAGAACGCGAAATTCGCGATCCACTGCATGAGCGCCGCGCAAAATCGGACCCTTTGGCTGCTTTCGCAGCACCATCCGTTTTGTTCCGTGAGTGAGGTAATAGGTCGGATTAGATTGACCACCTGTGATAGGCTCTAACGCAGTCTCGGCGGGGCCAAATTCGGCGGCGAGATAGCGTTCCAATGCCGCAATGTCGAGATCAGAAGTCATCGATTCAGCAATGCTCACGAACGATATTCTTTCTCAATACATGCAGGAGTATATATCACTACTCAGCCATGTCCCAGCGCCAGAAATCGCGGCCCTCGGCGGCAAGCTCGCGATTAAGGACCATCTTGTGGACTTCATCCGCGCCGTCTACCAGCCGTGCTTGTCGAGCATAACGGTAAATCCATTCTAGGATGGTGTCTTTCGAATATCCGCGCGCGCCATTGATTTGAATCGCGGTATCGGCGGCCTTGTGCAGCAGATTGGCGACATGAATTTTTGCCATAGAGATTTCTTTGCGGGCGAAACTACCGCGATCGATCTCCCACGCTGCTTTCATGGTCAACAACCGGCCAGTCTCAATCTCTGCGGCCAAACCACCGAGCATGAGCTGGATGCTTTCGCGGTCAGCGAGGCGCACCCCAAAGCCTTCACGTGTTTCGGCATAATCGCGGGCAATCTCAACGCAGTGTTTGGCGAGGCCGAGCCAGCGCATACAATGGGTTAAGCGGGCAGGGCCAAGACGGGTTTGCGTTACTTTTAGGCCGCGCCCTTCACCGAGGACGATGTTTTCGGCGGGAATTTTAAGACCGTCAAAGCTAATCTCGCAATGACCGCCATGTTCTTCCGGTCCCATGATTTCGATGCGCCGCTCGATCTGCCATCCCGGTTGATCAGCGTCGAATAAGAACGCCGTTAATCCTGAGCGCGGATCATCAGAAGTGCGAGCCAGTAAAATGAAGTGCTGGGCTTCTGCTGCGCCGGTGATGAACCATTTGCGCCCTGTGACGGTATAGGTGTCGCCCTTACGGGTCGCGGTTGTTTGGATCATGGAGGGATCGGAACCGCCACCCGGAGCGGGTTCAGTCATTGCAAAAGCACTGCGTACTTTTCCGTCAATAATCGGCTGTAGCCAGCGGTCTTGTTGGTCCGCCGTCCCGAGCTTTGCCAGTACGGAAATATTGCCGTCATCTGGCGCAGCACAGTTGAGGCAGACAGGTCCAAAAATTGAACGATTGGCTTCCTCGTAGAAAACAGCGCGCGAAACTGTATCGAGGCCAAGCCCGCCACGCTCGATCGGGGCTTGCGGAGCCCATATACCGAGCGCCTTTGCTTTTGCTCTTAATGGCGCAAGCGCAGCCTCCGAGATATTTTCGTGCTCATCCCAGTTTGCGCGGTTCGCCTCTATGGGAAGAACATCTTCTTCGATGAAACTACCAACTTTCTGGCGAAGGGCTTCTGCGGCAGGAGAAATCGTAAAGTCCATTACTATAATCCCGATACCAGATGCCCGCCATCGACGGGAATAACAGTGCCGGTCATGAACCGGCTACGCTCTGAAGCGAGCAACAATAATGTGCCGTCGAGGTCTTCCATCGACCCAGAGCGCCGCATTGGAACCCGCCGGATAATTTTTTGCCCGGCCTCGCTTTGCAGAAAGTCGCGGTTCAGGTCTGTCTCAAAATATCCCGGAGCAATCGCATTGACGCGGATATCGTGGCGGGCCAATTCGAGCGCCAAGACTTTCGTCATTTGCACTAAGGCTGCTTTACTCACGACGTAGCTTGCCGCACCGCCAATCGTGCGTAAGCCGGTAATTGATGCGATATTGATGATTGATCCGGCAGTCTTGGCGTCAACAAGACGACGGCATAGTGATTGAGAAACCTGCCACGGAGCGGTTTGATTGAGGGCGAAGACGTCTGCCGTTTGCTCTGGGGTGGCGTCTAAGAATGAAGCAGGGGCGGCGGTCCCGGCGTTGTTGACAAGGATGGTCGGTAATCCTGCCACTTCGGTCAATCGCGATATTCCGGCATTCACTGTCTCTATGTCTGTGACGTCCATTTGCATGACAATCGCGGTTCCGCCCTGCGCTTCTATATTTCCGGCAAGTTCAACCAGCTGTTCAGTACGCCGGGCAGCCAATCCAACGATGCACCCTGCCGCCGCAAGTGTTTCGGCAAAGTGCTTGCCCAGCCCCGATGAAGCGCCTGTAATCAGCGCGGTGTGGCCTTTGAGCCTGAAGTAATCATATTCACTCATACAGGGCAGATTGCGATGCCTTAGGCTCGGTAGCAAGACCGTAAACCTTCCTTAATTGGTTAAGAGCATTTTATGAGAAAATGGAGGATGAGATGGGTTCTTTTGCGACTGTAATGACGAAACTGATTGGCCTGCCTCCAAAACGTAAGGGCTGGATTGGTTATGCGGCTTTCGCAGGGCGATTATTCGCGATTTACCTCATTGGTTTCGCGGCTCTCTTCTTTGGGCAACGCCATATGCTCTATCACAATGGCAGTGAGAGGTTGGTTCCCGCAGAGCAGAACGTCCCACAAATGGTGGAAAAAACAGTTTCCAGCGAGGGTGTCGATGTTGTTGTTTGGAGCTTTGATGCAGGGCCAGCGAAACCGGTAATCGTGTACTTTCATGGCAATGCAGGTGTTCTGGGCCATCGGGCAGGGCGTTTTCGCTGGATGATGGATCAGGGTTGGGGTGTTGTTGGTGTCGGTCTACGCGGTGGGTCCGGCACGGGCGGTTCCCCGACGGAAGAGGGACATGCCGCCGATGCGCGCGCTGTTTATGATGCGTTGCCGCAACTGCTCGGTCGTCCGGTAGAACGGGGTGGCGTCGTTCTTTATGGCGAAAGCCTTGGCAGTGGGATCGCTGTTACGCTTGCCAATGAACGCGGGGTCGGCGGTATCATTCTGGAAACGCCATACGCTGCAATGGATGATCTGGCCCAAGAGAAATTTGGATTTTACCCGATTAAAGCGTTGGGGGCTGTTAAAGATCCGTTTCGATCAATCGACAGGATTGCAGGTATTAAAGCGCCGGTCCTCATGATCCATGGAACGAATGATCAGGTTATCCCGATCAATCATGCGCAGCGATTATTCGATGCTGCTGCGGACCCGAAATGGTATCGTTGGTTCGATGGTGGCGGTCACAATGACCTTTGGCAGCGGGGCGCTCCACAAGCGATTTTCGACTTTATGGAGCGTTATTATCCCTAAAGACTACCGGCCTTCCATCCTCCACGCTCCGAGCAGTAGTGCTGCTGCAAGGAGCAAAGCCAACCAACCCGGTGCGAGCGGAGTAAGTGTCGCGTCGCGCACCACATAAGCACCGCGTTCGCGGAGGCCTATCCACCCGGTTCCAGAAGTCTTCCGTGAGCCACTGACACGGCGTAGTTCAGGCACGCCTTCATCACGAAGCATAATCTCCGCACCGTCGGTCACCGCTGATACAGGTCGCAGAATGTCAAAGGTCGCGAGTGGGTTTTCAAATTCTTTCGGCGAAGGTGGACCAACAGCGGCGGATGCTTCCAGTGTTCCGTCCGTAATTGAAAATAGCCCGGCTTCTTCGGCTTCGTAGAGAGCTTGCCATTTCCCCGGTCCGGCGTTCTTGAATTGAGCCGCCACACGATTGCCCGAAGGTGTAACGATGTCCGCAACTTTCGGTGCTTCGCCAAGGCTGCGGCGCGTGATATTAATACGCGATCCTGAGACCTGCGCTGTAAGCGCGTCTTCCTCAAGTTGTGGTTCTTTCATCAGCCAATGGGCGACGCGGCGAAGCATCTCGGCTAAAGGCCCGCCGCCTTCAAAACCGCGCGACCAGAGCCATGCAGTATCCGATGCGAGAACGGCAACGCGGCCTTCGCCAACGCGATCAAGCACCAGCAGCGGCTCATCCTCTTCACCGGCCATCAAGACATCACCCGTGCGCGGATCAATATCAATAAGCCGCGCCCAACGACCCCAATCCGGCTCCTCACCCGCTTGAGGTAAATCTGAGGTTACAGGATGTTTCATGCCGGGGTCGGTCAGGAGGGGCGTATAGAATTTCTCAACGGACCCGCCACTCGGTATTGCAGGCATGATGTCAGCGAGAGGGCTGCGATAAAGGCTATTCGGGCCACCAAAGTTTGGCCCCGCAGCGATCAGTGTCGCTCCGCCTTTGCGCACATAGTCAGCAACATTTGCAAGATATGCCGGGGCTAATACACCGCGTCGCGTGTAGCGATCAAAAATCACAAGATCGAAATCGTCGATCTTTTGCATAAAGAGTTCGCGGGTTGGGAACGGGATCAGCGATAGCTCTCTTATCGGCGTGCCCGACATTTTTGTTGGTGGACGTAGAATGGTAAAGTGAACGAGATCAACACTCGGATCGGCTTTGAGTAAATTACGCCATGAACGCTCGCCCGCATGGGGTTCACCGGAAACAAGCAAAACCCGAAGCCTGTCTCGCGCGCCCTGCACAGTGAAAAGAGCGCGGTTGTTGCGGGTGGTTATTTCGCCATCGAGTTCAGTGACAATAATCTCAAAGACGCTCGCGCCGCCTTTATTGAGCTTAGCCGAGATCGTCGTCGCGGTATCAGCGGTCAAAACGTCCCTGCGGACATCTTTGCCATCAATTCGAAGGGCCACTTGCGGAGGAGGAGCGCCAGAGGGTGTTGCACCGATGTCTTCGATCCTCAGCCGGATTGATACATCTTCACCGACAATTCCAAATGCCGGTGCGCTTTCCAAAATCAGGCGGCGATCATAGCTTCCGTCTCGGCCCGTCGATAGGATGTGCAAAGGGGCAGGGAACCGTGCTGCAATGGCATCTTCGTCCAATGCGCTCCAATCGGGAGCATCATGCGCGCGGCCATCCGTAATGACAACTGCACCGGAAATGCGGTCTTCTCCAACATCAGCAAGCGCCGTTTCCATGGCAGTGAATAGGCGTGTGCCCGGATCATCAGACGCCTCGCCCGCTGCGCTTTTTACCGTTGCTACGCGCAGCTCTAGCGGAGAGCGCGGATCGGTGAGTTTTTCTGCTGCGGCTTGTAATGCGATGGATGCTTCTTCGGTTAATTCTGTCCGTCCATCTATCGTTTGGCTCGCGCTTTCATCGACCAGCAACAGAGCAACATCTGAAAGCGGTTCGCGTAATTCTTTGCTCAGTTTTGGATCAGCAAATGCGGCAAGAAGCACCAGACCCGCGAGTAGCCGCAACCAAGCCCCGCGCGCCCCTCTCACAAGGCCGAACAAGAAGAAAGCAATGATCAAGGCAGCAAAAATCGCAAGTACCCATAACGGGACTACGGGATTGAAGATCAGGCCTGTAGCATTCAATTCCATGCGATGCCCTTACTGCCCCAGCCGCTCAAGCAGGGCTGGAATGTGGACCTGATCCGATTTGTATGAACCGGTGTAGGTGTACATGATCAAGTTAACGCCAAAGCGCAACGCCATTTCTCGTTGACGCTCGCCGCCGGTTCCCATCGGCAACATAGGACGGCCTTGATCATTCATTGCCCAAGCGCCGACCCAATCGCGCCCGCCCACGATAACAGGTGATACGCCATCATTTTTAAATCCACCCGATGCGGCTGCTTCGTTGACATCTTCCGGAGGGGCCGCTTCGACCCAAACGCCGCCGCCTTTCCAGCGCCCCGGAAAATCATCAAGTAAGTAGAAACTCCGGCGCAGAACATGACCTTCGGGCACAGGCGCGAGAGGTGGCAGGTCTAGCCCCGCTGTCAGCCGTTTCAACGCGCGCGTACCGGGCGTTTGTCCACTTGCGAGTGCCAAGTTTTGGTCCCGCGTATCCAGCATCAACATGCCGCCCTTACGCATATACTCGTTTAGTTTCGTGATGGCTTCATCACTTGGGCGTTGTTGAGCTTCGGTAATTGCCCAATAGATAAAGGGATAAACCGCAAGCTCATCATTTTCTAAGTCGATAGACACAGGCAGCGGCGGTTCGACAGATGTCCGGCCATTAAGCGTATAGACAAGGCCAAATAATCCCCGCTGAACGATGTCGTCGGTCTTCTTATCCCCTGTCACAATGTAACCGAATGCCCCGCCTAGGGCCGTTTGTAGTGCTTTGTCGTCCGAGGCTTCCGCGCCTTGCAGCGCTCCAAGTGCCAACAGGGCAAGCCCGGCAACAGCGCCGCGCAGCTTACCAGAAAGGGCAAGTGCAGCGATTGCATCAAGCATCAGCAATATGAGAGCAGCAGCCAAGAACCACGGTTTCAATTCAGTCTCCGTTCTTGAACCCAGATTGTCTGTCACTACACTTGAAGGAAACTCTGGCATGGGCGTCAATACAGCATCGGCAGCGAGCGTATTATGAGCGCGGCGCGCGCCTGCATCATCGCCGCCAACCGCTTCATAAAGCCCCGGTGGCGCAATGGCAGTTGCGCTTAACCCAAGGTTTTCGCCTGCGATGTTTGAAGCCTCGCCTGCGGCAGAGCGCAATGTTCCCTCAGCGGTTATCAATGAAACCGGACGCCAAAAGCCCGAACTCTCGCCTGCTGCATTCACTCCATTGCCCGATCCAAACTCGATAATACGATCCAGCATTTCTACGAACAGCCCGGAGATTGGAAGCGTCGACCACCGGGGGTCTGCGCTTGTGTGAATCAGAACGATCCGGCCTTCACCGCGTGTATCCGATGTCACCAGTGGTGCGCCATCTGCCAGACTTGCCCAAGTCCGAGTTGGCAAGTCGATGTCGGGTTCCGCTAACACTTGTTTGGTAATTGCGGCATCTTCGGGTGGAATGATGCCGGCAAAAGGGCTGTCAGGTTTAAAGGGTGCAAGGCGTTGCGGTGCGCCCCAGCTCATTGCGCCGCCAAGATCTCGTCCACCGGGGCGAAGCCTTACAGGGAGTAAGGGATCTTCGAGCCGTCCAAAACCTGCGCGCGCTTCTTCTGCTGTGGCGGCTAATGTTGGTCCGGCAAATCTTATCAAAAGACCACCGGCTTCAACCCAGCTTAGGAGCGCTGTCGATTCTTCAGGGGGGAATGCGCCAACATCAACGACGATTAATGCATCGACGTTTTGCTCCAACAATTCATCGGTGGACCCTTCGCGCGTTTCAGCGATACCGGCGAGGGCTTCGCGGACGTAGTGCGTTCCTGAGAGAAGGCGTTGTCCGCCATCGGTCCGCTCGCCCGAAATCAATCCAACGCGGCGGCGGCTCCAACGATCATCAATTAATGCGACGCCGCCAGCGGTCTTCGCGCCATCGAGAGCAAACATCGCGATGCGGTTACGCAATTCAAGCGGGGGATTGAACTCGGCATTGGCTGTCAAATCTTCTTCGCCAAAGCTTGCGACCTCAGCGATCAAGGGCCGTCTTGCGCCATCAGGTTCGGCTGAAAACCCAACCACTGTGACGTCAGTTGCGATTCCGGCTTCAGCACGTTGAACAATAGCAGATAACACCCCTCCCTCTGGGGGAGCAGGTTGAACTGCGCGAACAAGCCGCAGCGGTGCGACAGCTCGGAGGCTGTTTTGTTCAACTAAAGTGTCGACCATTTCTTGCGCTGAACCGTCATGATCAAGCCCATCATGGAGCCAAATCGTTTCGGCGCTGTCTTCTTCGTTCAACCGCGTCAGAAAGGCTTCACGATCGGGCGCCCAAGGACTTGGCTCTAAGGCTTCAATCCGTGCGCGTGCTTCTGCTGAACTGAGCGTTTCGTCTGTTCGTTCTGCGTCGCTCGGTTCAGCGAGAATTTCGAGTCGAATGGTCCGGTCTGCTCGCCCCGCCTGATCAATGATTTCTGTCGCGGCGGCAACGCGATCTTGCCAATCCGCTGCACTTGCCCATCCCGCGTCCAATATAAGACGGACCGGTCCATCGCCCTCAAGACGCTTCGTCGGATTTAACAGGGGTTGAGCGAAAGCAAGAATAGCAAGGCCGACGATCAGGAGGCGCAAGAGCAACAACCACCAAGGAGTGCGATCTGGTGTTTTCTCCGGCGGTTCTAGCCCCAAAAGAATTGCAACACCGGGAAACCGTTCGCGCAGCGGGGCAGGAGGCGTTGCTCTCAACAACCACCAAAGAATTGGTAGCCCGATTAATCCAAGCAGCAACCACGGTGAGGCAAAACCCAGAGAACCAAGAGTTAGCATAGGAGGGCATCCCCTTGCTCAACTGATTGGAATTGTTTCATCGATTGGCCCTCGCATTTTCGAGGGTTTGGTGCAGCATAAGAAGGGTCGGTGATACCGGCTGATCTGTGCGGTGGATTGCAAAGCGCCACCCTGCCTTGCGCGCCAATAATTTCAGTGTATCGCGCCGCTCTGCCAATTTTGTGCGGTATGCATCATGCAAAGATTCCGCTCGGTCAGCATCATATTTTAAACCGCCTGCGATGCTTTCAAATAATATCCGTCCCTTATAGGGAAATGCCTCTTCTGCGGGATCGACGACTTGTAGCAAGACGCCTTTAACACGCCGTGATGTTGCTTCTGTCATCGCAATTTTGAGTTTGTCGAGATCACCAAAAAAGTCGGACATAAAAACAGCGCGACTTCCGCCGGTATAAAGAACTTCGTTTGGCGGGTATCCGTAATCGCCCTCTGGTTCGCGTTCGCGGCTGAGTAACAGTGCAGCGCGGTTCACACCAGCTCGCCCCATCCGGATAGAGCGATCTTTCCGGCCAAGAAATGCAAAGCGTTCCCCGCCACGTTCAAGCAAAATCGCTATGGACAGCGCTAGCAGGGTGGCGCGGTCAGATTTTGGTGTTGGTGATTTTTTAGACTGAAAACGCATTGACGCCGCATCATCGGCCCAGAGCCAGACTGTTTGCGCCGTTTCCCATTCAGTCTCCCGAACGAAAACCTCGTCTGAACGGCCCGAGCGACGCCAGTCGATTGACTGCATCGAATCGCCCGGTTGGGCCTGCCGATATTGCCAGAATGTCTCGCCTGACCCTGCTCTACGCCGTCCGTGCACACCAAAGACCGCCGCTGCCGCACGTTCGGCTTCCGCGAGCAATGAAGGAAATGCTGAGGCTTCACGCGCAGCTTCAGCCGTTAGGCGGGCGGTTTGGTTCACCCACAAGCCCTCTTAACGGCTGCATCAATAACCGTTTCCAGTGTTACACCTTCTGCTTTAGCGGCAAAGCCAAGCGCCATACGATGGCCAAGCGCCGGGCGCGCGAGAGCGATGACATCTTCCATTGAAGGGGCTAACCGCCCATTGATCAGCGCGCGGGCGCGGCTGGCGAGCATCAATGCTTGTGCTGCGCGTGGTCCGGGTCCCCATGCCACCGAGTCTTTGACCAGCGCTGAGGCGCTGTCATCTTCGGGACGGCAAGAGCGCACCAGCGACAGAATTGCTTCGGTAACTTTATCACCCAAAGGAGCGCTGCGAACGAGCGCTTGAAGCGCTAATAACGATTCTGGATTTAAAACAGGCTCTGCCGAAGATTGGGAAGCGCCGGTTGTCGAAACAAGAATCTGCCTTTCTTCATCCAATGTTGGATAATCGACGATCACTTCGAGCAAAAACCGGTCAAGTTGCGCCTCCGGCAATGGATATGCGCCTTCCTGCTCAATCGGGTTTTGCGTCGCGAGCACATGGAACGGCGCAGGTAAATCGCGATGTTGGCCCGCCACCGTCACTTGCTTTTCTTGCATGGCCTGCAAAAGGGCAGATTGTGTTCGCGGGCTTGCGCGGTTGATTTCGTCGGCCATCAACAATTGGCAGAACACCGGCCCGTCAATGAACTTGAATGCCCGACCGCCATCGGCTGCGGTTTCTAGGACTTCCGAGCCGAGAATATCAGCAGGCATCAGATCAGGCGTAAACTGGATACGTTTGTTGTTTAAGCCCAGAACCGTCCCCAACGTATCAACGAGCAATGTTTTCGCCAATCCCGGCACACCAACCAACAGAGCGTGTCCACCGGACAATATGGCAGCAAGAGTAAGGTCTACGACTTCATCTTGACCAACAATACGTTTCGCAATTTCGAGTTTCGCGCGTTTGAGAGTTTCGGCAGCGCGTTCAGCTTCTGCTACGGGATCGCCAGCAGATGTGCTTGCGGGATTATCAGCGATCACAGTATCCAAGTGCCTGCTCCTTCATACCGGGTTTGACGTGCCCGGTTCAAAATCCATTATCTTTCGATCTATGTATAGCCAAGAATGTCACGACGTCGCGCCATTTCAATAATACTGACGGAAACGTGCCTGCCAACGGCCAAACGAATGAGGCGAGCATATGTCGAATGCACCAAAAACTGGAACCCCTGTTCCAGAAGTTGCTTCTCTGGAAAAGACTGTAAAAGCGGCGTCAAAAAAAGGACCGCCACCCGTTCACCTTTGGAATCCTCCATTTAACGGGGATATTGACATGCGGATCGCTCGAGACGGGACGTGGTTCTATCAAGGATCTCCGATTAATCGCCCTGAGTTGGTGCAGCTGTTCGCGTCTATTCTGAAACTCGAAGGGGATAGGTATTTTCTCGTCACACCTGTCGAAAAGGTCGGCTTGATCGTTGATGATGCGCCTTTTGTCGCTGTCGATTTCAATCAAGAGGGAGATGCCCTTCTGTTTGAAACGAATGTTGGCGATATCGTTGTCGCCAATGCCCAAAATCCAATCCGTGTCGAGGAAGACCCAAAAACCGGAGAACCCTCTCCTTATATTCATGTCAGGAGTGGGCTGGACGCTCTCATTGACCGCAAGTCTTTTTATCGTCTTGTGGAATTGGGAGAGATTGATGGCGATTATACTGTCGTCCAGTCGGCTGGACAGACCTTTGTGATCGGACCTGCGGCGTAACCAATAAGGTATATGGTACAGATAAGTCTGTCGAAACACTACAACTGGGTTCTCAATAGGATATGCCTTCCATATGAGTGGTAAGTCACCTCTGACACGGGACATAATTGATCGCGCGATGCGTGCTAAAGTAGAGCCTGCGCAAGAGCTTGAACTGAAGGAAAACAAACCTCTGCGGCGCGCAGCGGTTTTGTGTCCAATCATCGCTAGGCCCCACGGCCTTTCGGTTATTTTGACGCGCCGCGCGGATAACTTACGGGCACACCCCGGTCAGATAAGCTTTCCGGGTGGGAAAATTGATAGCGTGGATCGCTCACCTCTTGACGCTGCATTGCGCGAGGCCGAGGAGGAAATCGGCTTGTTGTCACGTCATGTTGAAGTTTCTGGTGCGCTTGATCCATACCCTACAGGTACAGGTTTTCTGGTTACCCCGTTCGTAGGATTTGTTGATCCCCGGTTCAGGCCAATTGCAGACCCCAACGAAGTAGCAGAAGTGTTTGAAGCACCTCTGAATTTTCTTATGGACCATAATAACCATCAGCGAGAGAGCTTTACCCGCGAGGGACGGAAACGGTATTTCTATGTCATAAATGTTGATCAATACCGCATATGGGGTGCAACAGCGGGTATGCTTCGCGCACTTTCAGACCGTGTTGCTGCGTTAGATGACCTTGATCATACGGGGAATGTTGCATGATTCGAATTATTCTCGTTTCAGTTGCGCTGCTTGCAGTGCCATTCATTATATACTTTTTATACGAGCTTGCGCGCGGCGGGCCGGATGGTACGGGGGCGCGAAGACCGAAAGACTGGGAACGGGATTCAGTCTTAAATCTCTGTTTTATAGGAATTTTCTTGGTTTTTGCAGGGATTGTAACGGTTTTGGTGGTCGGCAGCGGCTCGCGTGACGGGAAGTATGTGCCTGCTCGTATCGAAAACGGAAAGTTAATTGATGGCGGGTTTAATGCTTCCGGAGGCACTTTAGAATAAAGCGCCGGAGCAAAATGACCGGGATGAAGCGCGATGGCTGAAAAAGTCACAGGTGAATGGCTCTTTGCACCAGAAACAGCGGGAGTTATGAAGGCGCTCAAAACTGCTGGAGGAACTGCGCGTTTTGTTGGTGGATGTGTTAGGGATGCCTTGCTTGAGCGTCGTGTGAGCGATGTTGATATTGCGATTGATGTTGATCCAAATACGGTCATTCGCGTCCTAACAGAAGCAGATATCAAGGTTATTCCGACCGGATTTGCACACGGGACGGTAACTGCCGTTAAGGGACGACGCAGTTTTGAGATAACATCTTTGCGTGAAGATACGCACACAGATGGTCGGCGTGCGGTCGTAAAGTACACAAAAGACTGGAAAAAAGACGCCGCGCGACGCGATTTTACGATGAATGCGCTCTATGCGGACATGGACGGCTCTGTGCATGATATGCTAGGGTCTGGCGTTTCCGACCTGATTGCCCGCCGTGTTCGGTTTATTGGATCAGCGAGTGATAGAATTCAGGAAGATTTCCTGAGAATTTTGCGGCTTTTCAGGTTTCATGCGCATTATGGTGAAGGTGCGATGGAACCGGACGCACTTGTAGCATGTGCTGGTTTGACTGGTGGATTGGAATCCCTTGCGAAAGAACGCATTGGGTCTGAGATGCTGAAGATGTTGTCAGCGATGCGTTTATCAGTTGCTCTTGATATGATGGAACAGACTGGTGTGCTTGTTAAAATTCTGCCCACCGCGCGGACATCACCACCGATGTTAGCATTAGAAACGATAGAGCGGCGGTTTGGTGTTGAACCGGAACCTATGCGGCGTTTAGCGCTGATTACACGGGGAGGGGATCCACGGGATGTTGGTCGCGCGCTTAGGTTGTCTAACGAAGATATGGCTGATTTACGCGCGCGCCGTGCGCCTCCTTTGTTGATAAAGACGACGGAGGACGCCCGCCGAATAGGGTATGAGCGCGGCGAAGCTGCCGGAAAAGATGTGCTTTTTATTCAGTATGCTGAGGACGGAGCCGTGCCTGATGTAAAACTCATTAAAGCGGTTAGCGAAGGGGATTCGCAGAAACTGCCGGTGTCTTCGAAGGATCTGATGGGAATTGGCGTTGAACCGGGCCCGAAAATGGGTGAAATCCTCAAGAAAGTTGAAAAGTTGTGGATTGACAGTGACTTCGTGATGGATAAAGCGACGTTGATGAATGAAGCCCGAGCGTAACGCGGGCTTAAAAGGCTCTTTGAAAACGGCGGAAGTTTCAGAGAAAACTCTAAGAAAACCCTTTCAAAACCTGTAAAGCATAGCGGATTTCTGTGGTGAAATCCGTGAGATTTATTGCAAGATTGTGAAATCCGCTTCCAGTAGGTTTGACACCCTGTAAGCAGATTGTCGAAGATCATCTTAAAGTTGATTTTTATGTAGATGCATCTTCATAAGGTTGCTTGGATAATACATGACTACGGCCATGCGTCGTTTTGTTATATCCGGCATTGCAGCGGAAGATTTTGCGCGGGCAGGCAGTCCACATTGGAACGCAATTCACAGTCTGACACATATTTTTCCAAATACGGGATTAGTGTATGCAGCCTCTACAAGTCAAAATATACTTTTGATTGCGCCCATGGCGAGACGAAATCTGCAAAGTTGAAAAGATGATGCCGGCGATAAGGTCGAAATCGTATTGTTCAACGCAGAGTGATCTGCATTTCGTTTCGCATCCTGATTTCGCTGAAATAATTTTCGCAGGGCCGAAACGGAGGTGCCGGAGTGAAGAAGGCCCGTAAATCTGGGTATTCTGCAGAGAAAAGATAGTAAAAAAAGTACTAACATGCTGATTAAAAGGTGTAATCTTAGTTTTCGCCCTTCAGAAAATGTTGATTAACCATCGGATTTTGACACGCGGCTTGCAAAGTTCCAATCACTTCCAATCAAGTTTATCCGGCAAGGAAACAAAAATGAAAACTCTGAAACAGGCACTCGCAGCAGCCCTCATGTCTCTCGCAGTTTGTGGTCCGGCAAGCGCTGGTATCTTCACGTATGATATTTACCTTAGCAAAGGCCTCGGAAACGCAACGCTGGAAATTGACTCCACTGCGGCTACGGCAACCTACACAGGGGCCAACATTGACCTTACTGTCACCAGTAGTGACCTTCTCGGCTTTTCCGGTGCAGATCCAACAACAACAGTCTTTGAGGCTGATGACATCGCAGGCACGCTTGTCAGTAATGGTACGACCTATAACGCAGTCTTGACGCCGAGACGCAGCACCCTCTTCAGATTCGACAGCAATAGAGCTGGTGTTTGGACCCAGTTGGTGGATTCTGCCGGTGCGACGCGCGGCTTTGATTTCGGCGGCAATACGACATTTACCGGCGTGACGATTCCATCGGAGCCTCCGACGTCATCGGGTGGCGGCAGTGTTCCTGTGCCTGCAACCGCATTGTTTATTCTTGCCGGTTTCGCCGGGATTGGCGGAGCAATGCGCCGGAAAAAGAAGGCTCTCTAATTCGATAATCCGATTGCAAAAAACTGAGGAGAGGGATCTTTAAGTGTCCTCTCCAATTTCTCACAAAAGGCCCGCGCAAGCGGGCCTTTTTTGATTCCATCAATGACGTAAGGAAAATATGTTTTGTTCACGATTGGATGGGTTTTTTCTTAGATATGCGGTCAGAACGTCTCAGGGGCCGCAAGAAAATCAGCGCGAAAGCTGCCCATAATATAAAGCTGCCCATAATATTTTGACGCTCTAAGTGATATCGGAAGAAGACTACGTTTTGAATAGTAATAAGCTCCATAAAACCCGTCCAGCCGGTCAGTCTGCCGGCTGTTAAAGTAAGCCGGGTTCGATGCTGATGCGGGTTACAAAATGCGCCGGGATTACTAAAGTCCCCGTAAACAAAATCCCGATCAAAAAATGATGGGGTATCTCCTGTATAGCATTGTGTCGTTTTGATTGGGTGCTCCAAAAAGAACCAGCGGCTTGTTCTAAAAAGAGAGCGGCAGACTGTGATTATGCGACCTTCACAATTTCAAGTTTTAAGTTGAAACACATTCCCGCACAGCGAAAATTTTTTCTTCATAATCGGACCAAAAAAAACTTGGGTGATACCGGCACCTAAACCCGAGTATTCCTGACATAGAGAGGGTTAACGTTGCTAATATACTAATTATAAACCGTTATTTCTAACGAATCATTAGCTCTATCATGGATTTTTGACATGTGGCTTGCACGGTCTTGATCACAACCAATCAAGTTTATCCGGTAAGGAAACAAAAATGAAAACTCTGAAACAGGCACTCGCAGCAGCCCTCACTTCTCTTGCAGTTTGTGGTCCGGCAAGCGCTGGTATCTTCACGTATGATATTTACCTTAGCAAAGGCCTCGGAAACGCAACGCTGGAAATCGACTCCACTGCGGCTACGGCAACCTACACAGGGGCCAACATTGACCTCACTGTCACCAGTAGTGACCTTCTCGGCTTTTCCGGTGCAGATCCAACAACAACAGCCTTTGAGGCTGATGACATCGCAGGCACGCTTGTCAGCAATGGTACGACCTATAACGCAGTCTTGACGCCGAGACGCAGCACCCTCTTCAGATTCGACAGCAATAGAGCTGGTGTTTGGACCCAGTTGGTGGATTCTGCCGGTGCGACGCGCGGCTTTGATTTCGGCGGCAGAACGACATTTACCGGCGTGACGACAACCCCGCCAATCTTCGCAGAACCACCATCGGGTCCAACCCCTCCGGGCTCTTCATCGGGTGGCGGCAGTGTTCCTGTTCCAGCAACCGCATTGTTTATTCTTGCCGGTTTTGCAGGGATTGGCGGAGCGATGCGCCGTAAAAAGAAGGCTCTTTAAGTCTGCTTTAGAAATTACGGGAGAGGGTGCTTTCAGCGCTCTCTCTCGCTCTACGTGATAAAGACTGATAGATCTTTCAGCAGCGTTAGGCGGTTTTTCCGGGGTAATGTTCTGAAAGACTTGAATGGCCATTTTCCAAAAAGAGAACGCTATATTCACTGCTCTAAAAGAGTGATGCCATTCTCAACATCACAAGTGTGAGCTTGCGGGTCTGCCTTAAGGTCGACAGGGCGTATTTCCCTCCGATATCGGTATTCTTAAGGTGTGGCGGTCGAAACGCTCAACATCAAAGTTGCAAGAGCGCGAATACGCGACTTCATCGTAGTCACCGACGCTCGACATGATTCCAGTTTTCGACGAACATGAATCCAATTATCTTCTTGCTTAATCTACTGCGTGCTGCGTCGGCCTCGCGTCATTGTCATGCCTCTCAGTCAAGTCCCTTTGATCGCTTCAAATCCAAGGGATTGCGTAAATTTTAGGCGCTTTTAAAGGGTGTTCTAACCTGCCCGCTGCGGCAATATGCTAAGCCAATCTAGGTTGACGAACGCGGAGTCAATATGTTGAGTGCGCGAAACTTTATTACGTTGATGCGCACAAGCGCGAGAGATTCGTGTCTCCCGTGCACGGGGGAGTTGGTTGATGTTGTCGAACGCTGAACCGATGGTGGAATTATCGCCAACGGTTTCTGACGAGATACGAAAGACGACATGCTACATGTGTGCGTGCCGCTGCGGTATCAATGTGCATATCCGCGATGGCCTCGTTCGTTACATCGAAGGCAACAAAGACCATCCCGTAAATCAGGGCGTTCTATGCGCTAAAGGCAGTGCCGGGATTATGCAGCACTATTCGCCTGCACGCTTGATGAAGCCGATGAAACGGGTCGGACCGCGCGGTTCGGGTGATTTTGAAGAAATTTCCTGGGATGAAGCCCTCATGCTTGCGGCGGACCGGCTTGGCAAGATCCGCGCAGATGATCCCAAAAAGCTCGCCTTCTTCACGGGACGTGATCAGTCGCAATCTTTCACCTCATGGTGGGCGCAGATGTTCGGCACGCCGAACTATGCGGCGCATGGTGGATTTTGCTCAGTGAACATGGCCGCTGCGGGCATCTATACGATGGGCGGCGCGTTTTGGGAGTTCGGCGCGCCGGATTGGGAGCGCACGAAGATGTTTATGATCTTTGGCGTTGCCGAAGATCACGACTCCAACCCGATCAAGCTGGGCCTTTCAAAGCTGAAAGAGCGCGGCGCAAAGATTGTCGGCGTCAATCCGGTTCGCACGGGCTATAACGCGATTGCCGATGAGTGGGTCGGCATTACCCCCGGCACGGACGGATTGTTTGTCTTGGCTCTGATCCACGAGTTGTTGCGGGCGGGCAAAGTCGATCTCGATTACCTGCTGCGCTATACAAACGCGCCTTGGCTCGTGATCCAAAATCCCGGCAAAGAAGACGATGGCACATTTGCGCGCGATGAGGATGGCGAGCATCTGGTGTGGAGCCGCAAATATGCGGATGTCCGCGTTGCTAAAACCAACCGCCTTGATGCGTCTCTGAAAGGTGCAGTGACCTTACCCGATGGCCGCAATGCCATTCCGGTCTTTCATCTGCTGGCCGAGAAATACCTCGATAAGCAATATGCGCCGGACGCGGTTGCTGAGACGACCGGCGTGCCGGCGGCTACAATCAAGCGTCTTGCCGCAGAACTTGCGACCACTGCCTTTGACGAGGCGATTGAGTTGGATCAGCCTTGGACGGATGTTTACGGAGAGCGCCACGCAAAGATGATCGGGCGTCCGGTCAGCTTCCACGCCATGCGCGGGATCAGCGCGCACTCGAACGGGTTTCAGACTTGCCGCTCAATCCACATTCTTCAACTGCTGTTGGGATCGGTTGAATGTCCGGGCGGCTATCGCTTTAAACCGCCTTATCCAAAGCCCGCTATCGGCCATCCGATGCCGCATACCAAGCGCACGGGTGAAGGGCCGCTTGCAGGTCCGCATCTTGGTTTCCCGCGCGGTCCGGTCGATCTGTTGATGGATGATGACGGCACGCCGCAACGCATCGACAAAGCATTCACTTGGGATAACCCGATGTCGGTGCATGGCTTGATGCACATGGTCATCAGCAACGCCCATGCCGCTGATCCCTACAAGATCGACACGCTGTTCCTCTACATGGCGAATATGTCTTGGAACTCCTCCATGAACACGCGCGGCGTGATGGAGATGCTGGAAGATAAAGACGAGAACGGCGAGTATAAAATCCCCTACATCATCTATTCGGATGCCTATTCGTCCGAAATGGTGGCCTATGCCGATCTGATCCTGCCCGACACGACGTATCTGGAGCGGCATGACTGCATCAGCATGTTGGACCGCCCGATTTGCGAGCCGGATGCGGCGGCAGATGCGATCCGTTGGCCTGTGGTCGATCCAGCCACCCAAGGCAAAGGCCGCGATGTTAAGGGATTCCAATCCGCTCTGCTTGATCTCGCAGACAGATTAAAGCTCCCGTCCTTCACGGCAGAAGACGGCACGCGCAAATATAAAGACTACGCCGATTACATGGTGAACCATGAACGGCGACCGGGCGTTGGGCCGCTTGCCGGGTGGCGCGGTGATGGAACGGCTGAAGGTCGCGGCGCGGTCAATCCGGATCAGCTTCAGAAATACATCGAAAACGGCGGCTTCTGGATTGGTCATATCCCCAAAGAAGCGCAGTTCTACAAATTCGCGAACCAAGCCTATCAGGATTGGGCCGTTGGCATCGGCATTATTGACGCGCCCGCGCCTTTCTTTAATCAGCTCTATCTGGAGCCGATGCAGAATTTCAAGCTGGCTGCTCAAGGTCACGGCGACCGCCAACCCCCCGAGCATATGCGCCAGCGTCTTCTGGATGCCTTCGACCCGTTGCCGATCTGGTATAAGCCGTTCGAACAAGAGGGCGTCAGCGAAGACGAGTACCCACTCCATGCGATCACACAGCGCCCTGCGGCTATGTATCACTCATGGGGATCACAGAACGCTTGGCTACGCCAAATTCACGGGCGCAACCCGCTTTATGTCCCCGGCGAAGTCTGCGACGCGCATGGTCTGAAAGATGGCGATTGGGCGCATGTTTCCTCGCATCACGGGCGCATCACAGTGCCGGTTGCCCGGATGGACGCCGTGAACAGCAAGACTCTTTGGACGTGGAACGCGATTGGTAAGCGTAAAGGCGCTTGGGCGTTATCCGATGGAGCGCCTGAGGTGACCAAAGGCTTCCTGCTCAATCACCTGATACACGAATTGCTGCCGCCGAAAGGCGATGGTCTACGCTGGTCGAATTCCGATCCGATCACAGGACAGGCAGCTTGGTACGATCTACGGGTAAAGATTGAAAAAGCAGACCCACCCGCTGAAGCGCAACCGGAAACAAAAGCTCAAAAGAGTCCGGTCGCCGATGCACCAAAAGAAGTCCGGTTCGGGGAGGAGTGGACATGAAAATTAAGATTTACAACATGGGGAATACAGGTTCCATGTGTTCCAACATATCGTTTTTGTCAGAGGTAGATGGCTAATGCTCACTAACAACCCTTTCGCTGAATTAGCGTCATCAATTTCGCCGG
Source organism: uncultured Neomegalonema sp. (assembly GCA_937995735.1). Lineage (GTDB taxonomy): Bacteria > Pseudomonadota > Alphaproteobacteria > Rhodobacterales > Rhodobacteraceae > JAHDDY01. Next base: position 25,881 of record CALKIZ010000063.1, on the reverse strand, counting down.
GCATCATGACGCTTTTCGTCATATTGATGATCGCGCTCGTCGTTGGAGGGACGGTATTCGACGTCGTTCATAAAAAGAGCGCGAAATATTTCTTCAATACGGCGCAGAAAGCCGCAGAAAACGCGGTTACTCCGGTTAAAGGCCCAAAGAGAACCAGCCTCGCGATCAAAACCATCGCTTCTGACGTGCTGACATCTTCGGAATTTTGTAATCAGCATCGCCGGATTGCCCATTTGCTTGGTATGTACGGCTTTGTGTTTTTTGTTATTTCGACACTCGCCTTGGTGTTCGGCATGAACCCCGCTGATACTTCAGGCGGCTTTTGGGGCTTTATCTGGCGCATTAGCGCTCTGATGATCTGCGTTGGCGGATATTGGTTCTGGTTCTTCATCCGCGTCGATGTCTCCGCCGAGGGCAACTCGCCATTCAGAATTGTCCGCGCGGATATGTTCGTTCTGTCGCTGCTTGGCATGGCGACATTCGGTTTGCTCTGGTCCTTCTCTCAAGGCACGGCAATCGGCTGGATTTTCTTCGGCCTGTTCTTACTCTCCACCGTGCTTTTGTTCGGCGGCGTGCCATGGTCGAAATTCGCTCATATGTTCTTCAAGCCTGCCGCTGCTTTCCAAAAGAAAGTTGCCATGGCCAATGGTTCAGCGATGAACCTGCCAACAATCTCCCGTGACGATCCGGAACAGCAAAAGCGCCACTCCATGTCGCTGCTTGTTGACGCGCCGATGGACATGGGACTCGGAATTAAACGCGAAGCACCGCGTCATCACTAGTCAGCCTTCTGGCTGACGCGACACCAATTTAGACAAGACAAGGAACAGGCTCATGCCAACTTTCGTCTATATGACAAGCTGTGACGGGTGCGGACATTGCGTCGACATCTGCCCATCAGACATCATGCACATCGATAAAACCACGCGCCGCGCGTATAACATCGAACCGAATATGTGCTGGGAGTGCTATTCTTGCGTGAAAGCATGTCCACAAAACGCAATCGACGTGCGCGGATATGCTGACTTTGCCCCGCTCGGTCACAGCGTTCGTGTGAACCGCGATGAGCAAAAAGGCACGATTGCTTGGCGGATTAAATTCCGCGACGGTACGGAAAAGAACTTCCTGTCACCGATCACCACAAAGCCTTGGGGCGAGGGCATTCCTAAACTCTCTGACGAAAGTGGTCCGAGTGATGAAATGCGTGACAGTCAGCTCCTTTATAAAGAGCCTGATTACGTCCGCATGGATGAGGGCGGCTTGCACACCCTTGAATCCAACGGTCTCACCATGAAGAAAGGCGTGTATTACTGATGGCACATAAAACGATAGTCGAAGACAATATCGACGTATTAGTCGTCGGTGCGGGCCTTGGTGGTACGGGCGCAGCTTTCGAAGCGCGTTACTGGGGTCAGGACAAAAAGATCGTTATTGCTGAAAAGGCAAATATCGACCGCTCCGGCGCTGTGGCACAGGGCCTTTACGCGATTAACTGCTACATGGGCACACGCTGGGGCGAGAATAACCCCGAAGATCACGTGCGTTATGCCCGAATTGATCTGATGGGCCTTGTCCGCGAAGATTTGCTGTTTGATATGGCACGTCACGTTGACAGCACGGTTCACCAGTTTGAGGACTGGGGCCTGCCGATCATGAAAGACCCGGATACGGGTCAATACCTTCGTGAAGGCCGCTGGCAAATCATGATCCACGGCGAATCCTACAAGCCGATTGTGGCGGAAGCCGCGAAGAAATCTGCCGATGAAGTCTTCAACCGCATTTGCGTCACGCACTTGCTGATGGACGAAAGCAAAGAAAACCGCGTCGCTGGCGCTGTTGGTTTTAACGTTCGTACCGGCAACTACCACGTCTTCAAATCGAAGACCGTTGTTTGTAGTGCTGGCGGTGCGTCCAACATCTTCAAGCCGCGCTCGGTTGGTGAAGGCTCAGGCCGGACATGGTATGCTCCTTGGTCCTCCGCTTCGGCGTATGGCCTGCTCATCAACGCCGGTGCGAAGATGACGCAAATGGAGAACCGCATCGTTCTAGCCCGCTTTAAAGACGGTTACGGTCCTGTTGGCGCATACTTCCTGCACCTCAAGACCTACACGCAAAACGGCATGGGCGAAGAGTACGAATCCAAGTGGTTCCCAGAGCTGCAAAAAATGGTTGGTAAGGAATACCTCGACCCCGAGGCGTCCCACGTCACCCACCGTCCAATTCCGACATGCTTGCGGAACCACGCGCTGATCAGCGAAGTGAACGCAGGCCGTGGCCCGATCCACATGGTCACGATGCACTCGTTCCAGGATCCGCACCTTGAAGAAGTCGGCTGGGAAAACTTCCTCGGCATGACAGTTGGCCAAGCGGTTCTTTGGGCAGCGACCGATGTTGATCCGAAGAACGAAAACCCCGAACTGACCACCTCCGAGCCATACGTCATGGGGTCACACGCGACTGGTTCCGGCGCATGGTGTTCCGGTCCGGAAGATGTGTCACCGGATGAGTATTTCTGGGGCTATAACCGCATGACGACCGTTGAAGGTCTGTTCGGTGCCGGGGATGCTGTTGGCGGAACACCGCACGCATTTTCCTCGGGTTCGTTCACCGAAGGTCGCCTCGCTGCGAAAGCTGCATGTAAATACATCGACGACGGCAAAGCCGAAGGCATTGTGGTTTCTGATGCGCAGGTCAATGGGCGCAAAGAAGAAATCTTCAAGCCGATGGAACATTACAAAATCTATCGCAATGCCATCGTCGCTGGTACGGTCAACCCGCACTACATCAACCCACAGCAAGGTCTTGAACGCCTGCAAAAGCTGATGGATGAATATTGCGGCGGCGTAACGGTCAGCTACATGACCAACGAGAAACTGCTGAGCATTGGCCTGAAAAAACTCAAGCTGATGGAAGAAGATCTCGAAAGCATCGCGGCGGCAGACGTTCACGAATTGCTGCGTGCGTGGGAGCTGAAGCACCGTCACCGCGCGGCTGAATGTGTGACCCAGCATACCCTGTTCCGTAAGGAAACACGCTGGCCGGGCTATTACTACCGAGGTGATTACATGAAGGTCGATGATGAGAACTGGCACGTTCTGACTGTCTCCCGTCGTGACCCTGAAACGGGCCAATACACGATGGAAAAAGCACCTTGCTACCACTTGGTCGGTGAAGAAGAAAAAGCTGCGGAAGCCGCTTCAGGTGTTGGACAGACGCAAGCTGAAGAACTCGTACCGGCGCAATAACGCAAGGTATGTCTTCAAGATCGGCCTTCCCTGTCACGGGGGAGGCCGCCCCTTATTTGTTTGATGATTTAACGGATCGAGATCAACGCGCGTGAGCATAATTTTCAAAACGGATGAAGAGATCGAAGGCATCGCAGAGGTTCTGTGGCGCGACCTCGTGACCAATTCAAACGAGGGCAAGTACGGTGATTTCACCAAAAACTTCGCGCGCCCTTTTGCTAAAGCAATGAATCAGGTCGAGGCCGGGCATCAATTCGCCAACAGTGAATTGGCACGTAACCTTGCACCCGATCCTGACTTTCTCGGTATCATCCGGCGCGGCGATCATGTCACCGTTCTTTACCGCCAGAAAAGCACGGCCAAACAAGGTGAGTGGCTTGGGCGTTTGGTTCTTGGCTTGGAAGACGAACAAGTGCGCATCTTTGGCGCGACAATATTCTAGGGCATGAGCATGAGTGATATTATCGGCGACGGAAAATTTGTTGAGCTGACTTATAATGTCAGTGACAAAAAAACCGGCCATGTCCTCACGACCGTAGAATTTCCACTGGGCTACATCCACGGCCATACCGAAGTGCTCGCGCCGTTCGTTCACCGCCAGCTTGAGGGCAAAAAGGCGGGCGAAGAGATTGAAGTCGAGATCGACGGCAACGAAATTTACGGCGCGCGAGACGAGTCCCTCGTCTTTACTGACCGCATCGAAAACGTGCCCGAAGCATTCCGCAAGGTCGGCAATACGATCCTGATGGAAAACGACAAGGGCCAGACCAAAAGTTTTCTGGTCACGCGCATGGATGACATGACGCTGACCGTTGATGGCAACAATCCGCTCTGCGGACGTGAAGTCATCTTCACCTTGCAAGTTCTGACAGTGCGCGACGCAACACCGCAAGAAGTCGAAGCGGGCGGCGCAATCTTGCCGGAACCGGATATTGATCCGTCCTTGCTAAAGCCAACGTAATTCCGATTTTGAGATTAACTGAACAACCACGATAAGAGGTAAATTATGGGTAACGTAGACGCAAAAGCGCCAGTTCCTGAAGGAAAAACACCTTACTACACAACGCGCCAAATGGCCCCGAATGAAAAGGGTTTTGTCGGTTACGAAACTGTCTGGAATGAATTCCATAAGGAAGTTCCTTACGAGACACCGAAGCGCCCATAAGCGTCTGCTTCGTCTGCGGGCAAGCGATAGAGTTTAGCTGAAAGGCTTGTTACGCTTTGCGTGACCCTTTCAGCGGCTGTTCAATTTTTACGCTCGGCTCCGCGCTCTATTGCGCCAAATCAATAAAACACCTTGCGCTGTTTTCCTAAAGACACGCCATTTTTCGGGAGGCTTATCCATGCCAAAACTTGTCCCACCTCACGGATCAGATGAGGTCAAGCCTCTCCTCTTGCCGGAAAGCGACCGGGCTGAGGAATTGAAAGAAGCGGAAACGCTGACGAAAGTTCCGCTTACCAGCCGCGAAGTCTCCGATGTCTTTATGTTTGGGATGGGGGCGTACACCCCGCTCGACGGCTTTATGAGCGAGGCTGATTGGCGCGGCGTATGTGCCGACATGAAATTGGAAAGCGGTGTTTTCTGGCCGATCCCGATTACGATGTCTGCTTCGGAAGAACTCGCCGGACAGATCAAAGTCGGTCAGGAAGTTGCTTTGACGGATGGCGAAAGCGGCGAAATTCTCGCAACAATGTCGGTCGATGAGATTTACGCAATCGACAAAGAGTTTGAATGCTCAAACGTCTACCGCACCACGGACGTTGCGCATCCCGGTGTGCAAAAAGTCATGGAGCAGGGCGCGTATAATCTCGGCGGGCGTATCCGCGTCATATCCGAGGGCGAATACCCGTCGAAATATCCAGACCTCTATCTGCGGCCTCTCGAATCCCGCGCCTTGTTTGAAGAAAAAGGCTGGTCCCGTGTTGCCGCGTTCCAAACCCGCAACCCGATGCACCGCAGTCACGAGCACCTCGCCAAGATCGCTGTTGAAGTCACCGATGGCGTCTTCATCCATCAGGTACTCGGCAAGCTGAAACCGGGCGACATTCCGGCTGAGACGCGCACGGAAGCCATTCAAGCGATGATCGACAATTACTTTGTCAAGGACACCGTGGTCCAAGCGGGCTATCCGATTGAGATGCGCTATGCCGGTCCGCGCGAAGCCTTACTTCATGCCTTGATCCGTCAAAACTTCGGATGCTCGCACCTGATTGTCGGGCGCGACCATGCGGGTGTCGGTGATTATTACGGCCCCTTCGATGCCCATCACATCTTTGATGAAATCGGCGAAGATGCGCTGAAAACCCAAGCGCTGAAAATCGACATCACGTTCTATTGCCGTAAGTGCTATGGCATGGCGACGGGCAAAACCTGTCCACACAGCCGCGAAGATCAAATTCAGATTTCCGGTACGGAACAGCGTGAAATGCTCTCGAACGACGCCGATATTCCAGCGGAGTTCAGCCGCCCCGAAGTCGTTGCTGTTCTGAAGAAATACTACGCCGGTTTGAAGTCTGCGGGCTAAAGCGACACGATGCTGATCGCGCATATCTCGGACACGCATATCGCTCTTGATACGCCTGACTCAGAAACGCGCATCAGCGATTTCGAGCGCACGATTGCCCATATCAATGCGCTCGACCCACAACCGGATGTGATTTTTCACACCGGTGATATTGTCCAAAATGGCCGCCCTGACGAATACGCCCGTGCAGTGGCAATTCTGAAAAAAGCCCACGCGCCCGTCTACGTCATTCCGGGCAACAAAGATAACCGCGAGACGCTCCGTGCAGCTTTTGCCGAAGCCGATTATCTCGATGGCAAGTCGCCCTTCATCACCTATGCCGTTGACGATTTTCCAGTCCGCCTGATCGCGCTCGACACCCTCGACCCAAACGATAACAAAGGCGACTTCTGCGCAGATCGTGCCAGCGAATTAACGGCCCTACTATCGACAGATCACACAAAACCCACTGCCGTTTTCGCGCATCATCCGCCTTTCAAAGTCAATGTCGGGCCGGAACCTTGGAACTTTGTTACCGATAAAGCCATGCAACGCCTCAGCGACCCGCTGCGGCATTCAGAAAATGTAATCGCGGTTTTCTGCGGCCATGTGCATCGCCCCGATTTTGGTGAGATCGACGGAACCCCCGTTACCGTCATCCCCTCAATCGCGACGTCTTTGCGGTGGGGAGAATATCCTGAGGCGATAAAAAACTGCCCAATTTATTTCCTGCACAAATACGATCCAGCCACGGGCTTTTCCACGGCATCCCAAGTGGTCGATCATCAATAGCCCGCTGAGGTTTTGACTCTCCCCGAAAACGCGCGATTATCAAGCGGCGCATGTTGGTCACAAACTTGGGGACACACCGATGGATTACGCCGCCGCGAAACAGACGGATGTTGCCGAAATTCCTGTCATCGACATCTCGGACCTGATGCAGACCGGCGAAACATCGCAAGCCGCCGCTGCCATTCATGAGGCGGCAACCCGTGTGGGTTTCTTCTACCTCTCCGGTCACGGTATCGCCCCTGATTTGATGGAACAGGCTTTCGCCGTTTCCCGAGATTTCTTTGATCAACCCGAGGCAATAAAAGCCTCCGCTGCCGTTGATACCAATCAGCGCGGTTGGATGGCGACCGGCATGGCCACGATGCAAGGCGCAGCCACCCATGACCTGAAAGAAGTTTTCTTCTGGGGCGCACCGGATCAACCCCCCGAGAATCGCTGGCCCGCCGATTACCCACGCCTGCAAACCGAGATCACGCCCTATTACCGAGCCGTCTGCGGTATCGGCAACGCAGTGCTGCGCGCGATTGCGGCGGGGTTTGATCTGCCGGCTGATACGTTTGAAGCCGCATACGCGCGTTCAATGGCACGGGGTCAACTCGTCTATTATCCGCCCTCAACCGCTGTTGATGAAACAGAACAGCGCTTCGGCGTCGCACCCCATACGGATTTCGGAGTGCTCACGTTTCTTTTGCAAGACAACAATGGCGGCTTGCAGGTCCGCAATCGGGATGGCGATTGGATCGAGGCTCCGCCAATCCCCGGCACGCTGGTTTGTAACATTGGCGACTTGTTGCAACGCTGGACCAATGACCGATTTGTCTCAACACTTCACCGCGTGATCAATCGATCCGGTAACAAGCGTCACTCGATCCCGGTCTTCTTCGACCCAAGCCCCGATGCAATCATAGATCCCCGCGCGCTTGGCACACCGGAGGCCGAGGCAAAACACGATCCGATAACCGCCGCAGACCACATCGCGGCACGAAATAAAAAGACGTTCTCGCAATACAAGTCGTAAGGATGGATTGTCCCTTCAGGTAAAAAGGGACAGCCCAGAGCAAACTCTTAATTGCTATGCCCGGAGTGATCTTTCTTCGCGCCATGACCGCTATGGTCGTTGGTTTTCGTAGAGCGCTTGCGCTTTTCAACATTGAACGTGACATCAACAGAGCCGGCCTTCTCAAAGGAAAGCGTCACATCGTTTTGCTCCCCTTCTTTCAGGCGCTCTTTCAGGCCCATGAACATCACATGCAAGCCGCCCGGCTCAAAGCTGACAGTCCCGCCCGCTGGAATAACGACGCCATCGTGCTGATGCAGCATCTTCATAACGCCGTCTTGCTCTTCTGATTTATGCAGCATCGTGCGCGGAAAATCTGAGCTGATCGAGATTAAACGGTCGTCCTCATCCCCATGATTGGTGATCGTCATATACCCGGCGGCGGTAACCGAACCGGGAGGGGTCGCAAAACTTTTAGGGTGCGCAATACTAAGATCACCAACTTTATAAGCGTCAGAAAAAGCAACGCTTGGGGCCAGCACTGCAACAGCAGCAACCAGCATGGTCTTAAGAAATGTCATATCAATTCTTCCATAGAAACGCGAAAAGCCGCGCATAAATCTGAGAGTGTAATCAGACGATGGAAGAGGGCGGCGCACGGGCATTGCGGGTTGCTTGTCGCGCGCTGGTAATCAAGCCAGACATAGCCACTACAATGTAAAGCCCCTCGACCTGCCGCGAAATCGTGCAGTCAGAAACATCGGGAGCATTAGACGCAGGCATCAGACACAGTACGCAATGCGCGTCGTGATGTGCTTGCCCTTCGCCATCCGGCGCGCAGAGCATTCCGGCGGCGGCATAGGCGGCCTTTACTTCATCCGCTGGCATCCGTCCCGGCACAGGACACAAAAACGCCGCCAGCACCAACGCAAGAACTGCGCGATGCCAAAGGGTTTTCAGAGCTGGAACAGTCAGTGTCACAAGCGATTCCGGTTTATTTCAGGTCGCGATACCACGCTTCGTGGCTTCCTTGCCAGTTCTCCATCCCCGGCTTGGTTAAACAGCCGCGCGGCGAAACATAACTATCGATTCGGCGTCTTGGTTTCTCATGCCAGCGAATATTGAACGCCCACATTTTAGGAAAAAAATAGAGGCTGTCATAAGGCAAATGATCGTGAACCCACCAAGCGAGCCTCTGCCACCCGCCTTCTTCGGTCACTTGTTCGAGAAAGCCGGGAACGACAATGGTTGCCATCGCCCCCATATAACCGTTCTTATCTCTCACATCCCAGATATGCGCGGCGGCAGTATGCTCGTCTGTGCCACATGACCAGTTGTTGCGGTTTCCTAGGGTATTCACCTCGGAAGTGCGATGGCCGGAGCGTACAATAATCCGCCCCCAGCGCGCGTTCAGCGGCTCGAGTAACTCTTCACACAATCGCGTGCCCGCTGCGATGGCGAGGTCAGGGTTTTCCGGCACGTTTTTCAGGCCATGCATCTGAGCAATTTCAGAATAAAGAAATTCCCGCATTTGAAAGTGCTTTGATAATTGTACGCGGCCCAGTGTTTCCAATGCGCGAACCGTTTGCGGGCTTCTCATCGGCCCGCCTTTCGGGTGAGGTCCTGCCACCACGGATCAGCCGCAAGCGCCCGCCTTAGAGGAGTATCCGTCGCGACGGGCGCGCAGTTGATATATTCTTCAGCGGCGGCGAGGCTGTCTCCGGTCAGGGACTTGAGATAATCAATGCCGCGCGCGACCGTGAACCCGTCAAAATTGCCGTTCAGATCGGTCCAAACCGCACCGGCAGCATTTTCCGCCACGCACCACTCTCTGACCAAATCGGCCACACCGCTGTAGTTTGACTGCTCAGTCGCATTGGTCAGATCAACCCAGCCAATATGATCCAGCACCGTGCGTTCCCGCGCGGCCAAATCATCGGCGGCCTCTGCAACGGTTCCACGAATGCTGCGAATGGCGTGGCTCGGGCAAGGATCACCGGCCTCGTCAATCACCAGCGCCAGAGCTTGTTTTCGCTTAGGCGAGATGCGCGTGAATTCCAGCGGGAATCGTGGCCCGACGCCCATCCGCCAATCGCCGGTGACTTTGGGCGCGAGATCATCCAGATCCCAAATCAACGAGCCATAGCCCAGAATATAAATCGGTTTTGTCATGGCCGGATCGTAGCGTCTTGACGCGAGAGATGGAAACCCCGACCTTGCGACATGATTGAAATACGCCCGACTGCTTTTGCCAACGATGAAGCGCGCGTTACGGATAGGAAGCCCTGATGCCTGTTCGTTATGCGCCTTATGCCGATGCGCGTCAGCGCCGCAAACCGGGGTTAACGCCGCTCGATTTTTCAACTTGGATCGAGACGGACGACTATTTTGCCGATCAAATGGCCTATCGTGAGCGCCTGATTGCCGAGCGTCGCGCTGTCGTTTTTGCCGAGACTGAGAACAGCGAACCGGCGCAAAGTGAACTGCTCGAAACCTTGCTCGTAAATCTTGACGCGCGATCCGATTACGATGTTAGCGCAGCGGAGGTGCGTCGACCTGATGGTGTTATCGTGCCTTTACGGGGCGACCCTCCCGTCCTCATAGCGGGGCGTTTGGCGCAGGAAGATTTTTGTATTTTGGAGAAGGGCGCGGAAGAATATGTGCTCACCTCCGCGATTCTGTGCTTCCCGTCGCGCTGGTCACTGGCCGAAAAAATCGGACATCCACTAACGGCAATCCACGGTCCGGTTCCGGATTATACCGAAGACTTGGCCAAACGTGTGAACCGCGTTTTTGAAGGCGTCAAAACCGGCCTTCCGCTATGGCGCGCGAACTGGACGGTTCACGATCACGCCGAGCTGCACCAGCCCTCAGGAGGATGGAGAAAAGAAGATGGCGGCGAGACGCTTTATATCCGCGTAGAGCGTCAAACATTCGTTCGCCTGCCGATAACCCAAGCCGTCGTGTTCGGAATTCGAACCTTCATTGACCCGCTCGACAGCCTGTCGGATGAACAAGCCATCGCCTTGCTGGAACTGGTTGCGGCGCAAGACGCTGATGACATCGACTATCGCGGCGGCGAAGCGCTTCACGAAAAAATCCTCACCTATCTGACCACGAGGCTGGATTGATGTTTCGCCGCGCGGCAGATGATAACCTGCCCGCAGTCATTGCGCCTCCGGTTCGAAGTCAGCTCGCTTACAAGCTCAAACGATGAGCCGGTCCCATTGGGCCAAGCCGTATGCCTTCCCGCAAGCGCGTGTAGGGAATTTTCGTTAACTCGCAAGGGAAGACTCCCGGCGCGGCACAGGCCAAAACCGCTGCGGCGATTGGTTCAAAATCCGCACGAAAATGCACCGTGCTTTTAACGCCAATTACTCTTGCCTTTGTCGGGTCTATGCCAAAGTGCGTAAACAGCCCAAGATCGAGGCATTGGCTTCGCATACTCGTCACAACAACCCGAACATCTGCGCCCTCTGAGATGACGTCAAGCACAGCACTCGGCCCCAACACAGCGATCCCGCCGCCATACATTTCGCCGGTGAATTCACAATGCCCATCACTGAGAGAGACGACGCGAAAGCGCCCGACATAAGGGCTTTGACCCGCTTGCCCGGACTTGCCGCCCAAAGCACCTTCGATAATGTTTCCGGCTCCCGCGAGGTGCGCGCGCGCGGCGATTTCGGGGTCATGCATAAGGCCCAGCAAAGCGCCCTGCGCGCCCTCAGCCACCAATGCGTTGAGCAACCCCGTCGTATCCGATGTAGCCCCCGCGCCGGGATTGTCTTGCACATCGGCAATAATGACAGGCTTATCTGAGGTGTTGGCCATCGCCGATTGTACGGCTTCTGTCGCAGAAAGGAGGTCACAATCGAACTCCGCTTCGGCATCTTCAAACGCAGCAAAAATCTGATCGGCAATCCTGTCTGCTTCTGTTTGAGTCGGCGCATAGGCGACGATAGACGGACCCGCATCGGGAATATCAGCGGCGGTAAACCCCAGCGCAATATCCGCCCAACGATCAGGTTCAGCATCGAACTCTCTCAACACCTCATAAAGAGAACGGCACGGTTCGCCGCCGGTATATTGTGCCGAAAGGGGGATCAGATAAGGCACTTGGCGAAACGCCTTCGCGGGTCTCGCCCCGTCAATCTGAGCCATCAAATGAGACAGGCATCGCGCCCCGGTCTTGGCCATATCGAGATGCGGATAGGTTCTGAACAAAGCAATCGACGTGCAATGCCGGATCATGCGTTCAGTAATATTCGCATGAAGATCGAGACTCATACTAATCGGAATGTCTTCGCCTAAAGCATCCCGCAATCGGCGCAGCAATTCCCCTTCGCCATCCTCGAAACTCTCTGTGACCATTGCGCCATGCAGATCGAGATAGATACCATCCAGCGATCCCGCCTCGCGCATCCCGTCGAGTATCATCGTGCTGATCCGCTCGAACGCTTCGTCCGTGACATGCGCCGAGGGTTCGGCGGCACACCAAAGGATTGGGATCAGCTCTAAGTCAGAGCGCTGCATCGCGGCTTCGGCAAATCCGGCGATGGGAAGGTTAATCCCCTCCGTTTCGGAAATCACTTCTGCGCCCTTTAATAATCCGGGCCACGAATCGGCTATTTCAAAATCGCGAAAGCCCGCTTTCGTTATGCCGAACGTATGCGTCTCATGTTGAAATCCGGCAATCGCAATCCGGCGCATGACGGCCTTTCCGGTCTAGGCGTCTTCCCATTGTGCCGCTGTTTCTTCCAACAACTCGCGGAAAGTATCGGCGAAGGTAAAGCCGACCCAGACGTCAAAGGCGCCGCCATCCCGTGCGATCCAGACGCTCATATGATGCGCCATGGTTGCCTTGAATGCGCCATCTGTGAAAGCCCGCTCGCGAAAATCGAGAGGGGCGAGCCGGATAACCACATGCCCTGCCATCGCGCCTTCAATGCGAAAGCGTTTGCGGGAATGACAGAGGTCCGTGACCGTACCATCAGCCTCGCTGACGCTCGGTTTCTCGCCGTCGAAAATAACCCATGAGCACGGCCCCGTTCGAGCAACGCCGTTTTCAATTGTGCCGGGTGCTGTGGGCAGGTCGGCTTGCGTGACGCCGGGCCAAAGGTTGATTTGCCACATCGAATCGCACAGCGTTTCGGTGATCGTCAGATCGGGAGTGGAGACGACAGTGTTCATTGGTTTCCACCCTTCACGATAAGAAAAGCCGCAATTTGGATTGATGAATTAGCCATGCATCCGCTCTCCCTTAGGATCGAGGAAGTGCGGCGATACAATGCGGACTTCAGTGTTTCCGTCCCGCACAGGGTCGGCAGAGATTGCGGTTTTCCCGTCCCAACGCTCAACGCCGCCTTTGATCAGACCAAGGCCAATCCAGTGACCAAGTTCGACTGAATAGGTCACCGCAGTAATCTCACCTTCGCCGTGACCCTGTTGTTCTGTATCGGCCATCAACAGCGCCCCGGCGCGCAGACGCTTGCCGTCGCCGGTCGGGATAATACCAACGAGTTGCCTCCGGTCGGCATCGTGCAAACCTTCGCGCGTGGCAAGCGCCTTCCCGATATAAGCCTTTTTCGAGGAGGCCATTTTACCGAGGCCGAGATCTTCCAGAGTCGTGCGACCATCCAGCTCTGATCCGGCAACGTGGCCTTTTTCGACCCGCATCGCGCCGAGCGCTTCCGTCCCGTAAAGACATCCGCCAAGCGGCTCCGTTGCCCCCCAAAGCGCATCGGCGACAGGTTCAGCATCGCCCGAACGGACATAAACCTCGTACGCGCGTTCACCTGAAAAGCTGATCCGAGCCAGATAGACTTTCTTGCCTGCAATCACGCCTTCACGAATGCCCATAAACGGAAACGCTTCATTCGACAGATCGCATTCCGTAGTGACAGCCTCCAGCACATCGCGAGATTTCGGACCAGCGACGGCAATGCCTGCCCATTGGTCAGACACCGATGCGACCGAGACTTTCAATTCAGGCCAGCGTGTTTGCAGATATTCTTCCAGCTTGGCCATAACTCCCGCAGCATTCGCGGTGGTCGTTGTCATCAGGAAATCATTCTCTGACAGCCGCCATGTGGTCCCGTCATCATAGACGATGCCATCATCGCGCAGCATCACACCATAGCGCGCTTTGCCGACTGCCAATTTGCCAAAGCCATTGACGTAAAGCCGGTTAAGAAATTCTCCGGCATCCGGCCCTTGCACCATGATCTTGCCGAGCGATGACACATCGCACAGCCCGACAGATTCGCGCGTGATTTTCATTTCGCGTTCATAAGCGTCATCCACCGACTCAGTCGGCGTAATCGGATAATACCAAGGCCGCCACCAGAGACCCGCTTGGGTCATGACCGCGTTATGCTTTTTGTTCCAGGCATCCAGCGGCGTCAGACGGTTGGGGCGGAAGTGCTGTTTGACACTGCGTCCAGCTATTGCGCCGATTGAGATCGGTGAATAGGGCGGACGGAAAGTCGTTGTTCCGGTTTTCGATACTGGCGCGCCGGTCGCTGCGGCCATCAACGCAATACCAATGACATTGCCGACTTTGCCTTGGTCCGTTGCCATGCCAAGCGTCGTATAGCGCTTCATATGCTCGACCGAGACAAACCCTTCTTGGTGCGCGAGGCGAATATCGCCCGTTGTCACGTCATGCTGGGGATCAACAAAAGACTTCAGCTTTTTACCGGGCAGAGTCACTTCGTAGAGCGCCATGGTTGGCGTGTTGGTCCGGCGGGGTTCAGGGCGTTCGATCACAGGAGCATTGACACCCAAATCGCGCGCTGCTTCTGCCGCCGCTGCCGCACCGGACAACCGGCACTCTTCTTCATCCCAGAGGCCCGCTGCGGAACCGCATACCTTGATCGGTTCTTTTGTCTCGCCGGGCAGGAAGCAATCCATCTCTTCGCTCCAGACCGGCTTGACCCCGCGATGCGATGTGAGATTGACGACCGGCGACCACCCGCCGGACACCGCCGCGAGGTCACAGCCGATTGATTTCTCAACACTGACTTCGCCGCTTTCAGACAGTTTGCCGATTTGCAGGCCTTGCAACTCGCTCCAGCCTTCGCCTTTGACCGGCACACGCCCGCGCAGCACTTCGACGCCTTCCGGTGCATCGGGACCGTGCGTTCTGGCATCCAGCAAGGTTACCTGCGCGCCGGATGCTTTGAGATCGGCGGCGGTGGCATAGCCGGAATCGTTCGTTGTGGCGATAACCGCTTCTTGCCCCGGTTTAATCGCATAGCGGTTCAGGTAAGTGCGTAGCCCGGCTGATCCCATAATGCCCGGACGGTCATTATTGCCAAACGCGATAGGGCGTTCGATGGCCCCTGTTGCGATGATAATCTGACGCGGGCGCACGATCCACATACGCTGGCGGACCTGCATCCCGGTTTCCTGATCCGTAACGCTTTCGATCAGCCCCGCAACGCATCCGTCATAAAGACCGAAAACTTGTGTCCGTAACATCACGCTGACACCGAGCGATTCGACTTTGGCGACCGCTTCTACGGCGCGGTGCGCGCCATCGGGCTGCGAAAGGTAATCGCCTCCGAGTGTGAAGTCCTGCTCAGCAACAACAACGTCCAAGCCTGCTTCAGCCGCTTGCGTTGCGGCGGCAAGACCGGCTGGGCCGGAGCCGACAACCAGAACATCGCAGCTGGTATGCGCCGTTTCATAATGTGCGGGGTCCGGCTCGCGCGAAGCGGTTCCCATCCCTGCGGCTTTACGGATGATTTTCTCAAACAGCATCCAGTCTTTCGTGCCGCCCCGAACACCGAAGAATGTCTTGTAGTAAAACCCGGCCCCAAGAAAG
Source organism: uncultured Neomegalonema sp. (assembly GCA_937995735.1). Lineage (GTDB taxonomy): Bacteria > Pseudomonadota > Alphaproteobacteria > Rhodobacterales > Rhodobacteraceae > JAHDDY01. The sequence continues at coordinate 10,515 of CALKIZ010000063.1, read as the reverse complement.
CGGCTGCCAATATCGTTCACACGCCCGAAATCACGCGCGACCGAAGGCCATGCGTTTTGGCCAAAACTTTCCAGCCCGCTATAGAGCGGCTGCATTGTTGCTTTGACATTCGGTTCACGTCGCGCGCCAGTCCCGACGGTGAGAATGGCCCCGCCTTCTTCTTGTCCGGCGCTCATCACGCCGCGCGGACGGTGATATTTGAACCCGCGCCCGACAATTTTGACGTTATTGGCCAGCAATGCCGAGGCCAACGAGTCGCCGGGGTGACCCTCATAACTCTTGCCATCGAACTGAAACTTGAGCGTCTCGTCGCGGTTAATAATGCCGCCAGCGTCTAATCGAGAGGATGAAGCACTCATGCGCTGTCTCCGTATCCATCATGTGCGTATTTCGCACTGCTGATTTCATGGGTGAGAGTGTCGCGCTCGACGACCAACCAAGACCGGCATCCGCCGACATGATGCCAGTATTCCGTATGCGCGCCGCGTGGGTTTTTACGCAAATATACGGCATTATACCATTCTTCCGCGCTCGCATCTAAAGCGGGGTATTTCACTGTTGCATCGCCCCCATAACTAAACTCGCTATGGTCGCGGTCACCGCAGAATGGGCATGGAATGATAATCATGAGTTTTTGTCCTTGCGGAACAGGCGGTTGAAAAATCCACCGGTTGGTTTTGTCGAAGCCCGCAACAGGCCCTTCATTTCTGTAATTCTGCCGTCGGCATCGAAGCGGATACGAATATCGCCATCTTCGGCTGAAGCAAGGATTTCGTTTTCGCCGGTTTGCTCAACCGGCAAGCCTTCACTTTTGAAATACGCATCAAGTGCTGTTCGGTGGTTCATTTCAAAGGTACTCGTACTCTCGGCAATAACCCGCTGAACTCTTCCGAGCCGATGTTTGTCCGGTGTAGGCGGGATTGGGGTTTGAATTGTCAGATAGGCTGCGCCGCCCTCATAGGGCGCGCGGTAATAAGCCGCCGCTTGCGTTTCACCCACAGCGATCATCGCGAGTTGGTGGCAGAAGTTTTCTTTGTCATGGGTTTCTGGTTCATGCAGCTCTGGAATGCTTTTTGTCCGCCCGATTTCACGCATGTTGGTTGCGACATTTGTTTCAGATGAAGGAGCCATATTCTTATTGGCCCAAGCCCACAGCCAAGTTCCCGCCGCTTCGCCATATGAACCCAGTAACCCGATTTGCAGTGTCGGCGCATTTGCAAAACCCAATGTCCCTGCCTGCAAATCCAAATCCCACGCCCCGGCGTCTTGAACGGCATCCGACAATGTCAGTTGCTTGGCGTAAGAGGCCATCGCATGGTGAGCAAACAGAGTTTTAAACGCCGCCGTTGCCATCAGTGTAGTTTGGGGGTTGGCCCCATGCCTTTTTCATCAATGGCATAGCCCTTTTCGAATCGGTCGAGTGAGAAAGGCGCAGTCAATGCGTCGGGCCGGTCATTCGCGATCAAATCGGCAAAATGATAACCGCTTGCAGGTGTTGCTTTAAACCCGCCATAGCACCAGCCCGCATTCAGGTAGAGATTGTCGATAGGTGTTTTCGACATGATATGCGTGCCGTCCATCGACATATCCATAACGCCAGCCCAGTGACGCAGCAGCTTAACCCGTCCGAGGCACGGCATAATCGCCATCGCACTTTCCGCAACATCCTGCACAATGGGCAAGTTTCCGCGCTGGGCATACGAGTTATAGAAGTCGAGGTCACCGCCGAACACCATGCCACCCTTATCGGATTGGCTGATGTAAAAGTGCGCTCCCGGAGCGCCATAGCTGACGACGTAATCAAGCAGTGGTTTTAAAGGCTCTGATACGAAGGCTTGGAGTTTATGGGTTTCAATCGGCAAGCGTTCGATCCCAGCCATAGCCATCACATGACCCGTTGACCCTGCCACCGCGACGCCGACTTTTTTGGCACGAATCACCCCGCGCGAGGTTTCAACACCGGTCACTCTTCCTTCCTCGCGGAGGAATCCCTGAACTTCACAATTTTGTAGGATGTCGACACCGCGCTCATCGGCTCCACGTGCGAATCCCCATGCAACAGCATCATGGCGGGCGGTTCCGGCGCGTCGTTGCAAAACCGCTCCAAGAATTGGGAATCTGGCATTTTCCGAATAATCGAGATGAGGGATGAGGTTTTTTACGCCTTCTGTATCCAAAAGCTCTGCCTCAATCCCGTTCATCACCATTGTATTCGCGCGCTTGGCCTGTGCATCACGTGCTGCTGGGGTGTGGAACAGACCAAGCTGGCCACGTTGTGAAAACATCACATTGTAATTCAAATCATGAGCGAGGTTTTCCCAGAGCTTCACAGAATGCTCATAGAATTCAGTGGAATGAGGGAGTGCATAATTAGAGCGTACTATTGTCGTGTTCCGCCCGACATTCCCACCGCCGAGCCAGCCTTTTTCAACGACAGCAATGTTTTTAAGGCCGTGATTCTTCGCGAGGTAGTAGGCTGTGGCCAGTCCGTGACCGCCGCCGCCAACGATCACAATATCGTATTCAGATTTTGGTTCAGGATCACGCCAAGCGCGACTCCATCCGGTCTGACCACGCAAACCTTCACGAAAAACAGCCCAACCTGAGTATCGTTTCATTGTGAATCCTCCGATATCTGAACACGCTAGCCGTACCTGATAACCAAGCGTTGTTCATTAGGGAACTGAATTAGCGCGGTCGCGACACGTGATAAAATACCAAGTGCAGCGGTGTCACGATGTCCGGGAATGTCTCAAATTACGATTCATAGACTTGAAACCAAACGTCGATTATGCGCATTACGATTAAGAGAAGACGTATTGCTCCTTAAAGCGTTAGTGCTATAACGTACTAAGGATGGTATTACGTCCGTTGAAAATTTGCGTACTGCGAAGGGGAAGGTCCCGATATGTCTATTACGAATAAGTTCTCACGCATTTCTGCGATGACTTGCATCGCGGCGCTGGTCTCGGGCCAAGCGTTTGCAAGTGCTCAGGACGAGTATACGCTTAATCCTGTGATTAACGCGCAACCTGTTGAAGTCGCTCCTGTCTCAGAAATTTATGTTCAACCTGCGCCGGTCGAACAATACGTTCCAGAGCCGGTTGTTATTCAGGAGCAAGCAGAGCCTGTATACACCATTCAGGAAGTTCAACCTGTTGAACAGATCATTTCTGAACCGGTTTTTGTTGAGCCGATTGCCGAGCCGGTTGTCATCTCCGAACCAACCTTCGTTCAGCCGATTGCCGAACCGGTAGTTATTTCTGAACCGGTATTCGTTCAGCCGGTAGCTCAACCTGTTGTAACGCAACCAATCGCGGTTGCTCCTCCAGCACCTGTAGCTCCCGTCACTTACGCACCGCCACCTGTTGCGCCAGTCGTCGCGGCTCCTGCAGTACCGCCGCCGTTGCCTCCATTAGCTGCTGTACCAACAGGCGCAGTTGCTGCACCGGTAGGTGCTGTAACGGGTCTCACTTCGGGTGGTCTTGGCGGAGCAGGTCTGATTGCTGCCGGTCTGGGCGCTGCTGCAGTGATTGGCATTGCGGCAATCGCGCTGTCGGATGACGACGATGACAACAACGTCTCTGCAACGACGACGACAAACTAATGTGATTGAACGATTTAATATCGTTTTTCGCTAATTATTACACAAAGGCTGCCGTTTTAACGGCGGCCTTTATTTTTGCTGAAATAAAGTATCTTTTCACCTTAGGGGTCCGAGGATTGGTGGTCCATTGGGCCTCAGTCGTCGATTTTATCCCATCCCATCGCTTTACGCCCGATCCAAAGATAAGCTCTGGTTGGCAAAAACCGCAAAGACTTGAGAATAAAAGCAAATCGTCTTGGGAATGCGATTTCAAAGGCTGTTGTTTTCAAACCTTGCACCACTCTGTTCGCAGCCTCGTCTGTTTGCATGAGGAACGGCATATCGAAATCGTTGACGGATGTTGCATCAGTTTCGACGAACCCCGGACATATTAGCGAAATCCTGACACCTGCGGGATGCAAATCGTAGGCGAGCGCTTCCGCCATGTTGATCAGTGCCGCTTTCGTCGCTCCGTAAGGCGCAGCTTTTGGTAATCCCCGATATCCGGCCACAGATGCAACAAGAGCAAGACAACCGGTTTTCCTCGCGATCATTCCGCGCATAGCAGGAGCAAGCCCATTGGCGACGCCTTGCAGATTTACATCAAAATGCTGTTTCGCACCTTCTGCCGTAAATTCTTGTGCGCGCATGGGCACATAAACACCGGCATTGAGAATCGCGAGGGCCAGTCTCTCCTTTGCCTCGATCTTTGCGACAATATCTTCCATTGCTGCGGCGTCTGTAACGTCTCCGGGCATTGCCACGATCCGGCCTTCACCTTCGTCAGCTAAGGTTTTCAGCTTATCTTCGCTGCGCGCGGTTGCGTAGACCTGCCAACCTTCAGCGGCGAGGCGTAAGGCAACAGCGCGTCCGATTCCTGCGCTTGCGCCCGTCACCCACGCCGCGCCGTCTTCAGGTTTGGGAATATAAGTTCGTCCCCACTTGGTCATACTGCCAAGCTCGCCAATGATCCGGTTGCGTTCGATACCGAATAGGTCACCAGCTCACCTTTGGCGTCAAAAGTACACCCCAGCCATTCCCCACGGCCATCATAGGCAATATCGACCGTGAATGCGCCGTTATCCGTGGCACGCCAAACGCGCGATCCCGTTTGGTGGTGCGAAGAAGGCGCTACTTTTTTCGTACGAACAGGCAAGATTTCTCCCGATTGGGTGCTAATCCAAGGTGTATTTTTCAGTGCAGGTTGACGCCAATAGCTTGTTGGCGCTGCGGTTCCGCCGATTGGTCCCGAGTAATCAGACCCATCAACTTCCAACAGGTCACCCCGTCGCGCGACTTTAACATATCCTTTATTGCCATCGTCATTTGCTGTGCCTTCGAGTTGCTGCAGCAGACCGTCACGATAGAGTTCCGAATATGCCAGCTCATAACGATAGGCTGTGATGCCGAGAAATTTCACAGCGATATTTATCTCAGTTGTCGCTTTTACAGCATCGCCATCCCGCGAAACAGTGAGCTGGTGTTCGCCAATGTCGCTTCCTCCCCGCGACAAGCGGTATAGGCGGCTTGCATTGTCTTGTGACCACGCAGGAACGGGGGTAATCACCGATGCTGTACCTGCCGCTACAAAAGTACGGCGATTCAGAAAAGAAGTCATGAAGCGTCCCTTTAGGTTTCGTTACTGATGCCTGATGTGAAACTCTGGTTCTTTTTAGACGAAACGCTTGGCGCAAGTAAGGCGGCGGATTACATCTGGTTATCCCTTACGGAGAGCACAGACGATGACACTCTACAAATCCGTCCCTGACGCGGTTGGAAACACCCCATTGATCCGCTTGCAAAAAGCATCCGAGGTCACTGGCTGTGAGATTTATGGCAAAGCCGAATTCATGAACCCCGGCCAATCGGTGAAAGACCGTGCGGCGTTGTCGATGATCCGGGACGCTGAGGCTCAGGGGACGTTGCGTCCGGGAGGAACCATTGTTGAGGGTACAGCAGGGAATACCGGCATTGGGCTTGCCGTAATCGGTGCAGCTTTAGGCTATCGCTCGGTCATCGTAATTCCTGAGACGCAGACTGATGAAAAGAAAGACATGCTACGTCTCGCTGGTGCGGAATTGGTGGAAGTTCCCGCCGCTCCTTACAAGAACCCGAACAACTTTGTGCGGTATTCTGAACGCCTTGCCAAAAAACTGAATGAGACTGAGCCGAACGGGGCTGTTTGGGCGAATCAGTTTGATAATGTTGCAAACCGACAAGCACATATTGACACTACCGGCCCTGAGATATGGGAGCAGACCGGCGGCAAGGTAGATGGTTTTATCTGCGCTGTTGGCTCTGGGGGAACGCTCGCGGGAGTCGCGCACGTGCTTCAGCCAAAGGGTGTCTCAATCGGATTGGCAGATGTTGAAGGGGCCGCAATTTATAACTGGTTTGCCCATGGAGAACTAAAAGCCGAAGGCTCATCCGTTGCGGAAGGAATTGGGCAGGGCCGGATCACGGCCAATCTGGACGGGTTGAAAGTCGACCATGCGTATCAGATCCCCGACAGTGAGGGGATGCCCATCGTGTTCGACCTTTTACGGCATGAGGGTTTATGCATGGGGCTTTCAACAGGAATCAACGTCGCCGGAGCCATCCGTCTCGCGCGCGAGTTGGGACCGGGAAAAACCATCGTGACGATCTTGTGTGATTACGGAACACGCTATCAGTCCAAACTGTTCAACCCTGAATTCCTTAAGGAAAAAGGCTTGCCTTGCCCAGATTGGCTGATGTCAGGCAGGAAAGATATTCCTTCAGTATTTGAGGGATAACCTCAATACGATCCCGACACACTTATGATTGTTTATTCATCAACCAAAGCGAGACTGTAAGTGAATCGGCTCCACTGGAGCTTTTGGCGGGGATTTCGCGATAAGCGGTTGAGGTAAGCCCCGCCGCTTCTCCCATTTTCTCGATCTCGGTGCGGGCAAAACCCAACCGGCGATGGGCATGGCTTTCTCGCAAAATTTCCGCATCATGGGGTGCGAAATCGACGATGAACAAGGGACACTTGGGTGATAAAACCCGCGCAGCTTCCGCAAGGGCCAGCGATGGTTCTACCAGAAAATGAAGGACTTGATGGAGAATGACACCATCCGCGCTTTCGGCCTCATCGGGCAGGGCTAGAATGTCCTCTTGATGCAGCTCGGCATGATCGAGACCCGCCGCAGCAAGCCGCGCGCGCGCAAGCGCCAGCATCGGTTGGTTAACGTCATATCCGATAGCCGTTTCGTATCTGTCTGCAAAAAGTTCGAGCATACGGCCTGTGCCAGCTCCTAAATCCATCAGACGTGCGAATTTAGTGTCAGTCGGAACAAACATTTCACGCGCGGCAGCCTCCACAGCAGCCTCGGGCGCGTGCATCGAGCGTAATTCGTCCCAATGTGCAGCATTCTCTTCGAAGTAATTTTCCGCGAGTTTAGCGCGACGCTCGCGAATGCGTTCCAGCCGGTGCCGGTCCCTGTCGAGCACCGAATCAGATGTTTCAAGGGACTCGAGCGTAAATTGCGCCAGCCGGGCAGGAAACCCGTCGCGCGTAAGGCGGAAAAAAGCCCAACTCCCTTCGCGGCGACGTTCGATCAAACCCGCTTCGGTCATCAGCTTTAAATGACGGGAAATGCGCGGTTGGCTCTGTGCAAGCACTTGTGTCAGTTCGCTGACTGCCAATTCGTCTCTGGACAGGGCATGGAGTATCCGCAGGCGGGTTTCTTCGCCCGCCCCACGCAGGGCATCAAGTATCTGTGTTAGCTTCTCACCAGTCTCCATCGCCGCGATATGCCTTAATGCAATAGCCTCATGCAAGCTACACGCAATGGAAAAACGACGATAATAAACATAAATGCTAAATTCGAATTGTGCGAAAGCATCGAAAGAGTACACTATTAACTTGAGGGCGTTTGGGACAGGATATTTTGGTAATGTTGGGTAAAATTTTTGGACGACGTGCAAATTTCTCATTTGCGGCGGTATTAACTGGTATAATGGTACTTTCGGGGTGTTCCAATTCGCTGGTCCCTGACGACGGCGATGATCCGGTTGAAAGCGTTAATCGTGCCGTGCATAGCTTCAATAAAGGGGTAGATACCGTTGCCTTGCGGCCTTTATCGAAAGGCTACGAGAAAGTCGTGCCTGAAACGTTCCGGCATGTTATCAATAACGAAGTCCGCTTTGTGCAATTACCTGTGACTTTTGCAAACAGCGTTTTGCAGGGCAATGTGGAGCGCGCAGGGGACACAGCCGCAAGATTTTTTGTGAACTCGACGCTCGGCGGTCTTGGCGCACTTGATCCGGCCACAGATTTGGGGATTCCGGAACACAGCGAAGATTTCGGCCAAACGCTTGCTGTTTGGGGCGTAGCGTCCGGCCCTTATCTCGAGTTGCCCTTATTGGGACCAACGACGGTTCGTGACGGGTTGTCGCGGGTGGCGGATACAGCGCTGAATCCTCTGACTTATATTGGACAAGGTACAACCACCACCATCGCAAAGGCAGCTGAAACACCCGTAAGGATTATCGATACACGGCAGCGTTTCGGTAATCTGATTGACGAAGTTTTGTACGAAAGTGACGACAGTTACACCATTGTCCGAAATACGTTCCTTCAGCGCCGCAGGAACGCCATATTGAACGGTAACATAGACGCTGACTCTCTGCCGGACATTTACAATGATGAGGCTTTTTGAGCTGCTCAGTTGATCTGGCTGATTTAAGTAACGATGAGGTTTGCTATGAAACGCCGTAAATTTTTCGCTCTTGCGAGTGCTTTTACTTTATCAACGATGATGGGTGCCGGCAGCGCGATTGCGGTAACGGAAGGTGAAGCCCGTTCATTGGTCGAGAATGTGGCCAATCAGGTGCTCACGCTCATAAGGCAACCGGGTGCGCCTCAATCTAAAACCGGACAGCTCAAATCAATCATGGCGCAGAGTGTTGATATCCGCCAGGTGGCTGGTGCAGCGCTTGGGCGTTACGCGCGGGGAACAAATCCGGGTCAACGTGACAGATATGTTGCAGCATATGAGGATTATGTTGCACGGATTTACGCGAACAGATTCTCGGAATATAGCGGTGAAACCATCGCGATTAACGGTGCGCAAGATTTTGGCCGGAAAGGTGTTGTGGTTGACAGTTCGGTGAATGCGAATGGTCAGGTCATCAACATCAAATGGCAAGTCCGCGACAATCGGAGCGGTCAGCCGAAGATCAATGACATTATCGTCGAGGGCCTTTCGATGATCTCCAGCCAGCAATCTGAATTTACTCAGATGATTCAGGATTTGGGCGGCGATGTTGATGCATTCATTACACGGCTTCAAACGCTGGGTACCTGATCCACTCGGCTGATTGTTACCTTGCATGTACCATAGCGCCTCTCATCAACCGGTGAGAGGCCTTTTTCTGTTTCGGGCGTCTCATCCACATGAGTTTCATGCACGATAATCGCACCGCTCGATAACCAACCGCCTTCAAGAGCAGAAGCAATCGCCTTATCACCAAGCCCTTTATGATAGGGCGGATCGAGAAACAGATAATCAAAACCCTCGCCCCGATTTTCACCAAGACGTGTCGCGTCGCGGCGGTAGATTTTTGTTTCCCCGATGACTTCAAAATTTTCGATATTTTGGCGGAGCAGGGCGCGGGACTCCGCACCGTCATCTACAAATTGTACCCGCGCAGCTCCCCGTGATAAGGCTTCAAGTCCCATCGCTCCGGTTCCGGCGAATAGGTCTAAGATCCGCGCCCCTTCAAGATCAGGATAATCCCCGTGGGCAAGCGCATTGAATACGGCTTCGCGCAGACGATCTGACGAAGGGCGCAAGCGCTCAGCTCCGCCATCCCCTTTGGGTCCGGCGATAGCGCGCCCTTTAAAGCGCCCGCCTACAATTCTCATTTCATGATGCCCTAAATATATATAAAATTGATAGCATTGCTTTGCTAGATGGTTGTCGCGCAACGATAGAAGTTCGCTGCTGCTCGGGGAGTTAGTCTTGAAAAGGGAGCCGCTCGTTCGGCTACACGCGCCCGTCTTCGCCACGGAGGGCGCGTAAAGGTCAGGTAGTTGCTTGCTCTGTTTGGAGTAAGTCGCGGCATCGGTTGCATGTCATGGAGTAGTGGCAATATCTATAATAACACCATATGATTACTTTAGGTGTAAAATAAAAAAGAGAACGATGTGTTTACTATCGAAAAATCCATTATCCCATTTATTGTCCTTGGTATGCTAGGATTAATCTCAGTATCATATCTTATTGGTACTGCACAGATAATTGGAACTCCAATTCCAGTGCCAGTTGATAGGCTCATTCCTGTGGATAGACCTATTTATATCGAAAAACGTGTGCCATTTCCTATTGAAGTTGAAGACTCCGAAATTAAAAAACTGTTGAAAGAAGAGATTGCTAAAACAATCTCTGTAGTTCTTTCAAATATTAGAAATAATCAAGATGCTTCTGAAAACACTAAAACAATTTTAGCTTTAGAAAAATTAGATTTTTTCTCGGGAAATGATGAGCGTAATCAAATACCAAACAAAAAATTAGAAATTAAAATTGAAGAATTTGAAAATTCTTTTAATCAAATTTTTAAGGAAATAGAACTCAAGCAGGAATTTTATCAAGAATCCTTGGAAAGAATGGCTTCTGAGTTTAACGATAAAATTGATAGATCTTATGATATTATGCTTTGGATTTTTGGATGGTTCGCTGCTGTTATAGTGGCGATTCTGGGGGTTGCGGCAGTACAAATGTTCTCAAGAAGAAAATTTACTTCAGGGACTTGAATGGTCCGCCGTAATTTCAGGAGCGAGGTGCAACACCGTGGCGGATTTTGATATCCGTCTGTCGTCAAACAAAAAAACGGTGTTGCGATGTCAGGATACAAACACCTCGGGCCCGAGGAAAGGGATCAAATTGCTCAGTTGAAAGCCA
>CALKIZ010000062.1 GCA_937995735.1 uncultured Neomegalonema sp. | reverse complement strand
TTCAAGGAATTTGACGCCGAACTCTACAAATTGCGCAACCTCATTGAGCGTTTTTTCGGTCGATTGAAAGCATCATTCCGCCGCATCGCGACGCGCTACGAAAAAACATCTCAGAACTTTATGGCGATGATCAAACTCGCGACCGTAAGACTATGGTGTAAATTTTATGAGTCCGCTGCCTAGATTTGTAGCCTTTTAAGCGTGTCGAAAGCGCCTGAAAAACTTCACCTATCCGTGTCAACACGTTGACTAAACAAACGTTTTCCATCTAGTTACGGTTCAATTTCGAGAAGATCGGAGATCCCTCCTTCGGAGCCAATACAACTTTGAAATCTATTTGATTTCAAAGTTGTATTGGTAATGTGTCCCACGGAAATAACCACCGTGGGACACATTACCATTCCGTCTCCCGAATTGTCTTGATTGCACGCGCTGCCAGTTCTCGCCTCTGCCCCCAGCCATGCGACGCAGCATCACCTTTGACAACGGAACCGAGTTCTCGGAGCACTGGCGGCTCAATGAAGACATCGGGATGGCAACCTTCTTCTGCGATACCCATTCTCCGTGGCAGAAGGGTGCGGTCGAGAACGGCATCGGGCGTTTACGGCGGACTTTGCCGCGCAAAACCGACCTGACCAAACTCTCCAACTCCGACATCCTCGCCCATGTCAGGCGTTACAACGCCACACCACGTAAATGTCTCGACTATCAAACTCCTGCAGAGGTATTCTCGGCACTATCAAAAACGTTGCACTTCAACCGTGACTCCATCTTCCCGCATACGCGGGAATGACAGACGAAAAATCAAGGACAGAGAAAACGGAAGAGCACGAAGACAAAAGCAAGGTTCGCTTCGCGAATGCGTCCAACCTAACCAAAAGGACAAATACGACTTGGCTCGTTCAAAGAAGTTTATTTGCGCAGATTGAAACTGATTATCATAAAATAAATTTAGCAACCGTAGTAATAGGGTGGACTATTCAATGACACATGCCCCCGTCGATAAGTCTCGCCTATTCTATCTCTATCGCCTGAGTGTACATGACGATTATCTTTTTCCCGTCGACTTCGTTAACGAAGATTATCTACCTGATCTTTTTGAAGAATGGCGAAAAGGCCCCGAAGGGTTGCCCGACCTCATAAGGCTGGTGCGATGTCAGAAATTTGGAAGCCTTCGATTTTCGGATGTTCGTATCGGAAAGAATGATCTTGGATTTGAACTACCAGATATTTTTTCGATTGGAGTCCAGCCCTTAGTTAATCAAAAGGCGCTGGATGCTTTTGAAGCAGCTTTCCCAAACGGTTCTCTGTCTCACCCAATTTCCGTACTGAGGCCAGATGGGCGACCGTACATTACAGAACCCTATTTTTATTTTATTCCGAAATATGATTTTCGATTCGAGTTTGTGCCGCGCCCGCGAAGCGCGGAGACGAACTTTAACCCGACAGAAGCTGATGGTGTCGGGGCTCTGGCGACTTCGACCGCCACTTACGAATACGTCACGCGGTATCCATTTTGGACACATAGCGGCATTGAAAGGGGTTTTCTGATGCGACCGGATGTCCTTCAAAAATTAAGGGCAGCCGGGGTTACAGGGCTCGACTCTTACACACGGCAGAATGGCGCTGGAAAATTTTGGGAGTCGATTGGTTTCATGCGACTTGATTGAACGGATGCCTATACCGGCAACGCCAAACCCCACTACCGCCCAACCCTCGTTACGCGCTCGATTTCAAGGTCATAACCCGCGTCCCGTTGCTTCCACTGCTTTTCCACCAGACGTGAGACAGCGCGCATCCGTTTATCCACCAGCGTACTCTCTTCTGCGCCCTGCTGATAAATCAGACGCAAGACTGCATGGTCTTCACCAAGAACGTCGAGCAACTGGTCAATCCCGTCATGCCACTGTGCTTTGAGGCCCATGCTGCCCGGTTCGAACGCTGCACCGGTCAGATCAAGACGCACCACGCGGCTCTGCGATGCTCCGAAGTTCAGTTTTGTCGCTTTACCACGGGTCAAGCGCGCAACACGCGGGTTCTCGGATGTAACCCGATACCCCGAAGGCAATGTTTGCGCATCGAGCTTCATCAGAAAAATCGAGCCAATCCCTCTTCTCGGGACGCGCGCGCAAGTCACATGATAGCGGCCATGCTTATCGGTGACGGTCAGCAAACCGCGCGCGGTCGCCAAACGAACACCCGGCAACCCCGCTTCGCCCTCGTCCTGATACCCGTTGCGGTTTTTATCATCGAACACTTTGCCCGTGACATCGCCACATTCAAGAACAGACTCCAATCCCGCAGTCGCAGCAGGCGCGCCCGTCATAACAGAAATCGCCATCACACCGGCGAACAGAAAACCGCCCCGAACCGCTATCTTTTTAGGGGTTTGCTTTGATGCGGACAAAAGCCGTGAAACTTGCTGGGAGAAACCGGACATAACGATTTATCTTTCAATTATCATGACATTGAAAAATACTCATTCAAATTTCATTCCACGAATACTGTGATTTTAACGAATATTAACATTAATTATTAATATCAATCGCATTTATAGTCAAAACTTTGTATGATTTTCATCCGCCTACAAATGAAATTGGGAGCGCGCATGGAACCGATCAATAGATTGCCTAAACCCGCCAAGCCCCCTAGTTTCCCCGCAATCACTGTGACCGGCGGGACCGGCACGCCATCGCTGTATAGGGCAGACTATGTTTACCGGAATTGTGACTGATATTGGCGAGGTTCGCTCCGTCGAGATGCGCGGCGATAAGCGATTTACGATTGGCTGTTCGTATCCGGCGAATTCCATCGCCATCGGAGCCTCGATCTGTTGTTCGGGAATTTGCCTGACGGTGACGGATAAAGGCACAGACGACACCGGCGCATGGTTCGCGGTGGATGCCTCAGCGGAGACTTGCTCTTTGACCACCGCAGCGGGCTGGGCCGAGGGCATAAAACTCAACCTCGAACGCGCGCTGAAAGTTGGAGACGAGCTTGGCGGACATATCGTGACGGGGCATGTAGACGGTCTCGGCCATCTACGCGCTCTGAGCCAAGACGGGGATTCGTGGCGCTATACCTTCGAAGCGCCCCCTGCTCTGTCGCAATTCATTGCGGCAAAAGGGTCCATCACCATCGACGGCGTGTCTTTGACCGTCAACGCAGTCGATGAGTGCAATTTCGGCATCAACCTGATCCCGCACACTCAGGCAGAGACGACCTTGGGCGGATTAACCGAGGGCGCAGCCATCAACCTTGAAATTGACGTGCTTGCGCGATACGTCGCCAGACTGAATGATGTGCGCGGCGCCGCGCTGTCCAAAGGATCATAAAATGGCCGAGCCAAAGAGCGTTCTCGTAATCGTTGCCCCCTATTATGGACATATCTCCAATATGCTCATTGAGGGCGCGACGGCGGCACTGGATGCTGCCGGGTGTGATGTCCATGTGCGCGAAGTCCCCGGCGCGCTCGAAATTCCGATTGCGATCCGCATTGCTCTGGAATCGGATGCCTTCGACGGATTTGTCGCGCTGGGCTGTGTTATTCGCGGTGAAACCAGCCATTACGAGACGGTAACGAACGACTCCTCACGCGGCCTGATGGCGATAGGCACAGATTGGGGAACGCCCATTGGCAATGGCATCCTCACGGTCGAAAACGAGCAACAAGCCATTGTCCGCGCTGACCCCGCGCAAAAAAACAAAGGCGCTGACGCAGCCAATGCCTGTATCGCTCTGATGGAGCTGCGCGAAGAATTCACCACCGAAGCAGACGCATCCGCAAACCGTGAACCGACATTCCTGCCCGATAGCGAGCACATCAATATCGCCGGATCATCGCCGACGAAAACCGTTTGAGATGGCGAAGAAATCAAACCCCCAAGCCCGCTCCACCGCCCGCCTCGCCGCCGTGCAAGCGCTCTACCAGATGGAGCTGACCGGCGCGCCGTGGTCCAAAGTACAAACCGAATTTGAAAATCATCGTTTGGGCATGGATGTCGACGGCGATGTCTTGGCCGAAGCCGATGTAAAGCACTTTCGCAAACTGCTCAAAGGCGTCGTCGAGCGCCAGCCTGAGATCGACAAAACCGTCAACGACACCCTGAAATCAGGATGGCCTTTGCGCCGGATCGACCCGATTTTGCGAGCGTTATTTCGGGCGGGCGGGTACGAATTGCTGGCGCTCAGCACCCCGCGCAATGTCGTCTTCAACGAATATGTCGAGGTTGCAAAAGCGTTCTTTGACGGCGATGAGCCCAAGCTCGCCAATGCGGTACTCGAAGCCATCGCGCCGACACTGAGGCCCGAAAGCCCCAAAGAGTGACCCAAGCCATTCCCTCCGACACACGCGCAAAGCGCAACGTCGCAGTCTTATCGTTTATGCAGGCAATTCTGGGGGCGCAGCTCCCGGTTTATATTATCCTTGGCGGTCTGGCGGGCGCGCTATTGGCCGAAGATAAAAGCCTCGCGACACTGCCCATCGCTTGCCAGATGATTGCGGGAATGATCACCGCTGCCCCTGTTTCGCTGTTGATGGGACGGTTCGGGCGCAGGCCCGGTTTTCATCTTGGCGCGGTATGCGGGATGCTCGGCGGGGTTCTCGCGACCTATGCCATCCTGAATGGCAGCTTTGTCCTCTTCTGCATCGCCCATGCTTTGGCTGGCGTGTACCAGACAACCCATAACCTCTTCCGTTTTGCCGCCACGGATACCGCCAGCGACGCCTATAAGCCCCGCGCGATCAGCTATGTCATGGCGGCGGGTTTGGTATCGGCGATCCTTGGTCCTGAGATCGTCATTCGCTTTGGAGATTTCTTCGCGCCGGTTCCGTTTGCTGGTGCGTATGCTGCAACTGTCTTTGTCGGCATCATAGGGATGCTCGCCATTCCCCTGCTTGATTTGCCGAAACCTGAAAAGCTGAAAAGCGGCGATAGCGGCAGGCCCATGCGGGAAATCTTTCGCAATCCGGCTGTACCCGTGGCCATGCTCTGCGCGATGGTCAGTTACGCGGCGATGACATTCGTGATGACCTCGACGCCGCTCGCCATCATTGCCTGCGGATTTGGCGATGCAGACGCCGCTGATGTTGTCCGCTGGCATGTCTTGGCAATGTTCGCACCGAGCTTCTTTACCGGTGCGCTGATTGTCCGGTTTGGCCATGGCAAGATTATCGGAGCGGGCTTGCTGATGTTAGCCACTTGCTCGGGGATTGCCCTGAGCGGGATCGAGCTGGAGAAATTCTATGCCGCCCTGATCTTCCTCGGGCTGGGTTGGAATTTTGGATTTATCGGCGCAACCAGCCTCCTCACCGCCAATCACCGCCCGGAAGAACGCGCAAAAGTTCAGGGTCTCAACGATGTCTTGGTCATGGGATTGGTCGCAGTGGGCGCATTAAGCTCGGGTAAGATCATGGCCATCGCCGGATGGAACACCGTCAATCTCAGCGTGCTTGTCCCGATAGGACTAGCCCTCGCATCCCTAGCCTTCCTCGCACTCCGAAACCGCACCGCACTCGCGTCGGATGCGTAAGCGAAGGAAGGTTTTGCTACGGGTTACGAACTCAGCAGGATCGACGGGTTAGCTGTCGTAAAATTAATGGCTGATATATCTGCCAAAACCGTTGATTTTGATAGGTAGGTACATAAGATTTTAGAATAATCTAAAAAATCTAATTGTAATTTTGCCGCCTTTAAATTAGATTTTTCTAAATTATCTAACTTAAAGGAATCAATCAAATGCAACTTGTCACCAATCTTAAAGAAGTCATCGATGCAATTAAGCTACTTCAAGATGAGGTCAATAACTCTCCTGAACTGGCTAGTCGTCTTCGTCAAGCGCACGCATTTTACATCGACGACAATGGCGTCGATGGCCCTCTATTTGGATTCTCAAAGTTTGTGGGTTACGTTGGTCTGAATGCTGACACCTATCTCCGAGGAGCTAAATATCGGAGTGGAACCAATACCGAGAACGCTTTGTCAGCGTTTTTCGAGGAAATCGATCCAGGGTCGAACCTCTATAAGACCTACTACAATAAGCTCACTAGTTGGTTGACCCAATATGGAAAAACTCCACGCAAGGGCGTTAGGTTGATGGTTCTTAAATCCGAATATCGTGGCGAACCTGCATGTGAAGGTGAAGATCGCCGTTTACTAGACTTATTGATTTCCGTTTCGGACCTTCTTCCAACCCAGCAACGTCACGAACTACGCGGGCGTCTCTAGACAAGATTGTAAAACCTCAGCATGTTTTAACAACCGTCGATTTTAGCGCGCGCCACTCACCGACACAAAACTGCGCTGTTGATAACTCCCAAATCCCCGGCGATTAGGAAATTTTGAGCACTCTATCCTACATGCTCACCGGTTGTGCCCACGCTTCCATCGTAGATTAACACCTGACTGCCAGCACAGTTCTTAAAGTGCTGTAGCAGCCTAGCGGACTTCCAACGCGGCGGAACCAACGGATTAGCAGTCGCAAAACTCTTAATGAGGTTTCCAAAACCCCATCCACCTACTCAGCAATGGAGCAAACGACCCCACGGGATGCGATACTTCACAATTTTTCAGGTCATCATCGGACTTGTTCCGATGATCCAGAACGACCGACGCCAGCGTTTCCGACTCTGGATTGCCCGAACGACAAGTCGGGCAATGACAATTAGCGTTTTGTAGTATGCAAATAACCCCGTAAACCATGCGGTGTCGCTAAAAATTCCTATTTGTTTTTCGCTTCATTTAGCGCGCGTTCTTCTTCGCTGATTTCACGCTGGGTTTGTTGAATATCTTCGGGCCAACTTGATTTAATGAAGGCAAGGATGTTCCAGATTTCCTCGTCGGTCAGGGTATCGCCAAATGGCGGCATTCCGCTGTTAAACTCCTCAAGTGCGACTTTGGCCATGGCCGCAGTGCCGCCGAGCTTCACATAATCGAAAAGCAGCGTATCAGAGTGATGCCAAGTATGTCCACTGGCGTCATGCGGCGGCGGTTTTAGCGTGCCGTCTTCATTATACCCCTGCCAGTCTTCGGCCCCCTCCAAATCTGCGCCATGACAAACCGCGCAATTATCGGCGTAAAGCTCCGCACCGGCGCTGATGACGGCTTTATCAGAGTTGATGTCACCTTCATCCGCCAGCGCAGTGCCAAGCGAGACGGTCGCGACGGTTGCGACAAGCAGAGAAAATTTAATCATCGCAAAGCTCCTTGGGGTTAGATCTATTTCAAACCATATATTGATGCGTCCGAAAATCATGAGAATACGATGTCTGAGGCGGCATTATGGAGAAAAAACAAAGTGAAGAACTTCCGCGAATTGGTTTGATTAAAAGCTAAGACTTCACAATACCGCCATGACAGCTTCGCTACATCTCCGCAGTTTCTGCCATCTTCAAAACATCATTGTTATAGTATAACACTTTTTGTATGAGTAACTTTGAAAACCGCGTGGTTCACTGTGCGACGCTTGTTAACCGCGCATCGCAGCCACCCGGCGACATAACGATCCTGATGGAGCACCCGATGAAATTCCTTTCTATCACCGCCACTGCAATGACAGCGCTTCTTTCAACCGGCGCTCTTGCTGAAGACAAACGCGGCGCGGATGCACACCAGCATGGGCATGGAGCGCTCTATCTCGCGCTGGAGGGCGAAACGCTCGCGATTGAGATGGAAACGCCCGGTGCGGATATTCTCGGATTTGAACATGCAGCCAAAGCTGCCGAAGACAAAGCAACCGTTGAAAAGGCGCGCAAGATCCTTAACGACCCCGCAACTCTGTTCGGGCTTTCCGGCGCGGCGGGATGCACCCTCACCGACGCTGACATCGAAATCGGCGCGGATGAAGAACACGCAGACGATCACTCGGGCGAGGACCATCGCGGCGATGATCACGATAAACATGCAGACGACGAGCATGGCCACGATGAGCACTCGGACGAGGATCACGACAAACACGCAGATGACGATCATGGCCATGATGATCATGCGGACGAGGAAACGAGCCACTCAGAGGTTCACGCGCAATACACGCTAACCTGCGGCGCACCCTCAAAGATCACCGGGCTTGATCTCACCGAATTTTTTGCGGCTTTTCCGAATGCCGAAGAACTCGATGCCGCGATTTTGACCGATGATGGCCAGGCCAGTGGTGAAATCACCGCCGACTCCCCTAAGTTAACTTTCTAACGGATGATCAGCCCAACGCCATCGGTGGAGACAGTTCGAAATGAGTGACGCACCGGCACGCGACCCTGTGCTGCAAATCGAAAATGTGGGCTTCGTCTGGCCGGATACCGGTTTTGCACTGGATGTCACCGATTTCGGACTTAAGGCGGGCGAGCGCGCCTTGCTTGTCGGAGAATCCGGCGCGGGAAAATCGACGCTCCTTAGTCTAATTTGCGGCGTGCTGCGGCCCAGCTCGGGCAGCATTCGGGTTGGCGATAAAGACATCACAGCGCTTCGCTCCTCTGCATTGGACCGCCTGCGCGCCGATACGTTCGGCATCATTTTCCAGATGTTCAACTTGCTGCCTTTTGCCTCAGCGTTGGAGAATGTGCTGCTGCCACTCCGGTTCGCACCAACCCGCCGCGTCGAAGCCCCTCGCGAGGCCGCCGCGAACCTGCTTATCCGCCTCGGGCTTCCAGAGGATGCGGTTCACGCAAAAGCCGGGACATTGAGCGTCGGACAACAACAGCGTGTTGCGGCGGCGCGCGCGCTTATCGGCTCTCCGTCCATCGTGATCGCAGACGAGCCGACATCGGCACTCGATAAAGACACAGCAGCAGAGTTTATGACGCTGCTGATTCAAGAAATGACACGCAGCAAAGCGGCTTTGTTGATGGTATCCCATGACGAGCGGCTCGCCGGTCACTTTGATCGGGTCATACCACTAGACAGCATCGCGCGCTCCACCCGAAAGTCAGTCGCATGAGCCTGATCCGGCTCGCATTTCTATCCTTGCTCAACCGGCGCGGCACGGCATTACTCACCGTATTCTGCATTGCGCTTTCGGTGGCATTGCTGCTCGGGGTCGAGAAAATCCGCAACAGCGCCCGTACGAGTTTTGCCAGCACAATCTCCGGCACGGATTTGATTGTCGGCGCAAGAGCCGGTGACGTGCAGCTTTTGCTCTATTCGGTTTTCCGTATTGGCGACGCGACCAACAACATCACGTGGGAGAGTTATCAAGAGATCGCAAAACGCTCCGAAGTCGAATGGATCGTTCCCATGTCACTGGGGGACTCGCATCGGGGTTACCGCGTGGTTGGAACAACGGCAGGTTTCTTTGATCACTATCAATATCGCAAAGACCGCTCGCTGCGCCTTTCATCGGGAGCCGTTTTCGATGATCTGTTTGACGCAGTGATAGGAGCGGATGTTGCGGACGCGCTGAACTATCAGGTTGGCTCTCCCATTATCGTCACGCATGGCACGGGGCCGACCGGCTCCGGCCACGAAAACCGCCCTTTCCGTGTTGCCGGTATTCTCGAACGCACAGGAACCCCCGTCGATAAAGCTGTGCATGTGAGCCTAGAGGCAATCAAAGCCGTCCATGTTGACTGGCGCAGCGGCGCGCGTGTCGAGGCGTTGGACATTTCCGAAGAACGTATTCGAGCGATGGATTTGACACCGGAATCCGTCACAGCGGTCCTCGTCGGCCTGAAATCACGGCTTCAAGCCTTCCGGTTCCAAAGGTTCATCAATGAATATGAAGAAGAGCCGCTGACGGCGATTTTGCCGGGTGTCGCCCTCACCCGTCTTTGGTCCTTGATCGGGGTCGCGGAACGCGCCTTAGCAGTTATATCAATTATGGTTGTCTTTACAGCGTTAGTCGGCCTTGTCTCGACTTTGCTGGCCAGCCTTCAAGAGCGACGGCGTGAAATGGCAATTTTGCGCGCGAATGGGGCAAGGCCCCTTCATATTGCCGGGTTGCTCATCACTGAATCCGGCTTGTTAACCCTGTTAGGGGCTGTTGCCGGATTTATGCTGGTATATGGCGGGTTGATCGGGCTAACACCTTGGATCAACGAGCGATATGGCTTATCGCTGGAAATTGAATATCCGAGCGCCTACGAAATGACTATATTAGCAGGCATCGTCATAGCGGGATTTATCGCAGGGCTTATTCCGGCTTGGAAGGCCTATCGAACCTCTCTCGCCGATGGCATGACAGTCAGGAGTTGATATGATGAAATCTGTTCTTATGACGAGCCTCGTGGTTTTATCAGTTGGCGCCCTTGCGGCGTTTGCAATTCCTGATACCGCAGAGACGAAAGAAGAAAAATCTGTCGCAAAAATAGAGCCTGCCGCAAAAACCGAGTCTAATGAGATTCAGCGCATCGACTGGACCGACCTGACACCGCCTTTATCGCCGGAAGCACAGCAAGCTGCCGTCGAACTGAACCTGCGTATTGATCAAATGACGGAAACCGAAGTCTCCAATGCAATGCAAAAGGTCGAGGCTGAGGGAAATTCGCTGATCACGGAGCTTGACGACAAGAATATCGAGCTAGAGGGCTATCTGGTCCCGCTTGATTTTAACGCTGAGACAGTGACCGATTTCGTCATGGTTCCCTATTTTGGAGCCTGCCTCCACGTTCCGGCCCCGCCGCCCAATCAGACTGTCTTCGTAAAATTCCGCGAGGGTCTAGCGATGTCGGAGTTTCAGGAGAACTTCTATTATCCTTATAAAGTCCAAGGAAAAATCAAGGTCGCACGCGCAAAAACAGACCTGGCAGAAGTCGGCTACCAAGTGACGGCCAGCGATATCGAATTACCTAAGCCGCAATAGGTATCGTCAGGTTTCAAATAAAAACCGTGCCTATATGACATTGAAGAATGGTGCGGTTTGGGTCTCCTGATACTTTGATTAGGCTGGCAGAGCTTTTCAGATAAGCAATTGTGATTTAGTCCAAAAACCTCGGATTTGGCTTTACCAAAAGTGCGTCCCCCCTTGCAGCACATTTTTCAGCAATCTGCACGGCCCATCACTACTCAATCGCTTCGCATCGAACATCGAAACGCTTTGCAATGTGATCTAGGACCGATGTGCAATGAGCAATGTCGCGGCGCGCTGTCATATGCATTTGTAACAGTGCCAGCGCGCGACGCGGCAAGGGATACCATAAGTCCAAGTTAATCCCACATGCCAATAAGACGTTCATGGGTAAGAGCTTCACAGCCATACAAAAGTTCAAATACGACTGAACGGCGGCAGCGCCAACCCAAGCATCCCGATTTGTTCGGAAAAGTTTTTCATGGTCAAGCGTGTAAATCCCCTGCCCTTGTAACTTTCCGCGATAGAGCAAATGTGTGCAGAAAAATGCGGAAGCAGTCGTCAAAAAATGGAATGCAGACCGCGCATTGATTGACATGATCGTACCACGAGGCGACAGGACCGGCACATCAGTTTCCAGTTCAACCGAACGAAAGAAACTACCGGAACAATTGACGATGATCGCACCGGGCGCTGTAATATGCAGACTGCCATCCCGAAGGCGCATATGCGGGCCGGTGGATGTATCTATCACATCTTCAAGATATCCGTTCAGTGTCGATGAAAGCCCTGTTTGGATATGCTGCAACTCTTCTTCCGACAGCAACCCGAATAAAAATACTGCATTGTCACCTTTCGGGTCAGTCGCATAGGTTTTGCGGACATGATACAAAAGTTCCGTTTCGTTCGTTCCATCGTAAGTCAGAGCCATATCGCGGAAAAATCGAGAGGCCAGCACGCCGGAGGTCCATCGTGCAAAACCTGTAGGTAAATATTTCGTGCGGTTGAGAAAACTAGTGCCGCGCCCTTTTATCAAGGTGACATGGCGGTTGGGACCGTTGTCTAAAGCCGCAATCACCGTGTCCATACCGGTCTTACCGCCGCCAACGACAACAACGGGAGCATCAGGCCTTTCTGCCAAGATTTGGGATAATGCACTTGGCACGATTGAGACGACGGCATCGCTTTCAAACCTCAAAGGCTGTGCTTCACGGTAATTCAACCCCGAAGCATTGATTACCCGTTCAGCATAAAGCCGGACCACCTCTTCAGGTTTGTCGTTCGGGTGGAAGCATACCTGCGCCAGATACGACCCATTATGGAGAATCTCATCACAGGCGGATACTGTAACACCAAATCGGCTCTCAAGATTCACAGCCTTGGCGATTGGCTCTAACGTGTTTTCCAAATGAGATTGGATTTCATCACGTCGTGCCAAATAATGGCGCGGCTTATCCCAATCCCACGCTAAATCGCCGACCGTGAACATCGGGTGCGGCTGGTGCAATCGCACATAATCATACGCCACATTCCACATACCTCCTGCTTTGGGCTTTTGATCCAGAAGAAGGACTCGCGCCGTTTTCGGTAAATATTGAGTAGCGGCATGAAGGGCGTTGAGACCCGCAACACCTGCTCCGACAACAATCAAATCGAATACTTCTGCCTCGAATTGCGCCTTCATTTCGGGATGGAAAACGGAGGAAGCATCATCAGGCATTCGGCGATCTTTCTTCAGGAGATGACAAATTATAAATCGCAACATACATTAGTGTATGTTATTATACAATACATAACTGTATGGAGATGGATTTTGTCCAGAAAACTGACACGCGCCGATTGGCTCAATCATGGACTCATGGTGCTTGAAACCGCAGGACATGAGGCTTTAAAGGCGGGCATACTCGTAAAGGGACTAAAGGTGTCGCGCGGCAGTTTTTATTGGCACTTCAAAGATTTAAACGATTTTTATATGGCTTTAGTGGCCGAGTGGAAGCAGCAAAATACTGAAGCTGTGATTGCTGACTTGAAACGGATTCCAACCGGAAATGCACAGATCGAAGCAGTGCTGACCCATTGCCTCGAAACCGAACTTCCTCGCGAAGCCGCCATGCGCCGCTGGTCACGGATCAACAATTCAGTGGCTGAAGCGGTGCAAGCAGTGGACGAAATACGATTTACGTTTCTGTTTGATATTTTTAAAGAACAGGGCCTTAGCGCATTCGACGCACGCGCCAGGGCCACACTCTTAATGTGGGCTTATATAGGCCGTTCTTTCGCGGGAAGTTTTGCAGAAGGTCTTATGCCGGATGCACCGCTGTCCTTGAGAACAATGTTGTTATCGGAATCAAAAATCGCGTCAAAATAACAAATAATCATTCCGGATTCATGTAAGCGGGCGGAGTCTACTTGCTCAACGAACCGTAATGCTAAACCTATTGTTCGCCAAGAACCTGACCTGCGTTAAAGCGGCCGACGTTACCCAACAGTTGCTGGAGGAATGTAAGGCGCTTACCGCGAGTTGGTGTTGTTTTGGTGACAAGGTTCACGATGCGGCCATCTTCCAAACCATAGCGATCAACAGACTCCGCAATGCCATCCCCGGAAAAAGCGACGACAACGACTTCCTGCGAGACAACACGCGGTTCCAAAAACGCGCGACTCTCTGTAGAGCGGGCGATGTAATACCAATCTTCGGTATTGAATGCGCCCAGCGTTGTAGGCCGGCCAATCTTTCCGGCAACCTCAGCTTTGCTATCAGTCCCGATTGTAACCTCCGCAAGTTGAGCTGGTCTTGGGGCATATCCGTGTGTCCGCCGGATAGGTTCACACGCGATCATCAGTGTAAGCGCGGCAAAAGCACAGGCTGGGAGAGCGATACGGGTCATCATGGCTGCCTCGTTAAGTTACTTTTCAATAACATTCCGCAGTAAATATTAAGACGCTGTTACACAGTTCCATCGGATTGTTTTTCGGCGTATCCTTATTATGTCGAAAATTCAAGACACAGGGCGCTTTTCTAAATAGAGACAAGTTATAATGAATGATACCGTACTCACTTCAGCCAACGGCGATGGACAGGTCGAATTCAGCCGAACTGTTAAGATGTCCGCGCTCAACCACGAACCGGAATCCTATTCAGCAAAGGCAACTCCGGCAGAATGTGAAGCCTTGATGCGGCGTCTTGATCTCATTGGTTTAAAAGATTTTTCTGTCGAAGCTGAAATCAAAAAATGGCGTAACGGAGTGCGCATAACCGGACGCATTACTGCGGACGTTATGCAAAAGTGTATTGTTACCCTCGAACCCGTCCCGGATCACATCGACGAAGAGTTTGATCGCGGCTATTTGCCTGAACGTGACATTGTTGGCGATGCAAAACCCGGTCAGGAAATCGAAATTGAAGATGATTCTGAATTAGGCGATCTGCCTGATGTTTTAGGCGAAACTCTGGATTTGGGCGAATTGGCATCCGAAGCGCTTAGTCTTGCGCTTTCCCCCTATCCTCGGGCTGATGGTGAGGAACCGCTTAACCTGCAAGCCGCCCCTCCCGGAGAAGCCCCCATAACCGATAACGACACAAAACCATTTGCATCGCTTGCCGCTTATAGAGAACAGCTTGAAAAACAAGCTAAAAAAGACTGACACTCTCGCGGTTTAAGTTACGCAACAACATCGAATGCCCTATGCGCAAGGTTATTGGCTGAATTTCTAAAACAAATTGGCTAAAAAAATAGTTGTCTGAACGCTATGGATCGTTATGTTCGCCGCCTGTTTTGTGACCAAAGTTGGTTACACAGTCTCGTAGAGACTGATACCTCACTTTTGAATAGGAACGCCCAATGGCAGTCCCAAAGAGTAAGATTACGCGCTCTAAGCGTGGTATGCGGCGTTCGCATGATGCTTTGACGCCCGAGTCCTATGCTGAATGCGGAAATTGCGGCGAATTAAAGCGCCCACACCACGTCTGCGGTGCTTGCGGACACTACAACGAACGCGAGGTTGTAGCATCGGTTGACGCAGATATCGACGACGACGAAGCAGCTTGATGAGTTGGTGCCGTTTAAAGGCATCACGAAACAAGAATCGGTGTTGGCCCGATGAGCTCCCCGACTATACTTTCAATAGACGCGATGGGGGGCGACCGCGCCCCGCAAGCCGTTATTGGTGGCATTGCAATCGTTGCAGGTCGCGATCCAAACATATCCTTCATTTTACATGGTAATTCCACGGAGCTTGAAAAGGCACTGAAGAAAAAGCGCGTATTGACCGGGCGCGTCGAAATCCGCCATGCCGAAGACGTCATAGAAATGGACGCCAAGCCATCTATCGCAGTACGGCGCGGCAGAAACTCGAGCATGTGGCGCGCTTTAGAGACTGTGCGCGATGGCGATGCACAAGCCGCAGTATCGGCGGGCAACACCGGAGCTTTAATGGCAATGGCCTTATTTTGCCTGCGTGCTGCAAAAGGCGTAGCCCGCCCTGCAATAGCGGCGCTTTGGCCGACGCGCGGCACGCACAATCATTGTGTCGCTCTTGATATGGGAGCGGATATTCGTGCGGATGCTCAAGATCTTGTACGCTATGCCGCGATGGGGGCTGAATACGCGAGGATAGCCCTCGAAATTAAAACCCCCCGGGTCGCCCTTCTCAATGTGGGAACCGAAGAAAACAAAGGCCATCCCGAGGTACGTGAAGCCGCTGACCTCTTGAAAGCCGCAAGCGAAACTGGCCAGAACTCCTTTAATTTCACCGGCTTTATCGAGGCTAGTCAAATCCCTCACGGAAAAGCAGATGTTGTCGTCACAGATGGCTGGACCGGCAATGTTGCGCTTAAATCTGCAGAAGGGGCGGCAAAATTTGTCGGCGAATACCTGAAAGAAGCCTTTTCGCATTCGATTGTTACAAAGATCTCGGCTCTCTTTGCCTACCCTAGTTTGCGCCGTTTGCATCGCCGGATTGATCCGCGCCGCGTAAACGGTGGCGTTTTTCTTGGCCTGAATGGTCTCGTGGTAAAAAGCCACGGCGGGGCGGATGCGACCGGATTTGCCGCTGCTGTCGATCTCGCTGCAAGCATGGCACGGGAAAAGTTTACCGACCGTATTGCAGCCGAGGTTGAAATGACGCTCAGCGAATCGCACACTGGCAAAATGAATATCGAAAATTCTGAAAACAAGCCGGAGACCAATACGTGAGCATTCGCCGCGCGGTCGCGTTGGGCAGCGGATCTTATCTGCCTGAACGCATTCTAACAAACGATGAGTTGTCTAAAACCGTCGATACGACAGATGAGTGGATTTTTGCACGGACGGGCATCAAACAGCGTCATATCGCTGCCGACGGCGAATGGACCTCTGATCTGGCGACCAAAGCCGCCGGGCGCGCTCTCGCTATGGCACAAATAAGCGCCACTGAAATTGATTTAATTATCGTGGCAACTGCAACGCCGGATCAAACCTTCCCATCTACGGCGACGCGCGTTCAATACAAACTAGGGACGACGAAAGGTTTCGCTTTCGATGTGCAGGCGGTTTGCTCCGGTTTCGTCTATGCACTTTCAGTCGCGGCGCAATTTATCGAGACCGGAAAAGTAACCAATGCCCTCGTTATTGGCGCAGAAACCTTCTCCCGTATTCTCGATTGGACTGATCGCACAACCTGTGTGTTGTTTGGCGATGGCGCGGGTGCGGTTGTTTTGCAAGGGCAAGAGGGCCAAGGTACAAAAGCGGATCGGGGCATTTTGAGCACCGAACTCAGGTCTGACGGAACCCATAACGAATTGCTTTACGTTGATGGTGGTCCGTCTACGACAGGAACAGCCGGTTGCCTCAGGATGCGCGGCAAAGAAGTTTTCCGCCACGCTGTATCAAACCTGGCGACGATTGGTGAAACAGCACTCGAAAGTGCCGGAGCAACGAGCGAAGACGTCGATTGGGTTATCCCGCATCAGGCAAATCACAGGATTATCGAGGCAACGGCCCGGAAAGTCGGAATTCCGATGGAACAAGTGATTCTAACTGTATCCGAGCATGGCAATACATCGGCGGCATCGATTCCACTGGCGCTTGATCGGGCTGTGCGGGATGGGCGTGTTGTACCAAATAACTTGCTACTTTTTGAGGCAATGGGTGGCGGGTTTACGTGGGGCGCAGCCGCAATGCGCTGGTAAAAGAGGTTTTTTTGCCAATTACGGCAAATTTTCGTCCGCATACGGGTGTAATGCGGCTTTGGTCGTTGACACATTTTTCCGGTAGAGACTAACGTTGGTGAATATTTTGGGAGGCAGAACGTCCATGACGGGAAAAACAGTTACGCGCGCAGACCTGAGTGAATCCGTATACAATGCTTTGGGACTCTCCAGGAATGAGTCGGCACAACTTGTAGAATCCGTCCTAGAACATGTCTCGGTGGCTTTAACCAAAGGTGAGAAAGTTAAAATCTCATCTTTTGGTACGTTCAGTGTACGAGAAAAAAAGGGACGTGTCGGTCGCAATCCAAAGACTGGCGAAGAAGCTGCGATTGATCCTCGTCGGGTTCTTGTATTTCGTCCGTCACATGTTCTAAAAGACATGATAAACGAAGGTGCTGCCAACGGTTCAGCATCTCAGGCAAAAACAGCGTGATATTTTCACGAAAGATAACTATTTCGCTGTAGGAGGCGCTAGATGACTAAATCCAATCAGGCGTTTCGGACAATAAGTGAAGTCTCTAACGAACTCGAAGTGCCCGCGCACGTCCTGCGATTTTGGGAAACAAAGTTCCCTCAAATCAAACCAATGAAACGCGGCGGTGGCCGACGTTATTATCGCCCTGAAGATGTGTCGCTGCTAAAGGGCGTGCAGGCGATGCTTCATGTTGATGGGTATTCCATCAAAGGCGTACAAAAAGCGCTCCGCGAACAAGGTGTGAAAGCAATCTCGGATCGTGATGAAGCGGTCGTCGCCGGTTTGACGAACAATATAGTCACCGAAATTAACGCACCTGCAGGATCATCAGAAACATCGGCGATCACTGTGAGCGAACGTCAAGAGCTGCAAACGGTTCTTAATGAATTGATTGCTCTTCGTACTGAACTGGCGGGCGAAGAAGTCCTAAAAACTGCCTGACAACAGGCGTTGCGCCGGCAGGTATCCGGCGCTATACCACGGGCATCGGGCTATAGCGCAGTTTGGTAGCGCGTTCGTCTGGGGGACGAAAGGTCGTAGGTTCAAATCCTGCTAGCCCGACCATTTTCAAACTTTATTTGTGGGGGACAACGTGACGATGCAACACTCTGCATCCGGCGTTCTGCCCTCGCAAGACATTCGGGCAATGCTCGACTCCGGTGCATTACGGCCAGACACCCCTATCGTTGAAGGGCAAATTCAACCTGCCAGCATCGACTTACGCTTGGGGCGAATAGCTTACCGAATCCGTGCCAGCTTTCTGCCCGGAGCAAACACCACCGTCGCAGAGCGGCTTGCAGATTTCTCAATGCACGAGATTGACCTGACGGCGGGCGCAGTCCTCGAAATGGGATGCGTCTATCTCGTGCCTTTGCTCGAGTCGATTGATCTACCCGTCGGAATCAGCGCAGTCGCCAATGCCAAAAGTTCGACAGGCCGCCTCGATCTTTTTACCCGCTTGATCTGTGACAACGGGACCGAGTTTGACCGCCTTGAGCCGGGATATAGCGGCCCGCTCTATGCTGAAATTTCCCCGCGCACATTTTCAGTGCTGGCCCGTACCGGCATCCGCCTCAATCAAATGCGGTTTCGCGCTGGAAACACCCTTTACTCCGGCGAAGCCCTCCACGCGCTCCACACGAATGAGCGTCTTGTCCATGTCGAGGGCGAAGAGACTGCCGACATCGACACGGATGGTGTCGGGTTTAGCGTCAATCTCCGCACGAACGATAAAGGGCCGATTGGCTACCGCGCCAAGCAACACACGGGCCTGATTGATTTGGAAAAGATCGGCGCGTATGCAATCGAAGATTACTGGGATGCGCTCTACACCGACCGGCACGGACGACTTATCCTGGACCCCGGCGCATTCTACATCCTCGCCTCGCGCGAGGCCGTTCACGTCCCGCCAACCTGTGCCGCAGAGATGACGCCCTATTCCGCCCTCGTGGGTGAATTCAGAGTGCATTACGCCGGTTTCTTCGATCCGGGTTTCGGACATTCAGCAGCGGGCGGCTCCGGCGCGCGCGGCGTCCTCGAAGTCCGCTGTCACGAGACACCTTTCGCGCTCGAACATGGCCAGATCGTCGGACGGCTTGTCTATGAAGCGATGCGCGAAACCCCCGACATTCTCTATGGTGT
Source organism: uncultured Neomegalonema sp. (assembly GCA_937995735.1). Classification (GTDB taxonomy): domain Bacteria; phylum Pseudomonadota; class Alphaproteobacteria; order Rhodobacterales; family Rhodobacteraceae; genus JAHDDY01. The sequence goes on along the minus strand of CALKIZ010000062.1, from coordinate 24,339 downwards.
CGGCGGCCTAGGCTCGAACTATCAGGGCCAAGGACTGAAACTCTCGAAGCACTTTAAATAGTCTTCAAGAGATGAACTGACCGCTCGGCACGAGCATCATCAATTAAACAAGTTCGGCTCTTCACCCGGCCCGTCTTCGTCGTCTATTTCCAGCACATCGTCATCATCTTTTTGCGGTGCAATCGCAACAGACTTCGCATCCAACAAACCGGAGCGTTTCAGTTCTTCAACACCCGGCAAGTCTTTCACACTCTCAAGACCGAAATGTTCGAGGAATACATCAGTCGTCACAAACGTAACGGGCCGTCCCGGTGTTTCGCGGCGACGACCGAGCTTAATCCATTCGAGGTCAAGCAACAGATCAATCGTCCCCTTCGACACAGCAACACCGCGAATTTCTTCGATTTCCGCGCGTGTAACCGGCTGATGATAGGCAATAATCGCAAGTGTTTCCGTCGCCGCGCGGGACAGCTTTCGCGTTTCCTGCGCTTCTTCACGCAGCAAAAAGCTCAGATCAGAAGCCGTCCGCAAGGCCCATTTTCCGGCAACGCGCACAACTGTGACGCCGCGCCCTTCATAAGCCGTCTCAACCCGCCGCAACGCTTCGGCGGCATCAGAGCCTTTCGGCATCCGCTGTTCAATTTCATCGGTTGAGAGGGGTTCTTTACTGGCAAAAAGGATCGCTTCGATCATGCGGTCCTGTTCGTCCGGTGTGGGGGCCGAAAACGGTTGGGCTGGTGCTTCCTCGGCTTGCGGTTCCTCGCTCAAGCCACCTTCCCTTTCACACTAAGGTCGCGGCGCTGGGTCTTGCGGTTGTTATCCGTCACCACCGCAGCATCAAGCCCCGCTGTCAGGTCCGGCGCGCGATCATCTTCGGTCACATCGCGCAGATAGATCGGGCCGAACACCTCGGACTGCCGCAGCGAAATCTGCCCTTCCCGCGCCAATTCGAGGCTGGCAGCGAAAGTGCTCGCAATCGCCGAGCGGGTCATCTTTTTATCGCGCCAGTCTTCCGGCAAAAACATTTCCAGCCGCGTCCAGTTCGGAGTCTCCCCAACGATCTTACGCAGCTTTGCAAGCGCCTGCTCCATCGCATAGGCTTTCGCCCGCTCAACATGCAAAGGCTTGTAAGACCCTTTGCTTTTGATCTTGGCGTAAGACCCCAACAGGTCGATCAGCGTACATTTCCACTCGATTTGCTTTTCGACGACCACTGTTTCCGGCACACCGCGCACAAACACATCACGGTGTAGCTGGTCACGGCCAAACAATGTCGCCGCCGCCTTCCGCATCGCCTCCAGCCGTTGAAGCTGAAACGCCAAGCGTGCCGCCATCTCGTCGGCATCAATTTCGTCTTCGGCTTTTTCTTCAACCGGCAGCAACAGCCGCGATTTCAGATAGGCAAGCCATGCCGCTGTCACCAGATAATCCGCCGCCAGTTCGAGGCGCAGCTTTCGTGCCTCCGCGACAAAGGCAAGATATTGTTCTGCGAGTTGCAGGATAGAAACTTGCCGCAGATCGACCTTTTGCGACCGCGCCAGCATCAACAGAACATCTAACGGGCCTTCAAAACCATCAATGTCGATCAGCAAGCTGTTCGACCCTGTTTCGAATTCTTCTAAATCCCCATCAGGCATGAATTGTCCCTACCCGTTCCACCAAAGTCGCATAGCGTTTATCAAGGGAATCAAGGTGCTCAGAAGTATCTGCCCCGTTCCGCAATGCCTCGGCGTGTAAGGCGCGGCGCAGCGCATCTCCGCTCAGTTCCGGCAAAGCAGGGGCAATCGCCTGCATCTCAGCCATCTCGCCATTGCAATGCAAAACAACATCACAGCCTGCGGCGAGCGAATCCCGCGTGCGATCCGCAAAATCACCCTGTAGAGCGTGCATCGACAGATCATCCGTCATGAGCAAGCCATCCATCCCCAATTCGTCCCGAATAAGCGCAATCACGGTAGGAGAAACCGTCGCACAACGCTCATTGTCTAAGACCGAATAAACCACATGAGCCGTCATAGCCAGCGGCGCGTCCGCAAAAGCGGCAAATGGTGCAAAATCAACACCTCGTAGGTCTTCTAGACTCGCGTCCACTACGGGTAGTGATTTGTGACTGTCTACTGCAGCGCGACCATGACCGGGAACATGCTTGACGACAGGCAGGACACCGGCACGGAGCAACCCGTCAAAGACGGCGCGGGCGCGGCGTGTCACAGTTTCAGGATCAGCGCCCAACGCGCGGTCCCCGATGACATCGTGACCTTCTGGCGCGGGCACATCGAGAAGCGGTGCGCAATCAACGTCGATACCGCTGGCGCGAAGCTCCCTACCGATAATTTCATACCGCAAAGACAGCGCGGTACAGCGTTCGGCCTCGGTCAGTTCACTGGCTTCAGCAAGTATAAGCGCGGGGAACCATTCCCGCCAATGTGGAGCGCGTAACCGCGCAACGCGCCCGCCTTCCTGATCAATCAGGATGGGCGCATTCCGGCCCACACTTCCTCGCAAATCATCGCAAAGAGCCGCGACTTGATCCGGGTTGTCGATATTGCGCGCAAAGAGAATAAAACCCCAAGGCGCAGTCTCTCGAAAAAAGCCGCGTTCCTCATCGGTCAGGCTTAGGCCGGAACACCCAAAGATCGCGGCTTTCGTCATTATCAGCCTTCTTTTAGCGGCGTTGCGGGACGAAACAATCTACACCGCGCCCTGCCAGTGCTTGGCAGAGTTGCGCCGCACGAACCGTATCGCGCAACGGACCAATCCGCATCCGGAACAGCTGCCTGCCATCCGACGTTTGAACCGGCAGAACTTGTAGACCAAGCTGGCCAAGCAGATCAGGATGCCGCGCTCTGATATTTGCCCAGCGGCCACGTACTTCGCCTGGGGATGGAAATGCGCCAAGCTGCACTTGAGCATCGCCTATCGGCTGAGGCGGAACGCGCACACGTTGAACGCTTGGTGTCGTAGAAATTTCGGGCACGGGCACAGGTTGAACCAATTGATTTTGGCGTTGCTGCACTGGCGCAAGCGCCGGTGTCGGCAACCGTGCAATAGCCGGTTCCAGCTGTTGCCGGATCTGAGGTCTTATTGTCCTAGTCTCAGGTGCAAGTGCAGGGATCGTTTCAATATTTTCGGCAACGATTTGACGCGCCCGCGATGGAACTAAATTCGGTTTTGGCGTCGGCAACCGCGTCGTAATCTGAAGACCCTGAGGCTCTTCAACATTCGCAACAATCGCGGATTGCGGTGCAATAATTGTATCGCTGACGACAACTTCCGGGGGAAGTGTCACTTCAATCGGAGCCGGGGTCGTCCCGTCAATTGCTGAGGGAAGCGTCGCATCGGTCCCTGCAGTGAACGTCACATCACCCGCAGCGGGGACATAACTCTCTGCACTTGCCTCAGTTATCACTATCTCTGGCAACGCAGACGTTGTGTTTGGCACAACATCGCCACTCGCGACAATCAGTTGCTCTTCCGAACGATCCGGAGCACCGTCAATCGAGAGCGAAGGTTCGCCGGCAATCGTGGTTTTTGCCTCAAGCCCTGTCAATTGCGTCACTTCGCGGCGAATTTCACGGGTTTCTGCCGTTGACGCAACTTGATCAATCGAACGATCCGGTAAGTTAGCTTCGACAATAACGCCATCGCGCAAAGCATAATCGCTTGCGGCTGGACGGTTGCCATCAAGCATCACATTCGCGAGGTTATCCGTATTTGGAATGATCGACCCGCCCGCGTCGTCGGGGGAAACCTTGATTGGCGCATCATTCGCCGCAATCAAAGGGGGTTCATCGACAGTCTTTCGCTGACCGAGTTTGTACGAGGCAAAAACCAAACCGCACCCGATCACAAAAGTTAGAAGGACGCCAAGGGCCGCGCCAGCGCCGCCCCCACCTGCTGCAAGTCGCTCGTCACGTTCTTCACGCTCGAGCTCGTCTAAGAGATCGATTTCGTTGTTCATTTTTACTGCCCGGCGGTTTGTTTTAATTATTGCGCGCTCCACTCCGCCTTTACGAAGCACGTTCAGTGATTTGGGTTACACTACTACATTTCTTGTACAGGCGTCACGCCTAAGATTCGCAATCCATTAGAAATTGTGATTGCAGTCGCCCGAATCAGCGCTAACAGAGCCTTTGTCTCGATCTCTTTTCCCTCCTGAACAAAGCGCAATTCGGGGTTTTTAGCGCCTAAATTGTAAACTGAATGGAATTCCGACGCGAGGTCATAAAGGTAGAATGCAATCCGGTGCGGCTCGTGATTTTCCGCCGCACCACGTACTTGACGCGGCCATTCAGCGATTTTTTTCACCAATCCGAGGGCCGCTTCGTGCTTGAGTGTCGATAGATCTGATTTGGCCAGAGACGCATCATTCAGTGCTGAAAGCCCGGCTTCATTCGCCGCTTTTCGCATGGCGGAGCAAATACGCGCATGGGCGTATTGGACGTAATAAACCGGGTTGTCTTTCGACTGTTCCTTCACTTTGGCAAAGTCAAAATCGAGTGGTGCGTCGTTTTTACGGGTAAGCATCGAAAACCGCGTCACGTCCGGGCCAACCATGTCGATCACGTCTTTCAACGTCACGAAAGTCCCTGCCCGCTTGGACATTTTGAATTCAGCGCCGTTCTCGAACAGCTTGACGAGCTGCGTCAATTTGATGTCGAGGCGTTCTTCGCCGCCCGACAGCGCCTTACACGCGGCTTTCATCCGCTTGACATACCCGCCGTGATCCGCACCGAACACGTCGATCAACTCGTCTGCGCGTTGCAGTTTATCGTAGTGATACGCAATATCGGGCGCAAAATACGTCCAAGACCCGTCAGATTTCTTGATGGGACGATCCACGTCGTCACCAAATTCGGAAGATTTAAACAGCGTCTGTTCGCGCGGCTCCCAATCGTCCGGCTTTTTCCCCTTGGGAGGCTCCAGAACGCCCTGATAGATCAATCCCTTTTCTTCCAGCGCTGCAATCGCATCCTCGATAACGCCTTTGCCATAGAGCGATTTTTCTGAATAAAACTCGTCCATAACAACGCCAACCGAGGCCAAATCCTCTCGGATAAGGTCCATCATCGCGTCCGTCGCAAAGTTGCGCACGTCAAGCAGCCAATCATCCTCAGGCTTATCGAGCAGGCTGTCACCCCATTTATCGACCATCGCCTGACCAACTGGGATCAGATAATCGCCGGGATACAATCCCTCCGCCATTTCCGGTGCATGGCCCAGCGCTTCGCGGTACCGCTGAAATGCCGACCGCGCGAGGGTATCAACCTGTGAGCCGCCATCATTGATGTAATATTCGCGTGTGACTTTATGGCCTGCAAATTCAAGCAAAGACGCCAATGCGTCTCCGAAAATCGCACCGCGTGTATGCCCGACATGCAGCGGACCCGTGGGGTTCGCAGAGACATATTCGACATTCACATGCCGCCCTGCCCCCACATCTGACTTCCCGAAATCATCACCCTGCACCAAAGCATCTGCGAGGCGCTCACGCCAGAACGCTTCCGACAAACGCAAGTTCATAAATCCGGGACCGGCAACCTCGGCTTTATCAACGCGAGGGTCTTCGGCAAGGATCGTCGCCAAAGCCGATGCGATCTCTCGCGGATTCTTTTTTGCGGGCTTGGCAACAGCCATCGCCGCATTCGACGCAATATCACCATGCGTAGCATCACGCGGGGGTTCCGCCGTAATGCCCCGCGTCTCTAACCCTTCGGGCAATGTACCGTCAGCCACCAGCATATCCAGCGCGGCGAGAATAGTGGTTCGAAACTCTGCAAAAATGTCCATAGCGTCCTCAAAACCTTGCAAAGCGAGAGGTACGGCTGTGAAACGCCAGTGTCAAAGACAACCGCACAGCCTCGTACTTGGCAATCCGCCGCAATTAGGCTTTAAGTCGCAGTCATGCCTTTAATGCCTCAAAAATCAGCGCCGTCAAAACCGCAACAAGCCGGACCGCAAGTCCAACTACGGAACTTGTTTCCCACGCCGATTGCGCTCTTTCCCATGCCCAACGCCGAAAAAATCAATGCGGCGTTGGAAGAGAAAATCTTCAAGCGGGAAAAGTCGGTAAAAAGCGTGCATCACTCAAACTGGGGGGGATGGCAGTCACCGACAGACTTTCCCGACTGGTGCGGCGATGCGGGCAAGCTGGTGTTATCCACCGCACAGCAAATCGCCACGAGCCTTTCCTGTGACCGGGCGGGCAATCCGGTGAAAATCAACTGGCGCTTAAACGCTTGGGCAAATGTCAATCGGCAAGGCCAAGGCAACGAGTTCCACACCCATCCCGGCGCCTATTGGTCCGCGACATACTATGTGCGCGACGGCGGTGCAGGCTCGGACCCGTCCCTTGGCGGCGAGTTTGAAATCCAAGACCCGCGCGGCGTCGGCCCCGCCATGCTTGCCCCTGACATCGCGATGAAATCCCCCGGCGGACAATCAGTCGGCGCGAGCGAGCTGGTGCGTCCTGTTGCCGGAACCTTGGTGATGTTCCCCTCGTGGCTCAGTCACGGGGTGCGGCCTTATAACGGCAAAGATGTTCGCATCTCCATCGCCCTGAACCTGACACCGAGTTAGAGCCGCTTGATAACATGGCCCGTAAAGACAGACCCCACACCCCCGATGGCCGTTATCTTGTGTCACGCGGGGTGCTAAAACGCTGCACCAATCCGAGCCTCGATGACAGTACGCGGCGCAAGGCAGTCAAAGCGCTCATGCAAGCTCGAATGGCGCGCGACCCCACAGGAGTGTTGGAAGCAAAAGTCATCCTGGGCGAAACGGGCGCAGTGTGGTGGCGAGACGGCGCACCCGATTACAGCAACTTGCCACCCAGCGAGACACCCTATGCAGATTGGTGGGCATCTTTGTCTGAAACAGAACAAGACAAGGGCCAATAATCATAAAAGAAGCACCACATATCGCGGTGCTTCTAATTATCCGTGATTTACGATCCTGGGATCAACACAGAATCGATCACGTGGATCACACCGTTTGACGTCTCAATATCCGCTGTGACAACATTGGCATTATCCACACGAACACCGGCAGTGCCATCAATCGCGACGCTCGTTCCTTGCACAGTGGACGTGGAGAAGCTCTGCCCCGCTAAGTCCCCGGACAGCACTTTACCCGGCACAACGTGGTAGGTCAGGATAGACGTCAATTTGTCGCGGTTCTCCGGCAACAACAGCGACTCGACTGTACCGGCTGGCAGCGCTGCAAACGCATCATCCGATGGTGCAAACACTGTGAAAGGCCCCGGACCTTTCAACGTATCAACCAGACCTGCGGCTTGAACTGCGGCCACCAAGGTATTGAACGAACCAGCGGAGACTGCCGTATCAACAATATCCGGCTGTGTATTTGCTAGCGTGACTACCGGCTCAGACGCTGGCGCGACATCCGTGAATGTCACTACATTAGCCGTGTCAGAATACACAGGCTCCGAATAAATCGGTTGCGGCGTTACCGACAACGCTGTTGACGATGGTAGCGTGTAGGCTTGCAGCGCCGGATCGGAAATCGCTGCACTGGTCGAATGCCCGTAGGAGCAATTCGCTGCAACAGCAGGACCGCCAATAAGAATTGCGATTGTAAAGATAGAAGCAGAACGTAGCATTGGATTCTCCTTAAACTTCGTGTTGAGCGAGTTTACCTAGGAGGGGGAACTCCAATTTCTATGCTGTCAAATTGTCACAGCCTTTTATACTTGAAAACGATTTTAAAACTTAGCCTGCATGTCGTTGAAAACTTTAATAACGCGCGTTTTATTCGCGCCAAGGTCACTATGCCCAAAACGAGATCGTGAATAGAGCCTCACCATCGTTCCCTCGCTCGTCCCATCAATACGCGCCGAGATATAGTCCGGATATCCGACCAAAGCTGTTCGCACGACCACGGTGACAAAGCCGTCAGAAAAATCCCCTACCAACACATCACCGCCCAGCGCCCCGGTTAGTCTGACGGTTATGACCTCGGGCGGCTCCGAAAAAACCTGTGACCCGAGAAATTCGTTCCTCTCCTGCACATCGACCACTTTGGCAGGATCAACATGCCATCGCTCAGGATCATGACCAGCGGTGCGCACGTAAATCACCCCAACGATTGCCGCAACCGCTCCAAAAGCCAAAAGGAGCACGAGCCACTTCACGTCAAATCTTTGCCCAATAACAACATTTTGCCGTGACGCTCTAAACGGGGATGAGCCGCAATTTCAGCGCTGCCTCGCTCGGTAAAACCAAGCGCATCATAGAATGCAAGTGCCGCTTCATTATCGGCCCAAACAATCAACGTCAGCAAGGACAGCCCTTCGGCAAGGGCAGTGGCTTCGGCGGTTTCAATAAGCGCACGCGCAATACCGCGCCGACGCGCTTGCAGCAGGACGCCGATACGCGCGATATGAAACGCATCATCACGCATCAATTCTACCAACGGAGCAAAGTGCAAATTCCGCTCGTTCGCTTCGCCGGTATCAGTGCCTTGTTCGGCACGGGACAAGGCAACAGGATAAGCTGCCATCGCGCCGACGACCTCACCGCCGTCTTCCGCAACCCATGCCCAATCCGTTGAATCCACACCGCCTTGCCGATACCGCCACGACAAAATCGCCCCGACGGAGGCATCTCCGAACATCCCTTCGAGCAGGAAATTGGCGAACTCAGGCGCGGTGAGCAACTCGACAACCGCAAGCGACGTCGAATCGTCCTCAACCGCATGACGGATTGAAAAACTCACTCTGCTGCGATTTCAGCGGCGGCGGCGCGTTCTTTTTCGATCTCAACAGCTTTTTCTTCAACCAGCTCGACGATGTGATCGATCATATCCGCATTTTGAACTTTGTGGTCTTGTAGTCCCGACAAATAGACCATGCCACTGCCTGCACCTCCGCCTGTGAACCCAATATCGGTCTGAGAGGCTTCACCGGGACCATTCACGACACAGCCAATAATGGACAAACTCATCGGCGTTTGAATATGGGCGAGCTTTTCTTCGAGGATCGAAACCGTCTTGATCACATCAAACCCTTGCCGCGCACAGGACGGGCAGGAAATAATGTTCACACCGCGATGGCGCAGGCCAAGTGATTTGAGCATCTCAAAACCAACCCGAACCTCTTCAACAGGGTCCGCAGAAAGCGAAACCCGCAAGGTGTCGCCAATGCCCGCCCACAGCAAATTACCCATCCCGATGGAAGATTTTACAGTCCCGGATGATAATCCGCCCGCTTCGGTAATTCCCAAATGCAGCGGATGATCGCAGGCTTCGGCAAGCCCATGATAAGCCGCAACTGCGAGAAACACGTCCGAGGCTTTGACACTGATTTTGAACTCGTGAAAATCATTGTCTTGCAGAATTTTCGCGTGCTCCAGCGCGCTCTCGACCATCGCTTCAGGGCATGGTTCCGCGTATTTATCAAGCAGGTGCTTTTCAAGCGATCCGGCGTTGACACCAATACGCATCGAACAACCATGGTCTTTCGCCGCCTTGATGACTTCGCGAACGCGGTCAGCTGACCCGATATTACCGGGATTAATTCTCAAACAAGCCGCACCCGCTTCGGCGGATTCAATTGCGCGCTTATAATGGAAATGAATATCAGCGACGATAGGGACATCGACCTCGCGCACGATCTTAGACAGCGCCGCTGTGGACGCCTCGTCGGGGCAAGAGACACGAACAATATCCGCCCCCGCCTCGCTACAGGCCATCACCTGTTCAATCGTCGCTTTCGCATCCGAGGTCAGCGTGTTGGTCATCGTTTGCACTGAAATCGGCGCGTCGCCGCCCACAAGAACATCGCCCACCTTGATTTGGCGGCTCTTGCGGCGATCTACATCACGCCAAGGGCGAATGCCGGTCATATCAGTCTCCACTGTCCAGTTTCCCAGACATTATCACTCCGGAAACGCCAGCATTCAAGGGCGCAGTTATTGAGACAGGACGGTCGCTTGTGACAAAGTAAAACTGGCGCGTACCGCACCCGGATTTAATGTGACGTTCCGCATCACCGCACCATTGTTGCCCAGTGGTCCAAACCGCTGCCCCTCGACCTCAATATAAAGGCCGCCGGCATTACCCGTCTTAAGGCGAAGCCCCGTTTCAGCCGGAATGTTATAAGCCTCGCCCTGCGACAAAATACCTGTGTATTTCACAGAACCAAAGGTGTCGGTCACTTGAACCCATGTATCTGACTGCGCAACCAGAGCGAATCTTCTTGGCGCTTGAGCTGGTTCAGCAGGTGTCAGATCAACCGGCGCTTGGCTTTCCGTCACGACCGGGCCGACCCCGTATTCCGGTGAAGGTGCCGGTATGATTGATTGTGGGGCCAGCCGTTGCTCAACAGGAACAGGCTGACTGCTGATACTGGTATCCGGCAACTGCGCAACAATTGTATTTGCGGGTGTGCTTTCTGTTGTTGTTTCAGCCGCTCCGGCATCAGGTTCAGAGGCTATGCTCAGATCGGGCTGTTGCCTCGACACACCAAACAATGCTTCCCGTGCAGCCGCAGCAATACGGCTTGCATCGACATCAGCAGTGGGTCTTTCCGGGTCGGCTCGCGTCGTCCAGCGCGATGGCCTGTCTGCGCTATTGTCCCGGGCGCCACTTCTGGGATTGCCGCGAAATACCCCGGCGGTTTCAGGTTCAATATCTGATACCGGGCCGTCTGCGGGTTCCAAGCTAGGCGGTTTGGCCTGCCAGTAAGGAACATTTCCACTGCGCGCATAACTGAGCGAGTCAGGTCTGCCCGTGCTTGTTTCATTGCCGACGATATCGCTTTTGGGCGCTTCAACTTCAACTTTCGCCGTTTTGACCGGCTCATTGTCTTCGTCAGGATGCGGCATTTCATTCGCCGAATTACTCAGCTTTTCGTCTTTCACATCCGCAACAGCACGACCATCGTCCGTTCTGTCACCCGTAAATTTTGCATTTCCGCCAAGCTCAGGCGGAATCAAGCCCGCATCACGCGCGGCGACATATCCCGTATATCCTCCGTAAGCCAGTCCAGCCACCAGCAACACTGGTCCCAGCGCGGCAGCCATTCGGCTTAAAGAGCCGACCACTCCGCGCCTAGGGGGGGCGGCAGCAAAACCGCCGGAGGGTTTTTTCTGTGTCTTGGGCAGCGGAGCAGCAGGCGCAACCCGCGCAGGTTTAGCCCCCAAACCATTCTCTTCGGCAAACCGGCGAACGGCTTCCGCCGGGTCCATTCCGAGATAAGTCGCATAGTTGCGCAAGAAGCCGTCAGTATACGCCTTGCTCGGCAATGCCGCAGGATCACTGTCTTCGATGGCTTCGATATATTTGGACTTGATCCGCAGATCGGACTCGACTTGCTCAACCGAAACACGCGCCGCCATGCGCGTATTTCTAAAAGCATCGCCCAGCGTTTGCGCCGGATTGTTATCTGGCGGATAACCGCCTTTTTCGACCGTCATGACTACGCCTGTGAAAGCTGGTTGCTCGATTATATTTTTAAGCACCGTAATCCACAGAGTCCACGGATACAACGGCGTTTATTCGTACATCAAACTTTCTTATCGTCCGTTTTTGTCGGTTTCAGGTCAAAAATCGCTATTGGTAACGAAAATCGTACGGCCTTGTCACGGGCGCAGAAATCTTCCCGCCTAAAAAGGTAAGTCAATGCGGACCGTAAAGATCGTGAGTTCTGTGGCTCAGGTTTTAAGCAATCTCTCACTTGTAACCTGAGTCAATTTCACGCCGCAGGGTTCAAACAGCAGTTTTAGTAGATGTACCGGATACGATCGGTCCAGAACCGTTCAAGTGTCCGCATTGAATTTTCCATTTCCTCCAGAACAGGCTGCGTCATCGCACCATTTTCGATAAAGCCATCGACATGGCTGGTCCAAAGCTCACCGACGATTTTTCGGACTTCAGATCCGGATTCTGTCAGCTTAATCCTTACGGCACGGCGGTCAATCGAGCATCGTTCATGACTGATATAACCGCCCTCAACCAACTTCTTCAGGTTGTAGGAAACATTTGAACCTTGATAATAGCCACGTGATTTCAATTCGCCTGCGGTCACTTCATTGTCGCCGATATTGAACAGCAACAACGCTTGGACGCTGGTTACGTCGATCACATTCAACCGCTCGAATTCGTCCTTGATGACGTCAAGCAATAGACGGTGTAATCGCTCGATATAAGACAGCGTATCCATGTATTTTGTTAGCAGGGCTTCCTTTGGATCAGGGCGGGAAACCTCTTCGATTGTTTGCAAAATTGCACTCATTTCTCAATCCCTTGTCATGCGCGTTATCCGGGGAAGATTGTGGGTAATTTTAGTAAACGTGAGATTAATAAAACTTACGCGCAATACGAGAATAATTAATTTGTTTCTGAAAAGTTATGATAAATTTGTATCGACAGTTTTCCAATTATTCGCAATTTCCGCGAGGAGCGATGCTTCGTTATCAGTAAGGTTTTTCAAAGCACTTTCATTCCGGCCGGAGATCCAAGCGTAAAGATCCTGATCGCGGCAGGCGAGCAAACCTTCAAAGGATGCAACCCGTTCCGGGGTTAAACTCTCTCCATGAGTGTCTATAAAGCCGCCAAGGATCAAATCCATTTCACGCATTCCGCGCCGCCAAGCGCGCATTCGCGCGCGCTTTTTCCGAATGGTAAGATCGGGTTCATGCGCAAAAGTCTCAATCATGCGGCTTTCAATGCTCCCAGAGCTTCTTCGATCCGCATCATCCGTTTTGTGATTTTTTTCTGCATTTCTTGTGCGTCCTGCAGTTCAACCATCAACATTTGAGCGATTCGTTCGTCGTTATATTCATCCACGGCGGGTTCTTCAGACGGCGCAGGCACACCTTCACCAATGCCATAAAGCAACCATCCCGCTGAGACGCCCAGAATTCCGCCGAGCATAGTCATACGTTGAGCACGGGGTTCAGCAGCATCATTTTCCCAATTTTCGAGCATCCCGCTCTTAATCGCAAGCGCCTGCGCAAGCTCTTCCTGGGACAGTCCGGCGCGCTCTCTGGCAACGCTGATACGCTCGCCGAGGGTCGCTACTTCATCACCGTAATAATCGCATTGTTCGATCTCGGACATCGCATCAATCCTGTCATATTTACCGGTTTACGCCACAAAGTAGTATCGCCATACAAATTTAGCGTGTCTGACGATAACTGTATTACATCACGATAGCAAAGATGCTGCAATGCACAATAAGGTCTGTAACAACAGAAAACAGCGTCAATTACATCGAGAAACTTGTTCCGCAGCCGCACGAACTGGTCGCATTTGGATTATCAATCGCGAAATGCGCACCAATCAATTCGTCTTTATAATCAATGACGGCTCCATCGAGAAACGGTTGTGAGACTGAATCAACCACCACCCGCGCCCCATCTTTTTCGATAACAACATCATCGTCATTTGTCGCCGTTTCGAGGTCAAATTTATACTGAAACCCCGAACACCCCCCGCCAAGAACCGCCACGCGCAGCATCTTGTCACTGCCTTCTGACGCTAGAATAGCGGCAAGCTGGGTAAAAACCGCATCAGTGACAGATATTCCGTCGCGGGAAACAACCGGGGCATCCATGCCTCTAAACTCCATCGCATTCGTGTTCAAAGTTATATAGCACAGATAGCAACGCTAAATACAGGAACAAGCCCGCAATGATGCAAGTTGAACATTTGCAGCCCTTTGCAATTGATCCCCGAAAGACGCGGGGACGGTTGATTGATGAGGACGAAAGCAATCACCGTTCTCCCCATCAACGGGACCGTGACCGGATTTTGCACTCCGCTGCATTCCGAAAGCTCAAGCACAAGACACAAGTGTTCGTGGCCCATGAGGGCGATTATTACCGCACCCGCCTGACCCATTCGCTAGAGGTCGCCCAGATCGCAAGGTCAGCCGCACGAGCCTTGCGGCTTAACGAAGACTTAGCCGAAGCCGTCGCACTTGCGCATGACCTTGGCCATACGCCCTTCGGTCATTCAGGCGAGACTGCACTCGATCAGCTGATGACCGACCATGACGGCTTCGATCACAATGCTCAGGCGCTTCGGGTCGTCACCAAACTAGAGCAACGCTATGCGCTGTTCGACGGCTTAAACCTGACATGGGAGACGCTCGAAGGGCTGGTCAAACATAACGGCCCTCTCTTGGGCAGCGCCGATGCCTCCCGCGAGGCTCTCCCCTTTGCGATCAGAGAATATGATGCTCACCATAATTTAGAGCTGCACACGCGCGCCAGCTTAGAAGCACAAATTGCGGCGCTGGCCGATGACATTGCCTATAACAACCACGACTTCGACGACGGATTGCGCGCCGGGTTCTTTGAACTAGACGAGATAGCCGGGCTTCCTTTGATTGGCGATAAGATCCGTGCCGTCGATGCGCTTTATCCGGGGCTGGAACAATCCCGGCGCGCACACGAAGCCTTGCGGCGACTTTTCTCGGCAATGGTCGAGGATTTGCTGACCGAGACAACACGCCGCCTTGAGAAAGCCGCGCCCGTTACCGCCGAAGCCGTGCGCGAACATGACAGCGCGCTGGCCGGGTTCTCCGATGAGGTCGAAGCGGCCTTTGCCGACATTCGCAAGTTTCTGTTCAAGCGCATGTACCGCCATTACCGCGTCAACCGGATGATGGCCAAAGCGCAGCGCGTGATTGAAGAAATGTTTCCGCGCCTGCTCGAACAACCGGACTTGTTGCCCCCCGGTTGGAGTGATTTAGCAAAGGCCGCCAACAAAACGGGCCGCGCGCGGATCGTGGCTGATTATATCGCGGGCATGACTGACAATTACGCGCTGGATGAATACAAGCGCCTCATTGATCCGTTTGAGAAAGCATAATGCGCGAAGTTGAAATCAAAGCAGGTGAGCGAACTAAAGTGCTGCACCTGATGACGCGCGCTTTTCGCTCAAAGGTGATTTTTGAGGTGACAACGGCAGACGGCTCTGCGCTGCGCGGCGACATTGAACTGTCTCACGGCAGCAGCATCGCGGGACGCAAGAGCGCAACCGTACCGCTTGAAGCGCTCAACACATTTGAAAAGCGCTGGAACCAACACGGGTTTCAAATCCATGTCACCAGCGAGACTGACGCAACCGCGCGCTTTCATACCCGCCACATCCGCGAAGTGCATATCTACACGGCAATGGCTGTTATAACTGTCGGCGGGGTGTTGATCGTCCTGATAGGCTGGATGATGAGAAATGGATGATGCGACCCGCAGCGAGATCATCGAGATGGCGTTGAGTGACCACACCAGCTTTGACGCGATTGAATCGCTGCACGGATTGAGCGCGGATCAGGTAAAAACACTGATGCGAAACACAGCTATCGCGCATGGCGCTAGCGGGTGCGGGATTTCGGCACGAGGCGCGCAAATTATAAATAAAGTGCTCAGCTTCGCCGGCCATTTGCCGCTGTAAAGTTAGCGCGGGTGGACAGAGCGGACGCTTTTTCGCTTCCCGAAAAAGCTCCATAAAAAACCCCACCCTTTTTGGGGGTGGGGGATCATACTAGTCTACCTGCTCGGGCAGTTTATTTTATTTATATAGAGGAATTTGCTCCCCCTCCTCTGCCTCATCTCGGAGACGGGGGAAGACGCCGAAGCGCAACACCCCGGCGAATAATCAGTCTAGCTACACCCGCTTGTCCCGCCGCAAGTGTTGCACTTTAAGCAAGCCCCGTTGCGGACCAGCGTAAAGTTTCCACACTCTCCGCAGGCATCCCCTTCAAAACCTTTCATGCGGGCCTCAGCCACTTTGTCGAGGACCATCGAACCGACCGACGCCGTTGCCGCCGCTGCACGTTCGGCAACCGGGCTGGCCCCTTGTGCCGACGGGCTGACACTTTCAACCGCGAGTTCACCGGAAAAGTCAGAGAACTCTTTAGGCAGGTGCTTACGCAGATACCCGACGGATGCGAGTTGCTTGACCATATCAAGCGCCGGACTTGCAGTCTTGGCTTCGACGGAGTTCGGTGCATTGCCGCCCTCGCCTTCACCGCCACCCAATTCATCAAAGCGAACACCATCCGTGCCCACATGGGCAAGATCCGAACGGTCTACATAACTAACCGCCAATTCGCGGAAGATATAATCGAGGATCGACGTCGCGTTTTTGATCGAGTCATTCCCCTGAACCTGCCCCGCAGGCTCAAACCGCGTAAACGTGAACGCTTCGACAAACTCATCCAGCGGGACACCATATTGCAGCGCCAGAGACACCGCGATGGCGAAGTTATTCATCATCGCACGGAAGGCCGCACCCTCTTTATGCATATCGATGAAGATTTCGCCGAGACGCCCGTCTTCATATTCGCCCGTCCGCAGATAGACTTTGTGGCCACCAACGATGGCCTTTTGCGTATACCCTTTGCGGCGTTGAGGGAGTTTCTCGCGCTCACGCTTGGCGACATCGCGATAAACGATCTTTTCGACAATCCGTTCAGCGAGGGCTTCCGCCCGCACACCGGATGGCAGATCGGCCCCGATAGCGTCCTGTAAATCGCTTTCGTCTTCTTCATCACTGAGAAGCTGCGTCGAAAGCGGCTGCGAGAGTTTCGATCCATCTCGGTAAAGCGCATTGGCTTTAAGGCCCAGACGCCACGACATCATATAGGCATCATTACAATCGTCGATGGAGGCATCATTCGGCATGTTGATCGTCTTGGAGATCGCACCAGAGATAAACGGCTGCGCCGCCGCCATCATCTTAATGTGGCTCTCCCAAGCCAGATAACGCTTACCGATTTTTCCGCATGGGTTCGCGCAATCAAAGACCGGCAGATGATCATCAGACAGGTGCGGCGCACCCTCCAGCGTCATGGCTCCACATGCATAAAGGTTTGCTGCTTCCACTTCGGTTTTTGAGAACCCAATCGCGCGCAACAGATCAAAATTCGGGTCCATCATCGCTACAGGGTCAAGCCCGAGCGTCTTTATGCAGAACTCTTCGCCAAGGGTCCATTGGTTGAAAGCAAAGCGAATGTCGAACGCTGTCGGCAGGCCAGACTCGACCGCCGCAAGTTGCGCCTCTTCAAAGCCTTTGGTCTTCAGTGCCTCGTGGTCAACGCCGGGCGCGTCTTTCAGCGTGCCGCGACCGACCGCATAATCAACGATCTCAAGAGTCTGATCCGAATCGTAACCGAGAGACTTCAACGCCGATGGCACAGCACGGTTGATGATTTTGAAGTAACCGCCCCCGGCGAGCTTTTTGAACTTCACCAAGGCAAAATCTGGCTCGATGCCCGTGGTATCGCAATCCATCACAAGGCCGATTGTGCCCGTTGGTGCAACCACCGAAGACTGCGCATTACGATAGCCGTGCTTCTCGCCCAGCTTGACCGCCAAATCCCAAGCCTTCGCCGCCGCTTTGACCAACCGCTGGTCAGGACAGTTATGGTGATCGAGTGGAACCGGCGACGTCCGCAGCTTTTCGTATCCTGAGGTTTGGCCTTTGGCTGCGCGGCGGTGATTGCGCATCACGCGCAGCATCTCGTCGGCGTTTTCCTCATAGCGTGGGAATGCACCCAGCTCTCCGGCCATCTCAGCCGAGGTCGCATAGGATACACCTGTCAGAACCGCAGACAGTGCACCGCAGAGCGCACGGCCTTCATCTGAGTCATAGCTAAGACCCATCGTCATCAACAACCCGCCGATATTGGCATAGCCCAAACCGAGCGTGCGGAAATCATAGCTGCCTTGAGCGATAGATTCTGACGGGAACTGCGCCATCAAAACGCTGATTTCCAATGTCACCGTCCACAGGCGAACCGCATGTTCATAAGCCGCCAGATCAAAGCGACCGTCTTTCTTCATAAAGGCAAGAAGGTTCAGTGATGCGAGGTTACACGCCGTGTCATCAAGGAACATGTATTCCGAACACGGGTTCGATCCGCGAATCTCGCCACTATTCGGGCAAGTGTGCCAGTCATTCACTGTGTCATGATACTGAATACCCGGATCAGCACAGGACCACGCAGCATGACAAACTTTATCCCACAGGCCTTTTGCTTGGATCGTGCGGTGAACAGAGCCGTCCTTGCGGCCAATCAGATCCCAATCGCGGTCTTCTTGTACCGCCGTTAGAAACTCATCTTTCACACGGATCGAGTTATTCGCGTTTTGACCGGCAACGGACAGATAAGCATCTGAATCCCAGTCAAGACCATAGGTAGGAAACTCAATGCTGGAATATCCTTGGCGGGCGTATTGAAGCACACGCTGGATATAATTTTCTGGAATGTGAACTTTGCGCGCCGATTTAATGACTTGCTTAAGCGCGGCATTCTTTTTCGGATCGTAAGCGTCGTCTTCGGACCCATCCCATGTCTTGACCGCTTCCATCACGGCATTGAGGTGTTGCTCATGCAGTTTCGAGCCTGCGACCAATGCGGCAACTTTCTGCTCTTCGATAACCTTCCAGTCTACGAAAGTCTCGATGTCGGGATGGTCCGCATCAACAATGACCATCTTCGCCGCACGGCGTGTTGTGCCACCTGATTTAATCGCACCCGCTGCGCGATCACCAATCTTGAGAAAGCTCATCAAACCGGAAGATCGACCACCACCGGAAAGCGGCTCGCCATCACCGCGAATCGACGAAAAGTTTGTCCCCGTGCCGGAACCGTATTTAAAGAGGCGTGCTTCACGGACCCAAAGGTCCATAATACCACCCTCATTCACCAAATCATCTTGTACCGACTGGATGAAACAAGCGTGCGGTTGTGGATGCTCGTAACTGGACGAAGCGCGCACCATCTTCCCAGTCTTATAGTCTACATAAAAGTGACCTTGTGAAGGACCATCGATACCGTATGCCCAATGCAACCCCGTATTGAACCATTGCGGCGAGTTCGGCGCAGACTTTTGCAGGGCCAGCATCCGGCGCATCTCGTCGAAATAGGCTTTCGCGTCGGCTTCGGCAGTAAAGTAACCGCCTTTCCATCCCCAGTATGTCCAAGTTCCGGCAAGGCGATCAAAAACTTGTTTCGCGGTCGTTTCACCGCCCATCTGTTCGTCTTCGGGCAGCTTCGCCAGCGCTTTCTTATCTGCCTCGGAACGCCACAACCATTGTGGGACACCGGCTTCACGCACAGGCTTCAACTTTGCGGGAACACCTGCTTTGCGAAAATATTTCTGGGCCAAAACGTCACAGGCAACCTGCGACCATTGTTCAGGTGCTTCGACGTTATCAAGACGGAACACGACAGACCCGTCAGGATTGCGGATCTCGCTGGCGGTCAGCTTGAACGAAATCCCGTCATACGCACTTTCCTCGGCAACAGTATCCAAACGCTCGATTTTCATGTCACTAACTCCCTCAATCTCGGCGCTGTGTTTACTGGTGCCCGACGCCAGCTACGCGCTCTATATATCGATAATACTGGTCGCCCGCATTGCTGCGAGACAGTTCAGCATCATCGCGATTTTTCTACAATACAATCACTCAGCCGGCGGAGGGATTCGTTAAAAACACCCTAAAATCCACTAGATATAGCGTTGCCACTCCCCATAGTGCGCTATTGATAGGTCATCTACAGAGGAAACCGCAAGTCGTTTTTCACAACTAATTCAGAGAAACTTGGGGATCAAATTGGGGGCAACTCGAGAAGCGTTTTATTTTTAAAACACTGTCAGGAAAACTTCGTTTGCATGGTCTATTTATAAATAATTAACCACGTCGGGATACAATAACCTCAGATAGATCATGCTAAGTAAAAAACTATCTTAAGGTGTATTTCGTGACACATTCTCCTGTCATCATAATCGACTCGGATGAAAGTCGTCGTCGGACACTTGCGTTACTAATCAACGCCTCTACCGGGATCAAAGTCGGTAACTTTCCTACAATCGCCGCCGCGTTTCCCGGATTTTACGAGCCTTCCGCAAAGGTTTTACCTGACAAAGTAAAACTTTTCATTTGTCCATGGGATGAAGGCGGCGAAGCTATCGCACTTGAGAGAATTGTCCTCGGTGGATCGGGGCCGTCCCTCCTGTTACTGTCGGATGATGTAACGCGCACACGGATTTCCCTGTGCCACAAAGCCGGCAACACTCATCTTATTCCTACAAATCCGCTGAATTTAAACGCTTTGCGGACACGTATTTTACTATCCCTTGAAGGGCCGGCAACTTTGGCGGAACGTGTTTCGCGGTCGGGGGTAGCTCTGCAAAAAACGCTCGCCGGTTTTCCTGCTCTTAAACGCAGACTCGCAACACCCTGAGGGCTTACTGCCTTGAAAAATCAAATGAAACTTTCACCGCGTCCCGCGCGCGGAATGCCATAAAACTAATTTTAACAATGTTTTTGAGTTTAGAACGTTGTAAAGTATAGACTATTGTCTCTATTTGCCAGACTTCCTTAAGTGCATTGCGGTATTGTCTCCCCCAGATAATGAAATCGGGGGATTTCGATGCACGACGATATAAAACGAGCGACAGCGAAGGCTCCGCGCTTGGATGCCAGAATTCTGCGTCACATGATGCACGAGACAATCGATCTGCTCGATTTGTCCACCAATCATGCAGACGAAGCGTGCCGCGTCACTGATGCCGCAATGGCGTTAACTCGAATCGACTGGATGTTAATGGAAATTTTTAACTGGCTCAGCGGGCAGATGGGCACATCGGGCAACGAAAGCCCTGAACCTCTGGGAGAGCCGGTGTCGATTGTCGGCATTAATCAAGAAGCTCTCAGCGCCGGTTTGCGCGAGTATGCGAACACGGTTGATCGTCTTCACACGCGGATTAAAAAGCTGGATATGTTGATCGCTGAAACGGTCCAGACCACAAGCGCAAAACCCAAGGCCAGCAAGAGTGGGGTTGTGCTGAATATCTTTGGCGACCCGGTTACTAGCGAGCAACCTAGCAACCCGGTCCATGCGTCGCACCAGCGCCTCAAATCTGCCTTTGCAAGCGGCTAACCAACGGCATCGTGCATTGCACTTAGGGTGGGCGTTGCTACCTCTGCCTTAAGTGTACCGTTGGAGATCACCATGATACGCAGCTTTCTTATCGTAATATTCGCTTGCCTGACGACGCCGGGCTTCGCCCAACAGCAACCGCTTCCGCTGGAGACGCAACCGCTTCCGCTGGAGGCGCAGCCTCTTCCCGCTGAGACTTACAATGCCCAACCAGCTCAACCCGCCGGCGCGACCCTTCGCGCGACCCATGGCAATTGGGAGATCCGCTGCGTTCGCGAAAATGATTGTGTCATGACACAGCTGCATCGACGCTCACAGCAATCAGCTGATGCGGTGTTCACCATCATCAAGCCGCGCGGACTAAATGCCGAGAACGGCCAACCCATAGAAGCCTTTGCCGAGATCGTTGTGCCGCTGGGCGTCTACCTTCCGGGCGGGCTGGGCCTCAAAGTCGATCAACAACCGGCAAAGGCCGCCCCTTTTGAGCGCTGCATCGACGCCGGATGTGTTGTGCGCGCTCCACTTTCGGGTGAGCTGTTATCGAACATGAAAGCAGGGTCTACCGCATTTATCGTGATCTTCGGGGGACCGGAGCAACCGGTACAAGTTCCCATATCTCTCACAGGATTCACGGCGGCCTTCGATTCATTTTAGGCGCTCATACCCCGTCCCATCGCTTGACGACGACGACGGCATTCAACCCGCCAAACGCGAACGAGTTCGACATGGCATACGGCACGTCGCGGGTTTGCGGATCGTTGGGAACAACATTCAGATTACAGTCCGGGTCTGGTTCTTCATAGCCAATCGTCGGCGGGACAGTTCCGCCGAGAGCCGAGAGAGTCGCAACCATCTCCAGCGCGCCTGCCGCTCCGATGCAATGACCATGCGCTGATTTGGTCGAAGACACCGACAGCGATTCAGCATGTGACCCGAAAACATCCCGGAGAGCCGCGCATTCCGTACGGTCATTCATAGCCGTCGCCGTGCCATGTGCATTCACATAGGCAATCTTCGCCGGGTCAACCTCACCATCGGTCAGCGCGGCCCGCATCGCCCGCGTTGCACCATCAAGCGAGGGTTGCACGATGTCGCCTGCATCCGCACTGCTGCCAAAGCCGACGATCTCACCCAAAATAACCGCCCCGCGCGCTTTGGCCGTCTCCAGTTCCTCAAGCACCAGAATCGCCGCGCCCTCGCCTTGCACCATGCCGTCGCGGTTTTTGGAGAAGGGTCGACATGCGGTCTTCGACATCACCCGCAAACCTTCCCAGCCTTTCAGCACCCCCCAGGTCAAACCGCTCTCCGTGCCGCCGGTCACTGCGGCATCAGCGCCGCCGGATCGGATAAGGTGAAACGCTTGCCCGATGGCGTGATTCGACGAAGCACAGGCAGTTGAAATTGAATAGGCCGGACCTTTCAGCCCATGGTCCATGCTGACCCAAGACACCGGAGCATTGGCCATTAAGCGCGGGACGATAAACGGATGAACCCGCGTTTTGCCCTCGCCATAGACAAGCCGGTAATTTTCATCCTGTGTTTGCTGGCCGCCCATCGACGTGCCGAGAATGGTCGCCGTCCGCTCGCCGAGCGCACCGTCAAACACTGCACCGGACTGAGAAATCGCTTCCTTGACCGCCACTGTCGCCATCTGAGTCACGCGGTCCCGCAGTGCAATTTCACTGCGGCCAAAATAGTCTTCGCCTTTGAATCCCTTGGCTTCAGCAGCAATTTTGATGGTCAGGTTTTCAGTCGGGATCAACTCAATCGCGCCGATGCCGCATTTACCTTCGCGCAGCGCGGCGATATGCGCGGAGGCCGTCAAGCCAAGCGAAGAAACAACGCCCTGCCCGGTCACGACGACCCTGCGCTGCGTCA
Source organism: uncultured Neomegalonema sp. (assembly GCA_937995735.1). Taxonomy (GTDB): domain Bacteria; phylum Pseudomonadota; class Alphaproteobacteria; order Rhodobacterales; family Rhodobacteraceae; genus JAHDDY01. Next base: position 1,541 of record CALKIZ010000062.1, on the reverse strand, counting down.
TGCTTGTGCCGTGCGCAGCTTATCCACACCATCCGCAGCGGCCTGAACCGAAGAAATATCAAATTCAGAAGCACCCGGATCATTGGCATTAAACGGAACCGTCACGTCGAATTTCTCTTCAATCGCAAAGACGATCTCGACAAGACCGAGCGAATCCACCCCGAGATCAGACAGCGTGGAATCAGGTTTCACCTCGGTCACGTCAATCATTGCCTGTTCCGCAATAATGGCCCGCACTGCATCGAGAGTTGTATCGCTCATAGTCAAGTCTCCGTGCCCTCACCAGATGGGGTCGCGCAGAACATAGAACTGTCGGCAACGAAGGGAAAGCATCAAGCGACAGTCAAACAGCAATTCGCACAAGCGCATGGCGGAAAACGCAGATATACGCCCCCTGTTTTACGTCAGAGAGATACCAAAAGAGAGGTTTTCAGGCACTCAAACCTTATCCGGCGGGCGCGGTTCGTGCCGGATCAGACAATGACAATCCCATAGGATTTCATCGACTTTGTGGATATACTTTCGCCGATACCCCGGCGGCAAGCCCATCCTTAAAGGCGGGACGCTTTTCGGCCCCGGCGCAGCGGTCTTGCGTTTGGCAACTTCGCGGACGTAGCGCTTGGCTTGCTTCGGCATGTCTTCCAGCGCGAGTTTCAGCGCCAACAACCGACGGCACAAAGCTTTGGCCGAAACTTCATCGTCTGGCGTCAAAACCGCTTTGGGTTCCGACCAAAGAATGAAATCAGGCTCGCCGTCAAACGTGCCAATCCGCACTTGAATATGCGGGTCCGTGGAGCCACTCGCCTTGGGCTTTCGGCGCGGTTTGCGACGGTTGGGATGCAGTTCAGGAAAATATTTGCGCGGATCAATCAAACAAAATTGCGGCGCGCGCGAACCCCGCTTTTCGCCCGTGCCTTTATTCTTGGTGCGGTTTCGTTTCGGTGGAACCACATATTCAGGCACAGCCATATCCCGCGCCACAATCGCAGCAATGCGCCGTGCAGCCGATTCCGCAGGCCGCAAAATCAGCAAAACCGCATTGCGGACATGCCTTGGCAGCTTTTCGATAACCGCATCATCCGAAGCCATCCCCACAGACACAAACAACCCCGCCACAACACGCAACAGCGCAAGGCGGTAGTTTTCAGTCATGCGGTCAAGGCTCCAGATCATGTCATCTTTCGAATAAAAACAAAATAAGAACATTTATGTTGAAAAGTTTGAGCTTGTCAAGCAAAAGCATTCGCGCAGCGAATTCGTTCGACCTCAACACCAGCATAAACCTCACAGCGGCAAATGGTTGAGCGTAGCGAAACCATTGAGAGCCGAAAAGTTCGGCAACAAAGGTAAGTTCCGCGCAGCGAATGCGTCCACCCTCACCAAACGCAAGCCACGTAGTCGCTGTCATGCCCGCGTAGGCGGGCAGATGGAGTCACGGTTGAAGTGCAACGTTTTTGATAGTGCCGAGAATACCTCTGCAGGAGTTTGATAGTCGAGACATTTACGTGGCGTGGCGTTGTAACGCCTGACATGGGCGAGGA
>CALKIZ010000061.1 GCA_937995735.1 uncultured Neomegalonema sp. | reverse complement strand
AGAAATCGCCATGACACTCAATACCACACCACGAAAGTGCCTCGACTTCAGATCACCAATCGAAGCCTTCCTCGCCGAACTTGGCAAGCACGTCGATATCCGCTTCAATGATAACGTTGCACTTCGCTCATGAATCTACCTTCAACCGATGGCCGGGATGATTGGCGAAGAAGTGTCAGACAAGCTGGGTGTGCCGATTGCCTTGGACGTTATGCGTCCGTTGCAAGCCTTCGATGCCGGGGGCCGCGCGAGAGCGGTCACGGCGATTGTCAAAGCGATGGCCGAAGCAAAAGAGGCCGATGTTGATCCAACGCCTGCATTCAAACTGGTCGACTGGGAAACTTGAGCAGGAGGCTTAGTCGCAGCCTTCGGTGTGAAATGCGACTTCGGGTAACTCGTGAGTGCCGATCAATAACCGCGAGACGAACAGCGCGACTTAACCTTCCTCGTGCGTGGTTTCAGAGTGGAGCATCAACTTCGGAGTTGCTCCACTCAATATCGAAAAATTCAAAAATTGGAAAAATATATCGAAACTATCGCGGCGATAACTTTGTTTTACACGCGATGTGAAGCATAGGGTGAATTTTCATTTTAGTTTTTTCTGTAATACTACCTTTAGAAATAAAATTGTGGGTCTTATGGAACCATTGCCACGAAGATGTTTTTTCTATTTTCAGACCGATAGCGCCACAAAGATACAAACGTTCCGATACCTCGCGTAGAATGTCCTCAAGTTTTAAATTAGAATCGGAATCTGTAGCCATTTCAATCAACTCATAAATAGAATCTGTCTTGTAAGAATCCTTTTCGCATATTTTTAAGGCCAATTCTTCAAATGAATTACTTTCGATGAGTTCCGAAAATTCAAAAGACTCCTTTCTATTGTCAATTATTGACAGCAATGCGTCAATCGTTGGAAAAGCTGAAATCCATTCATCTACAAGAGCGCTCCTCCTATTACTAGAGTAAACTTCTTCTGCCGAAATTATAGAACTTTCATTCACTGCCACCGAGCCTTTAGCTCTCTCAAGGCATAGATTTACAAAAATTATTATATCTCTTGGCCTATTTAGAGTTCTTTCGACTATATATTCAAATGGATCTTGTTTTCTAACCTTAGAAGTAAATATTTCTTCAAAACTTACTGTATTGCTTGAGTATTTGTGATTAAATAGGTAGCCTATTCTTTTATTAACAAGAGATTTAAGCTCATCTTTTGTCCAAATAATTTTTTGTATATAATCATCGTACTTCTCTGATTGAAATACACCAGAAGGATTTTCTCTTGAAATTTTTTCAATAATGTCAAATCGAATCGAAATTATGATCTTTAAACTCATAATTCGCCGCAAATTTTTTAGCGTTTCAATCAAGTTTTGAATTAGTTCATATTTTATTGAGCTATCTACCCAATTTTCGTCCAATCCATCAATCATCAAGTAGTATATTGCATCGTACCCTTCTCTATATTCTTTAAGGCATGATATAACGTCTGACAATTCGGACAACATTCTTGGATTTATAAAATTTCGCGCTCTACGCTGTAATAGCAATTTGCGTTCATCGCTCAACTGTCGCGCATACCCCGCGTTTGACTTAAATTTCTCAAAATCAGCACCGAGCTCAGCCTTAACATTCTCTTCGGCGGTTTTTGTCAGCTCAATGACGTTCTCGTCCATTTCAATCCAAAATTTGTCACTCCAATCTGCAAGATATTTCAATGCCTTTTTTCTGTCGTTCCCAGAAAAGAAATCCTTTATTTTCTGAAATGCCTCAATAGATCCTCTCTCGTCTTTTACTCCAAACCGAAGCCGAATAAACTCTAAGCAAATTGTGTGCTTCCACATTAAGTTGTAAAACGGATTTAGATCTACACCAATAGATCGTAAGAATGAAAGTGCATCACTATTAGCAATGTAATTCATTGCCATCTCAGATAATTCGATTGTTCTTGAATTTTTCTGAATATGTTCAATATGTTTTAGAAGGGCAGTTTTTCCTGTCCCGGTACTACCTGCCAAAAGCATCTTCGGTTGGTCTAAATCGGAAATTATACCGTAACTGGGATGCTGAATAAAACAATTGATCAAAAATTCGTCGTCGGTCTCCGCTGAATTTTTGCCAATTCTAGTTTTTTCGTCAAATTGAATTTTTGAGTCTGACATACAGTATTCCTAGATTGGTAGGCATGTTCGATAAAAGCAACCGTTCGTTATAAGGTCGTTGATTGCAATTCATAATTCCATTTCATTGAGCCAATCCGCACTACACCTTGATCGTTGTTGCGATTCGCGCTATTTAACCGTGAATCACAACAACGGGTATTCAATGGAAATGTTCTCCTACCAGTTTTCTCCTGCCGACGTAGAACGCATCCTTGGGATCGCGCCAGAAACGCTCCGTGATTACCGACGCCGCAGAACTGGCCTTAAAGGCCAATCGAGCGGTAAAGGACGTTTTTTGTATTCTCGCGGCGACCTATATCAACTGATGCTCCAAAAGGAATTGATGCTCATTTCAAAGGGTGTGGAAGGTCCAGGTCGGTGCGCTTCGTACTGGGTTTACGGGTCTGTAGTGTTTGATACAGAAGAACCTAAGTCAGAATATCCTCGCCCCCCTATGCAGTTGTTCGAGGGCGAGAGAACTTATCTGGTGATGGGCCATCATTCTCTTGATACCAATCTCACCACTGCAGTGCTGTCAGAGAGTGAACTCGATGCGCCGCCGTCTAATCCTTTCCTAATCCATCCCAAGTCATTGAGTGCTCGAGGCGTCCCAGTCACAATCTTCGATCTGCAAACCTTCTACGAGAATGCAACGCAGTTTCTCGATGATAAGCCCTCAGAAACGGAAACCGGTTGATGAGGGCACCCGTTACATTCAAGCAAGCTGACGTGACGCGCGCCTATAAAGGCGTCGTCAAGGCTGGTGGAGAAGTGGCGACGGTTGAGATTGCACGCGATGGTCGGATCATCGTTCGCACAGTCGGCCCCGATGCTAGCGCTACAGGACCAAATGATTGGGACGGTGCATGAAGCACCGCCGTCAATATCCCGGCGCGAGTGCCTACACTGACCGTCATGGCAAGCGCCGTTGGCGGTATCAGTCTAAGGGGTTTAGGGCCGAACTCGGTACCGAATACGGTTCTGATGATTTTATTCGCAGATACGAAGCGGCAGTGAATCGGAAAAAGGTCGGCGCAGGATCACAGCGCACGTCTCCCGGTACGTTCAATGCGCTTGTCGCGTCATGGTATCGCTCGCCTGACTTCCTGAATCTCGCTGATGTGACCAAAGCCGTCTACCGGAACGCGGCTGAGAAGTTGCGCGAGCGGTATGGTCATTGCCGTGTCTCGACTATTAAACGCCGGAATATTCTCGATATGATGGCGGACAAGGCCGATACGCCGAACGCCGCGAACTTCACGCTGCGGATGATGCGCCAGACGCTCGCCCATGCCGTCGATCTGGAATGGCGACCGGACAACCCGGCGCATGGGATCAAGCGTTACAGCATCGACACCGAAGGATTTCATAGCTGGAGCGAAGACGAGATCGAACGCTTCTATGCCGCGCACCCCGCCGGAACGCTCGCACAGACCGCTATGACCCTAATGCTCTACACCGGGGCAGCGCGTGGCGATGCATGTCGTCTAGGCTGGGGAAACATTACCGATGGCCGCTTGACCTATCGCCGGGGCAAGACTGGCATTCGTGTCGATATGCCAGTGCATGACGATCTAGCGGCTGTTCTCGCCACACTGCCCCGCGATGCGTTCACCTTCCTGCAGACGCGCGCCGGGCGGTCGCGCTCTCCGAATGGGCTGGGAAATCTCATGCGGGAGTGGTGCGACGAGGCGGGCTTGCAAGATTGCACCGCTCACGGTCTGCGAAAAGCCGTTGCAACTCGGCTCGCGCAGGCTGGAGCAACCCCTCACCAGATACAATCGATCACCGGACACAAGACGCTCTCCGAGGTCGAACGATACACCCGTGCTGTCGAAGGCGCGGGCCTCGCTGATACCGCGATGGGGATGATCCCAGCGCGGTCTAAAGGCGAACAAACCTTAGCGAACCACCCTATGAGGTTCGCTAAAACTGGCGATAAGCCACTGAAACGAAAGGATAAAAAATGATATTGGCGACCCCGGAAGGATTCGAACCCTCGACCTGATGATTAGAAGTCACCTGCTCTATCCAACTGAGCTACGGAGTCGCTGTTTAGGAGTTACTGCCTCATAAGTACTTCGTCTAGTCCGAATTTTTTCGGCGAACTTGAAAATGATTAACGATCAAAACAGGCCGTTGATATAAGGCAGGGACAGAGAGTGTATTCTTGAGCATGCGACGTTAATCGCTAATTTGTAAGAAATGCAATCAGGGGTGAGGTCCGGCTCTTATTGAACTCGGTTGGCCTCCCGTTACAGAACGGTATGACGTTGATATTCAATTTCATCAAAAGAGATAGGCGCGTTTTGCTGGTGTGGATGTCAGAAGCGTTATTCGCATTTTTTGGCACATCTCCAAAACTTTTATTCAAAATTGAGATCAAACCGGAACTTTCGGGTGTGGTGTTTCGTCTTGGTACAGAGTATGAATTTGTTCGCACTAGATTCGCTTGATTAAAGAGGCATTAATGCTCCGCAGCATTGAATTTAATTTTGCACCTTTGATGAAAAAAAGCGCAATACGCTTTCTGGTGGGAGCCAGTTTGACAGCGTTCGCACTTTTCGCAAGTTTAAAGCCAGCCCCTGCTGCCAGCGATATCACCGATGCCTGTGTCATTTTTCATGAGCGTGCAGACTGGCGTAAAGCGGCAAATAAAGTTTCTGAGAAATGGCAAATTTCTGTTCCTGTGCTCCTCGCAATTATACACCGCGAAAGTCGGTTTAAAGCGACCGCCGCAGCGAAGACATCAACAGCTTTTGGCTTTGCACAGGCTGTCGATGGGACATGGAAACGGTATAAAAAAGAAATGAAAGTTCCGACTGCTGATAGAAGCAGTTTTGCCGATTCTGCCGATTTTATAGGCTGGTATATGTCGATCACGAACAACCGTCTCGACATTCCGCTTTATGACGTCAAAGAGCATTATCTAGCTTATCATGAAGGACATGCCGGATTTAAATCAAAACGCTGGTTGCAAAAACCGAAATTGTTGAAAATCAGCACACAAGTAAGAGAACTTACCGCTCAATATGCGAAGCAATTGCGGGATTGCGAGATGTGGCATTCTCAGACGATCCCAGTTGAATTGTTGAATACGACTGATCCGGTCCAAAAGCCATTTGCGCTCGAAAACATTCCGGCTGTTCTGCCCCGCCCTAAACCTGTCTCGCGTCAGATTGCGGGATTTGATCCAACTTCCACTTTTGGCCGTAAGAAGTTCCGTCGATAATTAAAATTTTAAAGAGCCTAAGGTCGCAGGATAGCCATTAATTTTGGCCAGGCATATGCGTCTGCAATAGATTTTCGGCAGCAAAATGGATTGCAAAACCCAACCACGCTTCCATCAATTACCGCCAATGAATCCGCCTTTATCGTGTCAGCTGAATAAGGGCATACCGTGTTGATTGCATCGCTGATCGCGCCTGAATATGACTGCGCAGGTAATGGGGCAGGGCGCGGAGAGGCCCTAATGTCTCCGTTCGGCAAATCAAGGTGATATCGGTCAATCACACGACATTGCGCGTCGGCGCAAGCATGCCACCGCCTGAATGAAGGGTGTTCGTAGATTGCTTTGATGTAGCTTTGAGTTACAGCATCGACATCGACGCCATAGGTAACCAATCGTGTTGCCACCGGCGCGAACATGGCATCAACCGCACTGAAATCGCCACAAAGATAAGGCCCGCCGGAAAGATCGAGCGCCCAACTCCATAGTTTTTCGATACGCGCAACGTCGTCACGTTCCGCTCCAGTCAATTCAAAACCTTCATAACGTGCCCGCAAATTCATCGAAGGCCGGTCTCTTAACGCTCGAAAGCTGGAATGCATTTCGGCAGCTAATGAGCGTGCGCGGCGACGCAAGATCGGTTCGTAAGGCCAGATGCCTGCATCCGGGTGGGTTTCATGCAATGTCTCCGCTATGGCGAGACTGTCCCATACCGCTTGTGTTTGGCCCGCATCCTCAATTAAGAGTGCCGCCACCGTTCTGGCCGGGGCGTAATCTCGCTGAAAAGCGGTAAAATCGTCTGAGTACATTGGGATATACTTTGTTCGGAACGGAATTCCAAAAGCATCGGCCATCATCCACCCGCGCATTGACCAACTTGAATATGCGTATTCGCCAATCATCATTGTATAGGTCATAGAAGCCTCCATCTCACGCAGCTATCTTTGTATATGTAATACCATGAAGCCAACGATGTGCTGTGATTGATGTGCTCACAGATTGAAATACGACAGGTGAAGTGTGCTAGATTCTTTCGGTAATAATATCCGCGCTGTCGTCTTTGGGGCTTCGGGTGGTATTGGTGCAGCCTTGGTTGATGCGTTGACCCGTCACCCGTCTGTTGTGCGGGTTCATACAGTTTCTCGCAAAGGCCGGACGGATCATCATTGCGACTATCATGATGAAAATAGTATCGCGGCTGTCGCGAAAGAGATCGGTGCTGTTGGTCCCGTTCATCTCGTTCTGATTGCGACGGGTCTTTTGCATTCCAGCGGAATTGCACCTGAGAAAACCTGGAAGACTTTGAATGCAGATGTAATGGGTGATGTTTTTGCAGCGAATACGGTTGTTCCAACAATGATTGCAAAGCATATGCTGCCCTTATTGGCTACGGACCGTAAATCGGTGTTCGCCGCTCTATCCGCGCGAGTCGGCAGTATATCTGATAATCGTATGGGGGGATGGCTTAGTTATCGCGTATCAAAAGCTGCGCTGAATATGGGGATTAAGACGCTCTCCATCGAACTCGCTCGTGTGAACAAGGGGGCGATCATCATCGGATTGCATCCCGGAACTGTCGCCACAGGATTGTCAGAGCCGTTCATGAGAAACGTCCCTGCTGAACAGCTTTTTACGCCTGAGCAATCCGCACTTAAGCTGTTGACAGTCGTAGAAAATGCCCTCCCGAAAAACAGCGGTTCTGTACTTGCGCATGATGGAAGTCTTATTTTACCCTAAGTTCACAAAATATTTTGAGAGTTAAGCTGCTGAAATCACAATAAAATTTGCACTAAGCTTCTGGTTATATAAAATATCTCCATTTTATGGAACATAGACGGGGGGATGCGCGTTATTGTCACACTTATAAAATAATGCATTGGGGAGATTTGGATAATGGCTGATCAATCACGTCCAGGAAGCGAAGACCGCAAGTTGATTTCCGCCGCTATGTCTGCTCCTATGCTTGATGCTGAGACTGAGACTGCACTTGCACGTCGCTGGCGTGATGAAGACGACACAGAAGCGCTGCACCAATTGACCAATGCTTATATGAGATTAGCGATCTCGATGGCCGCTAAGTATCGCAGGTATGGTGCTTCGATGAGTGACCTCATCCAAGAAGGAGCGATTGGTTTGATGAAAGCCGCAGAACGGTTCGATCCTGATCGCGGTGTTCGGTTTTCAACCTATGCTGTCTGGTGGATCAAAGCCTCAATTCAAGACTTCGTAATGCGTAACTGGTCGCTTGTTCGTACTGGTTCGACGTCGCCACAAAAGGCCCTTTTCTTCAATCTTCGTCGCATTCGTGCCGAAACTGAACGAGAGCTTGATGAACAGGATCGTCAATTCGGATTAATGAGCAATGATACCCGCGAAGCCGTCGCGAAGGCGCTCCGCGTTCCTCTGCATGACGTTGAAATGATGGAGGCCCGACTCGGTGGATCTGATTATTCTCTAAACACCCCTCAAGGAGATGAAGAGGGTCGTGAGTGGATGGAAACCATCGAAGATGAGGCCCCGGTTTCCGGTGAATCTGTTGCTGTTGAAGAAGACTTTCAGCGTACCCGGCTGTGGATTGGCGAAGCGCTTGAAGTCCTGACGGATCGCGAACGCATGATCATAAGAGAACGCAAACTCTCCGAGGAGCCATCAACGCTGGAGGCGCTTGGCGGAGAACTTGGCCTTTCGAAAGAGCGTGTCCGCCAGCTTGAGACGCAAGCGTTAAAAAAGATGCGAGGCGCGCTTGAGCAACGTCTGGGAGACAACGCCAGTGGGGTTGTTCTTTCGTCCTAAACTCAAATATGTAAAGCGTCTAAGAATCTGCGCGAAAATTTTTGCCGGTTATGTTGCTGATCCACCTTTGAACTAAGGCGGTGAAGTATTGCGTAACCGGGCTTTCCCGCGTTTAGTCTCTCTCGATTAATCGAGAGTACTCACTAATGACACGTCATCCCACCCGCCTAGCCATGTGGTCCGGTCCGCGCAACATTTCGACTGCGATGATGCGTGCGTTTGAAAACCGCACGGATTGTCTTGTCTGGGACGAGCCTTTCTACGCATGGTATCTCAAACAAACTGGCCTTAATCACCCCATGCGCGGTGAAGTGATTGCTGTAGGTGAGGCGGATGATTGGCGAGCGATTGTCGCCGATTGTACGGTGACACCCCTCGGACAAAACCGTCATGGCGAGCAGCCAACCCTTCATTATCAAAAGCATATGACTCATCATATGTTGCCGGAGATTGATTTGAAGTGGTTAGGGAAAGTGACGAATGCTTTCCTGATTCGGCGGCCTGAAGCCGTTCTTGCCTCATATCATGACCGGCACACCGAAATTACATTGCGGGATGTGGGCTTCCAAGAACAAGCTGAGTTGTTTGACCGTGTGGCGCAAAAAAAGGGCGCTGCCCCTGTGGTGATGGACTCCGACGACATTCTCGCTGATCCCGCATCCGCATTGCCGCGTTTATGCGAAGGGCTTGGTATTCCGTTTGACGCAGCTATGTTGTCATGGCCTGCCGGAAGGCGAGAGAGCGACGGCGTTTGGGGCGTTCATTGGTATCACTCGGTTGAGGCGTCCACGGGTTTGGCAAAGCCTCGCGCCGCACGGCCATTACCTGATCATTTATATCCTCTGGCCGAGGCGTGCCGACCTTTCTATGATCGTCTTGCTCAGTACCGTATTTGAAGGATAACTTTTATGACCGACAGCATCAGCCCCATGAGCGCACAAGACGCTTTAATTACAGTGACGCTTGTGACTGCTTTTGCCGATGATCGCATGTCGGAAAAAGAGTATCGCGAGATTATGTCGACCATCAATGTTTTGCCAATCTTTACGAATTATGACCTCGATCGCATTGATGGGATCATCGACACGGTGCAAGCATTTCTGACCGAAGATGACGGGCTGGAAAGTTTGATTGGTTTGGTGAAATCCGCCATTCCTTACCATCTTCATGAGACAGCCTATGCTCTGGCGTGTGATGTGGCGGCGGCGGATGGGTCGGTTGCGTTGGGCGAGATGCGCTTACTTGAAGAACTACGCCAAGATTTAGATCTTGATCGTCTGAATGCTGCGGCCATCGAACGGGGGTCAAGGGCACGGCATATGAGGGCTTAGATATATGTCCCGCAAAGTCCTTGTTGCTGGTGGCGGCACAATGGGTGCTGGGATTGCTGCGATTTTCTGCGCCGGCGGTTGGGATGTTCAAGTCGTTGAGCCGGATGCCGATGCCGCTGCAACCTTGCCACAGCGCGTGGCCGATTGTCTAATGCAACTTGAGCAAACAGGCAGTGTTCCGCGCGTCGTAAGCACTTTGGACGCGGCCAACTGGCAAAGCATAGAGATTGTTGTTGAGTGTCTTCCCGAAGACCTTGGCATGAAGCAGCATTTCTTCGGGCAAGCGGTTTCGCTTGCCCCTGCCCAAGCCATTCTTGCCAGCAATTCATCCAGCTTTCCGATCAGCTCGATTGCGCTAGGACTTGCGACGCAACATCGTATGGCAGGTCTTCATTTTTTCATGCCTGCTCATTTGGTCCCCCTTGTCGAAGTCGTCAGCGGTGAGCTGACCGCGCGGGAGACAGCGGATACATTGTGCGCAATCATGACGGCTTTGGGGAAACGACCCGTCCATGTGCGCAAAGACATTCCCGGGTTTCTAGCCAATCGCATCCAACACGCCCTCATGCGTGAAGCACTGTCACTAGCGGAGCAGAGGATTGCAAGCCCGGAAGACATCGACACCGCTGTGCAGTTTGGCTTTGGTATGCGGTTTCTCGGTGCAGGCCCGTTTCTCCAAAAAGACTTTGCCGGCCTTGATATCCATCATGCAGCAGGTACAACAATTTATCCCGACCTTTGCAACGATACCGCCCCGAGCGTTTTTATTGCCGACCGTGTTGAGGCGGGAGAGTTTGGCGTGAAGTCCGGTAAAGGATTTTACGAATGGGATGACGAAAAAATTGCCGAAGAACGCGCAAAGTATCAGGCTGCACTTATCGCAGCACTGAAACTTGTTAGCGCTTGACCTTACGCGGCTCTGGTATCCTCGCCCACTGGCCTGCACATGTCTGACAGTAAGATCGACCGACCTGTATCTTGTACCATCCGCACATGATGACGGCGCAATAAGCGTGGCTCTGGCACACCGCAGCTATGTGAGATCAAGCCAACACCATAACGCAGTTTCTCGACAAAGTTTTTCACACGAACCGACTTCTCTTCAACGTCTAGTCCTCTTTGCAGGCGGCGGTCATGGGTTGTAATCCCGGTCGGGCATGTATTCTTGTTGCATTTAAGCGATTGGATACAGCCTAGCGCGAACATAAATCCGCGTGCAGTCACAACGAAATCCGCACCCGCACAAAACGCCCATGCGGCTTCGGCAGGGGTTAGCAATTTGCCGGATGCGATGAGGCGGATGCGTTTTGACAGACAGTGTTTGTCGCGGCTATCGGCTGCCATCACGAGGGCTTCACGCAAAGGCAAGCCAACATTATCCATTAAAGGCATGGGCGCGGCCCCTGTTCCCCCATCGCCACCGTCAATTGCAATGAAGTCAGGGGCGCTCTCGATCCCTCGTCTGTTCACCTCGGCAAACATTTCATCCAGCCACCCACTATCGCCGACAACAGTTTTAAATCCACAAGGCTTGCCGGTGACTTCGCGAATATGCCCGACCATATCGAGGATATCACCGATGCATTTTAATTCGACATGCCGGTTAGGAGAGATCGAGTCTTCTCCTACTTTGATGCCGCGAATGGTGGCAATTTCGGCGCTGACTTTATCACCCGGTAGGATGCCTCCCTTACCGGGTTTTGCCCCTTGCGATAGTTTTAGCTCGAACATCCTGACCTGTTCATGCGCCGCCGCTTCGCGCAACTTCTCGTCGCTCAGATTTCCGTCTACATCGCGCACACCATATTTTGCAGTGCCGATTTGAAAGACGATATCGCAGCCACCCTCAAGGTGATGAGGTGATAAGCCGCCTTCGCCTGTGTTGAGCCAGCATCCTGCCATCTTTGCCCCTTTAGACAGAGCGCGGACGGCGGGTTTCGAAAGCGCACCGTAACTCATGCCAGAAACATTGATGATCGACTCTGCTTCATAAGGGGTGCGTGCATTAGGCCCAATTGTAACCGGTGGAGGATTCAGAGCATCTTCGTCTAATGTTGGAAAAGGGTCATTGACAAAAATCGGCGTGCCAACACTGTTCAAATTTCGTGTCGAACCAAAGGCTGTCATGTTGCTGACGCCATCAGCCGATTTCTCGATCCAGTCCCGTTCAGCGCGGTTGAACGGCATTTCTTCGCGGTCCATCGCAAAGAAATATTGACGAAAAAATTCGCCCAATGTCGTGAAGACTTTCCGGAATCGACCAATGACCGGATAGTTGCGGCGTACTGCATCATGCGTCTGGGTTACATCAATGACAAACATGATCACGAGGGCCAGTAAGAACAACCCGATCGCAAAAACGAATACAGTCGATAATATACCCAAACCGGACATCGTGAAAATCTCAACGAACATTAGAACCCTCCAAGTTTTGTTATCGTCAAGCCTGCACCGCGACAGTTAAAGAATCGAGAAAAATGTCACTTGGCTCCAAGGAACGGGTTGCCCGCTGCGTCTAACACTTTAAGACGATAGGAGAGCCATTCATGGATGCGGAAGTGCAACGGAACAGATGCCGCCCTTTTGCGAGCACAGTCTCGCCATTTTCTGCTGCGACATTTTTACGCGACGGTGGTGTTGAGGAGCGTTCCATGTTCCGAGTACGAGATGTCTGGGCTGATGCGCGTCACGCGCAAATTGCAGTCCTAACGACGCTCATTTGTCTCGGCATCACCGTTTTCGACTTTAATATCCCGCTCTGGCATATCGTGGGTGTCGCCGGTTCAGCTTTAGGGATGCAATTGTTTTGTTCTCGGGCTGTTTGCACTTCTTTCGACTGGCGTAGTCCTTTGATTACTGCGGCCTCTTTAACACTTTTGTTGCGTACAGATCAGTTTGCGTGGTCGGCTCTTGCAGGTGTGATTGCCATCGGGTCAAAGTTTGTTGTCCGCATCAACGGCAAACATATATTCAATCCTGCAAACTTCGCGATTGTTATTCTTGCACTGGGCACAACGAGTGCCTGGATTTCGCCGGGTCAATGGGGAGCGGCCGGGTGGTTTGCTGTCACTCTTGCCGCGCTTGGTTTGATGGTCACGGGCAAAGCAAAACGCTGGGACGTCTCGCTCATGTATCTTGCGAGCTTTGCCGCGATTTTGTTCGGCAGGGCGCTTTGGTTCGGTGACCCGCTCGCGATCCCTTTGCATCAGTTGCAATCCGGTGCATTGTTGATTTTTGCATTTTTTATGATTTCCGATCCCATGACGACGCCGAACGCTCGACCTGCACGATTGATTTATGCCGTGCTGACTGCTGCAGTAGGAGCGTTCATTGTCTTTGATTTTTATCGCGCTGACGGCGTGATCCTCGCTCTCATCCTGACCGCACCATTAGTCCCGATTTTGGATAAGATTTTCCCTGCAGAGCGCGCCGCATGGCGTGTGAAGGAGCTTCACCATGCACAGATTTCTCAAACCGCTCGCGGCAAGCGTTGCAGCCGCCGGACTATTGTGGGCGGCTCCTCATGCTATTGCCTTCTGCGGCTTCTACGTGGCAAAAGCCGATGCCAACTTGTTCAACGAGGCTTCAAAGGTCGTCATGGCCCGTGATGGCGATCGGACTGTCATTACAATGGTGAATGACTATCAGGGCGATCCTACCGAGTTCGCTATGGTCATTCCAACGCCGGTTGTCTTGCAGGAAAGCCAGATCAATATCGGCAAAAAATCCACCGTCGATCATCTTGATGCCTATACTGCCCCGCGCCTTGTTGAATATCATGATCCCGATCCATGTCGGGTGAATGAGTTCCAATACAGATCTCTTCAATCCGCCGCGCCAACCGCTTCCGCCCGTATTCAAAAATCTGCCGCCGCAAAAACACTAGGCGTCACGATTGAGGCGGAATACACGATTGGCGAATATGACATTGTTATTTTGTCGGCGACGCAATCAGATGGTCTACAAACTTGGCTGGACCGCGAGGGTTACAAAGTTCCACCCAAAGCCCGGTCCGTCCTCGCCAGCTATATTGCACAAGACATGAAGTTCTTCGTGGCCAAAGTGAACCTCGAAGAAAAGGCTAAACTCGGCGGTGAGTTCCTGCGCCCCATTCAACTTGCTTTCGCGCATGATCGTTTCATGCTGCCGATCCGTCTCGGCACGGTGAATGCAAAGGGTAAGCAAGACCTCATTCTCTATACGCTCACGCGCAAAGGCCGCGTTGAAAGCACCAATTATCGTACTGCTAAAATCCCAACGGATATGGGCCTGCCGCTCTTTCTCACATCCGATGAAGAGTTTGGCAAATTCTATAAGGCGATGTACGCGAAAACAGCGGAACGTGAAGGACCGGCGGTAATCCTCGAATACGCTTGGGATATGAACTGGTGCGACCCTTGCGCGGCTGATCCACTGTCACAAGATCAACTACGTGAGCTGGGCGCGTTTTGGATAGGCCGCGATCAAAAACCGCGTATCGGGACAAACGGCAAAGTCATCGCGCCAAATCGTATCGGCGGTCAAGCACGGGATGCTTTCGTTACGCGGCTGCATGTTCGCTACGATGCGGAATCTTTCCCGGAAGATCTGAAATTTCAAGAGACAGGCGACCGCCAAAACTTTCAGGGCCGCTACATCATGCGCCATCCGTTCAAAGGCGACATAAGCTGTGAAGCGGGCACGGATTATGCCAGACAATTAGCGGATCGTTTTGAAAAGGAAGCAACCCAACTTGCCTCGCTCACCGGATGGGATGTTGCCGAGATCAGACAAAAAATGCGCGACGATGGCCAAATTTTACCAAGCATTCCCGAAACCGAAGATCAGCAATGGTGGGAAGGGATTTGGAATAAATAAGTGTTAATCGCCGATCATTCATAGACCGCGCGGCTGGTTGCCGTCTGACCGCCACGTAACCTCAAAAAAGTGGCGCATAAAGCGCCTTCAAAGTCTACATGAAGACCGAAACATTCACCGAGGCCCGATCTTCTCATATCGTATGGAGTGTTCACACCGGAGTGCGAAGTGTGATCAAGCCTCAAACATCTCATCGTCTGGAAGTGTTAGAGATTCATCGTCGTAATCGACGTCGAAATCACCAATCATTGCTTCCACGTCGAAATCGCCTTCTGCACCAAATTCGTAATCCATGATTTTGCCCTCTGTTTATTTTGATGAGGACACTGTCCGATAACCGGGTTAAGGAAGTTTTTCTTGCGTACGAAAACTTTCAATTTAAGTATAAATGAACTCTAAAGTATCATGTATAATCTATTCTTCGGTTGCTTTAAGCTGTTGAAGCGCCACTGAACTTTGCGTTCCAAATATCTCGTTCACCATCATCGATTTTTCTGAAAAGATTTTCGGGAACAGTAAAGTCATGGCCTTCAGGCAACGCGCTGAGGGCCTCTTTAGCGGTCACGGGCCATTTTCCGCTCCATCCGAGAGATTGATTGATTGCTTTCGAAGCATCGGGAATAAATGGTTCGGAAACCGTAGCGTAAAGTGCCATCAGGTTGAAGGCGGTACGGATAACCATCGCGGCTTGATCCGGGTCCGTTTTAAAGGCGGTCCATGGTGCAGCGCGCTGCAAATACTCATTTCCTGCAACCCAGATACCGCGTAATTCCGCCGCTGCTTTGCGGATTTCGATGGCTTCCATGGCCGTTCCATAGGCGTCAAGCCGCGTATCCACCTCTTTTTCCAGCGCAGCTTCTTCTTCACCCGGCACACCGCCTGACGGAACTGAGTCGCCAAATTTAGAGCGGCAGAACTTGGTCACGCGGCTGACGAAATTCCCGAGCACGTCGTTGAGGTCTTTGTTGCAGCCTGCTTGAAACGCCGCCCATGTAAAATCAGAATCGGAAGACTCTGGAGCATTTGATAACAGCCACCAGCGCCAGTAATCACTTGGTAGTAATTCCAGCGCCTGATCCATGAAAATCCCGCGCTGGGAAGAAGTCGAGAATTTTCCACCCTCATAGGTCAGCCAGTTGAATGCCTTTAAGTGATCGACCAGTTTCCACGGCTCGCCTGATCCCATAATCGTCACGGGGAAACTGAGAGTGTGGAACGGCACATTATCCTTGGCCATGAACTGCACGTATTTTACGTCAGTCGCGCCTTCGTCTTCGCGCCACCAGCTCCGCCAGTCCGCTTCGCTTTTGCCATTGGCATCGGCCCATTCTGCCGTTCCCGCGATATATTCGATAGGAGCATCGAACCACACATAGAAAACTTTGCCTTCCATGCCCGGCCATTCCTCATCGCCTTTGCGAACAGGAATTCCCCAGTCAAGGTCGCGCGTGATGCCGCGATCTTGCAGGCCATCCCCATCATCCAGCCATTTCTTCGCAATGGATGTGGTCAGCACAGGCCAGTCTGTCTTGGTGTTGATCCATTCACGCAAACGGTCGCGCAGCTTCGACTGACGTAAATAAAGATGCTTTGTCTCGCGGACTTCAAGATCGGTAGACCCGGAAATTGCCGAGCGCGGATTGATAAGGTCTGTCGGGTCAAGCTGTTTTGTACAATTCTCGCATTGATCCCCGCGCGCATTTTCAAATCCGCAAGCGGGGCAGGCCCCTTCGATATACCGGTCGGGCAAATAGCGACCATCCGCGTTTGAATAGACCTGCTTTTCCATAACTTCATCAATCAGACCGGCTTCGGCCAGCCGACCGGCAAAATGTTGGGTCAGTTTGTGATTATGCGGATTGGAAGATCGCCCGAAATGATCGAAGCTCAACCCGAAGCCTTCGCCAAGCGTCTTTTGTGTCTCGTACATTTCCGCGCAGAATTGCTCGACGGGCTTTCCGGCTTTTGCAGCGGCCAGTTCAGCAGGCGTGCCATGTTCATCCGTAGCGCAGATCAGCATCACTTCATGACCGCGCAAACGCATATACCGCGCATAGGCATCAGATGGCAGCAGCGAGCCGACCAGATTGCCGAGATGCTTAATGCCATTGATATAAGGCAGGGCGGATGTGATGAGAATACGGGCCATAACAGAACCTCCAACGGTGGGCCTAAACACCTATTCAAACAGGGGCGATGATACAAGCTGTGAGCATAATAAGGATCGTTACGAAAAATCAGGCAGCGCTGTCCTGATATGCGCGATGGGCGCGGTGGTCATGGGGGCGATGATTTTCCTGCCGTACTTCTGATGCTTATTTGATCGGAATGAGAACCTCATTGCGGCGCAAGGGTCCAACCACCCAAGGCGCATCGTAGAACGCATATTCAGCGGGACCGTCTGCGACAATGCCATTGGCGGTCATCCATGCCACCAGGCGCTCTTCATTGCGTAGGAGCATCGAATCATTGGCCCGCCCGGAGAATCGCACGGCGGCGACAGTGCGGCTCGGTTCTTCATAAAGACGAATACCGGGATTTTGCGGTTTTGGCAGGGTCGCCAAAGTCCATTCCGGCGGCATTGAAAACGCCATCGTCCATTCACCGCCGCCGCCCTCAGCCTGTAAAACGGGCGCAGTCATCGCGATTTTCTCACGCGGCTGAGTGATCACTGGCGCGGTCATGGCGATACCGCCTTCGGGACGTTCTTCATTGAAAATATAGGCCGCGAGCTGCCGAAAGGCTTTGCCGGCGGCTTCTTGCCGTGTGCCGCTGGTGGTGACTTCGGCATAAAGCACAGGTTCATATCGACGGATTTCAAAGGATTCGTCAGCGCGTTCGACAGCATATCCCGGCATTTCGGTGTCTCCGGAGACGCTGGAACAAGACAGCAAAACTGTGCTGGCGATAAAGGCGATCAAGACAATACGCAAAGTCATAACAATCCTCTCAAACAATTATCTGATGAAATAGAACGAAAATCAGTGACGCAAACCCCTTGCCCGCCGCGTCCGGCATCGCTATGAAACGGGTCTGCACAAAAATTTTCTGTGCTGCACTCCTTGGTGCGCGGGCGTTGTGTAATGGTAAGACCTCAGCCTTCCAAGCTGATGACGCGGGTTCGATTCCCGCCGCCCGCTCCAAGAGTAAAAATTGAAAAGCAATTTTTACGTCTCAACCATCCGTAAGTGCAGTTTTCCCGGCGGCAAGTGGTTTACGCGCAGTGCCGAAGGCAATGAGGGTAAACCACTGAGAGCCTGAGCGAACTTTCCAAAAGCGCTTGACCTGCGAGCACACCTGCACCCCCGCTTCGTCTTCAAAGCGGGATAAAAGCACTAAATATTACATCGGGTTAAGAGGTGTCCGGCGTCTTTTGCATCCAGCGCTCCAGCTCCATGCAATCCCTTAGAATCTCGTCGATTTCATGGGTGATACGCTTACGGTATCCGGGGGGTAAGCCGGGGCGCAGCCCTGTTGCCCGTTTCGGGCGTTGGCAAGCCGGATGACGGCGACGCTTTAATTCTTGTGCAAAGCGCTTTGCGCGGGCCTCTAAATCTTCCAATGCTCTTTGCAAGCCATGAATGCGCCCGTAAACGCTTGATGAATCAATCAAATCATCGGGAGAGAGATCAACGGCTTCAGGGATGATTTGCGGAGTGATCGGTTCGTCAAAACTGAGAATACGCGGTTCGATCAAAGGGCGCTTTTGCCGCGCTGCTCCCGATTTCGGCAGTGAGTCGAACATAGGAAAGCCCACGCTGCGGCTCGATTTCGACGTGTTTCGAGAGCGGGTATTTTTGCCGGTTCCGCGCGGACGCGGCACGTAATCAGGCAGAGTGACCCGATGCGCCAAGGCCGCAATCAAACGCCGCCCCGCAGATTCTGCTGCGCGTAATGTTTTCAGAACCGCCCAACGCTTAGAACGGGGCAGTAAGCTGATTTGCACTGCATCAGCGGTACTTTCGACATGCGCTAACAGTCCCGCCAACAGACGCAACAGCGCCAATCGGTTATATTCAATCATAGTGGCGGGGTCGAAAGGCATGTGAGAAAACTGTGTCCAGTTCAGCGGCTGATAAATTTGAACATAACAAGAACAATTTAGGCTTGGCAAGTCAAATTTTATATCGGGCGATCCTCAAGCTGATGAGCCGTCGTTCGTTTCCACCATCAAAACCGACATGATGTGACGTTATCTGACCAGAAAACCCATAAGAAAAGTATGACAAATACAGCGAGCGTATTGGCGATGGCGTCGCCGGAGGGTTTTGTCGGCTCTTGCTCATTTTCATCCTGAACGCCGGGACTTTCAATCGGAAGATTGGGGGTTCGCCTCTGACTTCCGTGCTTTTGGAGGTCACGATGACTCAAGCACTCTTAAAACATGAACTTCCTGTTCGCCCGGAATTTTTCACCTACCATAACGGGAAAAAAGCCCCGATGATTTTCAGCCGCGCCGAATATGATCGGCGGCTAGCGGGCTTGCGTGCGATCATGACGCAGCAGGATATTGAAGCGACCATTCTCACGTCGATGCATGGCGTCGCTTATTATTCCGGCTTTCTCTATTGCGCGTTCGGGCGGCCCTATGCCTGTGTGGTGACGAAAGACCGTTCGGTTACTGTTTCAGCCAATATTGACGGCGGACAGCCCTGGCGCAGAAGCGCGGATGAGAACGTCGTTTATACCGATTGGAAGCGCGACAATTACTGGCGCGCGGTAAAAGATATCGTCGGGACCGCCAAGCGCACAGGCATTGAAGGCGACCATCTGACCCTCGCCCAACATGCTAAACTGTCCGAGTTTCTCGGCTCGGAGACAATCGACCTTGCGGGCGCGACCATGACCCAGCGCATGGTCAAATCAGCCGAGGAAATTGCATTGATCCGCGAAGGTGCTCGGGTGGCCGATATTGGCGGTGAAGCCGTGCGCGATGCGATCCGCGTCGGTACGCGCGAGATTGATGTGGCGATGGCTGGCCGCGATGCGATGGAGGCGGAAATTGCCCGTTCCCACCCCGACAGTGAGATGCGCGATAACTGGGTCTGGTTTCAGTCCGGCCTCAATACGGACGGCGCACATAACCCCGTCACGACACGCAAGTTAGAGGCGGGCGATATCCTGAGCCTCAACACCTTTCCGATGATTTCCGGGTATTACACCGCGCTAGAGCGCACGTTGTTCATTGGTGAACCGGATGCCGCTTCCCTGAAACTCTGGGAAGCCAATGTCGGCGCACACGAGCTTGGACTGTCGCTTATCAAAGGAGGGGCCACCTGTTCTGGCATCTGTGCGGAGATCAACGACTTTTTCGGCTCGCGCGATCTTTTGCAGTACCGCTCCTTTGGATACGGGCATTCCTTCGGTGTGCTCTCCCATTATTACGGGCGCGAAGCGGGCCTCGAGTTGCGCGAAGACATCGACACAGAACTCACCAAAGGCATGGTCGTGTCTATGGAGCCGATGTTGACAATCCCTGAAGGTCAGCCCGGTGCGGGCGGATATCGCGAACACGACATCGTTGTCCTTGGCGAAGACGGCCCCGAGAACATCACCGGCTTCGGCTACGGGCCGGACCACAATATCGTTGCTGCTTGAAAATGATGCAGCTTCGCAAAGCGGAGCTGCATCGCCCGCCAACATGCGCATTAGTTCATTTTTGCGGAAACCTCGAGAGGGCGCAGCCTGACTTCTGCGAAATCTCAAAACGCCTTCCCATAAATATATTGCATGATAAATCTTGGGCCATAAAACATGGCGTTTTAAACGCTAGAGCCTCAAGGGTTTTGAATGATTATCGCGAAATTGCCGAGATCATTAATTCACAGCAAAGGCTTGGATTTAGTCAGAGTTGGCTCTGATAATGATGGCGGTTATGTCGTTTCGAAATCGGATATTTTGAATTCGGAGATGCTTTTGTCTTTCGGAATAGAAACGAATTGGTCCTTTGAAGAAGACTTTTTAAAGCTCAAGCCTGTCCCTCTACATGCCTTTGACGCTTCTACCAAAAAAGGATTGTTCTTTCGGCATGTTCGAAAAGAGTTTTTAGATTTAAAATTCAGGAAATCATATGAATATTATGTAAAGTACTTAAAGTACAAAAAGTTCTTTACCGGAAGCAATCATCACGAAAAAAGATTCGTTGGGCTGGACTCCGGCGGCCTGCACATTTCCATGGACAATGTATTTTCAGAATTCTGTGCTGATAAGTCATTTGTAAAGATGGATATTGAAGGCAGTGAATACCGATGCTTAGATTCAATTATTAAAAATCAGAAAAAACTGAGCGGCCTGGCAATTGAGTTCCACGATGTTGATGTACACATAGAAAAAATCGTGAAATTCAAAGAAAGTTTTGAGCTGAACCTCATCCATATACACGCAAATAATTACGCTCCGGCTACAAAGTCCGGAATGCCGACAGTTCTGGAACTGACATTTAGCAGATACGCCAAGACTAATGATGAAGCCGTGCTCTATCCGGAGGCTTTAGATCAACCCAATAGGGAAAAAAGAGAAGATTTTTTAATCACCTTCGCAAGTTAGCATTTATTTCATCGTGAGAGGGTTTCTTGTCTGTTGTTTTACACCAAAGACGATTTTCAGACAGGGTCCTGCAAAACAGCGCTGCCATTGATTTTTTCGCTGTAGCGGTCCGAACAACATAAACGCCGTTATTGCACCGCCGGAAACAAACCTATATAGACGCGGTTCGCGTATAGGGGAGTAGCTCAGTTGGTAGAGTACCGGTCTCCAAAACCGAGGGTCGCAGGTTCGAGTCCTGTCTCCCCTGCCACGCGAAAGAAACGGTAGGATATCATGGCAACAACGAATCCAGCGCAGTTTATTCAGCAAGTCCGTGCCGAGACTGCAAAAGTGACATGGCCGACCCGCAAGGAAACCGTGACCACGACCATTATGGTTCTGATTATGGCGACACTGACGTCGATCTTTTTTCTGATTGTGGATAAGATTTTGGATATCTTTATCCAAGCTGTTGTTTCTATCGGGGCCTAAGCGCCCCTTACCCTCAAATGCCCTTAGTTCAACAGCTTTCAGAAACCCGCGCCCTGGTCGTCGGAGGGACTGCGGGCATCGGGTTCTCTTGTGCCAAACGGCTGATTGAAGCAGATGTTGCCCATATTGTTATTGCTGGCCGCAATGCGGAACGGGGTGCGAAAGCCGCAGATTTGCTGGGGGAGCGCGTCACTTACATGCAGTGCGATGCCTCTGACCCTGCGCAAACCGTGGCGCTGGCCGGGCAAGCAAATGCCTCGATGGGCGGCATTGATCTCTTGCTGAGTTGCGGGGGCGGTGATCCGATGCCGTCTTTGCTGCACAAGATCGCCCCGCAAGACCTGATCCCGACAATAAACGACATCCAAGCCCCGATTCTCCAACCGGCTCATGCTGTCCTTCCTTATATGACCGGGCAGGGCGGTGGCACGGTGCTGTGCATGGCATCCGATGCAGGAAAGCTGGCAACACCGGGCGAGAGTGCCATTGGTGCGGCCATGGCATCCATCGCGATGTTTTGCCGGACAATGGCGATTGAAGCCAAGCGCCACGGAATTCGCGTAAACTGCCTGACACCCAGCATTGTGAGCGGGACACCGCTCTACGACAAGCTGATGAAACATGAGTTCGCCGGCAAACTGTTCGGCAAAGCGGAAAAAATGGCGGCACTCGGGATCGTGACCCCGGAAGATATTGCTGAAATGGTTGTTTTTCTTGCAAGTCCGGCTTCATCGAAGACGACGGGGCAGACAATTTCAATCACCGGCGGCATCTCCGCGATATGAGGATGCCTTTGCTGCAATCCCTGCTTGATTTTTGCCCCCGACTCGCTAGAACACCGCACTTGCTCTGAAAACATGACTGAAAGAGCCGCGCCGGGTCGCTTAGCCCATAGCGCGGGGAGACCTGATGGCGCATCGTTGGTATACTGTTCACGTCTACTCCAACTTCGAAAAGAAGGTGAAGGAGGAGATTGAGAATACGGCGGATCAAAAAGGTATTCGCGATAAATTCGAACAAATCGAAGTGCCGAGCGAGGCTTCGGTCGAGATTCGCCGTGGTAAAAAAATCCAGACGGATAAAAAATTACTTCCCGGCTACATCCTTATTAAGATGCAGATGGATGATGACGCTCATCATCTTGTGACAAATACGGCGCGTGTTGTCGGGTTTCTTGGAGAGTCGGGCCGTCCAAGCCCTGTACCCCAACATGAAGTCGATCGTCTGATGAACACGGTTGCCGAGGGCGAAGAACGCCCACGCTCCACCATCGTTTACGAGATCGGCGAGCAAGTGAAAGTGACCGATGGCCCGTTCGATGGCTTCTCGGGTATGGTCGAGGACGTGGATACCGAGAACGAGCGCCTCAAAGTGGCTGTGTCGATCTTTGGCCGCGCGACGCCCGTTGAGCTTGAATATACGCAGGTCCAAAAAGAGAGCAGTTAGAAGCGATCCCAGTAAAGCTGGATGCCGTTTTGCGTCCGGGACCGCGACAAACAGAGAATTCCGGGGCATCGCTCCGGTTATCGCGTGGGAGGCGAGGGCGTGCGCCCGGACCGAACCACTAAACCTCGCGCCGGCATTGCTGGCGCACCCTTAGGAGGGGACTAACATGGCGAAAAAAGTCGTCGGGCAGCTCAAGCTGCAAGTACCGGCGGGTAAAGCAAACCCGTCACCGCCCATCGGCCCGGCATTGGGTCAGCGCGGCATCAACATCATGGAATTCTGTAAGGCATTTAATGCCAAGACGCAGGAGCAAGAGCCGGGCGCACCGTGTCCGACCATCATCACCTATTATCAGGATAAGTCTTTCACGTTCGAAATTAAGACGCCTCCTGCCAGTTACTTCCTCAAAAAGTCGATGAAGCTGAAATCCGGCTCCAAGGCTCCCGGTCGCGATAGCGTCGGCACAGTAAAACAGGCACAACTTCGCGAAATCGCAGAAGCGAAAATGGTTGACCTCAACGCGAACACCGTTGAGCAGGCCATGAAAATCATCGCCGGGTCCGCCCGTTCGATGGGCCTGAAAGTGGAGGACTGATCGAATGGCAAAAGCTGGAAAACGCAGTGTTGCTGCGAAAAAAGCCTTCAAAGAAGCAACCGATGGCAAAGAAGCACTCGATCTTGATGCAGCGATCAAGCTGGTAAAGGCGAATGCCACGGCTAAGTTCGATGAGACGGTCGAAATCGCTATGAACCTCGGCGTTGATCCGCGTCACGCTGACCAAATGGTTCGCGGCGTGGTGTCTTTGCCAAACGGAACCGGCAAAACTGTCCGTGTTGGTGTCTTCGCCCGTGAAGCAAAAGCCGCCGAAGCGAAAGAAGCCGGAGCGGATGTTGTCGGTGCTGAAGACCTGATGGAAATCGTTCAGGGCGGCACAATCGACTTTGACGTTTGTATCGCAACCCCGGATATGATGCCTATCGTTGGCCGTCTCGGTAAGGTTCTCGGACCACGCGGCATGATGCCGAACCCGAAAATCGGCACGGTGACTATGGATGTCGCCAAGGCTGTTCAAGACGCCAAAGGCGGTCAGGTTCAGTTCCGTGCTGAAAAAGCGGGCGTTGTTCACGCTGGCATCGGCAAAGCGAGCTTCTCAGAGGCGCAAATCGCTGAGAACGCCCGTTCGATCATCGACGCGGTTCTCAAAGCCAAACCAACCGGCGCAAAAGGAACCTATGTCAAGAAAGTCGCGCTTTCTTCGACAATGGGTCCCGGCGTGACCGTCGACATCTCGGCAGAAATGGCCTGAGGTTAACGCTATTCGTCACCTGCCGGGAGGCACCTAAATCATAAGCCCTGCTCCCCAAGGAGCGGGGCTTTTTTATGCCGGTATTTATTTTCAATCATCGTAGCGAAAAGCTGCCGCGAGGCGATGTTCTGGTGAAACGATGGTAACCCCGCTCCACGAGCGATATGACCACGAACCTGGTCGTGCCAAGATTATATTGATCTCAGAAGCCAAACGATCGCTGATATGCTCCTTACAATCACGATAGGCATCGTCTCTATCTCTTGGTGCGGAGGGTGTTTCGCTCCAGTGCTGCGTAGTGAACCATGGTGGTTGCGGTGTATTTCGATAACGCTGAGTGATCGATTGCAATCCATTCGAAAGCAGATACTGCTTGCTCGCTTCCGAAAAACGGATAACCGCGAAAGTACATCCACGGCGGCGATTATGCCACTTTTTGCTGGCGAGCGATTCAACAATCTCTAGCTCCGCCGGAAAATAAATGTAGGCAAAGCGTACATTATCCCATTGAATTTTGCCCATGATCAACCCGATGATCAGAAGAAGCGATTTCCAAATCATTTTGCGTCCAGCCATTCTTACTTTGATTAGTTGCAATTTATCGTCAGCGGGTAGAAGGCGGTATGGCCGCTAGACCGTGCATGAACAAGTGTCGGAAATTTAGGTATACGCAATGCCGAGCATATCACCGGGAAATGAAGAACAATTTTAGATCTTCAGAAAACTTTCTGTGAATTTTAGTTTCGAAGACTAACAAAATTCGAAATGCGGCCTAGCTCATGGTGTCCGTAAATTACCACGTCTAAGAGGATTAGAAATGAATTCGAAATTACGCTTGATGACCGCCGCGTTACTTTCAGCATCAGCTTTCATAATTCTGCCAGCTTACGCTGACAAAGCCGTTTCGGATGAAACTATCAAAGACCAACGTGCTGCATTGGCTAAAAGCACAAAGGGAGCGGGTTTCGGGCCGCAATCTCCTCGCGATATTGATACGCTGGGCGGTAAGAACACCCGCGCCTTCTCAGAAGCACCAAGCTACAAGGTAATGAACCTCTGTAACATCCATTTCCATGAAGGCGCAGAGCATAAGGGCGGTGAGTTCACCACTTACATCGGCAATGGTGATGGCAAAGGCCACGATACAGGCTTCGGGTATTCCGGCACGTTGACGGCAGCGGAAAGCAAACCTCTCGATAGAGAGATTGGCGGCTTGCAATCGGGTGACACCATCGAAGTTCATTACGTCCACACCACTGCGCAAGTGCAACCCGGCCCGACGCTCGGGTCATGTCTGAGCGACTCGATTGGAAACCCTCAGCTTCGCGTTGAAACCCAAGTTTATGTGCTGGTGAATGATGACGATGCTCATGACTTTGTAGAACTGACCGAGCACAAACTCGTCAACGGCGTCCATCAGGCGGTGAATATCCCGACCAATACGGGCGCGCCGGTACAATATGAAGGCTCAACAACAGGGCCGAGCTACAATGAAAAAGGCT
The DNA here is from genome assembly GCA_937995735.1 of uncultured Neomegalonema sp. Taxonomy (GTDB): domain Bacteria; phylum Pseudomonadota; class Alphaproteobacteria; order Rhodobacterales; family Rhodobacteraceae; genus JAHDDY01. The sequence goes on along the minus strand of CALKIZ010000061.1, from coordinate 46,981 downwards.
CGCCGTTCCAAGTGTCGTGGAGCGTCCGTCCAAAGGTTGCCAAAGTGAACATCCACAGCGTCGGCGAATGGTTCAAGAAAAACGCCTTTAACGAAGACCACGCTCACGGCGTGCGGAATCTCGTGATGAACCCGGACCTGCTCTCACCAATTCAATAGCGTTTCGTGAAAGCGAAATGCGGCTCATGTTGACGTTAGAGCAAGCCGAACGCGCAGCTATCGCATCGCCAAATTCTCGAAGAGAATGACGGCAATGCGATAGCGAAGCCCGCGCAAGAAATCTCCCCATTGCGCATACCTCCCTTTTCAAGAATAAGACGCTCTCTTACCGAAGGAGAGCGAACCGATGCCGCATGTGTCCCTTGATGAAATTGAATCCACAACGAAAACCGCGCTAGAACGGCACGGCGCTACGCCGTGGATTGCGGCAGAGGTGGCGCGGGCGGTGCGCAAGGCCGAGGCAATCGGCAACCGTATTTGCGGCCTCTATTATCTCGAAAGCTATTGTACGCAGCTCAACAGCGGTCGGGTCAAAGGCGATGCCGAGCCGGTCGTGACCCGCCCCCGCCCCGGTGCGGTGCATGTGGATGCTCAGTTCGGCTTTGCACAATCGGCGTTTACCCGTGCGTTGCCGGAGGCGGTTGCTGCCGCGCGCGAATGCGGTGTCGCCAGCCTTGCGGTGGGCCATGCGCATACCTGCACCTCGCTGGGGTTTTTCACCGAACAGATTGCGCGTGAAGGTTTGATCGGCCTCGGGATGACCAATGCTTCGCCCATCGTAGCGCCTCCCGGTGGGCGGACGCGGGTGATCGGTACGAACCCGATTGCCTTTTCCGTACCGGACGGGCAGGGCGGGTTGGCGATGCAGTTCGACCAATCCACAACTACCGTGGCGCTGGGCAAGATTACAATGGCCAAAACCGCCGGAGAGCGCATCCCCGAGGGCTGGGCTGTCGATGCCGAGGGCAAACCGACCACCGACCCCGAAGCCGCGCTAACCGGCTCGCTCGTGAGTATGGGCGGCTATAAAGGTTGGGGGTTTGGCTTGATGGCTGAATTGCTGGCGGCGGGATTGACCGGCGGCGTGGTCAGCCGCGATGTCAAACCTCTCAAAGCCCCTGAAGGGCCTCCCCATGATCTGGGCCAATATTACTTGCTCATGGACCCGGACGTCTCCGGTGCATTCTTTGATCGTCTTAAACAAGTCGAAGAGGGCGTCGCGTTGGATCAGGGCGCGCGGATACCGGGCCAAGGCAAGCAAGAGAATGACCCGGTTTCGCTTGAAGATGCGGTTTGGCAGCAAACCCGAAGGTTGGCGGGGCTGGACAGTTAAAGCACAGCGTGCTTGACCCTGCTTCGACTCCCCGTTAGATACCACTTCTCTCCGGTCATTGGGCCGCGAGAACCTGTCCGAGACGGTTGGTGGCGTTATAGTCATAAATCCAGCCCTAGACGGGGAACGAGCATATCCGATCAGCCCTCACAGGCTGCTCTGTTCATGCGCGGGAACCCGGACAGTACGACGTCGGCGGTGGGCTTTGCCCGCAATCGGCACCCCTGAGCCGGTGGAGAGGGTCGCGTGCGACACCAACCTGCCATGATTGTTGGAGAAGACTGTGGATAGAGCCCAGAAAGAAGCGGTGGTCGAGGAACTCGGCCAGATTTTTTCGGACTCTGGCGCCGTTGTAGTTTGTCACTACAAGGGTCTTACAGTTGCTGAGATGACGGATTTTCGGTCGCAAATGCGTGAAGCAGGTGCATCGGTCCGCGTCGCCAAGAATAAGCTCGCCAAAATCGCACTTGAGGGTAAACCCTGTGAAGGAATGTCAAAGTTCCTGACCGGGTCGACTGTGCTTGCCTATGCTGAAGACCCTATCTCTGCCGCGAAAGTGGTCGAGAAATATGCCAAGGATAACGACAAGCTCGTGATCGTTGGTGGGGCTATGGGCGACTCGGTTCTGGATGAAAGTGGCGTAAAGTCACTGGCAGCCATGCCTTCTCGCGAGGAAACGCTTTCGATGATTGCCGGAATGCTCGGCGCACCTGCAAGCAACCTCGCATCCGCGATTGGCGCACCTGCAAGCAATATTGCAGGTATTCTCTCGACTATCGAAGAGAAAGCTGCCTGATCTTACAGTGACTTATGAGGCCGCGTAGTGATTTTGACCCCCTTTTATGGGGTGCGACGCTGGACCACTTGAAAAAGAACGGAAGAAATAAATGGCTGATCTTAAAGCACTGGCCGAACAAATTGTCGGTCTGACCCTGCTCGAAGCAGGCGAGTTGAAAAACATCCTCAAGGATGAGTACGGCATCGAGCCTGCCGCTGGTGGCGCTGTGATGATGGCTGGCCCTGCCGATGGCGGTGGTGGCGCAGCAGAAGAGAAAACCGACTTCACGGTTATGCTCATGTCTGCCGGTGACAAGAAAATTAACGTCATCAAGGAAGTCCGCGCGATTACAGGTCTTGGCCTGAAAGAAGCGAAAGACCTCGTTGAAGGTGCACCGAAGGAAGTCAAGGAAGATGTTCCTAAGGCTGAAGCTGAAGAGATGAAAACCAAGCTCGAAGAGGCTGGCGCAACGGTCGAACTCAAGTAAGGTCGCCGCGCTGCGGCATTGGGGCAACCTGAAGCTGCTTGACAAAGTGGTCGGACGTGATTTCGCGTCCGGCCTTTTTGTGCCTCGGGGCTTGGAATTTGTTCGAAAATTGGGTAAACGACGCTCATGCCAACTTTAATAGGGACGTTCTACCGCTGAAAATATCGCCAGCGGTGGTGTATAATTTGTTGATTTATAAACCTTTTGTGACGCACGCAGCGATTCGCTTAAGGACAGAAAATTTTGGTGTGACGCGGACATTACTGGCGCGTTAGGCAGGGATTGGGAGTGCGGCCTTGGGCGGCTGGCTTCCTAAAGAGACGAGGAACGAATGGCGCAGACGCACATCGGCCGCAAACGTATCCGCAAAATGTATGGCAAGATTCGCGAAGTCGCGGACATGCCCAACCTGATCGAGGTGCAAAAGAGTTCTTACGACCTGTTTCTCAATTCTGGCGATGGCATCGAAGAGCGTCGCAAGGACATGGGAATTGAATGCGTCTTTAACTCGGTTTTCCCGATTAAAGACTTCAATGAAACCTCGACGCTGGAATTCGTAAAATACGATCTGGAAGCGCCGAAGTTTGACGTTGAAGAATGCCAAGCGCGTGACATGACCTATGCCGCGCCGCTGAAGGTCACCTTGCGTCTCGTCGTTTTTGAAGTCGATGAAGAAACGCAGGCACGGTCCGTTAAGGACATCAAAGAGCAAGATGTCTACATGGGCGATATGCCCCTTATGACAAATAACGGTACATTCGTTGTGAATGGCACGGAGCGCGTGATTGTATCACAAATGCACCGTTCGCCGGGCGTGTTCTTTAGTCATGACAGCGGCAAATCCCACTCCTCGGGTAAGCTGCTCTTCAATGCGCGGATTATCCCATATCGTGGCTCATGGCTCGATTTTGATTTTGACGCGAAAGATATTCTTTTCACGCGCATCGACCGCCGCCGCAAGCTGCCGGTGACGACGCTGCTGTATGCGCTTGGCATGGATCAAGAAACAATCATGAACACCTTCTACAATCAGGTAGAGTTCGTGAAGCACAAGAAAGGGTGGGCGACTCCTTTCAATCCGGACCGTCTCAAAGGGTCAAAGCCGCAATTTGACCTTGTGGACGCGAAGTCCGGCGAAGTGATTGCGGAAGCCGGCGTAAAACTGACGCCGCGTAAACTCAGCAAGCTCGCTGAAGCGGGTGTTGAAAAGATTCTCAGCCCTTACGAGGCGATCCTTGGTCGCTTTATCGCCGAAGATGCAATTGACGAAGAGACAGGTCTTCTCCTCACAGAAGCGGGTCAGGAAATTGACGAAGAACTGCTCGAGAAAATGGAAGAGCTGAAGCTCACCAAGACGGTCAAGACCCTCGATATCGACCACGTTGAAGTCGGCGTTTACATGCGTACGACAATGGCAGCGGATAAAAACTTCAACCGCGAGCAGTCTTTGCTGGACATCTACCGCGTCATGCGCCCCGGCGAGCCGCCGACCCTTGAAGCGGCAGAATTGATGTTCGATAGCCTCTTCTTCGATCCTGAGCGGTATGATCTTTCGGCGGTTGGCCGTGTAAAGATGAACATGCGCCTTGATCTTGATGCGCCGGATACGCTGCGCACGCTTCGTAAAGAAGATATGGTTGAAGTGATCCGCAACTTGCTGCGCCTGCGGGACGGTAAGGGAGAAATCGACGATATCGACAACCTCGGAAACCGCCGGGTGCGCTCGGTCGGTGAGCTGATGGAAAATCAGTACCGCCTTGGATTGCTCCGCACAGAGCGTGCGATCAAAGAGCGTATGTCTTCTGTCGAGATCGACACGGTGATGCCGCAAGACCTGATCAACGCAAAGCCTGCTGCGGCGGCTGTGCGCGAGTTCTTCGGGTCTTCGCAGCTTTCGCAGTTTATGGATCAGACCAACCCGCTATCGGAAGTCACCCATAAGCGCCGCCTGTCTGCGCTTGGTCCGGGCGGTTTGACCCGCGAGCGTGCCGGCTTTGAAGTTCGCGACGTTCACCCGACCCATTATGGCCGGATTTGTCCGATTGAAACGCCGGAAGGGCCGAATATCGGCCTGATTAACTCGCTGGCGACCTTTGCGAAGGTCAATAAATACGGCTTTATCGAAAGCCCGTACCGCAAAGTGATTGACGGCAAAGTAACCGATGAAGTTGTTTATATCTCTGCCATGGAAGAGATGAAGCATACGGTTGCGCAGGCAAACGCGAACCTGACGGCGGAAGGGGGCTTTGAAAACGAAGTTGTCTCGACCCGTAAGGCGGGTGATTTCATGATGAACCCGCGTGAAAACGTCGATTTGATTGACGTGTCGCCGAAGCAGCTTGTTTCGGTCGCGGCGTCGCTGATCCCGTTCCTTGAGAATGACGATGCGAACCGCGCCCTGATGGGATCGAACATGCAGCGGCAGGCTGTGCCGCTTCTAAAAGCTGAGGCTCCGCTGGTCGGAACCGGCATGGAGGCGCGTGTCGCGCGCGACTCCGGCGCATCCATTACCGCGCGCCGTGCGGGAACGATTGATCAGGTTGATGCGATGCGGATCGTGGTCCGTGTAACCGAGAAAATGGAACCGGGTGATCCCGGCGTGGACATTTACCGTCTGCGCAAGTTCCAACGCTCGAACCAAAACACCTGTATCAACCAGCGTCCGCTGGTGAAGGTGGGCGATAATGTTTTCGCCGGCGATGTAATTGCCGATGGTCCGTCTACCGATCTTGGCGAATTGGCCCTGGGTAAAAACGTGCTCGTCGCGTTCATGCCGTGGAATGGCTATAACTTCGAGGATTCCATCCTCATTTCAGAGCGTATCGTGAAGGATGATGTCTTCACCTCGATTCATATCGAGGAATATGAAGTTAATGCCCGTGATACGAAGCTCGGGCCGGAAGACATCACACGCGACATTCCGAACGTTGGTGAAGAAGCGCTTCGTAACCTCGATGAAGCCGGTATTGTCTATATCGGCGCGGAAGTTGTGCCCGGCGATATTCTGGTCGGTAAGATCACGCCAAAGGGCGAGTCTCCCATGACGCCAGAGGAAAAACTCCTCCGCGCGATCTTTGGCGAAAAAGCCTCGGATGTGCGCGATACCTCGCTGCGTATGGCTCCCGGTGATTTCGGGACTGTCGTCGAGGTTCGCGTCTTCAACCGTTACGGTGTCGATAAAGACGAGCGTGCTCAACAGATCGAGCGTGAGGAAATCGAAACCCTCACCCGTGACCGCGACGATGAGCGCGGCATCATTGACCGCAACATCTATTCCCGGCTTTCGGATTTGCTTGTCGGTCATGAGGTTGTCAAAGGCCCGAAAGACCTGCCGGCGAAAACCGAACTAACCATGGAGAACCTCGGTTCTTTGTCGGTCCGTTCGGATATGTGGAAAATCACGCTAAAAGACGACGATCTGATGAAGGAAATCGAATTGCTCAACGAGCAGTACGAGCTTCAAAAGAAAGCCCTTGACCGTCGTTTCGATGATAAAGTTGAGAAAATCCGTCGCGGCGACGATCTGCCTCCGGGTGTGATGAAAACCGTCAAGGTCTTCATCGCGGTGAAGCGTAAGCTCCAATCCGGTGATAAAATGGCGGGTCGCCACGGAAACAAGGGAGTTATCTCCCGCGTTATGCCGCAGGAAGACATGCCGTTCCTAGAAAGCGGACAGCCGGTTGACATCGTACTGAACCCGCTCGGTGTGCCTTCACGGATGAATGTCGGTCAAATCCTTGAGACGCACCTGTCTTGGGCATCGGCTAGCTTTGGCCGCTCGATTGAAGAGGCGTTGGAAGTTTACCGTCAACAGGGCGATATGACCCCTGTGCAGGACGCGATGAAAATCGCTTATGGCGAGGAAGTCTTCGATTCCGCACTCGCTCCGATGCCGGAGAACGAGTTCATCGAAGCGGCGGAAAACGTCACCAGCGGTGTTCCCTTCGGTACGCCGGTTTTCGACGGTGCGAAAGAGGCGGATATTGTCGAGAACCTCAAGAATGCGGGCCTCGATACCTCGGGTCAAATGCAGCTTTATGATGGCCGCACAGGCGAAGCATTCGCGCGTAAGGTCACTGTTGGGTACAAGTACCTGCTCAAGCTACACCACCTCGTGGATGACAAAATCCACGCTCGGTCAACGGGTCCATATTCTCTCGTCACGCAACAGCCACTTGGCGGCAAAGCCCAGTTCGGCGGACAGCGTTTCGGAGAGATGGAGGTTTGGGCACTCGAAGCATACGGCGCCGCTTACACCTTGCAGGAAATGCTGACGGTGAAATCGGACGACGTGGCGGGACGGACCAAGGTCTACGAGAGCATCGTCAAAGGCGAAGACAATTTCGAAGCCGGTATACCGGAATCGTTCAACGTCTTGGTCAAAGAGATCCGCTCTCTCGGCCTCAATGTCGAGTTGCTAGAAGCCGAAGAAGAATAGGGCGTGGCTTAAAAACCCTGCCTTTTAGGGAGGGTGGCTAGGGCTTTCGGTGCGAGCTGATCCCCGCCAAACTACGCTAAGACTTAGAATGACGCCCCGACGGGCAACAGGAGACTCTGAATGAACCAGGAAGTCGCCAACATCTTCGCCCCGCAAACCCCTGCGGCCAGCTTCGATGAGATTCGTATTTCGCTTGCCAGCCCGGAGAAAATCCTCAGCTGGTCTTTTGGTGAGATCAAGAAGCCTGAAACCATCAACTACCGGACCTTCAAGCCGGAACGTGATGGTCTATTCTGTGCGCGTATCTTTGGTCCGGTCAAAGATTACGAATGCTTATGCGGCAAATATAAGCGCATGAAGTACAAGGGTATTACCTGCGAGAAATGCGGCGTTGAAGTCACGCTCTCAAAGGTTCGCCGCGAGCGTATGGGCCATATTGAGCTGGCATCGCCTGTGGCGCATATCTGGTTCCTGAAATCCCTGCCGTCCCGTATCGGTCTGATGCTCGACATCACTCTGCGCGATCTTGAGCGGGTGCTGTATTTCGAAAACTACATCGTCACTAATCCCGGCATGACCGAGCTTTCCTACGGTCAGATGATGAACGAAGAAGAGTATCTGGACGCACAAGATGCGTTTGGTGCGGAAAACTTCGAAGCGGGCATTGGTGCGGAAGCCGTCCGTGAAATGCTCGCCGGTTTGGACCTCGAAGAAGAAGCCCGCCGACTGCGTGAAGAACTCGCAGTTGCCACGGGTGAACTGAAACCGAAAAAGATCATCAAACGCCTGAAAGTCGTTCAGAGCTTTCTTGATTCCGGTAACCGCCCTGAATGGATGATTATGACCGTTGTTCCGGTCATCCCGCCAGAGCTGCGCCCGCTTGTGCCGCTTGATGGGGGCCGCTTCGCGACGTCTGATCTGAACGATCTTTATCGCCGTGTGATTAACCGTAACAACCGCCTCAAGCGTTTGATTGAACTGCGCGCGCCTGACATCATCATCCGGAACGAAAAACGGATGCTGCAAGAATCTGTCGATGCTCTGTTCGATAACGGGCGTCGCGGTCGTACGATTACGGGGGCGAATAAGCGTCCGCTGAAATCACTTGCGGACATGCTGAAGGGTAAGCAAGGCCGCTTCCGTCAGAACTTGCTCGGAAAGCGTGTCGATTTCTCCGGTCGTTCGGTGATTGTGACCGGGCCGGAACTCAAGCTGCATCAATGCGGCTTGCCGAAGAAGATGGCTCTGGAGCTGTTCAAACCGTTCATCTACTCGAAACTTGATGCGCAAGGTCTGTCTTCCACCGTGAAACAGGCGAAGAAACTGGTCGAGAAAGAGCGCCCTGAGGTTTGGGATATTCTCGATGAAGTTATTCGCGAACACCCGGTTATGCTTAACCGCGCACCGACGCTTCACCGCCTTGGTATTCAGGCGTTTGAGCCGGTTCTGATCGAAGGTAAAGCGATCCAGCTTCACCCGCTGGTTTGTGCTGCGTTTAACGCTGACTTTGACGGCGACCAAATGGCTGTCCACGTTCCGCTTTCGCTGGAAGCACAGTTGGAAGCCCGCGTGCTGATGATGTCCACGAACAACATCCTCAGCCCAGCAAACGGTAAGCCGATTATCGTGCCGTCTCAGGATATTATTCTTGGTCTGTATTACATGACCCTGATGCGCGATGGTGAACCGGGCGAGTATAAAGAAGATGCTGAAGGGCGTCCTCTTTGCGGTGTCTATTCCGATATGGATGAGATCGAACATGCGCTGCATTCGGGGACAGTGACGCTACATTCGAAAATTCGTGCCCGTGTTTGGACCTTTGATGATGAGGGCAACCGTGTCTTCAAACGGGTTGAAACCACACCGGGTCGTATGAAGCTCGGCGCACTTCTGCCGGAGAACGAGCGTCTTGATTTTGATATCGTGAACCGCCTGATCCGCAAGCGTGAAGTCGGCGATGTTATCGATACAGTTTACCGTTTCAGCGGGCAGAAAGACACGGTGATTTTCTGTGACCAGATGATGAAACTCGGCTTCTCCGAGGCGTTCAAGGCCGGCATTTCGTTTGGCAAGGATGACATGGAAATCCCGGATACCAAATGGGATTTCGTGAACGAAACCCGCTCACAGGTGAATGCCTTTGAGGACCAGTATCAAGAAGGTCTGATCACACAAGGCGAGAAGTACAACAAAGTCATTGATGCTTGGGCAAAGTGTAATGATAAAGTCACCGATGCGATGATGGGGACGATTTCGGCTGAGCACAAAGACGAAAATGGCCGGACGATCGAGCCGAACTCGGTGTACATGATGGCCCATTCGGGTGCGCGTGGTTCGGTTACGCAAATGAAACAGCTTGGCGGGATGCGTGGTCTGATGACCAAGCCGTCCGGCGAGATTATTGAAACACCGATCATCTCGAACTTTAAAGAAGGTTTGACCGTGTTGGAGTACTTCAACTCCACCCACGGCGCTCGTAAAGGTCTTGCGGATACCGCGCTGAAGACCGCGAACTCAGGGTATCTGACACGCCGTCTTGTCGATGTCGCACAGGATTGCATTATTGAGATTGAGGATTGTCAGACAGATATCGGCATTAACTGCGAAGCGGCGGTTGATGGCGGTGAGATTATTTCGTCGCTCTCCGAACGTTTGCTGGGCCGTGTTCCGCTCGAAGATATCACAGACCCCGCTACGGGAGATGTCCTGTTCGAGAAAAACATGATCATCGACGAAGCAGCATCGCTTGCCATCGAAGAGGCTGGTGTCTCCTCGGTTAAAATCCGGTCGCCACTTACATGTGAGGCGCCAAACGGTATCTGCGGTAAATGCTATGGCCGTGACCTCGCGCGTGGTGAGGCAGTCAACATTGGTGAAGCGGTGGGTATCATCGCAGCTCAATCCATTGGGGAGCCTGGTACACAGCTTACGATGCGGACGTTCCACATCGGCGGTACGGCTCAGGTGACTGACCAATCGTTTGTTGAGTCTTCGCAAGAAGGTAAGCTCGAAATCCGCAACGCGAATATGTTGGAAAACAGTGCAGGCGATACAATCGTCGTCGCCCGGAATGTTCAGCTTGCGATCCTCGATCCGCAAGGCAATGACCGTGCGGTTCATAAACTGGCTTACGGTTCCAAGCTGTTGGTCAAGGATGGCGACGACATCAAACGCGGTCAAAAACTCGCTGAGTGGGACCCCTACACGTTGCCGATCATTTCGGAGAAGAAAGGGATTGCGAAATTCGTGGACCTTATCCCCGGCATCTCAATTCGTGATGAGATGGATGAGGCAACGGGTATTACTCAGCGTATCGTCTCTGATTGGCGTTCCGCGCCGAAAGGTTCTGACCTGAAACCTGCGATTACGATGGTCGACGCGAAGGGTGAGACGTTTACGCTCGATAACGGCAATCCGGCTCACTACTTCATGTCGGTTGATGCTATTTTGTCGGTTGAAGACGGACAAGAGGTTGAGGCCGGTGAGGTTATCGCCCGTATCCCGCGCGAGGGTGCGAAGACCCGCGATATTACCGGTGGTCTGCCGCGTGTGGCTGAGCTGTTTGAAGCCCGTCGCCCGAAAGATCACGCGATCATTGCTGAGATCGACGGTTACGTGAAATTTGGCCGCGATTATAAAAACAAACGCCGGATTTCGATTGAATCAGGTGAAGAGGACGGCGAGACGCGCGAATATCTTATCCAAAAGGGTAAGCACATCACGGTGCAAGAAGGCGATTTCATCCAAAAAGGTGAGTATCTGCTCGACGGTAATCCGGCTCCGCACGATATCCTTCATGTCAGCGGCATCGAGAAGCTCGCGGAATACCTCATCAACGAAGTGCAAGACGTTTACCGTCTGCAAGGCGTGAAAATCTCCGATAAGCATATCGAGGTTATTGTTCGTCAGATGCTCCAGAAGATCGAAATCACCGACTCCGGTGAAACGACCTTCCTCAAGGGGGAGCAAATCGACCGCCTTGAGTTCGAGGAGGCTAATCGCCGGGCTGAAGAAGAAGGTCGCCGTGTTGCATGCGGCAATCCGATTCTCTTGGGTATCACCAAGGCTTCGCTTCAAACTCGGTCGTTTATTTCGGCTGCCTCGTTCCAGGAAACCACGCGGGTTCTTACCGAAGCATCGGTACAAGGCAAAAGAGATAAACTGATCGGCTTGAAAGAGAACGTGATCGTGGGTCGCCTGATTCCCGCTGGAACCGGTGGTATGGCCGCCCGTATGAAGCGAATTGCTTCTGACCGCGATAAAGCGATTATTGCAGAGCGTAAAGCGGCGGCTGAAGAGGCTGCAAAGCTCGAAGCGCCAAAGGAAAGTTCACAGGATGCTGCTGAATAACGGTTTATTATCAGTGTGATACAAAAGGGCGTGCCGCAAGGTGCGCCCTTTTTTCGTCGGATCATACCGTTTTATGAAAAATGTCTGAAATCATATTACTCAAGGGTTGACGCATGAGTGGCATATGACTAGGTTCCGCGGACTTCGGCTGAGGGGTTCTCGGTTGGGGTTTGCATCGCTAAAGAAAACGCATGATCCGGGCTCGCCTTGATCCTCTGCTTAAGACGCTGGAGGCGGCAACGCTATCCGGCGTGTTGGCTGTGTAATAAAATGAATGAATTTTGATGACCCGTTTGGGATAAGGCGAGCTGAATGCCAACTATTCAACAGCTGATCCGCAAGCCGCGTAAGCCAAAGGTTAGGCGCAGCAAGTCGATCCACCTTGACGAATGCCCGCAGAAACGCGGCGTTTGTACGCGCGTTTATACGACGACGCCGAAAAAGCCGAACTCGGCTCTTCGCCGCGTCGCTAAAGTGCGTCTCACGAATGGCTATGAAGTCATCAGCTACATCCCCGGTGAAGGTCATAACCTTCAAGAGCACTCCGTTGTGCTTATCCGTGGCGGTCGTGTGAAAGATTTACCGGGCGTTCGTTATCACGTTCTTCGCGGCGTGCTCGATACACAGGGCGTTAAAGATCGTAAGCAGCGTCGTTCGAAATACGGCGCTAAGCGTCCGAAGTAAGGAGAGCATTCGATGTCAAGACGTCACCGCGCAGAGAAACGCGAAGTGCTTCCAGATGCGAAGTACGGCGATAAAATTCTCACTAAGTTCATGAACAATCTGATGTTTGACGGCAAGAAATCCGCCGCTGAAGGGATTGTTTACGGTGCTTTGGAGAAGGCTGAAGATAAAGCCAAGCGCGACCCCGTTGAATTATTCCATGAGGCGCTCGATAATATTAAGCCTGCTGTCGAAGTGCGCTCACGCCGTGTTGGTGGTGCGACGTATCAGGTTCCGGTTGATGTGCGTCCCGAGCGCCGGGAAGCGCTTGCGATCCGTTGGTTGATCAAGGCGGCGCGCTCCCGTTCCGAAAATACGATGGTTGATCGTCTGTCCGGCGAACTTCTTGATGCCGTTAATAATCGTGGTTCTGCTGTTAAGAAGCGCGAAGATACACACAAAATGGCCGACGCGAACAAAGCGTTTTCCCACTACCGTTGGTAAAGTCTGCGATCCGCGCAGTAAGCAATTCTTCGAGCAAGGTAATCTGAGATGGCCCGCGAATATACCCTCGACCGATATCGTAACTTCGGCATTATGGCGCATATCGACGCTGGTAAAACCACGACTACCGAACGTGTGCTCTACTATACCGGAAAGTCCCACAAAATCGGCGAAGTCCATGACGGTGCTGCAACGATGGACTGGATGGAGCAAGAGCAAGAGCGCGGTATTACGATTACCTCTGCTGCGACGACAACGTTCTGGGAGCGCACTGAGGACGGTCAAAACCCTCAGTCCGACAAGTACCGTTTCAATATCATTGATACGCCTGGCCACGTTGATTTCACGATTGAAGTAGAGCGTTCGTTGGCTGTTCTTGATGGTGCAGTTTGCGTTCTTGACGCAAACGCTGGCGTAGAGCCTCAAACTGAAACGGTTTGGCGTCAGGCTGACCGCTACAAAGTTCCGCGCATCGTGTTCGTCAACAAGATGGATAAGATCGGCGCAGACTTCTTTAACTGTGTGGCCATGATCAAAGAGCGTACGGGTGCTCTGCCAGTGCCTGTTCAAATTCCAATAGGCGCGGAAAACGAACTTGAAGGCATGGTTGACCTTGTTTTGATGCAAGAATGGGTTTGGAATTCAGAAGATCTCGGCGCGACTTGGGATCTACGTCCGATCCGCGATGAATTGAAAGATCTTGCGGACGAGTGGCGCGCTCATATGATTGAAGCCGCCGTCGAAATGGACGACGACGCAATGGAGAAATTCCTCGAAGGTGAAGAGCCTGACGTGGATACGCTCCGTGCTTTGCTGCGTAAGGGCACGCTGTCGCTGTCGTTCGTTCCTGTCATTTGTGGCTCTGCGTTTAAGAACAAAGGCGTTCAGCCGATGTTGAACGCGGTCATCGACTACCTGCCGGGTCCACTTGACGTGCCTGCTTACATGGGCTTCGCGCCGGGCGATGATACTGAGACTCGTAATATTGCGCGTAGTGCAGATGATGCGGCTCCATTTTCCGGTCTTGCGTTTAAGATTATGAACGACCCTTACATGGGTACGTTGACCTTTACGCGCATTTATTCCGGCGTTCTTAACAAGGGCGACTCGCTCCAGAATACGACCAAAGGCAAAAAAGAGCGTGTTGGCCGGATGGTCATGATGCACTCCAATAAGCAAGATGAGATTACCGAGGCTTTCTCCGGTGATATTATTGCGCTTGCGGGTCTGAAAGATACGACGACAGGCGATACGCTTTCGGATACGCAAAGTCAGGTCATTTTGGAAACGATGAACTTCCCTGATCCGGTGATCGAGATTGCCGTGGAGCCAAAGACCAAGGCCGACCAAGAGAAAATGTCTCAAGGTTTGGCGCGTCTGGCTGCTGAAGATCCTTCGTTCCGCGTTGAGACAGATCTTGAGTCTGGTCAAACGATCATGAAGGGAATGGGCGAGCTTCACCTCGACATTCTCGTGGATCGCCTAAAGCGCGAATTTAAAGTCGAGGCGAATATTGGCGCTCCGCAGGTTGCGTATAGAGAGACGATCACTGCACCGACAGAAATTGACTACACCCACAAAAAGCAATCGGGTGGTACGGGTCAGTTCGCTCGCATCAAGCTACAACTTGAGCCAGTTGAGCCGGGAGAAGGGTATAGCTTCGAAAGTAAGATCGTCGGCGGTAACGTGCCTAAAGAATATATTCCAGGCGTTGAAAAGGGTATTCAGTCGGTTATGGACTCCGGTCCGCTCGCCGGCTTCCCTGTGATCGACTTCAAGGCTGTATTGCTGGATGGTGCATATCACGACGTTGACTCGTCAGTTCTCGCCTTCGAGCTTGCTGCTCGTCAGGGAACGCGCGAAGCAATCCGCACGGGTAAGCCAAAGCTGCTCGAGCCGATGATGAATGTCGAAGTTGTTACACCTGAAGATTACATGGGTGACATCATCGGCGATCTAAACTCCCGCCGTGGCCAAATTCAGGGTACGGAAGCACGTGGAGTCGCTACCTCGATTAAGGCTTTTGTTCCACTTGCGAACATGTTCGGTTATGTTAATACGTTGCGCTCGATGTCTCAGGGCCGAGCGCAGTTTACCATGCAGTTCGATCACTATGAGCAAGTGCCTCAAGCCGTCGCAGAAGAAATTCAGGCGAAATACACCTAACCGACGGACCAACCCAAGACGCGCGGTCCGCCGCGACGCCATTGAAAAGTACGGAGACCAGAGATGGCCAAGGAAAAGTTTGAAAGAAATAAACCTCACGTTAACGTCGGCACGATTGGCCACGTTGACCATGGTAAAACAACGCTGACTGCTGCGATTACCAAGCAGTTCGGCGATTTTAAAGCCTATGATGAGATTGACGGCGCGCCAGAAGAAAAAGCACGCGGCATCACCATCTCCACGGCTCACGTTGAGTATGAGACAGAAAACCGTCACTATGCACACGTCGACTGTCCAGGACACGCCGATTATGTGAAGAACATGATCACCGGTGCTGCGCAAATGGATGGTGGTATTCTTGTTGTGAACGCGGCTGACGGCCCAATGCCTCAGACTCGTGAGCACATTTTGCTTGCACGTCAGGTTGGTGTGCCTGCTCTTGTTGTCTTCATGAACAAAGTTGATCAAGTCGACGATGAAGAGCTTCTTGAGCTTGTTGAAATGGAAATTCGCGAGTTGCTGTCCTCGTATGACTTCCCAGGTGATGATATTCCAATCATCGCGGGTTCGGCTCTTGCTGCTCTCGAAGGCCGTGACGACAATATCGGTTCCGAAAAAATCGCTGAACTGATGAAGGCTGTTGATGAATATATTCCAACACCTGATCGCCCGATTGATCAGCCATTCCTGATGCCGGTTGAGGACGTGTTCTCGATCTCAGGTCGTGGTACGGTTGCGACAGGCCGCGTTGAGCGCGGTGTTGTTACAGTTGGCGAAGAGATTGAAATCGTCGGCATCAAGGACACGCAAAAAACGACCTGTACGGGCGTTGAAATGTTCCGCAAGTTGCTCGATCGCGGTGAGGCTGGCGACAACATCGGTGCGCTTCTTCGTGGTATCGACCGTGAAGCGATTGAGCGTGGTCAGGTTCTGTGTAAGCCGGGTTCGGTTACACCGCACACCAAGTTCGAAGCTGAGGCATATATCCTCAACAAAGATGAAGGTGGACGTCACACTCCGTTCTTCACGAAATATCGTCCGCAATTCTACTTCCGTACGACTGACGTAACGGGAATGGTTGAGCTTCCTGAGGGTACCGAAATGGTTATGCCCGGCGATAACGTGAAAATGTTCGTTGAGCTGATTGCACCGATCGCGATGGAAGAAAAGCTCCGCTTTGCTATCCGTGAAGGTGGTCGTACAGTCGGCGCTGGCGTCGTATCAAAGATCATCGAATAAAAGACGATTTAGAGCAGGGGCCGGAGTGAATACTCCGGCCCCTTACTATTGAACAGGTTTTTCGAGAGGCGCTCCCATGACGGGACAAAATATCCGCATCCGGCTCAAGGCCTTCGATCATCGAACGCTCGATACCTCGACGCTCGAGATCGTTAACACGGCCAAGCGCACTGGCGCGCAGGTTCGCGGTCCTATTCCGCTGCCAACGCGGATCGAAAAGTACACCGTACTTCGGTCGCCTCACATTGATAAGAAAAGCCGCGAGCAGTTTGAGATACGCACTCATAAGCGGCTTCTCGACATCGTAGACCCGACTCCACAAACCGTTGACGCGCTGATGAAGCTCGACCTTGCGGCTGGTGTGGACGTCGAGATCAAACTTTAAGGGAGGGCTTCTTATGCGGACCGGCGTACTCGCACGGAAGCTCGGAATGACACGTCTTTTTATGGAAGATGGCCGTCAGGTTCCGGTTACCGTGCTCAGCATGGATAATGTACAAGTCGTTGCGCAGCGCACGATTGAACGTGACGGTTATACCGCTGTTCAACTCGGTGCGGGTGCGGCAAAAGCAAAACGTGTTTCTGCACCGATGCGTGGTCACTTTGCGGTTGCCAAGGTGGAGCCTAAGCGTCGTGTCGCAGAGTTTCGGGTTTCTCCTGAAAATCTGATTGACGTGGGCGAAGAAATCATTGCTGACCACTACTTTGAGGGACAGCTCGTAGATGTTGTCGGAACATCTATCGGTAAAGGTTTTGCCGGTGCGATGAAGCGCCATAACTTTGGTGGCTTGCGCGCGACACACGGTGTTTCGATCTCGCACCGCTCGCATGGCTCCACGGGTCAGTGTCAGGACCCCGGCAAAGTCTTCAAAGGTAAGAAAATGGCGGGTCATATGGGCGATGCCCGTGTGACAACACAAAACCTTCGTATCGAACGGACGGACTCAGAGCGTGGTCTTGTTATGATCCGAGGGGCTGTTCCCGGTGCAAAGGGCGGTTGGGTTATGATCAAGGATGCGTCGAAAAAAGCGCTTCCTGAAAACGTCCCGTTGCCAGCGGCTCTGAGATCTGCTGCTGCAGAAGCTACCAAAGCGGCTGAAGAAGCTGCTGCGGCGGAAGAAGCTGCACTGAAAGCTGCTGAGGCAGACGCATCAGCGACTGAAGGTGATACGCCTGCAGAGGAGCCGAAGGCATGAAGATCGACGTATTCAAATTGGATGCGAGCGGCGCAGGGGATGTGGATCTTGACGATTCCATTTTCGCGATTGAGCCTCGTGCCGACATCCTTCACCGCGTCGTTCGCTGGCAACGTGCCGGTGCGCAGGCTGGTACGCACTCGACGAAAGGTCGTTCAGAGGTCAAGTATTCGACCAAGAAAATCTATCGTCAAAAAGGCACAGGTGGTGCGCGTCACGGTTCGCGCGGTGCGCCAATCTTCCGTGGCGGCGGCGTCTATAAAGGCCCGAAATCACGCAGCCATGCGCATGACCTTCCTAAAAAGGTCCGTGCTCTCGGTTTGAAAATGGCTTTGTCTGACAAAGCTGCCGCTCAAAAGCTGATCGTGCTTGATGCTGCGACTCTTGAGGACGGTAAAACCAAATCGCTGAAAGCGCATCTCGAAAAGCTCGGCGTGAAAAAAGCTCTGGTCATCGACGGATCTGAGATTGATAGCGGGTTTGCTCGTGCCGCAAGCAATCTTGACGGCGTTGATGTGCTGCCGGGTGCTGGTGCGAACGTCTACGATATTATGCTGAAGGACACACTCGTTGTGACCAAGGCTGGCCTTGATGTGCTTAATGCGCGTCTTGGTGCGAAAGAAGGGGCTTCGGCATGAGCGCGGAACCTAAGCACTATGATGTCATCCGCCGTCCGATTGTGACTGAAAAATCGACGCTTGCTTCTGAAGCAAATGCCGTAGTTTTTGAAGTTGCGATAGATGCTGATAAAGGGGCGATCCGTGATGCGGTTGAAGCTCTGTTCAATGTCAAGGTGACGAAAGTCAACACGCTGATCCAAAAAGGTAAGCGCAAGATTTTTCGTGGACGTCGTGGTCAGCGAAAGGACATTAAGAAAGCAATTGTTACGCTGCAAGACGGCGCAATGATTGACGTAACGACGGGTCTTTAAGGCTCGGAACGGTCTGAGTGCTCGCCAACCGGCGGGTCGGAAGGCAAGAATTGGTTGATCTCAGATTGACCGGACGCGGAGACAGGAAGCATGGCGTTAAAGAAGTATAAGCCAACGACGCCGGGCCAGCGAGGGCTGGTGCTGATCGATCGCGCTGATCTTTATAAAGGTCGCCCCGAAAAGACGCTTACACAGGGTCTTACTAAAAAGGGTGGTCGGAATAACACGGGCCGTATTACGGCACGTCGGATTGGTGGCGGCTCGAAGAAGCTATACCGGATCGTGGATTTTAAACGGCGGAAGTGGGATATGCCCGCGACGGTCGAACGGATTGAATACGATCCGAATCGCACCGCATTTATCGCGCTCGTGAAGTATGAAGACGGTGAGTTGAACTATGTGATTGCCCCGCAGCGCCTTGCTGTTGGTGACACGATCATCGCTGGTGCGAAAGTTGATATTCGCCCCGGTAACGCAATGCCGCTTTCGGGTATGCCGATTGGGACGATCATCCACAATGTTGAGATGAAACCGCTCAAAGGTGGTCAGATCGCACGTTCTGCTGGCTCTTATGCTCAGTTCGTTGGTCGCGACGGTGGATATGCTCAAATTCGTTTGGGTTCCGGTGAGCTTCGCCTTGTTCGCCAAGAATGCATGGCGACCGTTGGTGCTGTTTCGAACTCGGATCACTCGAACCAGAACTTCGGTAAAGCTGGCCGTACCCGTTGGAAAGGCAAACGCCCTTCGGTTCGTGGTGTTGCGATGAACCCGATTGATCACCCGCACGGTGGTGGTGAAGGCCGGACTTCCGGTGGTCGTAACCCTGTTACCCCTTGGGGTAAGCCGACCAAGGGTCCGCGTACCCGCAACAACAAAACGACCGATAAACTCATCATCCGCAGTCGCCACGCGCGCAAAAAGAAATAAGGAGCGCCAGACATGCCTCGTTCCGTCTGGAAAGGCCCATTTGTGGATGGTTATCTGCTTAAAAAAGCAGAAGCTGTGCGCGAAAGCGGTCGTAAAGAAGTCATCAAAACATGGTCACGCCGTTCGACCGTATTGCCACAATTTGTAGGCCTTACTTTTGGTGTCCACAACGGCAAGAAACACATTCCCGTTCTCATCTCCGAGGACATGATTGGCCACAAGCTCGGTGAGTTTTCGCCGACCCGTACTTATTACGGTCATGCGGCTGATAAAAAAGCGAAGCGGAAGTAAGAAGATGGGCAAGCAAACCAATCCTCGCCGCGTAGCGGATAACGAAGCAATGGCGGTTAATCGTATGCTTCGCGTCAGCCCTCAAAAGCTGAACCTCGTCGCACAGCAAATTCGTGGAAAGTCTGTTGGTACAGCGCTTGCTGAACTGACATTTTCGAAAAAACGGATCGCTGTTGATGTGAAAAAGACGCTGCAGTCTGCTGTAGCGAACGCCGAGAACAATCACGGTCTTGATGTTGACAGCCTTGTTGTCGCAGAAGCTTGGGTCGGCAAAAACATTACGCTGAAACGCGGGCGTCCTCGTGCTCGCGGTCGCTTCGGTAAAATCTTGAAGCCGTTCGCACAGTTGACGATCAAAGTCCGTGAAGAGGAGTCTGCATAATGGGACAGAAGATTAATCCCATCGGTATTCGCCTCGGCATTAACCGTACGTGGGACTCGCGCTGGTATGCGAATACCCGTGATTACGGTGAGCTACTGCACGAAGATATTGCAATCCGCGAATTCATTTTCAAAGAGTGCAAGCAAGCCTCGATCAGCCGTGTGATCATCGAGCGTCCACACAAGAAATGCCGGGTGACGATCCATGCTGGCCGACCCGGTGTGATCATCGGGAAAAAAGGCGCTGATATTGAAAAGCTCCGCCAAAAACTGGCGAAGTTTACAGAAAGCGAACTGCACCTGAACATTGTTGAAGTGCGTAAACCTGAGATTGATGCGCAACTTGTTGCGGAAAATATTGCGCAGCAGCTCGAGCGCCGGGTTTCGTTCCGCCGCGCGATGAAGCGCGCTGTTCAGAATTCAATGCGTATGGGCGCACTCGGCATTCGTGTGAATGTTGGGGGTCGTCTTGGCGGCGCTGAGATTGCACGGACCGAATGGTATCGTGAGGGCCGCGTTCCGCTTCACACGCTGCGTGCTGATGTTGATTATGCGACGGCTGAGGGCCATACGGCTTACGGCGTTTGCGGTGTTAAAGTTTGGATCTTCAAAGGCGAAATCCTTGAACATGATCCAATGGCCCGTGATAAGCGTGCGGCTGAAATGCAAGAGGGTGGTCGCCCCGGTGGTGGTGGACGTCCCGGCGGTGGTCGTGGCCCGCGCCGTGATCGCGACTAGGAGTAAATTAGATGCTGCAACCAAAGCGCACTAAATATCGCAAGGCTCATAAAGGCCGGATTAAAGGCGAAGCCAAAGGTGGCGTTGACCTGAACTTCGGTTCATTCGGCCTAAAGGCTCTTGAGCCTGAGCGGGTAACGGCACGCCAAATCGAGGCGGCACGTCGTGCGATGACCCGTTACATGAAACGTCAGGGACGTGTGTGGATTCGCATTTTCCCTGATGTGCCTGTTTCGAAAAAGCCTACCGAAGTCCGTATGGGTAAAGGTAAAGGCTCTGTCGAATTTTGGGCAGCGAAAGTTAAACCCGGTCGGATCATGTTTGAGATTGACGGGGTTACAGAACCTGTTGCACAAGAAGCTCTTCGACTCGCAGCTATGAAGCTGCCTGTGAAGTGTCGCTTTGTTGCACGGACGGATTGGTAGACGAGAACGCCCTATGATGGGGTGTTGTCTCGTTATTGTCGTTGGAAGGACGCCGCGATGAGCGCTGCGGAACTGCGTGATAAAACGCTGGAACAGCTTCGTGAGGAGCTTGTAACCTTGAAGAAAGAGCAGTTTAACCTGCGTTTTCAGGGTGCGACTGGCCAGTTGGAAAATACGGCTCGTGTGCGAACTGTGCGCCGTGAGATTGCTACTGTAATGACGGTATTGAATGAAAAGGCCCGCGATGCTGCGGGCGCCGCATAGGGCGGGAGAGGATCTGAGATGCCGAAGAGAATTCTGCAAGGAACGGTTGTCAGCGAAAAGAACGATAAGACTGTCGTTGTTAGCGTTGAGCGTCGTTTCCGTCATCCGGTTCTAAAGAAAACGATCCGGAGTTCGAAAAAATACCACGCCCATGATGCTGCGAATGCGGCAAAAGAGGGTGAAATCGTGCGTATTCGTGAATGCGCGCCTATATCGAAATTGAAACGCTGGGAGCTTGTGACAGACTCGGCAGAGTAAGCCACAACCTACCGGCTCTATGAAACCGGTCCCGATCCTTAAGGTGATGGGGCCAGGTCTGGAGGCCAACTATGATCCAGATGCAGTCGAACCTTACGGTTGCCGATAACAGCGGTGCCCGGCGCGTACAGTGCATTAAGGTTCTTGGCGGAGCAAAACGTCGCTACGCCCATGTCGGCGACGTCATCGTCGTCTCAGTAAAAGAAGCTATTCCTCGTGGTCGTGTAAAAAAAGGCGAAGTCCGTAAGGCTGTCGTTGTTCGCACGTCGAAAGCGATCCGCCGTCCTGATGGCACGGTCATTCGCTTTGACACGAATGCTGCGGTTCTCCTGAACAATCAGAATGAACCAATGGGAACACGTATCTTTGGCCCGGTTCCTCGTGAACTTCGCGCCAAAAACTATATGAAAATTATATCGCTCGCGCCGGAGGTGCTCTGATGGCTGCAAAGCTTAAAAAGGGCGACAAGGTTGTCGTGCTGACTGGCCGTGATAAGGGTCAGGAAGGTGAGATTGAGCAGGTTTTACCTGCTGAGGGTCGTGCTGTTGTGACCGGCGTGAATACGCGCGTACGTCACACCAAGCAAAGTCAGACCTCCCAGGGTGGCCGCATCTCAAAAGCGACCCCAATCCAACTTTCGAATATCGCGCTTGTTGATCCTAAAGATGGGGGTCCAACACGGGTTGGTTTCAAAATGGAAGACGGTAAGAAAGTCCGTTTTGCCAAGAAATCGGGAGAAGTGATCGATGGCTGATGGATCAACTTATATCCCGCGCCTTCGCGCGATGTACGACAGCGAAATTCGCGCAAAACTGAAAAGCGAATTTGGCTTTAAGAATGACATGCAAATCCCTAAGCTCGAGAAAATCGTGCTGAACATGGGTGTTGGTGATGCGGTTCAGGACACGAAGCGCGTTAAGGCTGCTACAGCTGAGATGGAGCTGATTGCAGGTCAAAAGCCCGTCGTGACCCGTGCGAAGAACTCGATTGCTGGCTTTAAAGTCCGTGAGGGAATGCCTCTCGGCGTGAAAGTCACTCTGCGCGGTGCGCGCATGTACGACTTCCTTGATCGCCTTATCACCATCGCGATGCCGCGCATCCGAGATTTTCGCGGCGTGAAAGACACCAGCTTCGATGGCCGTGGTAACTATGCCATGGGTATCAAAGAGCACATCATTTTCCCGGAGATCGAATACGATAAAGTCGATAAGATCCGGGGTATGGATATCATCATCTGCACGACGGCATCTGAAGACGAGCAAGCACGTGCTTTGCTTCGCGAGTTTAATATGCCGTTCCCGAAACGTGACGGGGGAGAGAGCTGACATGGCTAAAGACGGAACCATCCAGACGCAGAAGAAACGCGAACGTCTCGTAGCGAAATACGCCGAGAAACGTGCTGCGCTGAAGGCAATCGCAAATGATGAGTCTGTATCTGCTGAAGAGCGTTTTGGTGCTCGCATGAAGCTTGCTAAACTGCCGCGTAATTCGGCCCCGAACCGCTTGCGTAACCGCTGTGAGGTTTCTGGCCGTCCACGCGGATATTACCGCAAGCTGAAAATGTCCCGTATCGCCCTGCGCGAACTCGCCAGCCAGGGTCTTATCCCCGGCATGACGAAGTCGAGCTGGTAAGGGAGCCGAGAGATGCCATTTATCAATGATCCTATCGGTGATATGCTTACCCGCATTCGCAACTCGCAAATGCGCGGCAAATCCACCGTCCGTACGCCAGCGTCCAAACTTCGCGGTTGGGTTCTCGACGTGTTGAAGTCTGAAGGCTTCATTCGCGGATATGAGAACGTAACCGAAGGCAAGCACGCTGAGTTTGAAATCTCGCTCAAATATTACGATGGCGAGCCTGTTATTCGCGAATTGAAGCGTGTGTCGACCCCAGGTCGCCGCGTTTACACCAACGTGAAAGACATGCCGCGCGTTCGTAACGGGCTTGGTGTCACGATCCTTTCGACGCCGAAAGGTGTTATGTCGGATGCCAATGCACGTGAAGCGAATATCGGGGGAGAGGTGCTCTGCACGGTCTTCTAATCGAAGACCCCGCACACGCCTCCATGAAAGTGAGAACTTGATATGTCCCGAATTGGAAAACAACCGGTTGAAGCGCCTAAAGGTGTAGAGATCAGATTGAACGGTCAAACTGTCGAAGCAAAAGGTCCCAAAGGCTTGCGTACTTTTACAGTTCCAAATGAAGTTAATGTGTCGCTGAATGATGGCGCTATCATCGTCAAGCCAGCCGATGACAGTAAGCGCGCGCGTCAAATGTGGGGTATGTCCCGCACACAAGTCGCGAATTGCATGAAAGGCGTCAGTGACGGCTTCATGAAAAAGCTGGAAATTACCGGCGTTGGGTATCGTGCTGCGGTTCAGGGGAAAGTTCTTAAGCTGTCGCTTGGCTACTCGCATGATGTTGACTTCAATATTCCAGAGGGAATTGAAGTGAAAACACCAAAGCCGACCGAGATTGAAGTATCGGGTATTGACCAGCAGTTGGTTGGTCAAGTCGCAGCGAACATTCGCGAATGGCGCAAGCCGGAGCCTTATAAGGGCAAAGGCATCCGTTATTCCGACGAATATATCTTCCGCAAGGAAGGCAAGAAGAAGTAAGGGCCGAAAACCATGGCGAATTCTAACCAAGCAGCCCTTGCGCGCCGTCGTTTACGGGTGCGCAACCGGCTCAAAAAGGTGGCTACGGGCCGCCCTCGTCTTAGCGTTTTCCGCTCGGGCCGTAATATCTACGCACAGGTTATCGACGACAAACAAAGTCGTACACTCGCTGCTGCGTCCACATTGGATAAGTCGTTGTCCCTCAAAGGAGTGGCGACGGTTGACTCCGCAGCGAAAGTGGGTGCGCTGGTTGCTGAACGTGCAAAAGCCGCTGGTGTTGAAGAAGTCGTCTTCGATCGTAGCGGATACCTGTTTCATGGCCGGGTAAAGGCCCTCGCCGAAGCCGCGCGCGAAGCCGGTCTGAAATTCTAAGGAGACGGCCAGATGGCACGTAGAGATAGAGACGAAGAACAGTCCGAATTTCAGGATCGCCTTGTCCACATTAACCGTGTGGCGAAAGTCGTGAAGGGTGGACGTCGCTTTGGTTTCGCCGCGCTTGTCGTGGTTGGAGATCAAAAGGGCCGCGTTGGATACGGCAAGGGTAAAGCCCGCGAAGTGCCTGAAGCAATTCGCAAGGCAACTGAGCAAGCCAAAACCAAAATGATCCGCGTGCCACTGCGCGAGGGTCGTACATTGCACCACGACACCAAAGGTCGTTGGGGCGCTGGTAAGGTCGTTATGCGCTCCGCTCCTGAGGGAACGGGGATTATTGCTGGTGGTCCGATGCGTGCCGTTTTCGAGATGCTTGGCATCCGTGACGTTGTTGCAAAGTCGACAGGCTCGCAAAACCCCTACAATATGGTGCGCGCAACCATCGAAGGTCTGCAAAGCGAAAGCAGCCCGCGTCAAGTCGCGGCGCGTCGTGGCCTGAAAGTCGCTGATATTCTTGGCCGCCGCCAAGATAGCTCCACGCAGGCTGCTGATGCGGCTGCACCAGAGGCTGAGGAAACTGCTGATGCCTAAAATTATTGTAAAACAAATCGGTAGCCCGATTCGCCGCCCAAAGATCCAGCGTGATACGTTGATTGGTCTGGGCCTGAATAAAATGCATCGCACGCGCGAATTGGAGGACACTCCAGAAGTACGCGGCATGATTCGTAAGATCCCGCATCTGGTGGAGATCGTCAGCACAAGCTAGGTCTTTTGCTGAATTAAGTTTGAAGCTGTGGGTTCTCGTGCTGCATGACGCGCACTTGGATATCCGGCATAGGAGAGCGTCATGAAACTGAATGACATCCGCGACGTAGCTGGTGCGACGAAGCGTAAAAAGCGTGTTGCCCGTGGACCCGGTTCGGGACTGGGAAAGACCGCTGGACGCGGCATCAAGGGTCAGACTTCGCGTTCTGGTGTGGCGATCAAGGGTTTTGAAGGCGGTCAAATGCCAATCCACCGTCGCCTTCCGAAGCGTGGATTTAACAACATCTTCCGCAAGCAATATTCGATTGTGAATCTAGGTCAGCTTCAAGCTGCTGTGGATCGCGGCGCGCTTGATGCGTCAGCAGCGATTGATGAAACTGTGCTGATCGCCAGCGGTGTTGTGCGCCGCGCGAAGACGCATGGTGTGCGGGTTCTTGCGAAGGGTGATTTGAAATCGGGCCTTAAAATTACGGCTTCTGGGGCATCTGAAGCGGCGGTCAAAGCAGTGGAAGCTGCTGGAGGGTCGCTGACGATTTCGCCTAAAGTTGTTGCTCCAGAGCCTAAACCCTCTAAAGCATACTAATTGATCGTTTATCCCGAGCGGAGTTAAGCCATGGCCTCGGCTGCTGAACAACTCGCTGCGAATATGAGCTGGTCGGCCTTTGGTAAAGCCAAAGACCTTCAAGGCCGTATTCTATTTACGCTATCGATTCTCATTGTTTATCGCTTCGGGACGTATCTTCCGTTGCCTGGGATTGATCCAATCCGTGTTGCTGCCCTTTTGGAGCAGTTTCAGGGCGGGATCTTAGACATCTTCAATACCTTTGGCGGCGGCGCGATCAGCCGGATGTCAATCTTTGCGCTTGGCATCATGCCGTATATTTCGGCGTCGATTATCATGCAGTTGATGACGTCGATGGTTCCATCGCTGGAAAAGCTGAAAAAAGA
The DNA here is from genome assembly GCA_937995735.1 of uncultured Neomegalonema sp. Taxonomy (GTDB): domain Bacteria; phylum Pseudomonadota; class Alphaproteobacteria; order Rhodobacterales; family Rhodobacteraceae; genus JAHDDY01. The sequence continues at coordinate 20,909 of CALKIZ010000061.1, read as the reverse complement.
AGGCGAGCAGGGCCGTAAGAAGATCAACCAGTGGACCCGTTACGGAACGGTTATACTGGCAACGCTTCAAGGCTGGGGCATTGCTGCTGGTCTGAATACGAGCGTTGCTTCCGAGCCGAGTGCTTTCTTTATCGTAACGACCGTGATTTCGCTGGTTGGTGGTACGGTCTTGCTGATGTGGCTTGGTGAACAGATCACGGCACGCGGTATCGGTAATGGTATCTCGTTGATCATTTTCGCCGGTATTGTTGCTGAGCTGCCGGGCGCGATTGCTCAAACACTTCAACTCAGCTCTCAAGGCCAGATTTCGACGGCGATCATCCTTGGAATTATTATCCTTGCGTTCGCAACGATTGCGTTTGTGGTCTTCATGGAGCGAGCGCAACGCCGCATCCTGATCCAATACCCCAAACGCCAAGTTGGTCCGCAACAGATGGTTGGCGGCGAAAGTTCCCACTTGCCGCTGAAAGTGAATACGGCGGGTGTGATCCCACCAATTTTTGCATCCTCGTTGTTGCTGTTGCCTTTGACCGCTGCGAGTTTCTCGTCTGCTGGTGGTCCTGAGTGGCTATCGACTGTTACGGCGTATCTCGGCAGAGGACAGCCAGCATACTTGGCGCTCTATGTCGCGGGTATCGTGTTCTTCGCGTTCTTCTATACGGCGGTCGTGTTTAACCCCGAAGAAGTGTCAGAGAACCTCAAGCGCCATGGCGGGTTTATTCCCGGCATTCGTCCCGGTAAGCGGACGGCTGAGTACCTAGATTACGTTCTCACACGGCTGACTGTGGTTGGTGCAGCGTATCTGGCTCTGGTCTGTTTGCTGCCTGAGATTTTGACGGCGAACCTGCGTGTGCCTTTCTATTTCGGCGGTACATCCTTGCTGATTGTTGTCAGTGTGACGATGGACACGGTGTCGCAAATTCAGAGTCATCTGCTTGCCCACCAATATGAAGGTTTGATCCAGCGCTCGAAACTGAGGGGTAAGAAGCGGTGAATTTAATCCTGCTCGGACCACCTGGTGCCGGTAAAGGCACGCAAGCTCGTTTCCTAGTCGAACGGTTTGGACTTTTACAGCTTTCAACGGGTGACATGCTGCGCTCCGCTGCGGCGGCTGGCACCGAAGTAGGATTGAAAGCAAAAGATACGATTGATCGTGGTGACCTTGTTACTGATGACCTTGTCGTTGGAATCGTTTCTGAACGTTTGGACGAACCAGACGTCAAAGGCGGCATTATCTTTGACGGTTTCCCGCGCACACTTGGACAAGCTGACGCGCTTGACGAGATGCTGGTCGAAAAAGGAATGGAACTGACGGCTGTCGTGGAGCTGCGCTGCGATGATGAGATAATCATCGAACGCATCGCGGGCCGCTATTCCTGTGGAAATTGTGGTGAAGGGTATCACCGCAGCTTCAAAAAACCTGAGAAAGAGGGCGTTTGCGACAATTGCGGCAAGTCGGAAATGCAACAGCGTGATGATGATAATGTCGAGGCATTTCGGACGCGCTTACTAAATTACTACAAGGATACGGCCCCGCTGATTGGCTATTATCACGCGAAGCGGTCCTTGCGTCCCGTAGATGGTACTGCGGACATTAATGAAGTGACGAAACAGATTGATGCGGTAATCACCGCGTGACTTGAATATGACAGCGGTTTGGGATATTCCCGCCGCTCCCGAGACGGAGAAATGAACAGTGGCCCGTATTGCAGGTGTCAATATACCGACGAACAAGCGTGTTGTTATCGCGCTGACCTATATTCATGGCATCGGCCCGCAAGCGGCTGGTGAGATTTGTGAAAAGGTCGGTCTCGACCTGACACGCCGTGTTAACGACCTCACAGACGCTGAAGTCCTGAAGGTCCGCGAAGCGATTGACGCAGATTACACGGTGGAGGGTGATCTGCGCCGTCAAACGTCGATGAATGTAAAGCGCCTGATGGATCTGGGCTGTTATCGCGGTCTGCGCCATCGTCGCGGCCTGCCTGTGCGCGGTCAGCGTACTCACACGAACGCACGCACGCGCAAAGGCCCCGCGAAGGCCATCGCCGGCAAGAAGAAATAAGGATCGACTGCAATGGCGAGAGAAAAGGCACGTATTAAACGCAAAGAGCGCAAGAATATTGCGACGGGCGTTGCGCATGTGAATTCAAGCTTCAACAATACAATGATCACGATTTCGGATGCGCAAGGAAATGCGATCGCGTGGTCATCGGCAGGCAATATGGGCTTTAAAGGCTCGCGGAAATCGACGCCATATGCAGCACAGATGGCCGCTGAAGATGCCGGCAAGAAAGCGCAAGAGCACGGAATGCGGACTTTGGAAGTTTTGGTTCAAGGGCCAGGTTCGGGCCGCGAATCAGCGCTTCGCGCTTTGCAAGCAATTGGATTTACGGTCACATCGATTCGCGATGTCACACCGATCCCGCATAATGGATGTCGCCCGCCAAAGCGTCGCCGCGTATAATTCACGTCCCATTGGACGGGAACAACGCGCCCGCTTCTGTTTTTGCAGGAGTGGGCGTTACCACGACTGGTCACGTCGACTTCTGCCGGAGTGATCAACTGAACCTTGGATAGGACTCTCGGGAGACGGTTGGGGCGGTTCACCCCTTGCCGCGAGAATGGAGGCTCCACATGATCCAGAATAACTGGACCGACCTAATCAAGCCGCAACAGCTTGAATTCGAACCGGGTTTAGACCCAAAACGTAAAGCATCCGTTGTTGCTGAACCGCTGGAACGTGGTTTTGGCCTAACACTCGGAAATGCTCTGCGCCGTGTATTGCTATCGTCCATTCAGGGCGCTGCGGTGACCTCGGTACAGATTGACGGGGTGCTGCATGAGTTCTCATCGGTGGCAGGCGTCCGTGAGGACGTGACTGACATCGTGCTGAACGTGAAAGCCATCGCAATCAAGATGGATGTCGAGGGACCAAAGCGCGTCACACTGCGTAAAAAAGGCCCCGGTGCGGTGAAAGCATCTGATATCTCTGTTACGGCAGGGATTGAAGTTCTCAACCCTGACCACGTGATTTGTCAGCTTGATGATGGCGCTGAGATTCACATGGAACTGACGATTGATACCGGCAAAGGCTATGTTCCTGCTGAGCGCAATCGTCCTGAAGACGCTCCGATTGGCCTTGTGCCGGTTGATGCGCTCTACAGCCCGGTGAAGCGTGTCAGCTATAAAGTCGAGCCGACCCGTGAAGGTCAGATCCTCGATTTCGATAAGCTGACAATGGCCATTGAAACCGATGGCTCGGTTTCGCCCGAAGATGCCTTGGCCTTTGCCTCGCGCATCCTTCAGGACCAACTGCGGACCTTCGTGAACTTTGACGAGCCGCAAGAAGTTGTTCCGCGTCCAAGCGAAGAGCCGGAGTTGGAGTTCAATCCACTGTTGCTTAAAAAAGTGGACGAGTTGGAATTGTCTGTTCGCTCCGCAAACTGCCTGAAGAACGACAACATCGTCTATATCGGCGACCTGATCCAAAAGACGGAAGCAGAGATGCTGCGGACGCCGAACTTTGGTCGGAAGTCGCTTAACGAGATCAAAGAAGTGCTTACGGGCATGGGTATGCATCTCGGTATGGAAATCACGAACTGGCCACCTGAGAACATCGACGAGCTGTCGAAGAAATTCGAAGACCAGTTCTAAGCTACGATTAACAAGGGTGCGGCCCTAACGGGCCGTGCTCCAAAGCGGTCGCCTATAATTAAAAAGATCAGCCCGGCGGCCTGACAAAGAAAAATATCGAAAGGACATCCCATGCGTCACGGTAAAGGCCGTCGTAAACTAAATAGAACACATTCTCACCGTCAGGCGATGCTTGCTAATATGGCCGCTTCGCTGATCGAGCATGAGCAAATCAAAACCACATTGCCAAAAGCAAAAGAGCTGCGCCCTGTCGTTGAGCGCCTGATTACACTTGGCAAACGTGGCGACCTTCATGCGCGTCGTCTCGCGCGGTCGAAACTGAATTCTGATGATGCGGTTAAAAAGCTGTTTGATGCGATTGCATCCCGCTATGCGGATCGTCAGGGCGGATATTGCCGTATCCTCAAAGCGGGCTTCCGCTATGGCGACGCTGCGCCGATGGCAATTATTGAACTTGTTGACCGTGATGTCGATGCGAAAGGTCTTGGCGACCGTGAGCGCGTTGCTGCGGAAGAAGCTGCGATGGATGGAGTGGAGTAACCACTTCTCGGACGTTTATTTTTGAAACCCCTTTCCGTTCGCGGGGAGGGGTTTTTTATTTTTGGAGGCGGCGTGACAACCGAATTGATCGTGCTCAACTTGGCGATTGCGCTGGCCGGTGTGGTGCAAGCGTCAGCGGGCTTGGGCTTTGCGATGGTTGCCAATCCGCTCTTGGCTCTGATCAATATTGCTTATCTGCCGGGGCCGATGCTGTTTGCGAATTTGTTTTTGTCGAGCGCAATCTTGTGGCGTGAGGGGCCGTCACTGGACCGCCGCGAAATGCCGCCGCTGTTGATGGGATTGCTGATCGGAACAACCCTTGGTGCATTGGTTCTCACGCAAATTGCCGCCGAGCGCCTCGGGCTTGTATTTGGCGTCATCATTATCCTTGCAGTGTTGCTGAGCGTCTTTTCACCTGTCCTGCCTTTGACACGTAAAAACATCTTATTTGGAGCCACGGCTGGCGGGATCACCGGCATTGTCGCCGCGATGCACGCTCCGCCGCTGGTGATGCTCTACCAACGTGAGGAAGCCGCAAAAATCCGGGCGACCTTTGCCACGCTGTTTGTCGTTGGCTGCATCATGGCATTGATTGGCCTATGGCTGGCTGGCCGATTCGGTTGGGATGAAGTTTGGATGGGCATTATGCTGTTGCCGGGGATTGTCTTTGGCTTTCTCATCGGGCGTTTCATTGCGATGCGTGTTACGCAACAGACGGCCCGTATCGCGATGCTAACGATTTCCGGCCTTGGCGGAGTGGCGCTGTTGCTTAAGTCTATCTGACAGGTCTTCCCTTTCGTTTGGCATTTCCTATTTCATGCTAAGATAATTGAGAGGAGGATTGCCCCGATGAAACGTCTGTTTCTTTCTGTTTGTCTCTGTGTGGTTGCTGCACTGCCATCCTGGGCGCAGCAAGTTCCGACATCCCAAGCCGAAATTTCATTGTCATTTTCTCCGGTGGTAAAGCGTGCGGCTCCGGCGGTGGTGAATATCTATACGCGAACGCGGGTGGTTCGGCAGTTCAATGACCCCGTGTTCGAGATGTTGTTCGGGCGCAGGTTTGGGCCACGCTCGCGAGAAGAAACCTCGCTAGGCTCCGGCGTGATTGTCCGCGAGGATGGCATCGTCGTGACCAATTCGCACGTTGTGGAAGGGGCCGACGAGATTACTGTGGCGCTCAATGATCGGCGTGAATTTCAGGCCGAACTTTTATTGATGGATGAACGCAACGATCTTGCCATCCTAAAGGTGGATGGGGCGGACTTGCCGGTTTTGAACTTTCGGGACTCGGACACGATGGAGGTTGGCGATTTGGTGTTGGCCATTGGCAATCCGTTCGGCGTGGGCCAAACAGTGACGAGCGGCATTGTCTCGGCGCAGACACGAACCAATGATGATGGTCAGGTTTTTATCCAGACAGATGCCGCGATCAATCCGGGTAATTCGGGCGGAGCGCTGGTGGATATGGCTGGCCAGTTGGTCGGGATTAACACTCAGATTTTGTCGCGGTCGGGTGGATCGAACGGGATCGGCTTTGCTATTCCGGCAAACCTCGCGCGGCGTGCCGTGGACTCGGCGGCGGCAGGCGCATTGACCATAGCGCAACCTTGGATCGGCGCGGATGGACAACCGGTGACACAAGAAATCGCTGAGAGCCTCGGTATCCTTCCCGATGGCGTCATTCTTTCCGAATTGCACCCCCTCAGCCCCTTAGCTGAAGCAGGGTTGGAAGCGGGTGACATTGTTCTCGATGTTGCTGGCAGGCCGGTGCGCGATATGGTGACGCTTGGCTATCGGTTGGGCGTTGGCCAATTGGGGGAGCGGATTACACTTGGGTATCTTCGCGATGGCGCACGGCTTGAAGCAAATGTTGCATTGATAGCGGCTCCGGATGATCCCCCGCGTAACGTCTCTGAAATCGAGGGGTCAAATCCACTCAGAGGCGTGGTGATTGCTAACATCAATCCGGCGCTGGCACAGGAAGAAGGCTTGGACCCGTCGCTTGATGGTGTCGTCGTCGTGCAAGTGAAACGCGGCCCCGGAAGACGCTATGGCGTCAGACCGGGAGATCGAATTTTGTCGATCAATGAGTATCGCATCGAGCGTGTTGCTGACATTGCTACGGCGCTTGACGCTGCGGGACGATCTTGGCGAATCGCGGTAGATCGTGGAGGCCGCACGCTGCGCCTTGCGGTCGACGGGTGAGCGACCTCTTTTCATCGGCGGGCCTTGAAGACGAGGCCCGCAGGCCCTTGGCGGATCGTCTGCGTCCGAAATCCCTTGGTGAGGTGATTGGGCAAGATCATTTGCTGAATGAGGATGCGCCCCTTGGTCGGATGATTGCGTCACAGCGATTGACCTCTGCGATTTTGTGGGGGCCACCGGGCGTCGGCAAAACCACGATTGCGCGTTTGCTCGCAGATGAGACGGAACTGCATTTTGTTCAGATCAGCGCAATTTTCTCCGGTGTTGCCGATCTACGGAAAGTGTTCGAAGCGGCGAAAGGGCGACGGGCCGTAGGGCAGGGGACGCTGTTATTCGTGGATGAAATCCACCGCTTCAATCGGGCGCAGCAGGATAGCTTTCTCCCTCATATGGAAGACGGCTCGATTGTCCTTATCGGAGCAACGACGGAGAATCCGTCCTTCGAGCTAAACGCCGCTGTGCTGTCGCGAGCGCAAGTCCTGGTCTTAAAGCGTCTTGATACCGAAGGGCTTGAAGCGTTGCTGACACGGGCCGAAGCCGTCGAACATCCACTGCGCCTAACGCCCGAAGCGCGCGAGACGTTGATCGCAATGGCCGATGGGGACGGGCGCTACTTGCTCAACCTTGCGGAAGATTTATTCGCGCGGCGAGATGCAGAACCGCTCGACCCGGCAGCGTTGACCGAGGCGTTGCAAAAACGCGCTCCCATTTATGACAAGGGCCGCGAAGGTCACTACAATCTCATTTCCGCCCTGCATAAATCTGTGCGCGGCTCTGACCCCGATGCTGCGCTCTATTGGCTCGCGCGGATGTTCGCTGGCGGAGAAGACCCGCTCTATATTGCGCGGCGGGTTGTTCGGATGGCGATTGAAGATATCGGGCTTGCGGACCCGGAAGCCTTGCGTCAGACGCTTGCGGCGAAAGATGCCTATGATTTTCTCGGCTCACCCGAGGGCGAGTTGGCCATCGCGCAAGCTGTAATTTATGTCGCGACTGCGCCGAAATCGAATGCGGCTTACACAGCCTATAAAGCGGCGATGCGTTCGGCCAAAGAAACCGGCTCACTCGATCCGCCAATGCATATTTTGAACGCGCCGACCAAGATGATGAAAGACCTCGGCTACGGTGATGATTATGCCTATGACCATGATGCGCCGGGGGCCTTCTCTGGTCAGGATTATTTCCCGGAGGGAATGGGCCATGCCACATTTTATACCCCCGTCCCGCGCGGGTTTGAGCGTGAGATTAAAAAGCGTCTGGAATACTGGGCGAAACTGCGGACCGAGCGTCAAAGCTAACATTGCAGCGTTATCCCGTGCCGCGCGTTGCCTCGACCGCAGAGTCTTTCCTGATGGCGATGAAAACGCCTGCGCTCGCAACCAGTATAATTCCGATTACCGTCGACCATGTGGGAGAGGTACGCCATAAGGCGAAATCCAACAAAGGCGCAACGGCGAGATAGCTATATTCTAAAGGCGCGACACCACTGGATTCATTCTTTTGATAGGCGAGCGTTAGCATCAACGCGCCGACAAAGTTTCCAACTGCATTCCAAAGAATGAGCAGTGCGACGACAAGCCCAATACTTGTCCAACCGCTAAGCAAGAACGGCAACTCTTCGCGAAGCTCGGCACTGATGGGCAGCACCGCCACCGCGAGCAATCCGAACAGCGATAGCACTCCAAACAATCCGTGATGAATGATTTGCAAGCTCAGCGCGCTCTCGCCCGAGCACTTTCCGCGTGTCACCATGACGCCAAAAGCATACGCGACCGCTGCGCATAGGGGGAACAGCACTGCCAGATTGATTTCTTCGTTCCATGGTTGGGCCGTGACCAACACACCCGAAAACCCCAGCATAAGCGCGACGATACGGCGTGGCCCAATACGCTCGCCCAAAAACAATGTCGCGAACAGCGTTATGAACAAAGGCCCGGTGAAGAAAACCGCCCCTGACTGTGCCAATGACAGGAACGGAAGACCGGAATAAAGCAAGAAGAACGCAGCGCTAAACAGCATTGAGCGCAGAAGCGGCCATCGGATTGTCTCCAGCTTGCGGATTTCGAGATTTGAAATCATGCGCCCTGTCAGGTACACGAACCCGATGACCAATACGGACCGGATAATGTGGAGTTGCCAGATCGAAACATGATCTGTCAGGAGTTTGACTGCCGCTTCTTGCAACGCGATGATGGCCATCGCTGTGACGACAAACGCGACAAGGCCAAGGCTACTGGGTCGTTTCATCAGGTCTTGGTGCTTTGCCCATCCACACGAATATTGGCTTTAACGGTAAAATCCAGCCAAACCCTAGAACAGCGTAGAGTAGTATTTCTATCAAGACATGCGGGCGCTCAAAACTGCCTAAAACGGCCATCACAGTTAAGCTGAACACGACCATCCACACAAAGATAGCCAAAGTGCCAATGAATTTTCTCGTCCGAAGTCCCATAATGCCGGTCTATCTGTTTGGTGCTTGAAAGCAAGGTGTCATTGCTGTGCATTGTCGATGACCTTGCCGGTTACTGTCCGATTCTTTATGCAGCGGTCAACGCTGTCAGCCAGAGGCCCTCATGAACGCGATCTTTTTCCTTGTCGATTTTGTAGTGACCGCCGTCTACTGGCTGGTGCTGATCTATGTGATACTCAGCTTTTTGGTTGGGTTTAACGTCATTAATCTCAACAATGATATTGTTCGGCAGATATACTATGGCATCAACGGTTTAGTCGATCCGATGCTGGCACCGATACGGCGTATTCTGCCCACGGCTGGCGGATTGGATTTTTCGCCACTGGTGTTGCTGCTAATTGTGATGTTCCTGAGGACTTTGATCTTACAAGATATTTTGCCTGCACTGGCATAGAGTGTTACATTTGTGAGACGTTCCCGGAGCCGAGCGATTCAATGATCCGAACTCTTTGTTTTTTTACGTCTTTCACTGTTTTCTGCTCTGCTGTGCAGGCCGATGAGACTTTGTCGTCTAATACTCCGCCTGTTGGTGTGATTATCTATGATGCTGTGCCGGTGGAGGTTGCTCCTCTTACGCAATCGCCTGCCAGTACGCGCAGCTCGTTTGCGCAACCGACCCCAAGCCAACCAATCGGGGCTGGCGCATCATGGGGTAGCACTGTAGTCACCCCTCAGATTGATCTCGCGCCTGGTGAAACAATTTTACAAGTCTTCACAGCCCCCTCCGCGATTGTCAAAATCCCGGTTGCTGAGCCTGCTTATACGCTGACATCCGGTCCGGCAATTGTGGCCGTGCCGCAGCGCAGAGCTGCACCGGAACCGGTGCTTGATCCTGTTAGCGGGCGCTTGCGGGATACGGCGGGCTGGACGGGGGATACCACCGGCCCCGCGAGTATCGGTTGTTTCCCCGAGGGGGCGTGCGCCATATTGAATCGCAGGTGACATCACTTTCCTATGCTGCGCCGGTTTTGTTGGTCGGTGCCGGCCCTGTGGCGCGCGAAGAATTTGATTATGTGCATGAACTGACTCAGGCAACGATTGCTGTTGATGGCGGGTATAATGCCCTTCATGCGTGGGGCGTTACACCGGATGTCGTGCTCGGGGATATGGATTCGATTCGGGCTGAGGTTGGTGAGGCAACAAAAGTTCTCCGCGTCCATGAGCAGGATTCAACAGACCTCGAAAAAGCATTGAGGCTTGTTGGTGCACCGCTTTATCTCGGGATCGGGTTCTTGGATGGCCGAGTGGATCATACATTGGCGGCGATGCATGTCCTTATTGCGGCCTCGCATCGGCGGATTATTTTAGTCGGATCAGAAGATGTGATTTTCGCTGCACCCGATGAGTGGCAGATAAGCCTTCCACCTCGGACTCGCATTTCGTTTTATCCAATGCGCCGGATCAGAGGTTTGAAATCTTCAGGGCTGCGCTGGCCTTTGGACGGGTTGGTGCTGGAGAGTGGCACACGAATCGGCGTGTCGAATGAAACGATTGCCGGAAAAGTTACCGCACAGTTTTCAGAGCGCGGTGTTGTGACCATCCTGCCCCGCGATTGCCTGCGGGATGTGATTGATAGTTTGGCGTAACTCTTGTTATCGGAGCACAGTAAACAAAAAAAGCCGCCGAAAAATTCCGGCGGCTTTTAATGCTGTCAGTTCAAAACTGAAACTTAATCGACGACGGCAAGTGCGCCCGCCGAAGAACGACCGCTGCGGTCGGTTTCCAGTTCGAATTCTACTTTTTGGTTTTCGTTCAGGGTCGAAAGACCTGCGCGCTCTACGGCTGAGATGTGCACAAACACATCATTGCCGCCGCCGTCAGGCTGAATGAAACCAAAACCTTTGGTTGGGTTAAACCATTTCACAGTGCCGGTAGCCATGTGAGTTCTCCTGTCAAAACACCGCCCGCATAATGCAGCGGCTTGGCGCCGTCGTTCCGTATCGAGAGAGCTGCGGCCGTTTGGACAGGCGTAGGTCAAGATAGAAAGTGCTTCGCAACTCACATATAGCCGATTCCAGCCTCTGTTTCAATGTCGAAGGGTTTTCCAATTACCGGTTACAACATTCCGGTTGTGTGAGCGGCATAATAAATGTGCGATGATTGTACGGATGCCTGTTTTGTAAGGCAAAGTAAAATCCTAACGCATGACAAAACGCATCCAGTCCACGCGGAAATGGATGTGTACGGATGATCGCAATGTGTTTTAACGGGAAAATCTTTCAAACCTTATCCGGCGGTCGCGGTTCCTGCCGGATCAGGCAATGACAATCCCATAAAATCTCATCGACTTTGTGGAGATGCTTTTGCCGGTATCCCGGCGGCAGGCCCATGCGCAACGGCGGAACGCTTTTCGGTCCCGGCGCAGCGGCCTTGCGTTTAGCGATTTCGCGGACATAGCGCTTGGCTTGCTTTGGCATATCTTCCAGCGCCAGTTTCAGCGCCAAAAGCCGGCGGCAAAGCGCCCTCGCCGACACCTCATCCTCTGGCGTCAAAACCGCCTTCGGTTCCGACCAGAGGATAAAATCAGGCTCGCCGTCAAATGTCCCAATCCGCACTTGAATATGCGGGTCTGTCGAGCCGCTGGCCTTAGGCTTGCGGCGCGGTTTCCGGCGGTTCGGGTGCAATTCAGGAAAATATTTGCGCGGATCAATCAAACAAAACTGAGGGGCACGCGGCCCTCGCTTTTTGCCGCTCCCTTTGTTGTCGCGTTTTCGCGGCGCAGGCTTCACATACTCCGGCACAGCCTCATCCCGAGCGACCATCGCAACAATCCGCCGCGCCGCCGATTCTGCGGGGCGTAAAATCAGCAAAATTGCATTGCGAACATGACGCGGCAGCTTCTCAATAACGGCATCATCCGTGGTCATTCCCACAGACACGAACAACCCCGCCACAACACGCAACAGCGCGAGGCGGTAATTTTCGGTCATGCGGTCAAGGCTCCAGATCATGCTGCTTTCCGTTAAAGAGAATTAGAACATAATAAGAATATTTAGCAAAAAGCAAGCAAAAATTCTTTTTATGTTCTTTTGTGATCAAACCCTGCATTATTCGGTTTTTGGCGGTGCGTGCGATGTCACTAATCTGTGTCGTATTAAAGCAGGTTGGTTTTCGTCGTTCTCACCGACAAACCCTGCGTTAAATTACTGAAAAACATAAAGGAACATTTAACGTTTTAAAATAGTGTCTAATTATATAGACAGTTGTAAATGTCAAAAATATATGACAGTGTGCCATTCTGTCGCAGGCTTTTTGAGATTCGTTTTTGGTCTCGTGGATGCCGAACATGGGGTCCGAAGTCGGCGGTAATTGTTGGGAATCTTCACCGACGCCAATTTAGGAGATGACGCATGAGCGACACTGCTGACGATCCAGACAAAGTCTGGCCAACTGGTCTTACGCTGAGTGAAGCGGAAGAAGTTCACAGCTATCTGATTGACGGAACCCGCGTCTTCGGTGGCATTGCCTTACTCGCACATATTCTTGTGGCGGCAACGACGCCGTGGCTGGGATAGGGGGACACAATGAACAACGCAAAAATGTGGTTGGTTGTTAAACCAACAGTTGGTGTTCCGCTGTTTCTCGGCGCGGTCGCTGTCGGTTCTTTCGCGGTTCACGTCGCAGTGCTCAGCAACACGACATGGGTGTCTGACTTCCTGTCGGGTAATGACATGGCTGCGGTTACGAGCGAAGGGTCATACCTTGCAAGCGCACCTGCTGCGGGCGAGCGCATCACCGTGACTTTGCCTGATGGCCGGACAGCCGTTGCAGTAATTGAAGAGGCTGCGACAGTTGTTGCCTCAAGCACTGTCAGTTCAGATTGACAGGTAATAAAACGACCTGATCGTTCTGGTGGCGGTCGGGTCGAAGACGCTGCGGGCTGACCTCGAAGTAAGTTCACAGTGTAATCATAACAGCTCACGCCTGTTGGTTATAAGGCGTGGCAGACCGCGAGGCATTTTGCTTTGTTGAACAACTATCGTCGTTATGCGCTCGGAAAGCTTTCGCGGATAGGTCCGAAGTACCTGCCGTTTGCCGATGTCGCAACGACCGATGTTCCTTTGTCGCGTTTGCTGAGGCTGTCTCTTTTTCAAGTCACTGTTGGTATGGCGCTGGTGCTGCTGGTCGGCACATTGAACCGTGTCATGATCGTTGAGTTATCGGTTCCGGCAACGCTGGTCGGGGTCATGCTGGCTCTCCCGATTGTTTTTGCACCGTTTCGTGTTCTCATCGGCTTTCGATCCGATACCCATGTCTCTGCGCTTGGCTGGCGGCGGGTTCCTTTCATCTGGAAAGGGACAATGCTGCAATTCGGCGGATTCGCGATTATGCCTTTCGCCTTGCTGGTGCTGTCGGGGTATGGCGAAGCGGTTGATGCCCCGCGCTGGTTGGGGCTGTCTTCTGCGGCGCTGGCGTTTTTGTTGGTCGGCGCAGGTTTGCACACGGTGCAGACAACGGGACTGGCATTGGCAACCGATCTGGTCGAGACAGAAGACCAGCCAAAAGTCGTTGGCCTGATGTATGTCGCGCTGTTGCTTGGCATGATTGCCAGCGCTTTGATTTTCGGCGCGCTCTTAGAAAACTATACGCCCGGTCGCTTGATACAGGTTATTCAAGGGTCCGCCGTTGTCACCGTCGCGTTGAACCTCACCGCGATCTGGAAGCAAGAAGCACGCGACCGCCAGCGGGCGCAATCCAAAGCCCCTAAAGCCAATTTCGACGAATCCTGGCGCGCCTTTGCACGAAACGCTGGCGCGCTTCGTTTGCTCGTTATTATCGGGCTTGGCACGGCGGGTTTCGGTATGGCCGATGTCCTGATCGAGCCTTATGGCGGACAAGCGCTCGGCATGAGCGTCGCCGGAACGACGAAACTAACAGCAGTCATGGCTTTTGGCGGCTTGATAGGCTTTGGCCTCGCGTCAAAAATCCTCAGTCAAAAAGATGGATGCCCGTCCAGTGTCGCCAATATGGGGGCGATTATTGGCATCCCCGCTTTTCTGGCGATTATCGCCACGTTGTCCTTCCCGCGTGTTGAGTTGTTTGTGCTGGCCACGTTATTTTTGGGCCTCGGCGCGGGTCTTTTCGGGCATGGCACATTGACGGCGACAATGCGTGCGGCTCCGAAAGAACAGGTGGGCCTCGCCCTCGGAACGTGGGGCGCAGTACAAGCCACAGCGGCGGGTTTGGCCATCGCGATTGGCGGGATCATGCGCGATCTCATCACAGGATGGTCAGCGGCAGGGCAGGTGAATCCGGCGAGCGCATACCTTCCGGTTTTTGTCTTCGAGATTATTTTGCTGGCGCTCGCCTGCATTGTGCTCGTGCCGATGATGCGTCAGCGCGGCCAAGGTCGAAAACCATCCGCACCGGCCTATGTACAGACCAAAGCGTCTTTTGAGACGCGCTAGACTACCCTGCGATTTTCGCATGGACGATTTGAGAGTGGAGGAACGATATGACGACGACAATCATCACCCGGCTCTATAATGATGACGCGGCGGCCAATGCGGTTGTCTCCGGCCTCTCAGAAGCGGGTTTTCCTGAGAAAACATATTCCGTCATTGGCGCTGGTTCCGATGCCGCTGCCGCAATGACAGATGCACAAGTCGGCGAAGAGGCGGCCTCTGCCTATGCCTCAGCCCTTGATGGCGGGAAGAAACTGGTCGTTATCCGCGCGCCCTTCGTGCCGTTCGGCGCGGCGAAAGAAGCAACGAAAATCGCGGACAGCCAACCCCGCATTGATGTGGGCTTAGGCAAAGAAGATGTCCTCGTCAGCCCCGAGCTGCCTCTTGAACCATTGCCGAAAATTCAGCGAAATCAGCGCTACGGTGATTTTCTGTATCCGTTAATCAACAGACGTAAACCGCACGGATTTACGCATTATAGCGGGACGAAGCGCTTCGGCGCTTTCCTGACACCGTTGATCAATAATCGCCGGGCGTCGTGGTTCCCTGTCTACAAGGGCACAAAGCATTTTGGCGACTTTCTCTTTCCGCTCATCAGCAAACGAAAGCCTTGGGGGTTGACCGTTTATAAAGGCACAAAGCGGTTTGGCGATTTCATGTTTCCGCTGTTGATGAAACGCTGACACGCTCAATACCGATTGACAGAGATAGCCTGCCCGCTGTGAATACCTCACGGCGGGCTTTTTTGTTCGCCATTGATTTTCCGCCTGATGAGCAGGCGTCCATAGCGATTTGAGATCCAGCCATGCCTTTGCCCACAACCTGTATTGGCGCTTTTCCAAAACCGGATTATGTCCCCGTCAGAGATTGGTTCCAGACTGGCCATGATGCGGAAAGTTTCGGCGAGCGCGTGACGCGCGATTGGGCGCGGCAGCAATCAGATGAGACAACGGCACTGCTCGACCGGGCCACCACCGAGGTGGTGCGGGAACAGCTTGAGAGCGGTATCGACCTGCCCACCGATGGCGAAGTCCGGCGCGACAATTACGTGCATTACCAATGCCGTCATTTCGAGGGTTTCGATTTTGACGGTTTAACCCGGCGGCAATGGCGCAATGGTGCCTATCACAGCGAGTTGCCGACAATCCGGGACGACGTGACGGCGGGCGATACAGAAACGCTCGTGCGCGACTGGCGCATAGCGGAAGAGGCCGCCGGATGCCCGGTAAAGATCACGATGCCGGGACCGATGACCATTTCGGACACGACTGTTGATGCGCATTACAACGACCCCGCGCGCCTTGCAAATGATCTTGCAAAAGCCTTGAATGTACAGGTGCAAGCACTGGCAAAAGCGGGCTGCCGGAATATCCAGATTGACGAGCCGATCTTTGCCCGCAAACCGAACGAGGCGCTTGATTACGGCATCGCAACACTCGCGCGATGCTTTGATGATGTGCCGGACAGCGTGACCCGCACCGTGCATATGTGTTGCGGTTACCCCAATCACCTTGATGATCACGATTATCCCAAAGCCGACCCGAAAGCTTATTTGCAGATCGCCGAAGCCGTTGATGGCACGGTCGATGCGATTTCTATCGAGGATGCCCACCGGCACAATCCGTCCGACTTATTCGAGCGCTTCACGCAATCCAGTTTGATCGTCGGCTTTATCAGAATTGCCTCGAGCGAGTTGGAAACAGTCGATCAAATCACTGCACGGATGCAGGCGATTTTACAGCATGTCCCGCAAGAGCGTCTGATTGCCGCCCCCGATTGTGGTTTGGGTTTTCTAGGCCACGACCTTGCCGTCAAGAAGCTCCGCAATCTGTGCAAAGCCGCGCAAAGCATTTAACCAGCCATCATTCCCCAAAGACGTCTTCGGGCAACACACCCCATAAATTGTCTTTACTGACCCAGCCGCGATAGCCCTCGACCTTGGCTCTGCACCAATCGACGCGGCAATCTATCAGGCGCAGCACAACATCGGGTTCGATTTGAGCGACGGTTTTTGTGGTGGCATCCGGTTCCGCATGTAAATCGACGATCTTTTCCCGGACCAGAGCCGTGCGCGCTGTGCCGAGTTGAGATTTATGCATCCACCCTGTCGCGCCATCATGGTCGCGTACATGACGCCAATCCTTGAATTCCTGAAAAATCTCCACGGGCAAGCCGTAAAGCTGAAAAGTCCAAGCGATAGGATAATCTTCCCCCGCGCCCCGGCGCAGGTTGACTTTGTTGAATTTGAGGGATTCAAAGCGCGGCAATGGCGCACCCGTCTCAGGACCGACCCCAAGCGTTTGTGCTTGTGCAGGAACAGCAAGAACAATCATTGCAAAAAGCAGCGTTTTCATGGTTACGGAGTGCGACGAAGCGCACAGAAAATCAAGTATGACGTTTCTTTTCATTTATTGCGCAATCTGCTACTTGAGCGCATGATTATGACCCGACGGAGAGTTTAATGCCTGACAGCCGCCCCAAAGTCGTCGTAACCCGCAAATTGCCCGAGCAGGTTGAGACGCGGATGCAGGAATTATTTGATGTAACGCTTAATCCTGATGATGCGCCCATGACCACGGCGCAACTGGCCGAAGCGATGGCCGGTGCGGATGTGTTAGTGCCCGCGCTGGGCGACCAGATTGATGCGGGTCTGATTGCCAGAGCCGGAGAAAACCTCCGCCTGATTGCCAATTTCGGGGCAGGGGTGGACCACATTGATGTGGCAACGGCGCGCCAACGCGGAATTCACGTCACGAATACACCGGGTGTTTTGGCCGAAGACACCGCGGATATGACATTGGCGCTCATTCTTGCTGTGCCGCGCCGTCTGGTTGATGGCGTCAAGCTGATCGAGTCCGGTGAATGGACGGGATGGGCACCGACCGCCATGTTGGGCCATCGCGTCTTCGGCAAGCGGCTCGGCATTATCGGTATGGGCCAGATCGGACAAGCCGTGGCACGGCGGGCGGCGGCTTTCGGTCTTGAGATTCATTACCACAACCGCAAACGCCTGCGGCCCGAAGTCGAAGAAGATCTCGGCGCGACCTATTGGGAAAGCCTCGACCAGATGCTTGCGCGCATGGATGTTGTCTCGATCCATTGCCCGCACACGCCGGGAACCTATCACTTACTATCGCCCCGCCGTCTCAGGCTGATGAAACCAACCGCCTATATCGTTAACACCGCACGCGGAGAGATTGTCGATGAGAACGCGCTGATCCGCATGTTGGAAGCAGGCGAGCTTGGCGGTGCGGGCCTTGATGTGTTCGAGCACGGCCACGAGATCAACCCGCGCCTCGCCGCTTTGCCGAATGTCACGCTGATGCCGCATATGGGCAGCGCAACAATCGAAAGCCGTATCGAGATGGGCGAGAAAGTCATCATCAACATCAAAACCTACGCCGATGGTCACACCCCACCGGACCGCGTCGTCCCGGCAATGCTATAGCGTTTGCCGCAGGCAACTGCGGGTGAAAGTGACACTGGTGCAAGCGCCTCAGCGATTTACTGTCATCCCCCGCGTATGCGGGGAATGCATTCCTCCAATCGAAAAATGTTTCTGATTGAAAGAGCGACGACCACTACGCAGGCATGATTGTGTGGAGAGGGTCTTCGTTCCCGTTTTCCCCATCACCGCCTTCGGCAATGTAGGATGCACAAACACTGATAGCTTTTACCGTCATTCCCCGCGTATGCGGGGAATCCACTCCTCCAATCGAAAATGTTTCTGATCGAAAAAGCGACGCCCACTACACAGGCATAATTGTTTGGAAGGTAATAATTATAAAAAGGGAATAATGGTGGCGATGCCGTTTATTTTTGGTTGAACCCGACTTCTGTAATGGACCCGAAGCGGTTAGCCGCGCTTGCAAACGGCATGCAAAGAAAGCGCTTAGGCACTTGAACGGGTGTTCAATAAGAAACAGCCGGTGCAGCATAAAAATGCGATCAATTGAACAGTCTCGCCAAAGAATTAGGTGTCGCTATCGCCTGACTTTCAAGTTCCTTCCAGAACTTACGAAGGTCGGCATATTCATCACTGTCTTCCAAATTTTCGGCAAGCATCGACCCAATGCACTCGACGCCTTTTTTGGGAAGTTTTGGTTCGCGAAGATGTTCGACTTCGCCGAACCTGTTGATGATGATCCCGACATCGTTCAAGGCCCGCAACAACTTATCTATCCGTTTGTACGTCGCTTCATTGTGGCTAGCTGCTCGAAGGCCATTTTCTTTCAACAATTGCCAATTTAGCTTGCCGTCACTCTGGATTTGCCCTTCGAGCCAAGAAATCTCGCTAACGAAGAATTCGCTTACCTCAGCATGTTCTTCCAGCAGTGGTGCGACGTCATCAGCATTTCTTAGCAAATCGAAATCAGCAATTACCCTAAATGGCACCTTCATCCGTTTCGCAATTGCTGCTGTTTTTTTGAAGGCAGATTTGCCGTTGACCCCGAGCCAGAGCGCGTTCTTGAACGCTCTGTCACCGAGTATCCGATGTGCCGTCGCACGATAAAACAGGCAGTCCGCCTCGTCTTCACAGAGGATAATCTGTGAGTGAAAGAAGCCTTCGAGAATGTTGGTGAACGCGAGTATCGGATCGGCCTTTACGTCGGTGAAAACATCGTTCTCAACGACATGCGCGCTGGCCGTTTCGATGTCTCTTTCTAAGCGAACAACGACAAGACGATCCTTCGCCGCGTCAGCCAAGCCCTGGATGAAACGCGCACTATGAGTCGCGACGAAAATCTGCCTCTTCTCGAGGATATCGACAATCAACTTTCCGACTTCGTATGCTTGGGGTGGATGCAAATAGAGATCAGGCTCATCGATCAGATAGACTTCCGCATCTCTGCTGACGCAAGCCGCAAGGAGACCGACCGCGCACTTAACGCCATCGCCTTCTTCAGTGATTGTGGGGAGTTTCGCGACTGCGTTGAAATATTCCTGACTGCGATCGCCACCATATGGAGCCGGATCAGTTCGATCACCTATGTGGAGGGTCATTTGTGAGGCAGCACCAGCACAAAGTGAAAGATCGAACCCGAAGAGACTTTTCGAGACAGCCGACAACTCCTTTTCAATTTTGGGCGAATGCGCCATCCATTGCATCGCTGTTTGAGGTCGGTCCCCAGTCCTGCTTACCATTGCGCTGTTGGTGAGCGCTGACAGCCTCGCCTGTAAATCCAAAGTTGAAAAAAAGTTATTCTTCAGTGAATCGGGAAGCTGACCATTATCAAAAAAGTGAGAGACAGTGTTTCCACCCCGATGGCTGGTCTTCGTCTTCAGTCCGGAAATTAAATTTCTCTCGCTGTCAATTGTTATATATTTTTTTAATTTCGTCTCCATGCTGGATACCCTCTTTAAGTGAGCTTTTGCATTCTTCGACATGGCTGGGCGAGGCGAGGTTGGACTGAACATTCTTTTCATAGATCGATCTGAGAGCAGATGATTTGCCGGAGCTGTTTTGACCGACAAAGCAAACGATCGCATCGTCCTTTAACTCGATCTGCTGCCCTGCAAGCACTATCGAATTTATTGAGAATATTCGCATCAAGCCGTCCCATGATTACTATTCGTGCTTATGGAGTAACCCCAGCGCACAGCGTGGTTGCCGTGCCTTGTTATTTCAATCGAGTAGCTTCGACTGCAATTTGCCAAGCTCAGACTCTCTCACCATCAAAGACTAGCGCTCGCGAAGGCTCTGAAATCAGTCATTCTCTCTTCTGTGTTTAACCACACTACACGACAGTGATTGTCTGAGAGCGCCGAAGAGTGGTTTTATGGAGGATTCCGCGTTGCAAACAGGACCCTGTGATGACCACGAAAACCTTCGACGCGCTCAGTGAGAGGCTATCGTCGCATATCGATCTGAGTAAGAGCAGGATGGAAACTCTGATCCTGCTGATTGTTGGCATGATCGGCTCTCGAACGGTGAACCTGAGCCATGTGGCGAGCGAGCGCGGTTCGGCTGCGCAGCCAGCATCGACCTACCGCCGCCTCCAACGATTTTTTCAGCATGTGAGGCCGGGAGAAGATTGGGCCGCCCGATTGATCCCGTCACTGCTGGGCCTGACGGGGCAACGAATTTTATGCCTAGACCGAACAAACTGGAAGCTGGGCAAGAAGGACATCAACATCCTCGTACTGGCGGTCGTGACAGAGCGGCATCGCGTGCCGTTGATGTGGACGTTCCTCAATGGACCGGGTTCATCAAGCACGATTGAGCGGATCGATCTGATCCGGCGCTATCTGGAGATGTTCGGGGCCGCTTCGATCAAACATCTCTTGGCGGATCGAGAATTCATCGGAGCACAATGGATGAATTATCTGAATGAAAACAATGTCCCCTTCGTTATTCGGATGAAACAGGATATGTGCATTAGGCTCGAAGACGGTCGTCGTTTTGCCCTTGCCAGTCTCTTGCGGAAAACCAAGAAAAACCGGCGTATTCGAGGCGCGCTTGAACTGCCGGATAAGCAAGGACACCTCCGGCTAACCTTTGCGGCCAAAAAGATTGGCAAGGGCGATTGGCTCATTGTCGCGGCCAACAGAGACGGTCATCGCGCGCTCAAAGCGTACCGCCGACGTTGGTCCATTGAATGCTTGTTCGGAGATTCCAAAACACGCGGGCT
>CALKIZ010000060.1 GCA_937995735.1 uncultured Neomegalonema sp. | reverse complement strand
GTGGGACCAGTCCTCCAGCCAGTCGGCCACCGTATTACACGCCTAACAAGCCCCCCGTCGTGGGCCACGCTCCCAGCGGACGCACACCACTTCATAGTCCACCTCCCGGAGGTTTCGGCAGTAACGGTGGTCGCGGGAATACCGGTGGCCACGGCCACAGTGGCGGCTCCGGCGGCGGCGGTTCTGGCGGCGGTGGCTACAAACTCGCGGGCTGGTCCAACCGCCGCAGCCCGCGAGTTTGCATTAGCACGAAAAATGTGAATTGCAAAATTTGCGCGGCGATTCGCGGTGTCCGTTTTGAAAGCCCCCGCGCCCAAAGGCAGAACCCGCAAAGCAATCCGCGCCGCAATTGCGATAATCTCTTCGTGCGACCGGCCTTTCAGCCAGTTTTCAAGGTCATTGATATTGCTAAATTCAACCAAAGCGCATCCTCACCCGTCTGTGGAGAACACTATCGGCGCTTTGCGCTTACGGCAATGCGGAGTCCGCTCCGTCCCGGACTTGATCCGGGACCCCGCGCCATCAGGACCGCCCTCGAAATCGCGGGACCCCAGCTCTAAAGCCGGGGTGGGGTAGTTTGTTGGTGTCTCTTACTCAAATGTTTCAATAATTTAAGCTCTGGAGCAGGCCGATCCCCGCTTTCGCGGGGATGACGACAAAAACTCACGCCGTTACAAGCCCCAAACCACAACAGATTGTTGACTCGCGGCGGAGCAGGGGGTAAACGCGCACGATCTCTGGAAGCTTGAATTGCTTCCGGTCCTGAATTGCAGGATCGCCGTCCGTCAGCGCGTCGCGCCCACGGGCGCGTTTTGCGTTTTGGATGCGCCCACCGGCGCTTTTGACGTTGAGGAGTTGGCATGTTCGATTCACTATCAGAACGCTTGGGCGGTGTCCTTGACAAGCTGACCCGTCAGGGTGCGCTGCGTGATGAAGATGTATCGACCGCCCTGCGGGAGGTCCGCACGGCACTGCTCGAAGCCGACGTATCCCTGCCCGTTGCCCGCGATTTTATCGAAAAAGTCCGCGAAAAGGCCGTTGGCCAGAATGTCGTAAAATCTATTCAGCCGGGCCAGCAAGTCGTTAAGATCGTTAATGACGAACTGATCTCGATGCTGCGCGGCGGTGATGATCCCGAGAAAGTCGCCCGCGAAAGCGCGCTGAAAGTTGATAGCCCGCCTTCGCCGATCCTGATGGTTGGTTTGCAAGGCTCCGGTAAGACAACCACGACTGCAAAAATCGCCAAACGCCTGACCGAGCGCGAGAAAAAGCGCGTGTTGATGGCTTCGCTCGATACCCGTCGTCCGGCGGCGATGGAGCAACTTGCTATTCTTGGTGCGCAAATTGGCGTTGATACCCTGCCGATCCAAGCGGGTCAGGATGCAGTGCAAATCGCCAAACGCGCCATGACTCAAGCCAAGCTCTCCGGCTATGATGTCGTCATGCTCGATACGGCGGGCCGTCTGCATGTCGATGATGAGCTAATGGCCGAAGTTGAAGCCGTCCGCGATGCCGCACAACCGCGCGAGACGTTGCTGGTGGTCGACTCGCTGACGGGTCAGGACGCGGTGAATGTTGCCGAGAATTTCGATGGCCGCGTTGGGATCAGCGGCGTTGTTCTCACACGGATGGATGGCGACGGGCGCGGCGGCGCTGCACTCTCGATGCGCGCGGTTACGGGCAAGCCGATCAAACTCGTCGGTGTCGGCGAGAAAATGGATGCCCTCGAAGAATTTGTCCCCGACCGTGTGGCGGGTAGAATTTTGGGTATGGGCGATGTTGTTGGCCTTGTTGAAAAAGCCCAAGAGCAAATCGAAGCCGAGCAAGCCGAAAAACAAGCCAAGCGCTTTATGGCGGGTCGTTTCGACATGAACGATCTCATGGGCCAGTTTCAGCAGATGCAGAAAATGGGCGGTATGGGCGGCTTGATGGGGATGCTTCCCGGCGTCGGCAAAATGAAAAAGCAGATGGATGCCTCGGGCATGGATGATGGCGTTATCAACCGCCAGATCGCCATCATTCAATCCATGACTAAACAAGAGCGTAAAAAGCCTGATTTGCTTGCTGCATCGCGCAAAAAGCGCATTGCGAAGGGTGCGGGCGTCGAGGTTTCCGAAGTCAATAAACTGATGAAAATGCACCGCCAAATGGCCGATATGATGAAAAAGGTCGGCAAGATGGGCAAAGGCAAGGGCGGTATGCGCCAGCTTGCCAGCATGTTCGGCGGAATGCCGGGTGGGATGCCCGGCGCAGGGGGCGGAATGCCTCCGGGCGGTATGCCGCAGCTTCCGCCTGGTGGAATGCCTGGAATGGGCGCTGGTACGCCGCTGCCTCCGGGTCTTGCAGGATTTGGGAAGAAGAAATGAGCGCCAACGAACTTTCCTCAAAGGAAATCACAGCCCTTAAATCAATGCTCGGTAAGCCGATCTCTTCGATTTATGGTCATGAAGTCCACGCTGAACCCTTACGGTCGAGTGCCTCGTTGCCTGCCGGGGCAATCTGGCTCGGCACGGGTACGGATTTTGTTACCTTCGAGACAGAGCACAAAACCTCGAAAGGCGATCAGGATTATCACCTGTTCAATATCAAGCGCGGGGATATGCCGCTCGATTTGCCGTTCAATGTGCGCTCCGGTGCGATTGGCCCATGCTCGTTAATCGAATTGTCGATGCCGGGCGTTGAACTGCAAAGCATCGACATCGTTCAAATGACTGCTGAGTTGGACGACGTTGTTGTCTACGACCACTCGCTGACTTTCCGGTTTGACGATGACAGCGTTGTCACAATCGGCACCGAACACGATTCCATTCTCGCAGCGCTGATTGTCCGCAAGGGCGAGGCGCAGTCGAACGATCCCGAATTCGAAAAACTCGAAACACGAATGACATTGAAATAAGCGCCCGCTATGGCAGGCAAGATCAAGGACTTTAAACTATGGCAACTGTTATCCGTTTGGCCCGTGGCGGCTCTAAAAAACGCCCCTTCTACCGTATTGTTGTCGCCGACAGCCGTATGGCGCGCGATGGCCGCTTTATTGAAAAAGTGGGCACATACAATCCTCTGCTTGCGAAAGACAACGAAGAGCGCGTGAAGATGGATCTGGAGCGCATCAAGGAATGGATGAGCAAAGGCGCTCAGCCAACAGACCGTATCTGCCGCTTCCTTGAAGCTGCGGGCGAGATGGAAAAGAAAACCCGTAATAACCCGAACAAGGGTAAGCCGGGCAAAAAAGCTGAAGAGCGTGTTCAAGAAAAGGCTGACAAAGCTCAGGCTCTTAAAGACGCTGAAGAAGAAGCTAAGAACGCACCGGCTGAAGAAGCCGCTGCTGAAGAAGCACCAGCCGAGGAAGCTGCAAGCTAATGCGATTGATGTGCCGCCGCGCGCGATGGTGCGCAGAGCGGCTCATCTTGCGGATCGGGCCTTTTCCTCCTACGGGGAGGTGAGATGAACAAACATATCTGCGTTGGCGCTATCGCCGGGGCTTTTGGTGTGCGCGGTGAGGCAAAGATCAAATGCTTTACCGATGATCCGGCAGCAGTGGGCGATTATGGCCCGCTGCATACCGAGGACGGAAAACGCGAATTTAAGCTCAAACTAACCCGCCCGATCAAAGGCGGGTATGCTGCGCGTCTTTCGGGGGTCGAAACCCGCGAGGACGCCGAAGCGCTGAAAGGCACACGCCTTTACGCAGATCGCTCGGCCTTGCCGGAACCCGATGAAGAAGAGTTTTACTATGCCGACCTGTTGGGTCTACGTATTGAATCCATCGACGGCACAGTCCTGGGTAAGATCAAAGCTGTGCAGGATTTCGGCGCAGGGGATGTGATCGAATATACGCCCGCAGGTGGCGGCGAGTCTCAATACTTGCCGTTTACACGCGCAGTCATTCCGACCGTGGACGTTGCTGGTGGAAGGGTGGTTGCCGATCCTCCCATTGAGGATGCGGACGAATGACATCTCTCACTCTTGACCAAGCTAAAGGAATGCTGCTTGGCCTTGCTGTGGGCGATGCGCTGGGCACGACTTTAGAGTTTTCAGCACGGGATAGCTTGCCAACGGTAACGGATATCGTTGGTGGTGGCCCCTTTAATCTCGAGGCAGGTGTCTGGACTGATGACACCTCGATGGCGCTGTGCCTTGGTGAGAGCCTGATTTACTGCAAAGGCTGGAAAGCTGATGATTGCGCGCGCCGGTTCCTTCGGTGGCGCAATGAGGGGTATATGTCCCCGACCGGCAAATGTTTTGATATTGGCAAGACTGTGAATGCTGCACTGGACCGCTTTGTACGGGATGGCGATCCTTATGCCGGTTTCAATGATCCGGCAGGTGCTGGCAATGGCGGTATCATGCGGTTGGCTCCCGCTGTTATTGCCCATCATCGCGATGCTATGGCGGCGGTGGATGTCTCTGTCTTACAGAGCCAGATTACCCACGCGGCGGATGAATGTGATGATTTTGCCTTTGCGTTGTCGGCATTTTTGCACAGCGGTAATTTGCGGGATGCGCTTCATCGAATTGATGCGAACACGCCGCGCGATCAGGTGAAATCCAGCGGCTATGTCCGTGATAGTTATGAAGCCGCGTTTTGGGCTTTTGAGAACACCGAAAGTTTCCGGGAGTGCATTATTCTTGCGGCTAATCTGGCAGGGGATGCGGATACTATTGCGGCGATTGCCGGGCAAATCGCGGGGCGGGTGTATAGCTTGGATGGTATCCCGACAGAATGGCTTGATAAATTAGCTTGGCGGGAGAAGATTGAGACGATGGCCGAAAGCCTTTTCGCACTCGGCTCCTGATCGGAGGCTGTTATGAAACTGACCATAGACATCGACTGCACCCCGCAAGAGGCCCGCACCTTCTTGGGCTTGCCGGATGTCGAGGCGCTGAATGCGTTGATCGTGGAAGAAATGACCACCCGTGCGAAAGATCGCATGGACACGCTCGCTGACCCGGACCAATTCGTTGCTCAGATGATGAATATGGGCGGGAAAGGCATGGAAACAATGCAAGCCATGATGATGGCCGCTATGAGCGGCAAGAAGTGATGCAACGTGCTTGATCGGCCTTCGTTCGCTCAATCGTAACTGAAGTAAAATGTGGCAGGAGACATTGTTTGCCACCTGCCACATTCTCAGGTCTGAGATAAGTCGTTAAAAGACCAAATCGTCTGTCAAGTCATTTACTGTCGTATTTTCGATCCGCAAAGTGTCGTTGCCGTTATTGAAGGTGAAAACGACATCATCCCCAACTTGTGCTGCGTTTGAAAATGCATCATCTGCATCCGAAAATCCAAAGTTCCTCAACACGATGAGGTCAATATCGTTTTCGAAATCTGCAACCGTGTCGTTACCGTCGCCATCACGGAAAATGAAGCGGTCTGCGTCGGCTCCACCCTGTAGTACATCATCTCCTTTGCCGCCGATTAGACGGTCATTTCCATCGCCGCCGGCAATTATATCATCTCCATTCCCGCCGGCTAAGCGGTCATTCCCATCACCACCGGCAATAACGTCATCGCCGGCTCCGCCAAAAATGTTATCGTTTCCATCGTTGCCGAACAGTCGATCATCACCATTACGGCCTACAATCGTGTCATCTCCATCCGAGCCGATAATACGGTCAGTACCAGAAGTACCCACAAGGCGCCCGCCGGCGTCAGTTCCGATTATAGTGTTTTCATTTAAGCCAGGTGGCTGACCACCCGGTATTGAAGTACTTCCATTATCTGGTTCAGGCTGTGGGTCGGGTTCGGGCTGTGGGTCGGGTTCAGGTTGTGGATCGGGTTGTGGTTGAGGCTGTTGTGGTAAATTGGAGACCGGCTCAAAGTCGCCAAAACGTGCTGCAAGCTGGCTTGCAAATTCTGCAGCGTCTTCATCATTTACTTGACGTCCTATAGCTGCTTCTTGCGCAATCCGAAGCTGTGCAATCAATGCTTGATCGATTGGACGGCCTTCTGCGTTGGCGCTTCTGATCTCAGCACT
Source organism: uncultured Neomegalonema sp. (assembly GCA_937995735.1). Lineage (GTDB taxonomy): Bacteria > Pseudomonadota > Alphaproteobacteria > Rhodobacterales > Rhodobacteraceae > JAHDDY01. Next base: position 46,116 of record CALKIZ010000060.1, on the reverse strand, counting down.
GATAGCGCGATTTGCATTGGCTCGCGCTACTAAGTCTCTAATCATATTGTCTGCCTCTTGGTTAATAGTGGTGTCATTTCGACCAAATAGAAATACACGCTAGAGCAGAAAGTATCAAATTACTTATTTGTGTGCAGGTAGTCATCAAGTCTTAAAACAAAGGGCTACGTGTAATGTTTTATGCACGTTATAGTATATTTTAAAGCAACATTGGTACTCTATTTAATAAATAAATAAATCAACCAATAGTTGATATGTTTATACTTTAAAGTGCGTTTCGGTAGGGTTATTTTTCATAGATTTTTGAACTACATACCGATGCTGGGTGTTTTGTGTGCATGTGGATTTTTTGTGAGTTCATCTCATGAATGCGGTATATGTAAATGCATCTGCACAGAAGTATTTTTGTTGTATTTTTCGTCAAGCCGCAGTCCTTAAGGTCATTGGCGAAGGCGTAACAATATAAGTAAAATTTTAGAAGAATGACCAATCCGTCCCGTTCTCATGGTTTGCGCCAGATTAAACCGTCCGCCCAGCCTCGGACTCTGATGGACGAATCAGGGGCGAAGTCTGATCCGATTTGGCGCGTGAAGGTATTAACCTTGTACCCTGAGATGTTTCCGGGGCCTCTGGGGGTGTCGCTGATCGGGAAAGCCCGTGAAAAACGGCTTTGGTCGCTGGAAACACTGGACATTCGCAGTTTTGCAACCGATAAGCACCGCTCTGTCGATGATACTCCGGCGGGCGGTGGGCCTGGGATGGTCCTCAAGCCTGATGTGGTTGCGGCAGCGATAGACGCTTCATTGGCTAAGGTTCCCAAAGATCGGGAAAAGTGGCCGGTGTTGTGTTTTTCGGCGCGTGGTCGGCCTATCACTCAAGAGCGAGTGGCGCGGTTGGCAGCTTGCGAAGGGGCCACACTGATCTGTGGACGCTTTGAGGGCATCGACCAACGTGTCTTGGAGGCTCGGGACGTCGAAGAAATCAGCGTCGGTGACGCAGTGCTAACGGGGGGAGAAATCCCTGCAATGGCTCTGATCGACGCGGTGGTAAGGCTGTTGCCCGGTGTGCTTGGCACTCTGGAATCAACAGTCGAAGAGAGTTTTTCTGCGGGGCTGCTGGAGCATCCGCAATATACACGACCCCCGGAATGGGAGGGGCGCGCGATACCGGAGATTCTCCTCTCCGGCCATCACGCCAAGGTCGCTGAATGGCGGCGCTCTCAATCCGAGGCTACGACGAAAGAACGGCGTCCCGATCTCTGGCGGGCCTTCAGTGGCGACACTGAATAGCACCCGGCACGGAGGAGCAGAGCAATCGGACCCGATAACCCGTCCCGCAGGTGAGAATGCTCACCGGAAGTGGGCTGACTAAAAGGATCATCACGATGAACGTGATTGAACAACTTGAAGAAGAACAGCGCGCTGAATTGGCCGCTAAACGCCCGATCCCTGATTTTAAACCGGGTGATACGCTGAAAGTAAATGTCTTCGTCCGCGAGGGCGAGCGTGTGCGTACACAGGCTTATGAAGGCGTCTGCATCGCGCGCTCCGGTGGCGAGACTCTCAACGGTGGGTTTACCGTTCGTAAAATTTCCTACGGTGAAGGCGTGGAACGTGTGTTCCCGCTCTATAGCCCGTCCATCGAAGGCATTGAAGTTGTCCGCCGTGGCCGCGTCCGCCGTGCCAAGCTCTACTATCTGCGTGATCGTCGCGGTAAGTCGGCGCGGATTGCCGAGAAGACGAATTATCGTCCGAAGAAAGCAAAAAGCTGACATCTTTACTTTCAGTATTGATCGAGACAGAACGCGGCAGGGTTACTCTGCCGCGTTATCCATTTCCAGCGCGCAAAACACGGGTTTTGGAGCGTGGTGATATTAGCGAAATCATCGACTGGTATCCGCCAGCCATTGTTACAAAGGGCGGTGAAGTGCTGTTGGCCTCCCGCACGGAGCTTGAAAGCTTAAAGACTTTTTGCCGTGAACACGGAATTCCCTTTACGCGCCGCTATGATGTCTGGGCCGATTTGCTCGATCCATTTTTGGATACGGAGCTTTCATCAGAAGATCAGGCCGCGAACCGCAAACGCTTGAAAGAGCGTGGCTCGCTCACGGATGCTGAGATTGATGCGATCCGCGCAAAGGTCGATAAGCGTATGATGTGGATGACTGTCGCGACTTGGGAATGGCAGCACTACGGTCTTTACGACGTGTTGTCCGCGATGAAGCCGAAATTTTTCTCTGGCCGCGCGTCATGGCGGTCATTTTATGCTCAGGCGATGAAAATTGCTTTGAGAAGCGAAACATTTCCAGATGACGACCAAAATATAGACACCTGAACAGTTCATCCCAATATATCCGCTAAGAATGAACCGTGAAAAGGGCGCGACATGCAATTAAAGGTCAATGGGCAAGTACATGACGTCGATGTCGAACCTGACATGCCGTTGCTTTGGGTTCTCCGGGATGAATTGGGGATCACCGGGCCGAAGTTCGGCTGCGGTATTGCGATGTGCGGGGCTTGCACAGTGCACGTTGATGGGATTGCAGAGCGATCTTGTTCCTTGCCTGTTGGGGATGTCGAAGGCGAGGTCGTCACCATTGAGGGTCTTGGTTCGCCCGCCGCTATGAATGCCGTTCAGGCCGCGTGGGTCGAGCATCAAGTGGCTCAATGCGGATATTGCCAATCCGGTCAAATTATGAATGCCGCCGCTTTTCTTGCCGAGAATAATGATCCGAGTGACGCCGATATTGATGATGCGATGTCGGGCAATCTCTGCCGCTGTGGGACTTACCCTCGTATTCGCGCCGCGATAAAATCTGCGGCTGCGAATTTGCGGGGCGCGTAACATGGGAAAGCTCAAGACAATCGCACGGCGCACGTTTCTGATCGGATCTGCCGGTATCGTTGGCGGCGTGGTTTTCGGGTATTGGAAATATAAAACTCCTTACGACAACCCTCTGAAAGCGGGGTTGGGTGAGGGCGCTGCGGCGCTGACGCCCTATGTAAAAATCGACGAGGGCGGAGTCACGATCATCACGCCGCGCGCCGAGATGGGGCAGGGAGTTCATACAACACTCGCCGCAATGGTCGCGGAAGAACTTGATGTCGCGTTTGAGGCGATCAAAGTCGAACATGGCCCGGCCAGTTCCGCTTATTTTAACGAAGCGATTATGGCGGATGGCCTTCCTTTCGCGCCGACAGATCGAGGTTGGTTGGCGGAGACTGCGCGCGCCTCTGTAGCGATCCCGGCAAAGCTGCTCGGAATGCAAACAACAGGAGGTTCATCGACCACGCCTGACGGCTATGAGAAAATGCGAAAGGCCGGGGCAGCGGCACGGCTCGTTTTGATCGAGGCTGCTGCACAAAAACTGGGTGTTGATGTGAGTTCTTTAAAAACAAAAGATGGTGCGGTGATTACCCCGACGGGCGAGCGGCATAGTTATGAGAGTCTTGCTGTCGCGGCGGCAGGAATCGAACCACCAACCGACCCTCCGCTCAAGCCGCAATCCGAATGGCGCTATCTTGGTAAATCAATGCCCCGTGTCGATGTGGTCGCAAAGTCAACCGGCACAGCGGAATACAGCATTGATGTCCGGTTGCCGGAGATGCTTTACGCTACTGTCAAAATGAATCCGCGTCTTGGCGGAGCCATGACTGCCTATGATGACAGTGTTGCACGAGAAATGCGCGGATATATCAAAACGATAGATATTGGCGGCGGCGTTGCGGTGATCGCGGATAACACATGGCGCGCTTTTGAAGCCGCGAAAGCGGTTGAATGCACATGGGCGGACGCGCCTTATCCACCATCGACAAAAGCTATCTTTGATGCAATTGAGACATCTTTTGACGAGGGACATCGCGATAATCGCTTCACTGATCTTGGAGATATAGATGCAGCCTTGGACGGGGCGGTGCCTGTCCAAGCCGAATACCGCGTGCCGATCCTTGCTCATGCAACGATGGAGCCGATGAATGCTGTTGCGTGGCTGCGGGACGGTAAACTCGACATTTGGGCGGGTAATCAGTTTCCGACCAAAGCGAAGGCAGACGGGGCGGCTATTGCAGGAATTGATGCCGAACAGGTCGCGGTCCACACGCCTTATCTTGGTGGTGGATTTGGCCGAAAAACTGAACTCGATTTCATCCAATATGCTGTTCAAGTCGCAAAGCATACGGAAGGCAAACCCGTCAAAGTCACGTGGTCTCGTGAAGAGGATATGTGTCACGACCTCTACCGTCCTCCGGCCATTGCGCGATTCCGTGGCGCTGTCGAAAACGGTATGCCGACAGCTTATGACGGAAAGATCGCCAGCCCCTCTATTGTGGAATCGGTGAGTGGGCGCATGGGGTTGCCGACAGTTGGTCCTGACAAACTGATTGTCGATGGCGCCTATGGTCAACCTTATGCAATTCCAAATTACCGGATCACGGGGTATCGCTCGCCTCCCTCAATCCCGATCAGCTTTTGGCGCTCGGTCGGCGCATCGTATAACGGCTTTTTCCACGAAAGTTTTATGGATGAGCTGGCCCATGCCGCCGAAACCGATCCGCTGGAAATGCGCCTGAAACTTATAAACCACGATGTCTCTCGCAAAGTGCTTGAGGCCGTTGGTGAGATGTCTGATTGGGGCAGTCCGCTTGCGTCGGGTAAAGGGCGCGGCGTTGCCTTTACCCTCTCATTCAATGTGCCGACCGCCGAAGTGATTGAAGTATCAATGACCGAAGATGGCTTGAAAGTTGATAAAGCATGGATTGCCGCCGATGTAGGAACGGCGCTTGATCCCGGCATTCTCGAAGCGCAGCTTTCCTCGGGGCTTATATATGGCCTTACCGCCGCGATTCAGGGGGAGATTACCCTTGAGGACGGCGAAGTGCAGCAAACCAATTTTCATGATTATGACGGGTTGCGGATCAATCAGACGCCAGAGATTGCGGTCCGTATTCTTGAAAATGGAGACCGGATTACCGGGATCGGCGAACCGGGAACCCCGCCCGCACCTGCGGCGCTTGCCAATGCAATTTTTGCGGCAACCGGACAACGTATCCGCGAATTGCCGCTGAATAAGCACATAGATTTTGTCTGATAAGCGCTAGTTTATGACGTGTTAGGGCTTTGCATCCTTGGTTCTCCGTGCGAACAATTCGAGAAACCTCGGAGGCTCCGCAATGCACTTAATCGACAATCTCCAATACGCGAATTGGTCAGAGAAAATCTTCCGCCAGATGCGCGAAGGCGGCGTTGATGCTGTGCATGTCACCATTGCCTATCATGAGATGTTTCGCGAAACGGTCGCGAATTTCGAGCAATGGAACCGATGGTTCGAACGATACCCCGATCTGATTTGCCAAGCCCGCACGGGTGATGATGTGCGCGCGGCAAAGCGCGATGGGCGCACGGCGATTATTTTCGGGTTTCAGAACCCTTCGCCGATAGAGGATGACATCGGGCTTGTCGAAATCTGCCATACCCTTGGCGCACGGTTTATGCAGCTCAGTTACAATAACCAATCGCTGTTGGCGACGGGATGCTATGAGGCAGAAGACCCCGGCATCACACGGATGGGCAAGCAGGTTATCAAAGAGATGAACCGTGTTGGCCTCGTTGTTGATATGAGCCATTCAGCGGATCGTTCGACATTGGAAGCTATCGAAATTTCCGAACGGCCCATTGCCATCACACACGCAAATCCCGCGTTCTGGCATCCGGCTTTGCGTAATAAGTCTGACACGGTTCTGAAAGAACTGGCAGCATCAGGTGGAATGCTCGGTTTCTCTTTTTATCCGCACCACTTGAAGGACAAGACCGACTGCACCCTTGAGAGCTTTTGCGAGATGGTTGCCAAAACCGCCGAGCTTGTGGGCGCAACACAAATCGGGTTAGGGTCAGATCTTTGCCAGGACCAACCGGATAGCGTTGTTGAATGGATGCGCGTTGGCCGCTGGTCGAAAGAAATTGATTACGGAGAAGGGTCGGCGAGTGATGCCGGATTTCCTCCGATGCCGAGTTGGTTTCAGGACAATCGGGATTTTGGAAATATAGCTGCGGGATTGCGAGCAGTCGGGTTTTCTGCAGAGGAAACTGCGGGCGTGATGGGTGAGAATTGGTTGCGATTCTATGATCGGAGTTTTGGTAAAATCACTTAAAGAGGTGGACACTGTAAAACTTATCCGAGAATTCAAATTCACTTTATGCTAATAACGTGAATTTTGCCGCCAAAGCGTTGCGGAATTGCTCACAGTCTCAGCAAAACGTGCCTTTTTGAAGGAAGTTACCGCAACGTTACTATGGCACTCACACTCTGTTAACGTTTGGATGATGATTAATTGTAATGCGCTCTCCTTTCCGAGAGTGGCTCGGTGATCAGGAGGGCATCCATGAAGAATACAAAAACGTTGGCATTCGCCGCCGCTGTAGCGCTGGCTCCGTCGGTTTCTTATGCTGGGGGGTTTGACCTGAGTGGTCAACCAATCGACATCATTTTCGAAGAAGGCAACTACATCGAAGGCAGGGTTGGCATCGTTATTCCTGATCTTGAAGGGGATACACCCTCGCTTTTGTCTCCGAGCATATCTGGGGCTACTGGAAATACCGCCGACAATACGCCATTTTTCACCTTGGGCGCGAAAACTGATTTTACGGATCGGATTTCCGCAGCGCTTATCTATGATACGCCGTTTTTGAGAGAAACGACTTACAATCAGGGTCTCTTTGAGGGTACGAGTGCCCGTGTTGAAGCTGAAACGCTTACTGCAATAGGACGTTTTAAGTTCAATGAGAATTTCAGCGTGTATGGCGGCCCTCGCCTGCAAGCAAGTCGGGTCGATTTGCAAGCTCAGTTTGCGCGTGAGCCAGGACCGAATCCTTTGAACCCCGCTGTTCCGCCGGGACCGATTGCAGCGGGTAATGTACCGGCTTTTGAAATTGACGTGCAAGAATATGATGTTGGGTTTGTGGCTGGTTTTGCAGCGGAAATCCCAAAGTATAAGATTCGTGCGGCTGTAACTTATAACTCGGAAGTCGAGCATGACTTTGACTCTGTAGAGACGTTTTCTCAATTCGTTCCGGCTCTTGGCGGTGTCGGCAGCAATTCTATTCCTGGTGAATTTCAAGTCACAACACCACAATCCATCAATGTGGATTTGCAGGCACCGATTACCACTTCAACTCTTGTGAGAGCGAACATCCGTTGGGTTAATTGGGAAGGTGTTGATTTTAACCCCCCAGCATTTGCAGGGACATTCGGTCAACCCGTTGTTGAATATACCGATAACACGGTTACTTATCGTCTGACCGTGGCTCAGAAGATCAATGATAAACTCGCGGCTTTTGTCACCGGCAGTTATGAAGAACAAGGCGATGAAGAAATCAGCTTGTTCAAAACTACCGATGGTGGTTTCAGCATTGGCGGCGGTGTTGTCATTGAGCCAACCGAGGGTTTGAAGCTGACATTGGGTGGCGAATACCGTCGGCTCTTTGGTATCTCCGGTGTTCAATCGCCTGCTTTGGCTCCTGCCACAGCAGCAGGTCTTGCTACCTCATCGGACTTTGGCGACGCGGACGTCTTCGCGCTTTCAGCCAGATTCGGCTACAGCTTCTAATCGTATCGCGCTTAGCGCGAAGTGATTTGAAACGGCTCTCGTACTGTGTGCGGGGGCCGTTTTGCGTTATATGACGTGTTCTGATGTTTACAGAAACTTCACATCTTCGATACTGCGTTGCGATCCGGCGTCACTAAAATTAGCTACCCCAGCTCCGAACCGGGCCGCTATCTAAGTGTACAAAGTTTGAGTTTGTGTAGATGCCAACACCACCCGCACCGATATGTTGTCCTGCCCGTTGAAGGGTTGAAACATCAACGCCTTCCATGCGGAGGTCAGCAGCCATCCCTTTGACATGATAAGATTTTTTGGCAACGCCATTGCTGTTTCGGCGCAGCATGTCATTGGTGCGTTGGGACCGGTATCCGGAGATCACCGAGAAGGGGCGATCATACCCGATGAGGCTCTGCGCTGCCGACAAAATATCAATTAAACGCGGGTCCATTTGACTTTGTTCCTGCGTCCTTACGTCTCTTAAAATTTTGTTAAGACTTTGCATTACTTGCGGGACATAACGTCCTTTAACATAGTATATAGCATCGAGGCGCTCATCCGTGCGCGGGCTGTAGATATTAATGCGCCGCAAGGCGTTCGGGGCAGCAGCCCAGACACGGTTCGGCGATAATGCTGCTGTAAGCGCAAAAGACATGGCGCCGGCAAGTGCCGCACGTCGCGATAGATCGGAATGGAGAGCACCATTGCTGAACACAGTTGAAAACCCCGATTATAAAGCCTGTGGCGAATTACCGGCGTTTGCCCCCAAACACCGACCCGCTCTTGGTATTGAGTATGCCGTAAAACCTCCAAAGACAGATTTAATGTACGGTTTAAAATTAGCGTCTTGTGCTTTCTTTTTTTCTTTGGCCGCTGTTTTTACAGTGACTTCTGCTGTTGAAGCCCGTGAAATACCCGAAGATGCTCGCCCTGTTGCTGCAGAGCACCCCCGTGCTGCTGAAGCTATTGAGATTTTTTATAATGAGCGTGGCCTCCAACCATTTTGGCTTACGCCTGCCGATGGTCTTACGAATGCTGACCATTTGCTATCTGCTCTCGCTGCATCGTCGTCTCATGGGTTATCCCCTGCGCGGTATAAGTATGACCGACTGTCGGTCGAAGTCGGCGCATTATCGACTGACACGAGTTTTGACGAGCGGGCGCGCATTGAACGGGCGCTCTCTTCGGCCTTTTTGCTTTATCTTGACGATCTGAGGGCGGGGGCTGCTGATCCGGAAGCGCTTGATCTTAAAGTGCATGTTGATCCAGCGCGTCCTGATCCGCTGCGGATGTTGCGTGAACTGGCTCAGATCAATGATGTTCCGTCTGTATTAGAGCGGATTGTTCCTAAAAATGCGCGCTATCGCAAACTGCGTGATGCGTTAGGCCGTCTGACAATTCAGGCAAGCTCAGGTGGCTGGGGTCCAACCGTTCCCGGCAAAGGACTTAAACCCGGAGAAACATCGGTTACGGCAGATATCCTGCGTCGCCGCTTGATTGCAATGGGTGACCTTCCACCAGAGCCGGAGCTGATGTCGGAAGCCTCGTCACAAGTATCGACATATGATGAGCGCCTTCAGGGTGCAGTGGCAAAATTTCAAGATCGTCACGGGTTGAATGCCGATGGTATTGCCGGACCAGCGACGTTGCGCGCCCTTAACCAGCCTGTCACACGCCGTATTGCCCAAGTGATGCTGAACTTGGAACGGTTGCGCTGGCGCACAAACCAGCGCCTTGGCCGCCGTATCGAAGTCAACCAACCGGCTTACCGGATGACAGTCTACGACGATGATGATGTGCCGCTACACGAGGCGCGTGTTGTGATCGGTAAATCTGAGCGCCGTTTGCAGACACCGGAATTTTCCCGCTCGATGAGCTATCTTGTGCTGAATCCGCGTTGGAATGTGCCTAAGAGCATTGTGTCGCGCGAGTTTTTGCCCGAGGCAAAAGCTGACCCTAAATTCTTTGAAAAACAGAATATGATTCTGTTCCGGCGGGGAAAGAAAATTGATCCCTTAACCGATGTGAACTGGGAACAAATGACGCCCGAGATATTCGGTGATCATTATGGTGTGGTTCAAAAGCCGGGACCGGGTAATGCGTTGGGTAATGTGAAGTTTATGTTCCCGAACGGGCATAATATCTATTTGCATGACACGCCATCCAAGCACTTATTCTCTAACGAGATGCGCGCGCACTCTCATGGGTGCGTTCGTGTTGAACGACCCTTCGCATTGGCTTGGTTGTTACTTTCCGACCAGTCAGCAGACCCCGGCGCGATGATTGAAAATATTTTGGCGACCGGTGAAGAAACCGAGGTTTCTCTTGAACGTCCGATTCCTGTCCACCTCATGTACCTGACATCATGGGTTGATCATGCAGGAACGCTGCATTTCCGCGAAGACGTGTATGGCCGGGACGAAGCGCTGGCCAGAGCGCTTCATGCGGATGTTGAAGAACGTCAGACCAGCGGGCTTTGACGGATTGACCTGTTATACCCCGCCAAAGCGGGGTATTTGTCCTGCATAAGCTGTGATGCAATTGTTGGACAGAACTATGCCAAATCTCACCATTGAGACTCTAGCGAGAGCGCTTGACGCCACCTTCGAAGGTGATGGCTCCCTCGTTATTTCCCATCCAGTTCATCCTGACGATGCACATCAATCCGGTGCGGTTGCAGTCGCGACATCGCCGGAATTTGTTGCCAAGCTGAAAGACGCTAAAGCCGCTGTTCTGGCTGAAGGAACTGATTGGCAGGCTTTAGGGTTAAAGGCCGCGATTTTCGTCGGACGCCCCCGCTATGCCTTGTCTGGAGTGACATTTGCTTTCGCGCATGAAATTGATCTTAGGGCAGGCATCCATCCCAGTGCTTTCGTTGATCCGACAGCACAGCTTGGTGAGGGTGTGGCGGTTGGTCCGTTCGCTTATATCGGTGCGCGGGCTTCAGTGGGAGCCGGATCCCGTATCCTGCCGCATGTTTCTGTCGGAGCAAACGCGCGTATTGGCGATGATGCGTTAATTCATCCCGGTGTGCGTATTGGCGAGCGTGTAGCCCTTGGTGCGCGTGTGATTATTCACCCAAACGCTGTGATTGGTGCGGACGGTTTCTCGTTTGTCACGCCTCAAATGGGTGCGGTCGAAGCGGCAAAAGCAAGTGGTGGCTCGACCTCGGATATTCAAAATACATCGTTGGTTCGTATTCACTCGTTGGGCGCAGTGGCACTGGGCGATGATGTTGAGATCGGCGCTTGCACGACAATTGATCGGGGAACGCTGACAGATACGCGGGTCGGCAATGGAACCAAGCTCGATAATCAAGTCCAGATTGGTCACAACGTGCAAATTGGTGAAACCTGTATGCTTTGCGCTCAAGTTGGGATTGCAGGTAGTGCCGTTATCGGGGACCGGGTTGTGCTTGGTGGAAAAGTCGGAGTAGCCGATCACATAACCATCGGGTCGGATGTTTTGGTCGGAGCCGCCTCCGCCGTGGCAACCAATATTCCGTCTCGCAATATTATGATGGGGGTTCCCGCCGTAAAACGGGATGAAGCACTACGCAGTATCATGGCGATGAGGCGGTTGCCAAGACTGTTCGACACAGTTGATGCTCTGAAAAAGCGGCTTGATGCCTCTAAGGAGTAATGCTTCGTGTTTCTTTGGAATGCCGTCTTTAGAAAAGCTGATTTCAAGCTACAAGTACCTTTCGTTCATAACCCCTACCAAAGAGGAGAATACCCCTATGTCCGCTAGTGATGAACTCGCAAAGCTCGGCCCGCTATCGAAAGTTAACCCGGAAATGATGAAAGCATTTGGTGCTTTCGATGCTGTCGTCATGGGTGATGGAGCGCTTGATAAGAAGACCAAGGAACTGATCGCTGTTGCGGTCGCTCTGACGACACAATGTGAATACTGTTTGATTATCCATACAGAAGCGGCTCGTAATGCCGGAGCAACGGATGCGGAATTGGCTGAGGCAACATATGTCGCCGCAGCTTTACGTGCAGGTGCGGCTGTCGTTCACAGTGCGAACCATGTTGTGAATGGCGACGGTTAAAACTGTGTCGGGGTCATATTGAATCTTAGATTATGCTTTCCGCTAAAGATCGCGTCGCTGAAGTATTTCGTTGACCCATAAGAAAAAACCCTCGCCTGACATGCAGACGAGGGTATCAGTTTAGGCGTTGCATCTGGGAGGATGAGATCAACGCCGCTAAAAACCAAATTAACGATTTTATGCTGCATCGCAACATTAATCGTGCTGCACTGCAAGAAAAGCTTATATGATCTCTGGGCACAGTCTCCCTGCGTCATGTTTGATGCGAAAGAGGAAAAGAATAAGCACGAAATTGGCTTGTAGACCCATCCATATGAGTGTTTGTTTACCCGCTGTTCATCGTCTTTCACTTTAATCCTGAGAAACTGTACGACGTCTAATTGAATGACATACATTCACTTCACGGAGAATTCCCATGAAGCCGATCACAATCTTTTCTTGCCTAATGCTCCTTGCAAGTTGTGGAGGGAGTGATGATGCTGCCACGTTTGTAAATGGCGATCCTGTATATAACAGCACCGGCGTTGGAAATGTTCAGGTTAATAGCTATGGCAGTGGGTCCGTTCCATCACCGCTGAATCCGTTCTCTACGGGACATTTTTGTCCCACGCCTGTGTTGAGTGGTTCACCTGAGCAACAAGCCTGCTTTGAAGAAGCTCAGAAAGTGTGCCCAGAAGGTTTAAGCCCTGCTGGTCAGGTCGAGTTTGAACAACAAGCGAATGGCGAATTCCTGATTAAAGGGTATGGTTGCGCATGAAATCGCGTGATACGGTATACTCAAAAGCTACATAAAATACAAAAAAGCCCCACGCAATGCGTGGGGCTTTTTTCTGGTGGGCGGTGAGAGGCTCGAACTCCCGACCCTCTCGGTGTAAACGAGATGCTCTACCAACTGAGCTAACCGCCCCCAAATTCAGCGTCAGGCGCGTGTACCCTCCGACTGAAATAAGTCTATAACTCTTTTATTGACCGATGATCAACAAAAACACTCAAGATTTTTGCCTGCATTTTTTATGGAGTCGATAAAATGATGTTTTTTTAATGCGGGCAAATAAAGTATAATGCAATGCGCGGATCGTCAGCTAGGTTAAGGTGCTAACCTGACAATGTTTATTGATTTTCCGCGCATTGTTTGTACTGGTTTTATGGGGTCTGTTTGGTCAGAGCACCCACATATTGGCTTAGTTGATTGCTTCTTTCAGACCTTTGCCAACCTTGAATTTGGCCTGATTTGAGGCTTTGATTTTAATTTTTTCACCCGTTTGCGGATTGCGGCCCTCACTGGCGGCCCGTCGGGTTACCGTGAACGTCCCGAAGCCAAGCAGCTTCACGTCGTCCTTTTTCTTCAACGATTCCGTAATGACATCGAAAACCGCTTCAACGGCGTCTGCCGCAGCTGCATTCGTCATATCGGTTTTGCCGGCCACTGCTGCGGCGAGTTCTTTCTTGTTCACTGACATTCCCTCGTAAGTCATTTGTGTGCGCTGGAACTTAGGAAACCCTCACGAAGTGTCAAAAGAAAAAAACATACAAGGGTACACTTTCCCTCGTATGAGTCTTTTCTGCGCTTGCTGGTTGAAGGTGTGATACATCTAGGCGTTGTACCCGGTGACACCTGTTCCGGGGTGCGCAGTAGGTGGTATTGCAAACTGGGCTTCAGCGGCTTCCTGATCCGCATCTGTCCATTTAATTGCTTCAGGCTTGCGTATCAGAGCGCGCGCTAAAACTTCCTCCACTTCTGACACAGGAATAATTTCCAACCCTTTCTTAATACTATCAGGCATCTCTCTGAGATCTTTTTCATTTTCTTGGGGGATTAAAACTGTTTTGATCCCTCCACGAAGGGCGGCAAGCAGCTTTTCTTTCAATCCGCCAATCGGTAGGACTTTGCCCCGTAATGAGACTTCGCCAGTCATAGCGATATCTTTGTGAACAGGGATGTCAGTGAGCACTGAAACGATGCTGGTTACCATGCCGATACCAGCCGATGGACCGTCCTTCGGAGTCGCGCCATCCGGTACATGAACATGAATATCAAGTTTTTCAAATTGTGGTGGTTTCACACCGAAATCAGGAGCTTTTGAGCGCACAAACGACGAAGCAGCGTCGATTGATTCTTTCATAACATCGCCTAATTTGCCTGTCGTCTTCATGCGTCCTTTACCAGGCAGTTTAAGCGCCTCGATGGAAAGCAGGTCGCCACCAACCTCGGTCCATGCGAGACCGGTAACAACGCCAATCTCGTTTTTCTCTTCCGCCAAACCGAAGCGAAACTTTTTCGGCCCTAGAAGGTCGTCGAGCATTTTGGGCGTGATTTTTACTGATTTTGCTTTGTCTTTAATGATCTTTGTCACTGATTTGCGTGCGAGCTTGGCGATTTCGCGCTCTAGGTTTCGGACACCCGCTTCGCGTGTGTATGTGCGAGTCAGCTCTAACAAGGCAGTATCGCTGATTGAGAATTCTCCGTCCTTGAGGCCGTGGCCTTCTCGTTGCTTATCAACCAAGTGACGTTTAGCGATCTGGACTTTTTCTTCTTCGGTATAGCCAGACAGTGTGATGACCTCCATGCGATCCAGCAACGGGCGCGGCATGTTCATGGAGTTTGCTGTTGTTAAGAACATCACGTTCGATAGATCGTAATCGACTTCGAGATAGTGATCAGCAAAAGCTGAGTTCTGCTCAGGGTCCAAGACCTCAAGCATCGCGGACGCGGGGTCACCCCGGAAATCCTGACCCATCTTGTCGATCTCATCGAGCAGGATAATAGGGTTTGTCGTTTTCGCCTTTTTCATAGACTGGATGATCTTGCCTGGCATCGACCCGATATATGTGCGGCGATGGCCGCGAATTTCGGCTTCATCGCGCACGCCGCCAAGCGAGATTCGGATGAACTCGCGGCCAGTGGCTTTGGCGACAGATTTGCCCAGCGAGGTTTTACCTACGCCCGGAGGACCGACAAGACAAAGGATCGGCCCCTTCATTTTCTGCTGGCGCTGTTGCACCGCAAGATACTCGACGATGCGCTCTTTGACCTTTTCAAGACCGTAGTGATCGGCATCAAGGATGTCTTGCGCAGCGTTCAAATCTTTTTTGAGGCGTGATTTTTTACCCCAAGGGATTGATAGCATCCAATCCAGATAGTTACGCACGACAGTTGACTCCGCAGACATTGGAGACATGTTGCGCAGCTTTTTAAGCTCTGCTTCGGCCTTTTCTTTGGCTTCTTTCGAAAGTTTGGTTTCGTTGATGCGCGATTCTAATTCGCCCATCTCGTCTTTGCCGTCCTCACCCTCACCAAGCTCGCGCTGGATCGCCTTCATTTGCTCGTTGAGGTAATATTCGCGCTGGGTTTTTTCCATCTGGCGTTTGACGCGGGATTTAATCTTTTTCTCGACAGCCAGAACGGAAATTTCGCCTTGCATGAGGCCAAACATTTTTTCGAGACGTTTGGTGACCTCAAACTCTTCGAGCAATTCCTGCTTTTCTGAGATTTTCACTGCGAGGTGATGCGCGACAGTATCCGCCAGCTTTCCGGGTTCGTCGATTTGATTGATGGCAGCGAGTGCTTCCTGAGGGATGTTTTTGTTGAGTTTGATATATTTCTCGAACTCTTTGGTGACTGTGCGGATCAGAGCCTGAGCCGTATCCTCATCGCCTTGAGTTTCAACAATCGGCGCAGCCGTCGCCTCGAAAAACGAGTCGTTTTCAACAAACGAGGTGATCTGGGCGCGTTGTTTTCCCTCGACCAGCACTTTAACTGTGCCGTCCGGCAACTTTAACAGTTGTAGAACCGATGCAACTACGCCGACTTGAAAAATATCTTTCGGGCCGGGGTCGTCTTCTCCCGCATCTTTTTGCGTCACAAGAAGGATCTGGCGATCATTGTTCATCACGTCTTCGAGCGCGCGTACAGATTTCTCACGTCCCACGAACAAAGGGGCAATAAGATCAGGAAAAACTACGATGTCGCGGAGGGGCAAAACTGGATAAACTGCCGCCTCGGGATTATTCACGTCTGACATTAAGAGTCCTCAAAAGCTGTGCCGGACCGCCTTCTTATATCAAGCACGTCCCGACGCCCATACTGGCTTATGATTAAAATGGCTTTTTGTATTCCTGCTTTCAAGGCGTGTTGAGCAGATGCCCGTTTGTAACTGTTAAATTTACGCTCTGTGATGGACTAAACTTCAGGTTTTACACGGGCGCAGAATGGGATTGTTCAATGCGAACAGTGTTTGGGTTTAATTTTACTTTGTTTCGGTAAGGAATTGACCATTGCTGCCGCCACCCTTCACGTTCAGTATGAAATGGAATTGATCGGGGATGGATTAACGTAATGGACGAAACAGCACTTGATCAGGAAACCATGGGCCGACTGGTCAAACCTGTCTCCTTCATTCTTGGCGCAGATCACCCAACAACAAAAGCACTGACCAACGCTGCAGAACGGGGGTTTTCACAAGACCTGAAACAAGCGCAAATCGCGTTTAACAGGATGAAATCGGCTGACCGCAACACTGTACTGGATATGTTGGATGACGATTAAACTTGGCTGAATGAATTGTCCGGGGGATTTTGATGCCTATCATTGATCGTATTGCTGATTTTGCGGATGAGTTGACTGCAATCCGGCGCGACTTTCACGAACATCCTGAACTTGGCATGGAGGAGGTGCGGACCTCTGGCATTGTTGCGCGGTTGCTCACGGAGTGGGGAATCGAAGTTCATACCGGGATTGGAAAAACCGGAGTGGTCGGGTTATTGCGCGGCAAAGGCGGGGGAAAAACAATCGGCTTGCGGGCTGATATGGATGCCCTGCCGATTGATGAACGTTCCAATCTGCCATTTGCCTCGAAAACGCCGGGAGTTATGCACGCCTGCGGCCATGACGCTCACACAACGATGTTGCTCGGGGCCGCGCGGTATTTGGCGGAAACGCGAGACTTTGACGGGACGGCGGTGTTTATCTTCCAGCCAGCTGAAGAGGGATTAGGCGGTGCGCGGGCGATGCTGGCCGATGATCTCTTCACCCGCTTTCCCTGTGATGAGATTTACGGGATGCATAATAACCCGAACGGAGCACCTGGGCATGTCGGCGTAAAACCGGGGCAGGCGATGGCGGGTGCGGATTTCTTTGACATTCATGTGCGGGCCTTCGGCTCTCACGCCGCGATGCCACAAGCTTCGAAAGACCCGATTGTGATTGCTGTGTCTCTCGTGGCGCAATTACAGACCATCGTGAGCCGAAATATCAAACCGACCGAGCCGATTGTGCTGTCGGTGACGCAAGTCCATGCGGGGTCCGCTTATAACGTGATCCCTTCTGATTGCACGATCAGCGGCACGATGCGGTATTTTGACCTCGAAACCGCAGATGTGGTGCGACAAAGGGTCCGTGAACTCTGCGCAGGGATTGCTTCGGCTTACGGAGTCGAAATTGAATTCGATAATCGCGAAATCTTTGATGTGCTGGTGAATGATCCCGCGTTGAGTGATGTGATGCTGGAGGCGGCGGGCGAGATTGTTGGCAGCGAAAATGCGACTGTGACTGAAACCGTCAGAATGGGGTCAGAGGATTTCTCCGATATGCTGCGCGTTGTCCCCGGTGCGTATTGCACAGTCGGACATGAAGGCACAATCCCGCTTCATAATGATGCGTTTTATCTGGATGAGAGCATTCTGCCCGTCGGCGCGTCGATCTATGCAAAGCTGATCGAGCGCCGCGCTATGGCGTAGGGAAGGACATAGCCTCATGCTTGCACAACATCGCTGGTCGTGATTTACGAAACCAAAGCATGAAAGGCCGCGATCATGGAAAAATTTGATAAGCTCGAGGGCGTTGCTGCGCCGATGCATCAGATCAATGTCGACACGGACATGATCATTCCAAAACAGTACCTGAAAACGATCCAGCGGACGGGCCTTGGCGTCGCACTGTTCTCAGAAATGCGATATAAGGATGATGGGTCGGAAAACCCTGAATTCGTTCTCAATAAACCTGCTTACCGCGATGCGAAGATCCTAATTGCAGGGGATAATTTTGGCTGCGGGTCTTCCCGCGAACATGCGCCTTGGGCGATTCTCGATTTCGGTATCCGCTGCGTGGTCGCGCCGAGTTTCGCTGATATCTTCTATAATAACTGTTTCAAGAATGGCATTTTGCCCATTGCTCTTCCGCAAGAGCAGGTCGATAAGCTGATGGAAGATGCGGAACGCGGCGCGAACGCAACGCTTTCTGTTGATCTGGAATCGCAAACGATCAAAGGGCCGGATGGCGGGGAAATCGCCTTTGAAGTCGATGCCTTTAAGAAGCATTGCCTGCTTAACGGCCTCGACGATATTGGCCTGACGATGGAAAAAGAATCTTCAATCGACGATTTTGAAGCAAAGCGAAATGCCGCGACGCCTTGGCTTGCGGCTGGCTGATTGGCATACACCCGCCCCTTTAAAGGTGGCGGGGGTAATTTACTGCAGGTTGCGTCAATCACATTGCAGTCAGTTGCTTCGGCTCTGATTTGTGCCTAGTCTCTCAAGTGTAGATGACGAGGGACGAATGATGGACGCACCTGCACCGACCCAAGCACCGCTGATTGATCCGTTTGCGCGTACCATAGACTATTTGCGCGTATCGGTTACGGATCGCTGCGACTTCCGTTGCGTCTATTGCATGTCTGAGCACATGACCTTCCTACCTAAGAAAGATTTGCTCACGTTGGAAGAGCTTGACCGTTTGTGTTCCTCTTTCGTCGATCTCGGTGTGAAAAAGCTTCGAATTACTGGAGGTGAGCCACTCGTCCGCCGGAATATCATGTGGTTTTTTGAACGCATGGGAAGGCATCTGGACTCCGGTGCGCTGGATGAGTTGACGCTAACCACCAACGGCTCACAACTCGCCAAACACGCGGCGGCGCTCGCGGCGGCAGGGGTTAAGCGGATTAATGTCTCGCTAGACACCTTGGATGCCGAAAAATTTGGCCGCGTGACGCGCTGGGGCAAACTTGATGCGGTTTTGAGAGGCATTGAGGCGGCGAAAAACGAGGGGATGGCCGTTAAAATCAATGCTGTTGCGATCAAAGACTTCAATGACAAAGAAGTCCACGAGATGATTGCTTGGGCGGGCCGAGAAGACCTTGACCTGACGTTCATCGAAGTGATGCCGATGGGCGAGATGGAAGAGCAAGAGCGCCTTGGTCAATATTGGCCGCTGACCGAAGTGCAAAAAGAGCTTGAAACGCAATGGACATTACAGCCAAGCGGCCACAAAACCGGTGGGCCGGCGCGCTATATGAACGTTGCTGAAACCGGCAAGCGTGTGGGCTTTATAACGCCGCTCACGCATAATTTCTGCGAAAGCTGTAACCGCGTGCGCCTTACCTGCACCGGAATGCTGTATATGTGTCTGGGTCAAGATGATGATGCCGACCTGCGCCAACCTTTACGCGCGTCGGAAAGCGATGAATTGCTTCATACGGCAATCCGCGAAGCCATCAAACGCAAGCCAAAAGGCCATGATTTTGATTACTCGCGCCAGACTGTGAAAGGCGAAGTGAAAAAGAGGTTCATGTCGACAACTGGAGGATAATGATGCGTAGCGTGTTGCTATTCAGTTTCGTGGCTGTGGTTTCTGCTTGTAATCAAACAACATTGCCCCCTGCGCTTGAAGTAAGTTCAGCGAATACTCCAGTTTTGGGTGTTGATTTCACTTGGGATCAAACGAATGGCTGCCGCGATATTAATTCACCGCCCTTTACGATAACCGATGTACCAGAAGGTACTGCGTTTCTGAAGTTTAACCTCTATGACCGCAACCGCCGCGCCTATAACCCAAGCGGTAGCACCGGATTTAATAAACCTTTCGAACACGGCGGCGGCACAATCAGTTACACGGGTGCTGACATTCCGCTCGGTGCATTCAAATATGATGGGCCATGCCCAGATTCGCGTGCTCACCTATATGTGTGGGAAGTTGAGGCACTTGATGATCACAATGAGATAATCGCACGCGGAATCAAAGAACTACCATATTATCGAGGCGGTACGGAAAGCCTCGAGGATGTGTCGACGTCGATTTTTGGGATTTAGCTTCGGCAAGATTAACGATTTTCGGGCCTTTAGATGTGAGTTGTGAATACCCTGATTTTGTTTGGCTGTATCAGACAGTAAAAGGCAAAGTGAGAAGCGGTTCATATTATCGCTGGAGGATAAAGTCGTGATTCCCGAACGGGGCATATCCATCGCGGAGCTAGATACACCAGCGTTGATTGTCGATCTTGATGCGTTCGAAGCCAATCTCGATCATATGCGTGACTATGTGGAACGGGCGGGTGTTCGTCTTCGTGCTCATGCTAAGACTCACAAATCTGTCGATGTAGCCAAATTGCAGATAACACGCGGCGGGGCGTGCGGTGTTTGTGTTCAAAAGACCGCCGAGGCCGAAGCATTGGTAGCGGGCGGTATTACTGATGTCATGATCTCGAACCAAGTCACCGCGCCAGCCAAGGTCGCGCGCGTGGCGGCGTTGACCGAAAAGGCGCGCGTTCTGATTTGCGTCGATGACAGCGACAATATCGCGGCTCTTTCGCGGGTAATGTCGGACCGCAGTGTATCGCTGGAAGTCTTGGTTGAGATTGATGTCGGCAACGGGCGCTGCGGTGTAAAGCCGGGGGCGGACGCAGTTATCCTTGCGAAACAAATAGCGGCAGCGGACGGCTTACGCTTTGTTGGCTTGCAAGCCTATCAGGGCCATGCCCAACACATCTATGATCATGCCGAGCGCAAAGCGGCAGTCGATGCCGTGATCGCACAAACAACGCAAACAGTGGAAATGCTCAAAGAAGCAGGACTTGCTTGCGACATTGTTGCGGGGGCTGGCACAGGAACACATCCCTTCGAGGCCGGGTCGGGCGTTTATAACGAGTTACAATGCGGCTCTTATGTTTTCATGGATACGGATTACGGGAGGGTCAGGCAAAAAGACGATACGCCTCTTCCTTTTCAAAACGCGCTTTTTGTGCTGACCTCTATAATGTCTGTTGCTGGCGATGGCCGCGCAGTTTGCGATGCAGGGCATAAAGCCGCCAGCATAGATTGCGGATTGTCTCTCGTTTCTGGTCGAGAAGATCTCATCTACAATGACGCATCTGATGAACACGGCGTCATTAAAGATCCTGCCAATAGTTTGCATCTTAACGATCAGCTATGGCTGATTCCCGGCCATTGTGACCCAACCGTGAACTTGCACGATCAGATTATCGCTGTGCGAAAGGGTAAGGTCGAGGAGGTATGGCCGGTTTCGGCGCGCGGCATGGGAAGTTGAGGGACTCAACATCGCCGGTGTAAGCTGCTATAGTTCCAAAGTTATTACATTGTTTGGGAGTTTCGAACATGCCAATTGAAGAAAGCAGCGGCGTTAAAGCGGCCCGTGAGCGTATGGACGCGAACCGTGACGGGAAGCTGAACATGGCCGATTTGGAAGCCACAGGCATCCGTAGCAAGATTATCGAGTTCTTTGGCATTATTCTATGGGTGTCGCTGGCGATTGGTTTGCTGACAGCTGTCTGGCAATTGGTGACTTTGCAGGTGCTTACGGCTGTTATGACCTTTGTGACGACAATTATATCAGTCGGCGTTGGTTTTGTGGTCTTGGATATCCGAGAACGCTTGATCGGACGGCAATAACCTCCAAATTAGAGGTCATGGCCATATTCATAAAATTCGCTCCGATCCTCGCAATGATCGCCTATGCATGGTTTCAAATGCGGGGGTCGGAGCGGGCAATGCTTCGCGATCTTAACAATAAATCTAAGCGTCTCGCCGAAGGACCGTTGTTAGAGGCTATTCAGCGGTTTCGAGGGGCGCTCGGATATAATGCCCTCCAAGTCGATGTCTATGATGTGGATCCCATCAATTGTTTGGCGGCCCCGGATGGCCGAATATTCCTGACTCGTGGTCTGATCGACAAATATCGGGAAGGCATGTTAACAAGCTCAGAACTTGCCGCCGTTATAGCGCATGAAATTGCGCATCTATCGCTGGGTCATCAAGCGCGGCGACGCAAAGCATGGAAGATCGAAACAGCTGCTCGAGCCGCTGCCTCTGCGTTTCTGCCCGCTGCTCTGCGCGGACTAAGCGGGCAAATAGCAAACTTGGTCGGACGTTTTTTGCAAATGCGTCTTAGCCGTACCGATGAATATCAAGCGGATGCGTTCGCGGTCGCTCTAATGCAACGATCCGGTCTTGATCCTGCGGCGAGTATTTCATTGTTGGAAAAGCTCGATACATTGTCGAAAGGGCGGGGCGCGCCCATCTCTTGGCTTGCCAACCACCCGTCCATACCCAAACGCATCGCCGCTATCCAGCGCGCTATTGATAGTGTTGCGTAGGTGGCTCGCGGTCTTTTTGTGCGACTTAACCCCGCTGTGACCCTATAGACAGTCTGATGAACGCAACCCGAGACACGATAATTCCGCCCTGTCCACATTTCGGCGCTTGCGGTGGCTGCACTATGCAGGATCGTAGCGATGCCGATGTCGCGGCCTGGAAACGTGAAGGGATTATTCGGGCTTTGCGCGCGGCGGGTATCGATGCGCCGGTTGTGGACACTAAGACCGTTCCGGCTTCCGACCGTCGCCGTGTGAAGCTGGCGTATCAACGGACTAAGAAAACCTCGGTGCTCGGGTTTTATGGCGCAAGCTCACACACTGTTATTCCTGTACCAGATTGCAAAGTTGCACGACCAGAAATTTTAAAGGCTTTACCGGAACTTGCCGACCTGTTGCGGATCGGTGCTCCCCGTAAACGCGCTTTATCTGTGACTGTGACAGTCAGTGATGCCGGTCTTGATGTCTCTGTTATGGATGGCAAAGAACTAGACCTTCCGTTGCGTGAAGCATTGGGACAAGCTGCAGAAGCCATGAACCTTGCTCGTTTGGTCTGGAACACGGAGCCGGTGGTTCAGGCGCGGCCTCCGGTTCAGCGGTTTGGCTCTGCTTGGGTTGTTCCGCCAGCGGGGGCCTTTTTGCAGGCATCCGCAACGGGGGAAACGATGCTACGGGATTCAGTGATTGAGGCGGTGAGCGGTGCCAAGACAGTGATTGACCTTTTCGCCGGTTGCGGTGCGTTTTCGCTTCCGCTCGCCGAGCGCGCGACGGTTACGGCGGTCGAAGGTGATGCGGCTATGATTGCCGCGCTTGACGCCGGATGGCGACAAGCAGAGGGGCTGCGCACACTTGCTGCTGTGACCCGTGATCTTTTTCGAAGGCCGATTCTGGCGGATGAGTTGCACAAATTCGACGCGATTGTTTTTGATCCTCCCCGTGCGGGGGCAAAGGCCCAAGCTCCCGAGATTGCCCAATCAACCGTACCGGTTGTGGTTGCCGTGTCTTGTATGCCGAGCAGCTTTGCGCGTGATGCTGCAATCCTTGTTGCAGGAGGGTACAAACTGGAAAGCGTGTTGCCGGTCGATCAATTCCGCTGGTCCACGCATATCGAGATAGTGGGCGTCTTCCGGCGTGTATAATGGTATGCGATACTCTCTTTGTGAGGTTATGATGGCGCAGTTTTCTTTGGTGCTCGCTTTTTTGGTGACGACTAACACAATGGCGGCCCCCGTCGATTTCGACTGGAGTAATACTGCCTCCGTGACGAAGACGGAAGGCTTGCCGGACGCGCAGGCATTCATTGAAGCTGAAAAATTTGAGGAAGCGCTTCCTCTATTAATGTCGTTAGCTGAGACACAACCCGGCAATGCCGATATTTTTAATCTGCTCGGTTATGCAAGGCGTAATCTGGGTGATTTAGAGCGAAGCGGGTTGGATTATGCGCGGGCCTTGCGCATTGACCCTGATCATCTTGGTGCTTTGGAGTATCAAGGAGAGCTGTTTTTGCTTTTCGATGATGTCGATAAGGCTAAGGCAAATCTTGCGCGCCTGAAAACGGTTTGTCCCGCTGAATGCGAAGAGGTGGAAGAATTGGCCGAAGCCATTGAAACATGGCAAGCGAAAGCACCGGAATAATGGAGGGAGATTAGTCCCTCAAAGCGCCGGTCGCTGACGGATGTGCCTTTTCATAGACCGACAATAAGCGTTCTTCATCGACTGCGGTATAGCGCTGCGTCGTTGAGAGGCTGGCATGACCGAGCAATGTTTGGATCGCACGCAAATCGCCTCCCGCCTCCATCAGATGCGTCGCAAAGCTGTGGCGCAGGGCATGTGGGGTCGCATCATCCGGAAGGCCCAACATTAGCCGGACTTGCATCATCGTGCCGCGCAAAACCCTTGGGTTTAATGCACCGCCTCGTGCGCCGCGAAAGAGTGGCTTGTCGGCTTCTAGTGTGAACGGACAGGCGGCGCGGTACGCCTCCACTGCCTCGCGCGCTTGTTCGAGAACAGGGACTTGGCGTTCTTTGCCGCCTTTGCCGGTAATGCGTAAAGTCTTGCCAAGCGGCGCGTCTTTGCCTTTTAGCGATAAGCCTTCTGATATGCGTAACCCGCACCCATAGAGCACCGTCAAAGCTGCCGTATCACGCAGAGCAATCCAGTCTTTATCTGTGGTCAACTCGGTAGAGTCGAGCACCAGCATTGCATCGGCAGGGGCGAGCGGTCTTGGTAACGGTTTTGGCGCACGCGGTCCCCGCGCCGCACGCACGGGATCAGCTTTCACGCCATGGGTATCAGCGGCATAGCTGTAAAACGTCTTCAATGCGGATAGTGCCCGTGAAACGGAGGCTTTACCCAAACCATCAACGCGGAGCTTTGCCATCCAACTCCGTAAATCGGCAGGGGATACGCGCGACAAGTCGGAAACAGACAGATTTTGTAAAGGCAGCAGTAAGTCGGGTTCGGCATCATGTGCGCTGCTATTAGGCGAGAGGTCGTTCGCAAATCCGGCAAGGAATACCGAGACATCGTGGCGATAGCCGTCAATCGTATATTGGCTCATCCCGCGCGCAATCAGGGAGGAGAGCCATTGATCTAGTAGAATATCAGCGGTGCGGGCGTGTCTCATGTTGGTGCGCCCGGCATGATATAGCCCTTGGCATAGGTGACGTGGATTTGGGCAAGGGCTGCTTCTTTCGGGATATTGTTCGCAAAGCGTGATGGATAAACCATCGACAAATCATAAGGCGCGCGGCCATTGACCATCCACTCGGACAGGAATTGGGCGGAACCGCCGCCCGTGCCGATCCCGATGTTAAATGCTGTGGCTAGCCAAAGACCGGGATGCGAGTTGACTGGTCCGAGCAAAGGCAACCCGTCAGGCGCATAGGCGATGGGGCCGTTATTGACTGTCTTAAAGCCCGCTTCTCCGAAGGCCGGTATGCGCTCGATCACGCGCAACAGTTCGGGTTCCAGCCGTTCGACATCGGGGATGAGTAATTCTTCGGCGAATTCAGGAGGAATGCCGTCAGTCGACCAGAACTGTGGGTCGGCTTCGTAGACGCCGCAAAGAAAACCGTCCCGTTCCTGACGGGTATTGGAAGGAGCATAAGGATCGCGCACGGCGGGAACTTCAAAATCGAGCGCTTGCAATGCCGCAACCGGACCAGTGATGATTTCGTGATGCTGTACCGGATAGACCGGCAGGTTGATGCCCAGTGGCGTGAGCATCTCACGCGCCCAAAAGCTGCTCGCAACGACAACATGATCGGCATAATATGTATCAGTCTCGGTCTCGACTTGCCATCCTTGACCATTTTGCCGGATTGCCAGTGCCGGGGTTTGCACTTGGATATGTGCGCCCCGTTGACGCGCAGCTTTTGCCAAAGCATGTGTGGCCCCGGATGGATCAACATGACCGTCGCCGGGGGTATGGGCTGCGCCGTGCAGACCCTTTGTCTCAAGCAAAGGATGAACTTCTGCCATTTCAGCCGTACCGATAACCCGATAATCGGCATCAAGGCGCTCATATACTGGGGTGATTTTTTTGTAGGCCGCCAGCTCCTCGGCGGTATTGGCGAGGCGAAGACTGCCGGTTGGATGAAACCCTATATCGTGGCCGGATTCTTCTGACGCGGCGAGATAAGTCTTTACCGAATTGATATAGAGATCAGTGATTGCAGTATAATGCCCGAAAAATGTGACATTCCCTGCGGCGTGCCATGTTGAGCCTGAAGTTAGATTGCGTTTTTCCAAAAGAACTGTGTCGGTCCAGCCGCGCTGAGCAAGGCTATAGAGAACGCTTGTCCCGACAATTCCGCCGCCGATGACAATGGCCTTCACTTTTTGGGTCATTGTCACCTCTTAAACCGGCTCACGTTTTTGGTGGCGCGGTACGCGCCTCACGAGGAGGCGCATACTGGTTTTGTTAGAAGCCTATCAAGCAGCCATTCCTGCTCCATCGAGCCAGCGGCGCATCACACGGCTGATTGCACCACCGAGAAAGACAAGCAACTCGCCGCCTTGTTCGTCGTGAAAACGGTCAGGGTCGAGTGCGCCGAAGACTAATACGCCGGGTCGCGTGCCTTCCCCAAAATCGAGGCGTACCAAGGCTTCAGATGTGACGCGCTGATCGCTATGCAGGTGCAGTGTTTCCGGCTCTCCTGCGCGCAAAGTCACGCCCCAGTTCATGCCGTGGAAAAATCGGTCTACATCGCCAGGATGGATCGCCTTTAGCATATTGCTTTGCTGTTCCGGCGGTTCATTTTCAGCCAACTCACTTTCTAGACACAAGCGAACGGAATCTACATTCAGTAGATCGCCAAAGCGCGCGCCGACGATTTCGATAAACTCGGAGAAGGTCGGAGCCTCTAGCATCGTTAAAACGGCGTCATGGATTGAGTTCATCGACTCCATGTTTTCAGTTGCCGCATCAATCATTTCTTCGCGCTCGACCTCAATGGCGCGCAAGCGGCGGCGCATCCGGTGCATAACGGCGCCCTGCATGTCATAGACGTTTTCGCCAAGATTGGCGCTGGCGGCGGCAACGATTTGTTGGCCAAAATCATCATCGTCCAAAATGATACCGGGATTTTCAACCAGATATCTGCGTACATCTGCACGAGTCATCCGGTGTTGTCGTGACGTATCGGCCAACGCCTCAGTTGCGGTTCCTTCGGGGGTCATGCCTGAATCTCCTGCTCTGCTCTCAATGGTCCCGATTTTTTCGGGACTCTGTATTATCCCCGCTTTTGCGGGTGATGTTGGCTTGTTAAAGGATCTTTTGTCCCGTCTTTTCCCAATCCGCAAGGAATGCCGCTAGCCCTTTATCGGTCAGCGGATGCCCAGCGAGCGATTTCAGTGTCGACGGTGGAATGGTGGCGACATCGGCTCCGGCCAGTGCGGAATCTTTTAGATGATTCACAGTACGGATTGATGCGGCGAGAATTTCGGTTTGGAAATCATAGTTATCATAGATGGTACGGATTTCGTGAATCAGCTCCATGCCGTTGATGCCCATGTCATCAAGACGGCCAATAAACGGCGAAATAAATGTCGCACCGGCCTTTGCTGCAAGCAATGCCTGATTTGCGCTAAAGCACAGTGTCACGTTAGTCATGCGGCCTTCATTCGCCAGCGTCCGGCAGGCACGCAGACCATCCCATGTCAAAGGCAGCTTGATCGTAACATTCGCGGCGATTTTCGCGAGTTCGCGGCCTTCGGCGACCATCTGTTCAAATTCAGTCGCTGCAACTTCTGCGCTGACAGGGCCGGGGATCAGTTTGCAAATTTCGGCGATGACTTCTTTAAAGTCACGGCCTGATTTGTGAATTAAGGATGGATTTGTTGTAACGCCATCGACCATCCCGGTCGCGGCGAGTTCTTCGATTTCCGAGATAACGGCGGTATCGACAAAAAACTTCATGCTGCCCTCGATTAGCGGCTCGCGCGTTGGTCGCAAGCTCATTTATGTACATTGATAACCGAATTTCGAATCAGTGGGAAGCCTTAGCTTTCGCAACGTGAAAACGAGACGTTAGACGGAACGCATAACGGACGTTTCAATGCCCACAACAAGTCACTTTAGCTAAAACACGCTGGCCTCGATCTGGAGATTATTTAAACGAGCTTATCAATTAATAAATCTAATTGACTTATTAATTGATTGTGCCAGAGGTTGTGCTCCAGTAACGGAGGTATCTTTGGCAACTGTGAGTGATGAGCGCATCGGGCCGCGAATTTTGGACCCGAGCAAGGGCGCGAGTCAGCCCGGTGTTCGCGCACATAATGAGCGGTTAGTGTTGTCTCTGATCCGTCGTCACGGCAGCCTCTCAAAAGCTGAGATCGCACGACGCAGCGGGCTTTCTGCTCAAACGGTTTCAGTGATCATGCGCGTGTTAGAAAACGACGGTCTCTTGAAACGCGGTGCTCCTGTCCGGGGCAAAGTTGGCCAACCCTCGATTCCAATGGCGTTGAACCCCGATGGAGTCTTTTCAATTGGTTTAAAGATTGGGCGACGAAGTGCAGAATTAATTCTTATGGATTTCGTTGGCCATGTTCGGCAAAAACTGACTTTCGCATACAGCTATCCGCTACCAGATCCGCTGATGCAATTTGTCAAAACGGGACTTGCCAAGCTCGGCTCCAAGCTAGGGCCAGCACGTCATAAGCGTGTAGTGGGAATTGGTGTAGCTGCGCCGTTCGAACTTTGGAATTGGCTTGATCAAGTCAGCGCACCAAAAGACGAAATGGAGGCGTGGCGGCATTTTGATTTTCCCACAGAAATCACACGATCTTCTGACCTTCCGGTTACGGTCGAAAATGACGCAACGGCGGCGTGTAGTGCTGAGCATGTCTTTGGGAAAGGTCGTGAATTTGCGGACTACCTCTATTTCTTTGTTGGATATTTTATCGGCGGAGGCGTTGTCCTCAATCATACGGTTCATACCGGACACCGTGGAAATGCAGGTGCACTAGGATCAATGCCTATCCGTAGAGATGGGGTACGGGGCCAACAACTCATTGATTGTGCTTCAATCGTGGTGTTGGAAAGAATGTTGATTGAAGCAGGTATCGACTCCAATGGCCCCCTTAGTGGAGCAGAGGAATGGAACGGGTTCGATGAGTACCTTGATGAGTGGATTAGTTTAACGGCGGGCAGCCTCGCCCATGCGATTGCTTCATCATGTTCAGTATTCGATTTTGAGGCCGTTTTGATTGATGGCGGATTTCCGACCGATGTAAGGGCGCGCCTCATCGAGAAAACACGGGAGGAAATTCTCAAAATTGACCTTCGGGGCATTGTAGAGCCGCATATTGTTGCGGGAACGATTGGTCGTGATGCTCGGGCGATGGGGGCAGCCAGCCTGCCATTGCTGTCACGCTATCTTTTGGAACAGAACCTAGGATTCCAAGCTGAAGAGATTGAAGGACGGGTAATGATGGCATCGAGATCATGAGATTTTAGTCTTTACAGAGCGAGCCATGCCATTTCGCCCGGAATCATGAGAAAACGCTCAAAAGAGCAAAGGGAGGTACAAAATGAACTTCATAAAAACTGTACTCGGCGCGTCTGCGGTATCGTTATTGTCTACGACGGTCCTCGCTGAATCGCTGACCATCGCCACTGTGAACAACGGTGACATGATCCGTATGCAAAAACTGACGGATGATTTCACCGAGAAAACTGGCCACACTGTGGAATGGGTTACGCTGGAAGAGAACGTCCTTCGTCAGCGCGTTACGACTGATATCACCACCAAAGGGGGTGCGTTCGATATCATGACGATTGGCATGTATGAAACGCCGATCTGGGGTAAAAACGGTTGGTTGGTTTCATTGGATGATCTGTCCGATGACTACAATGTTGACGATATTCTGCCCGCGATGAGGGGCGGTCTCAGCTATAATGGCACGCTCTATGCGGCGCCTTTTTATGGCGAGTCTTCGATGATTATGTATCGTGAAGACCTAATGAAAAAAGCTGGCCTCGAAATGCCAAGCGCACCTTCATGGAGCTTTATTGCGAAAGCTGCGCGCGCGATGACGGATCGCGACGAAGAAGTCAATGGCATTTGCTTACGCGGAAAAGCGGGTTGGGGTGAGGGCGGCGCTTTTATTACGGCAATGTCGAACTCGTTCGGCGCACGTTGGTTTGATGAAGACTGGAACGCGCAATTCGATACGCGGGAATGGTCCGACACATTGAATTTCTTCGTAAATATGATGAGCGATGCGGGGCCTCCAGGCTATGCGACCAACGGTTTTAATGAAAACCTATCCTTGTTCCAACAAGGCAAGTGCGGCATGTGGATCGATGCCACTGTTGCGGCATCTTTTGTCACAAATCCTGATGACAGCACGGTAGCTGATAAAGTCGGATTTGCTCTTGCACCCGATAATGGCATGGGCGTTCGGTCAAACTGGCTCTGGGCTTGGGCGCTTGCCATTCCTGCCGGTACGCAAAAAGAAGCTGCCGCGAAAGAGTTCATCGAATGGGCAACGTCCAACAGTTACATTGACTTGGTGGCCGGTAAAGAAGGCTGGGCGAATGTTCCTCCCGGAGCACGCACATCGCTTTACGAAAATCCGAACTACAAGGATATTCCGTTCGCAAAAATGACGTTAGAGTCAATCCTATCGGCTGATCCAAACAACTCCACAGTCGATCCTAGCCCGTATGTCGGTGTTCAGTTTGCAGCCATTCCCGAGTTTGCAGGTATTGCGACTGAAGTGAGCCAAGAGTTCTCGGCAGCTTACGCGGGTCAACAAACTGTCGCAGAGGCATTGGCTAAAGCGCAGGCTCTGACGAACGATGAAATGGAAGCCGCTGGCTACCGCTGATTCATTCCTGATGTGAGGCGGCGTTTGTCGTCTCACATTTCCCCAATGCTCCAAACATTTCACACCCGTCGACAAAGGACCTCCAGACGATGGCGACCAAGCAGTCACGATCTGCCGCCAGATTAATGATGGCTCCGGCAGTATTTTTGCTGCTTGTCTGGATGCTGGTTCCGCTCGCCATGACATTGTGGTTCTCGTTTCGAAAGTTCTTACCTCTAAGGGGCGGCGATCTGGGGTTTGTCGGTTTTGACAATTATGTCCGCTTCATCAGTTCCAGTTCTTT
Source organism: uncultured Neomegalonema sp. (assembly GCA_937995735.1). GTDB lineage: Bacteria > Pseudomonadota > Alphaproteobacteria > Rhodobacterales > Rhodobacteraceae > JAHDDY01. The sequence goes on along the minus strand of CALKIZ010000060.1, from coordinate 15,465 downwards.
CTGGCCCAGTGTTCAAACCACGCTTATTGTCGTGGGCAGTGTTCTGCTCATCACTTTGGTGCTTGGGGTATTGCTCGCCTTGTTGCTCGATCAACCGATATGGGGGCAAGGGATTGTCCGTATTCTGGTGATTGCACCGTTCTTCGTGATGCCTACGGTTTCGGCGCTCGTTTGGAAGAATATCTTCATGGACCCGGTGAACGGCCTTTTTGCGCATCTGTGGAAATTCTTCGGGGCCGAACCCGTGCAATGGCTCAGTCAAGCCTCTCTCCCGTCAATTGTTATGATTGTCTCGTGGCAATGGTTGCCTTTCGCCACGCTCATTTTGCTGACCGCGATTCAGTCGTTGGATAGTGAACAGTTGGAAGCCGCTGAGATGGATGGCGCACCTGTGCTCAGGCGGTTCTGGCACATTATTGTTCCCCATCTGAGCCGTGCGATTACCATTGTGATTTTGATCCAAACGATTTTCCTGCTGGCTGTCTTCGCCGAGATATTTGTCACCACCGGCGGTGCGTTTGGAACGAAAACACTGACCTATCTGATTTATCAGCGCGTGTTGGAAAGTCAGAACGTCGGTCTAGGATCGGCAGGCGGTGTTTATGCAATCATTCTTGCCAATATCCTTGCGCTCTTTTTGATGCGCATCGTCGGCAAGAATTTGGATGCGTGAGGATAGTATAATATGGCTCGCGCCGTCACAAATCAGCGAAAGATAATAAACACCGTGATCGCTTGGGCGATTGGTCTGTTGATTTTCTTTCCGATCCTTTGGACGTTCCTGACGAGTTTCAAAACGGAAGCGACAGCGATTGCCGATCCGCCTGTCTTCCTTTTCTTTGATTGGACTTTAGAAAATTACACTGAAGTTCAAGAGCGCTCAGACTACTTCAAGCATTTCATAAACTCGGTCATCATCGCTGTCGGATCGACAATACTCGGCGTCTTGATCGCGATACCGGCGGCTTGGTCGATGGCTTTTGTTCCATCGAAACGCACCAAGGATATTCTTTTATGGATGTTATCGACCAAGATGCTGCCAGCGGTCGGTGTGCTTTATCCGATCTACCTGATTTTTATCGAGTTAGGGATTCTGGATTCGAAAATTGGACTCACGGTTATCTTGATGTTGATCAATCTGCCGATCATCGTCTGGATGCTCTATACATATTTCAAAGAAATTCCGCATGAAATTCTTGAAGCCTCACGTATGGATGGCGCGACGCTTAAGGCTGAAATTCTCTATGTCTTGACCCCGATGGCTGTGCCGGGAATTGCATCGACCATTTTGCTCAATATCATTCTTGCATGGAACGAAGCGTTCTGGACTCTCAATCTCACTGCCGCCAAAGCCGCACCCTTAACGGCGTTTATCGCAAGTTATTCCAGTCCTGAAGGCCTGTTCTACGCCAAACTTTCCGCCGCATCCACAATGGCCATTGCTCCGATTTTGATTATGGGTTGGTTCAGTCAAAAACAATTGGTGCGCGGCCTTACATTCGGAGCCGTGAAATAATGGGACGCATCACTCTTCAACAGGTCGCAAAAAGTTTTGGTACGACCGAAGTGATCCCGCCCTTGGACTTGGAGGTCAATGATGGCGAGTTTGTTGTCTTTGTTGGCCCTTCCGGGTGCGGTAAATCGACTTTGTTGCGGTTGATTGCAGGGCTGGAAGACGTCTCCGGTGGCACGATCTTGATCGACGGTGAAGATGTAAGCAACACGCCACCCGCGAAACGGGGGTTGGCAATGGTGTTCCAATCCTATGCGCTTTATCCGCATATGTCGGTTCGAAAAAATATCGCATTTCCATTAAAGATGGCTGGAGTCGCAAAAGCGGATATCAAGAAAAAAGTTGAAAATGCCGCACAGGTCTTGAACTTAACAGAGTATCTGGACCGCCGCCCCGGACAGCTATCAGGCGGACAGCGCCAACGTGTTGCGATTGGCCGCTCCATCGTGCGCGAGCCGGAGGCGTTTCTTTTTGATGAACCGTTATCAAATTTAGACGCAGCATTGCGCGGCAATATGCGGTTGGAGATTTCGGAACTACACCAGAGCCTTAAAACAACGATGGTTTATGTCACGCATGATCAAGTTGAAGCAATGACAATGGCGGATAAGATTGTCGTTCTGCAAAAAGGTGTTATCGAGCAGGTTGGCTCTCCGTTAGACCTTTATCGCAATCCGGCAAACCTGTTTGTTGCTGGCTTTATCGGTTCACCTGCCATGAACTTTGCGTCAGGTGCAACGGCTCAGGAATTTGATGCGACGACCATCGGTTTCAGGCCCGAGCATCTGAAATTGTCACCTGAGGGCGGTGACTGGACCGGAACCGTCGGTGTCTCTGAGCATCTTGGTTCTGATACTTTCGTTCATGTGGATATCGAAGGGGTTGGTAAAGTAACAGCTCGCGCTGATGGCGATATTTCGCTTGGCTATGGTGACACGGTGTTTCTCACTCCAGATCGGGCACGGGTGCATCGTTTCGACGTGCATGGACTGGCTTTAAGATGAAAACAACAATCGGCAGATTGAGAGCCTTAGTAAGCACCGTTTATTGGAACTGGATGATTTAATGGCGATCAAGCTTTCCAGAGAGACGTTGCCGCAAATTTCCGATAACGTCACAAAACCAAATTACGATCAATCGGCGGTGACTCCGGGCATCATTCATATTGGCGTTGGCAATTTTCATCGTGCTCATCAAGCGGTCTATCTTGATGATCTCTTTTCAGCAGGTGGGGCGAAAGATTGGGGTATTGTCGGCGCAGGTGTGCGATCTGCTGATAAAGTAATGCGCGATGATTTATCTGAACAAGATTTTCTGACGACAGTCGTTGAACTTGATCCCGCCGGTTTGACCGCCCGCATTTGCGGTTCGATGATCGGCTTTGTCGAACCGGGATCAATAGCATTGATCGATGCTTTGGCCGCACCTGAAATTCGGATCGTTTCTCTGACAGTGACGGAAGGCGGCTATTATATTGATGCGACGAATGGTGGATTTGATCGCAATCATCCGGATATTTTAGCTGATGTAGAAAATCCAGATACGCCTGAGACTGTATTCGGCATCATCGTTGCTGCGCTTTCAAGACGGCGTGAAGCAGGGCTTGCTCCGTTCACGGTGATGTCCTGCGATAACTTACCCGGTAATGGTCATGCGGCTAGGCAAGCTGTGGTTGGTCTTGCGCAGGCATCTTCACCCGAAACAGCCGCTTGGATAAAAAAGAACGTGACGTTCCCGAATGGCATGGTCGATTGCATTACGCCAGCAACCAGTGATCGTGAACGCAAGCTCGTGACGGATACTTTTGGTATCAAAGACACGCGCCCCGTCGTTTGCGAACCGTTTCGACAATGGGTGTTAGAAGATAAATTTATTGCCGGGAGGCCAGCTCTCGAAACTGTCGGTGTCGAGTTCGTAACAGACGTTGCCCCCTATGAATTGATGAAACTGCGTATTCTCAATGGAGGTCATGCCACCCTCGCTTATCCGGCGGCACTGTTGGACATTGATCTCGTACATGATGCGATGGCTGACCAACAAGTGCGAGAGTTTCTTAGAAGAGTTGTGCATGAAGAGATCATTCCTGCTGTTCCAAAAATTTCTGGCGTGGATTTCAATGATTATTTTCAAAACGTCGAAACGCGATTCTCTAACAGTGTGATTGGCGATACGATTCCGCGACTCTGTCAGGATGGATCGAACAGACAGCCTAAATTTATACTCCCTAGTATTGCAGACCGGATCGAAGCCGGGGCATCCATTCAAGGCTTGGCTTTGGAAGTTGCGTTTTGGTGTCGATATTGTGCTGGAAAAAGCGATAGCGGTAGGGAAATAGAAATCGATGATCCAATGGCAAAAATTTTGACTGATCGTGCTCATGACGCGCGGAAAGATCCTACCGCGTTCCTGAACCTCGATGCTGTTTTTGGTTCATTAGGGCAGGACGATGCATTTAGAAGCAGCTTCTCTGTGGCATTGAACCGGCTGTGGCGTGATGGTGTTCGCAGTACCCTCGGAGCCTATTTGAATGGCGAATTAGTCTGATGTTCTTGATATGCGGTGAAGCGCTATTCGATGTGTTCGTGAGCGATGATGACAGATTGGATTCGCTAACTCTGAAAGCGCGCGTTGGCGGATCACCTTTTAATGTTGCTGTGGGAATGGCGCGGCTTGGTGTTCGCAACGCATTGCTTACTGGTGTTTCGAATGATTTGTTCGGAAATAGACTTGCGAGCGTCCTTGAATCTGAAGGCGTAGATACGGAGTATCTGATACGAACGGAGCGGCGAACGACTCTTAGCGTAGTTGGTGTCGATGATGTTGGACTACCTTCGTATTCGTTCTACGGCGCAGGTTCTGCAGATTGTAGTTTAACGAAAAATGACTTGCCGTCACTGGACGACTCGATCACCGGCCTGCATTTCGGATCGTACTCTATTGTCGTTGAACCGGTTGCTGATGCGGTTGCTGAACTTGCTTCACGCAAAGAAAATCGGTTCATGTCTCTTGATCCGAACATACGGCCAGGCATCGAACCTGATATGAATGTTTGGCGTCGGCGCATTGATGTATTGCGACAATCTGCGACTTTGATAAAGGTGAGTGACGAAGATCTGACACACCTCTATCCCGATAATGATCCTGTTGATGTTATTCACCATTGGGCGAAAGAGGGACCAAAGATGGTTGTGTTGACGCGGGGTGCGAATGAAATCATTGCTGTTCGTGGTGGTGATTTATTACGTGCATCCCCTCCAGAGGTTACAGTCGTTGACACTGTGGGTGCAGGAGATGCATTTCAAGCGTCGCTACTTGCAAGTTTGAGCGGGTCCGATTTCGCTATAAATTCTCTTCCGTCAGAGAGATTGCAAAAGATGTTGTCACAAGCTGGCCGCGCCGCTGCGATCACATGTACACGGCGCGGGGCTGACCCTCCATCACATGCGGAACTGATTAGATAACCGAACCTGTAAGCGCCAAATTTGTGAAAGTTATACTAACTGTGCCGTTCGGCTCTATCATGGTTTAGCGCGTAAACTCGTTGATTTGAATAAACCCACTATTCGCCAACAGTGGAAACTTTATCTGTCAGCGTTCTGCCATTAGATGTTGTGACGACCAGTTCAGCTTCTAATTCGTCTCCTTTTTGGAGGGAAAATCGCGAAGTAGAAAACGGCCCAGCCACATTGCCATCTCCTGATTTGATACGTCCAGATTGTTGTGAGACGGCTGATCCGCTTTTCCCGAATTTCCGTGACGTTAATTGAAAAGTCCCAGTTTCGCCTAGTTCAAGCGCCGCGAAGATCTGCAAAGTAATAGACGTATTCTCTTGATCAATTGCGATCCAAGCAGTCAGATTTTCTTCTGCCGAGGCGTTAGATGCACATAGTCCAAACGCCGTAAAGGCGGCCAACACTTTAGGTTTCATTTTTCAATCCCCTACTGAATTTTCTAAAAACATCCCCTACATTTTCATGATCCGGATAGCAGCACGGAAGGAAGCAAAGTTTCAATGTTGACAGGAACGTCTAGCGAATCATTCTCGTTTATTCCTTCAACCTTAGGCACCGTCTGAGATTGGCCCTGTTGCCCAGGTCTCAGCAATAGAACAGCCCCTAATGCATCATCAGAAACTCTTGTGTCGAGCACGCCTACTTTACGAGAAATTTGTCCTGCATTCTCTAATTGTAGGTCAGACTTTGGAGCCAATCGAATGTAAGTTCCGGGCAGCAGGGCAGGATGATCATCTCCATACTCTACATTCTCGGTAACTATGTGGCAGCCACGATCTGCAGGAGGAGCTTGTCCTCCCCAATAGCTTGGATCGCAACGATCACTTAATATTTCAGATGGTTGCTCTACCAACAAATCAGATGCTTTGTCTGAAGAGGCTCGCAACTGTTCTGCTGTTACGGTGGCAGATGGGGAAATGTCCCGTCCAAATTTTACTGTAGGCTGTTCAACTGCAGGTCTAAATATCTTTTTTTCAGTAAGCGGCTTTGTTGGAGCCGTTGGCAAGGCGACAGTTTCAATTGGACCGAGATCAATGTAGACGGGAGTTTGGGGCGCTGGTTTTGGAGCTTTTTTCGCTGCTTGTTTTGTAATTGCATTCGTTGCGGGCTTTGAAATAATACTCTTTGGTTTTGTTGGTATCGTTTTGATAAAGCGCTCAGGTGACTCGGTACTTTGGCACCCGCTCAGCGTAATCCCGAAAAATATCAAAATGCCTCGCCGAACATATTGCATGGTAAACCTCCGCTCCGTCACGACCCGCCCGCAGTATGCGTTATTTCGATTACAGCGCCGCCGGTTTGATAAATTTCTATTGGCGCCGCCGTTTCGCCATACTGGCTCAAAATCGCGGAATTTAAATCGCCACTCTGTTGCACTATGAGCGTATTATCATCGCCGTCTTGTAGAAGGTCAGCAGTGTTACCATTGCCCAATTGTCCAAGGTTTTGAGAATTGCCGGAGCCAATTTGGGTATGTGTGGCAGAGTTGTTATTTCCTTCCTGTTTTAACAGGATTGAATTTTGATGGCTGGTAATTGCACCTATTCCGACCTGAGATGCGGAAAACCGATTATTATTTCCTGTGATCAAGATATCGAGCAGTTGGTCTTGGCCTTGTTGAATCGAGGTGCCTACATTTGTCGAGCCGACGACACCGATATCAGATGCGTTTGAAATGCCAGTCTGCTGCACATCCAATATATTACCTTCCCCTTCTAAATCAGCATTACTCGTGTTGTATTCCCCGATTTGCTCAACGACGACACTGCTGTCTGCCGCATCTGCAAAGGGAACTGTACTAAAACTGGCTAATAAGACCGACAGGACGATCCATCGTAATATAAACGTCTTCATTGTGTAATCTCCCGATGGACAAAGCGCAGTTACGCGATCACTTGGGTGGAAAAGTGGAGGGGCAAATGACCACGTAACCTTCGTAGAAAGTCGGGGATGTAGTCTCTTCCCGACTTTCGGTCGTTGCGGGTTTACTGTTGAACAGTAGCCGCGTTGCCGCTGCCCCATTGCGTTACAGTCGCAACATTTGCATATGCACCTGCCAGACCTTGGCCGATGTCTGCGACGTTGTTCCAACCATCTTGTGAAACGGTTGCTAAGTTGAAGGCAGTTTCCTGCTTGCCGTAGATTTCGTTGCCGTCACCTAACTGGTACTCGACGTTGAAGGTGTTATCGACACCGTACTGAAGGACATCGATTAACTGGTCGGTGCCATTTTGACCGAAGTTATCAGGCCCGTCATCATTAATGTCACCAATTAGAATGCTGTTGCCAGAGCCGACCTGAATAGAAGCAATCTCGTTACTCCATCCGCCTTGTACAGCTTGAAGTGTGTTGTCGCTTCCGTTTTGGAAGGTTCCAGCAACATTATTGTCACCACGGAATTGTAAGATCTGCGTATCATTACCGCTGCCAATCTGTTCATTCACGATCGAATTATTGACGCCGCCACGCTGAGTTAATGTCGATGATTGGTAGTCACCCAGCTGAGCATTGACGATACTGCTTTCAATTGAGTTTTGAGTGATCGTTGTCGTGTTTCCATTCCCTTCTTGATTGTTGTCAATACCCAGCGCGTCGCCAGTTTCGTTGTTGAATCCGCGTTGCCTCAACGTCGCGTTGTTACCGTCACCCGTCTGTGTCGAGTCGAGTGAATTATAGGAACCGCCTTGTTCAACCCAAGCGCCGTTATCGTTGCCTTCCTGCCAAAGGGCTGCAGAATTATACTCGCCTCGCTGCCAGACATCGCTTACGTTATTTTCGCCGGATTGGCCGACAATAGTGTTATTGTTCCACCCACCTTGATTGACCAATGAATCATTGTTCCAACCGAACTGAGAAACAGTTGTTTCATTATCCGCTCCGGTTTGTGAGATGTTCGAATCGTTGCCCAGACCTTCTTGGTAGAGTGTTGCGGTAACGGAAGCGCCTACAGCATCGTCGGAGTCTTGAGTGATCAATGATACGTTCGTCGGTCCCGCAGCATCGGGGTCAGCGATCTGGGTTACGCTTGCTACGTTCTCATGCGAAGCGCCACCGTCGCCCCCGACACCCTGAATGATCGTCGATTGGTTCGCAGGAGTCCCAAATCCAGCACTACTACGATCACCGTTTTCTGCTTGAATAACGGTTGCCTGGTTGGCATCGCCGATCTGTTGGATGCTGGAAATGCCTTCATTACCATATGCTTGGTTTGTAAACGCTTCGTTTTGCCAACCACTTTGCGAAATGGTACTGGTTTGGTTTGTCAGCCCCTCACCCGGCGCTTCCAAATCGGAAGTAGGCACTATATTCGCGTTAAGATCGTGCTCCAATTGCGGAATTTCTATTTCCAATGGATCGTGTGATTCATAGTCTTGGTCGACGGGTCGATCTGGCGTATCGGCGAATACGGGTGTCGCAAGCAGAGCTAGAACAGAAGCGGTGGTAATAAGGTACTTTTGCATGGTACACATTTCCTCTATATGCACCAGAGAGCACTCTGGTGCTTGGTTGATGGACCCTCACGGATCCGTTGATCGGGGTGTGTCATCGCTTGGTTTGCCGACTGACGGCGACACGCCCCCCCTCTCCACCCTCTTAAGGTGAAACTTGTGTGACGACCTGAATAGAATTCGATGGCGTCGTATACTTTTTGCTCATTACTTGCTTTGATAAGAGCTTGGATTTCTGAGCAGTCTTTCGTTTTTGATCCTTGGTGAAGCCAGTATCTCCTACCGAATGATCCGTGATTACAGGTTGGGCGCTCTGTGGCGGTGTGCCCTTTGGGAGAGTTTTTTGGCTCTCAACGAGGGTTACATTACTTTCACCCTTCGGTTTCTTTTGAGGTGAAGTGAGTTTTGGTTTCCGGTTAGTTGCTAAGTTGCTCTTAGGAGTTGAGACAGCATTACGTGCTGAAGTGTTTACACTTATCTCTTTGTCATTCTGTCGCGCTGCAGATTTTGGCAAAGTTTTCTGGCTTGATTTTATTGCGTCTACGCTTCTTTTGTTCGCGGCTTTTTTTGGCTTTGGCGTTGATTTTAGAGTAACTTCTGACTTCTCACGTTCGGGCGCAGGTTTAGTTATTCTTGTTGGAGTACTCGTGTTTGTTTTGTCTACAATTTGTCGCGGCGCAGGAGCGGGCAGGGCTTCTCTACCAGATGCAACTCGGTGCGCATTGACCAAGCTATGTGTTGCTTTTGGATCCTTAAACGCCCACAGATTTAAATCCACGCCTTCTAAGATTAATGTATGGACTGCTTTCTCAATTGCTTTTGTCAAAGCAACAAGACCCGGCTCGTTTGTGCTGACACCAGCTTCAATTTCGAGCAACTTGTCGAAGTCAACAAAGCTGAATGATGCACCGGAAATTCCTGCTGAAATAAGCGTTTTGTGAACAAGAGTTGACGCCATGATCTCGCCGGTTTTCACACTGACAGCGCGCAGGTTAACGCTGATCGTGTCCTGACGGTATTCAGCATTTGCACCGATGCCCAAGAGGCGCGCTCCGGCCCCGCCGGTAAGTGTATTGCTGTCGTAACCAACAATTCCGCCTTCCATCAGTATTCCCGCGAACCGGATGGGAGGCAGGACCTTATGATTTGGCTTTGTTTCGCCAAGGTAGCGTTGTCGCATCTCCGTGATGATTTTTCTTTCTTGCAAAAGATGGTTTAAATTTGAGCGTTCTATCACAGTAAACCAACTACGGTTTCCTGCGTCTTGAAGTGCCTTCACGAGAATAGACGCTCCTCCCTGTGAAACGGCACGAGATAAGTTCTGAAAGCCATCAGCGGGTTTGAATTGTCCGGTAACATCTTCAAATTTATAGACGGCCACGTCTAACTTTCGAGCTGGTTCCGGCAATTCTAAGAGTAAATTCTGTGTTTCGCGCGCCAATGGAAGAACAGGTTCTTGCACCAATGTATTTGGCGTCGCGCAAGCCGAAAGAACTGTCAAAGCAGCAAAAAGAGAAACCGCAATCGGTTTGGATCTATACAACAAAGTACTGCCCCCCAGCAGAAATTTTAAATAGCCGGTTGCCCTCGCCCGGCCACTACGTCCCGATTGGTTAGTTATCTAAAAGTAAAGTTGGCAACACCAATTCTGTCGAACCGCCGCTGAGTAAGTTGGTAATTACAACAGTCAGGTCAGTGTCAGTGCGCTCAAACTGAATCTGCTGATCGCCAACAGTAACAGTATCGCCGGTTCCTGGCTCCGCGCCTGTGATTTGAGTCACAAGATCGTCCGCGATAGAAGAAAGAAGTCGACTTTCTAGGCGGCGGATAAATGCATCAGTGGCATCATTACCACCAGCGGCGTTTCGACGGGACGTTGAAGGTATAAACTGATTCTGCAAGTCAGCTGTTGAAAGAAGATGAGCAGAATTGAAAGAATTTCCTCCAAAGGATGGATTGTTAAATTGAAATCTTATGTCTTGGGCCAGAACGCCCGAGATTGTCATGAGGCTGCAAACTACTGCGCCACTTACTCTTTGAATTGTCATAGCTCTACTCCTAATTCTATAAAAAGATAGAAAGTAAGGCCCTTTCGGGCGGAATTGAGTTTTACATCTTCCGGTGGTCCTATTTCATCTTGTGAGTTGTTTGGTATTTGAGGTATCATACAATTAACGTTGTATTTTCGCTTCCGGAAAATGGCGAAGCCGACATTTTAGACCCTAAGCATACGGGATGTTTTTTATCCTTTTGCCTTAGCTTGTTGGCCATTCGCAATTGTGTACGTGATAAACTGGTTCGCTTTGGAATCTTCGGTCGGCAAAATACTCTGAATGCGATTAATAGTATTTGTTGGATAATTTTGCAGAATATCGCAAAATAAAATGAACTGATTTGATAACCAATGAACTCAGACATTTCTTTATTGCAGAGGTGGTAAAAACGCCTGGCGTTTTGTGAAGGAATTTTACGGTAAGGCAATAGCGTTGCATCACAATTCAAACACTGTCCCACAAGGCAAACAGCAGGTGAAATGATTTGATGCATCGCATCACTTCTGTTTGTTAACCTTGGTATATCAAGAACGGGATAACGCATCCCAAAACTAAACGTAAACATTTGCAAGCCCCCCAGCTCGCGGTTAGGTTGCCTTTGTATGTGATGGCTTGTCAACAAAATGTGTGGCTATTATACAAAAATTGAAAGAAGTGTGAGTAATATTATATCTTTATCAAAGAGTTATAGAGAAGAATTTTTTTCCAAAAGATAAAGTTTTGAGATCAATTATATGGAGAGTTTTCAATCATCTTAAAGATGATCGCGTAATGGGTGACTTTTTGCTTGTCGGCGATTCGGCTATTTTGAAGTTTGTTCATTGACTGATACGGTATCATTGAAAAAATCGCGGAAACTGCTTCGTTCAGTTTGTTTCTGGCACAAATTACGCAGTCAGAGACACTGATTGACAATAACGTAATGTGAAATTTCTATCATTTATACAGCGCTATTTGGTAAGCACCTTAGGCTGGGACGGTTGGCTTGAGGGTTGAGACTGTTTCTGGGGCTATGTGAATATAATTTTTGAAGTACTGGATTGCACGCTTCAAGACGATAGAAAATACCACATTAGCTTGCTGACCCGAAGATTACGCGGAATAATTAATTAGGATATACGTCATGCGCATTATTGCTTTTATCGCAGCATTCGTAATTACGCTCACAGCTTCAGCCTCAACTTTTGCTGAAGACGGATTTGCTCCGAATGTTAAACTAATAGTGGATGGCAAACCTGTTCCGACCAATGCGTTGATGTACGTCGACGGTAGCCGTGGCAGCCTTGCAGACTTTAAGGGCGACGTGCTGATCGTAACGCTCTGGCAGGTGAACTGCCCTTATTGTCACCGAGAAATGCCAGTGCTGAATCGCTTGCACGGCGAAATGCAAAATGAAGGCGTACAAGTCGTTGCGCTTGGCATGGACCAAAGTATTGGAACAATCACCGCGCATTTGGCAAGGACTGGACTTAGCAATCTTAAGCCAATTATGGATGTTGATAAATTCAACGGGACAATCCTTAGCGTAGAAAACTTTGGTCGCCTAAGTATTGCAACTCCAACCTCCTTTATCATAAATAAGAACGGCTTTGTCGTGGCCCGTATCTGGGGTTTGGTTGATTGGGACAGTGATGCAGCACGTGATTATTTGAGAGGGTTGGCCGCTGGATAAGGTCGAACTGAGCCTGCGAAAATTAGTCGCAATTTCGGCCGGTTTCTGGACTGAAAAATCTTCAGAATTCTTTTGATAGCGATGTGGTCGATGCAAGCGCCGAGGATAAGGTTTCCGGGTCTTTCAATCGAGCTAACTTTTGTATTCCTGTTATCCAGTGAGTCATATGCCAAATTGAGAATCGGTCGAGGTCGAAACGCAATTTAAATACAACATAATATTGTTTTCATTCGCTAACTCACGATCCAACAATTTACGGTGTTTCTGATATTTCGAGTTTATATGCAAACTAAGATCAGTCCCGATTTTGTAGGTCAGGTGCGACACTCTGGCTAAATACGCTTTTACTGAGAAGAGGCTCCCGTGGCGTTTTAGGACACATAGTGGCCATGGATTTTTCACAATGTTGTTTGTGCCTAGAATCTGCCATATTTAGTAGTGTATCGACCCTTCTACTAACACTATACACCATGCAAAAATCAGTCGAGCATAGGGAAAGGGGCGATTTCCTGCGTGCTACAGGAAGGACTATAATGGCAATCGCTCAATTCTTGAAAACCGCCTTTGCAGCAACGGCGGTAGTTTTCTACGCTACCACAGGTTCAATCGCTCAATCTGTCGTGGATGGCCCGAGAGAGGTTCCTGAAGATCTCAGTTCATCTTGGTCAGGTTCGCTTTCAGCGACTCTCTCTGTATCAACGGGCAATTCATCGAATACGAATATCGGCCTTTTTGGTAATGCAGCAAAAGAGAGCGGTCTCTTCACGCACCTGTTGGATGGAGGATATCTTTTCTCGGAAGCTGACGGTTCGACTGTTCAGAGCAAAGGTTTCGCATCCTATCAACTTAACCGCAGCTTCGCTGATGGCGCTTTAGGTCTGAACGACAGATTCTATGGTTTTGGTATCGTCAGTGGTGTTTATGATGAGTTCGGCGCTTTTCGTGATGACTATTTCGGTGGCCTTGGACTAGGCTACAGAGCGATAGATACTGAGGAAACGACGTGGACGCTCGACACTGCAGGCGGACTAAGATACTTGGCCGAACCGGGGTCAAATATTGAACCTGCACTGCGCGTTGCTTCAAGATATAGCACGAACATTAACGAGCGTGTGACCTTTAAAAATGACACCTCAATTCTTTGGTCCCCGGAAGATACTCTGTTTGTAAATGATACTTCGTTGACTGCTCAGTTGACTGATAGTCTGTCCGCTCGTGCAGGTTTTCGAATTGATCACCACACAGATGCGCCAGATGGATCAGACCCTACGGACACACTTACTTATGCGGGTGTGACTTACGGATTCTGATTTGTTGAGGAAACTCGTTTCTTCGGCGTTAGATATTATTGTGTAGGCGTTCACCTTTTAGAGTTTTCCAAATGTTGTCACTCCCATCAGCCGTTACTAAACGGCTGATGACATTATCCAAACCGCCTCAAAGCTCTCTGGCCTGTATCACTCGTATGGTAAGCCGACATAGTAGTTTTCCGCCAGAACAGTTTGCAATGCTTTAGAGTCAAATAAAGCATCTAGCTCCGCATTGTGCATGCGCTTCTCAAACGCTGGCAAGTTTGGAAAACGGTGGAGTAAAGATGTCATCCACCATGAAAAGCGTTCAGTTTTCCATATCCGGCGTAATGCTTTTTCGGCGTGCTCTGATAAGCTGGTTTCATTCCTTGTCCGATAGTAACCATGTAACGCGCGATGTAGAAACCAGATATCTGAGGCAGCGAGGTTTAATCCCTTCGCTCCTGTCGGCGGCACAATATGTGCGGCGTCTCCAGCCAGAAACAAACGGCCATAGCGCATCGTTTCGCAGACATATGATCGAAGCGGGGCAACGCTTTTTTCAATGCTTTTCCCTGTTTGCAAAATAGCTGAGATTTGTGGCGGCAAACGTGCCGCAAGTTCATCCCAAAATTTTACGTCTGACCATTGCGCCGCGTCAGTCGTAGCGTTGCATTGAATATAATAGCGACTGCGCGTGGGACTGCGCATTGAGCACAATGCAAACCCCCGATCATGACTTGCATAAATCAGTTCGCCGGCAGCGGGTGTCGTGTCACTTAACACGCCAAGCCAGCCAAAGGGATAAACCCGCTCATACTCAACTCGAACTGCTTTGGGAATGGCTTGGCGGGAGGAGCCATGAAAACCGTCGCAACCAACTACGAAATCACATTCGACTGTTTGTTCTTTGTCGCCTGTTTTGAAGGTGACAAAAGGCATTTTTGTTTCGAGGCCATGCAGCATAACCTCTTTAACTTTGTGACTAATCTGCGCACCCATTTTGTCGCGGGCGTTATAAAGATCGGCAGTTATTTCTGTTTGGCCATAAATCATGACGGATTTGCCGCCTGTCAGTTCCTCGACATCAATACGAAGTAAATCATCGCCTGTCGTAATGGTAAAGCCTGAATGGATTAGTCCTTCGCGGTCCATCCGTGCGCCGATGCCAGCCTATCGTAACAAAGATTGTTTCCCTTGTTCCAGAACACCTGCACGAATTCGCGACAACACATAGTCTCGAGTTTGCTTCTCTAAAATAACACAATCAATTCCAGAGAGCTGCAATAGTTGCGATAGTAAAAGGCCGCTGGGACCGCCTCCTATTATCGCAACTTGATTTTTCATAAGTCCTCAGAAGTAACGCTCAACCAATTGAACATAATCTGCCATATTTACGAAGCACTACGTGCGAAGCGATGTGAGTGTTAATCAAGAACGCGCACCAGAATTGATATGAAACATATTTTTTGGTTTACGCAATGTATTCTGCTTAGGAAGTGAAAGATCGTTTGTCAGGTTGGGAACACTGAAAATGTGGAAAAAAATTTTAATGTCAGTGCTGATATTGACGACATTTTGTCCAACAAATGCTGCGGCTCAGTCGAATGCATCTGTTTCGTTTGATGGAAAGCGCATCACCGTTCGTGGCGGATCACCGGTGAGCGTTAGCGCAGCAAATGGCAATGCCGTTGTTGTAGGCAATGACATTCGTATGGAACTTCAAGGACCTGTTCTTACAGTCGATGGCCGTTCAGAAGACATTGGTGACTTCACCGCGATCGAGGTAACTTTAGGAGATGGCCCGCCTCATATCGAAGTGGACGGGCGCGTCGTTTAAGTATCCACGCACTGGAGCAAACCCTCGGACTTCCAGTCGGAAGCGCTTCAGCGCGAAAGAATCATGTTATGGTCTTATCCTTGGAAAAATGAGCCGGAGCGCAGCCCGTAAGCTCATTTTTCCAAGGATAAGACCA
>CALKIZ010000059.1 GCA_937995735.1 uncultured Neomegalonema sp. | reverse complement strand
TGCACCCGTAGCACCGGTTGCGCCTTTAGCACCCGTTGCGCCGGTAGCGCCCTGGATACCTTGAGCACCTTGTGCGCCAGTTGCGCCGGTAGCACCGGTTGCGCCGGTGGCACCCGTAGCGCCGGTGGCACCCGTTGCGCCGGTGGCACCCGTTGCGCCGGTGTGACCTTTATCACCTTGGATACCTTGTGCACCTTGAGCACCGGTAGCGCCCGTTGCGCCTTTAGCACCGGTAGCACCCGTTGCGCCGGTAGCACCCGTTGCGCCTTTGGCGCCGGTGGCACCGACTTGACCGCGGTCTACCTGAGCCAATTCGTATACGGTAACAACACCGTCACCGTTCAGATCTGCGTCTGGACGGAGCGCAGTACGAAGCTCGTTATTACTAATAACGCCGTCGCCGTTGGTGTCAGCAGAAATAAATATCGAACCCGGCGCGCCTTGCGGACCCTGTGGGCCTTGCGGACCTGGCACGCCACTTTGCGGAGGTCTTGATTGTGATCCTCCGGAATTGAATAGACTACCGAAATTCTGACCGGAACTTCCGGTTCTAGTAGCGGTATTCTGACCGCTTACACTGTTTACCATGGTGCTTTCCCCTGCATCCATTGAATGATCTATGGTACTAAAACGAGACGTCGCCTTCCCGGAATGAAAACCATAGTGCACGGAGCGTCGCATCAAAATGAAACAGTTTCAACAATAAAGATGATAAAAAGTCGTTGGATATGTGTATGGGTTAGTTGCGTCATCTCCCGTAAAACCATTGATTGTGCAGTCGTAACGATATTATCATTCTGTCATTGAGACGCTTTACTTCTTTGTCGGAAAGTGGTTCAGTTCGGGACGACGCGGAAACCACATGGGTCACTATGTCTCGTTTTGTCATCATCGGTTTTATATTGGCTGCATTGTTCAGTTCTTCTGTGCATAGCAGTGATATTGATAGCGGCGAGCTTTTCGATGTCGCGATTCGCGATCAGAATGTCAGGGATGTTTATAAAGAGGTTTCTGCGGCAATCGGTGTGCCCATTCTTTTATCAGATGAGGTTGAAGGGCGTATCAATGCTTCCTTCGATCAGGCAACCGCGACTGAATTGTTGGACGGTATTGCGAGGTCCCGCGCTCTCGATTGGAGATTTGACGGGGGCCGGATACGTGTCACATCTCAAAGTGAACAAGTTACAAGAATCGTCGATCTGGACGGCACAAAACTCAGCGAGCTACAAGATGCACTCGAGGCTCTCAGTGTCTATAATGAGAGATTCAAAATGACAGCCGTAGATGGTGAGTTTGGTATGGTGGTTGGGCCGCCGGACTACATTGCCATAGTTGAGGTTGTTCTCGGTGCTTTAATAGACCGGCAGGCGCAGACGAGAATTGAAGAAGAGCGCATTAAGCAGGAAAAATTAGAACTGGAGCGGCTTTCTTTTGAACAAAGGCTGGAGATTGATCGTTTGGAGCGTCAAGCTGAGCTTGAACGACTTAAATTGGAGCAGGATCAACTTCGTGCCTGGCAGAGAGAACAGCTTTTAAAGCGCAATCGTCGGCCAAATGTTGTGCGTAACGGTGTTTGGGGGGGGTAATGTATGTTTCAGGCATTTGACTTCACGGCATCTTTCGATGAAATCCCTATGAGCGATGCAGACGTAATGTTGAAGCGCCCTTCTATTTCTCCGAAGGACCTGAGGTGTTTAACAGAGATTGGTGTTCTGGCTCTGGCGCGTGAACAGGGTGAGTCTGCGAGACCTATCTTTGAATTACTTGATGTCGAGCAAAAAGATAATGCTGCTGGCCCGATAGGTCTGGCTATGATCGAGGTAGCGCAAGGCAAAGATCGCGCTGCATTTGCCCGGCTTCGATCAGCGATTGCTGAAAGACAACGATGTGTGAGTGAGGCGAAAGCTGTTTTGTGCGTTTTCCTGATGGGATTCGGACGGGCAGCTGAAGCAAAAATACTTCGCAAAGAACTTTTGAGAGGCCCGGATTGTGGGGCAAGACGATTGGTGGCTTCTTATTGTTGAGATAGTCATCTGCGGCGAGCGCAGGTGGTATAATTGGAGTTTTGAACGATGAACGGACTAAACGCGGTCGGCGGTGCAAGCGGTGTCACAGGGCCTTCCCAGGCGGATAGCGCGTCCTTCGATGCGATTTTTGCGGAAGGTGTGTCCAACACGTCCGCCGTATTGCTGCAGTTTCTGGGTGGCGACATACTCCAGTCGGTCATGAGAGATGAATCGTCGGTCGATTAACCGGTGTTTTCTAGGAGAGAGTTTACGTGAACATGTTACAGACAACGAAAGAGCCAAGATCGCGGGTGCAACACGCACTACGTGCGGCTTTCGTTGCTTTACTTGTTCGTCGTATGAAGCTGTCCGGTGTAATGAAAGCGCTCTTGAGTGCTTCATTTTCGGGCATTGCTAATCAAGTTCCCCCCCCGCATCCTCGCGCTTATGGCGTGCATGCGACACTCAAGCCGCTCTGTCGATCCGGAGTCGCCGCCGGAGGAGCCGGAGGCGGGGGGCCGGGATATTCATACCTTCTTCATGAGACTGTTATAAATTCCGCAGCGACGGATTTTCCGCTCGCTGCTTAGTTATGTCTCGGTATTTCTTACGCCGTACACATGAGGTAGCGCTGTGACTATCACCCCAATTGGACCGAATTCTGCCGCTTCGACTGCAAACGCTGCAAGCGCGGCGCAAACTGCGACACGCGCCGGCAATGAACAGGTTGCTGTTAAATTTTCTCCTGCGACTGATAATGCAGGACCATTGGACCGTGTTGGTTCAGGTGTCGTTTCGAAACTCAAAGATCTCGAAGCAAGCCGTGCAATGCGCTCTGAGGCGATGATCGGAACGCAAGCTGGTCCGGCAAACCCGATTGATGTTGCTAAATCTGAACTTCTTGCCGGACCGGCATCTCATTCGCTTGTAAGTACGAGCGGAATGTCAACTGCGGCAACACCCGAATCGAATCTAGCGATCTCGGCGATGACCAGAACGTTCGATTATGCGATTGAAACACAGTTGATCGTGAAAACCGGCTCCCAGATTTCGACGTCTGCTTCTTCGCTGATGCGGGGGCAGTAAAGTGTTTAAATTTCGGAAGTTGGGGTTGGTAGTCGCGGCTGTTTTTATTTTATCGGCATGTCGCGTTGAAGTTTATGATAAACTGTCACAACGTGATGCTAACGAGATGACCGCGTTGCTTATTTTGGCGGGTGTTGACGCCAAACGGGTTACCCAAAAGGACGGTATGTTCGCCGTTACAGTAGACGAAGGTAATTTTGCTGAAGCCGTAACACTCATTGATCGCAGTGGGCTTCCAAAGCCAGACTTCGCCTCTATGACTGATGTTTTGAGTGATGATCGTCTGATCGCATCGCCCTCTGAAGAGCGTGCACGTCTGAATTATGCACTGGCTCAAGAATTGTCACGGACTGTTTCTGAGATTGAAGGTGTTGTTAGTGCCCGTGTTCATTTGGCGACCCCGAGTAATGATCCCTTATCTCGTCGGGAGACGGAGTCGTCCGCTTCGGTAGCGATACATCATCGTAATGATTTTGCCTCGGCTGGTGTCGTGCCGCGCATAAAAGTACTGGTCGCGAACGCAGTTGATGGCCTTGATTATGAACGGGTATCTATCGCGCTTTTTTCAACGTCAGATGGGTCGGTCTTTAACCCGACACCAGACACGCAAGCACCTTTTCCTGACTTCGTAGACCCCAACTCCCGAACTCAACAGACTATAACACCTGCCCGGTTTGATGATAGTGTCATTAGTCCTGCGCTGGCTGCGGTCCTGGGTGGAAGTTTGATCGTATTATTATTAGCTGGGCAAGCGCTGCTGAACGGTATGCGCCGACAACCAAAGACGTTGGATGATGGTCCTTCCGCTGTAGAGCGAAACAGTGACTGACACATCTAATCGCCGGGACTCGATTGCTCAACGTTGCGGTTTTATGCGTGAAATCGTTGATCAGGTGGTTGGGTTAGATGATGATAGCGTCCTCTCCAAACTCGGTTCGTCTGAGCGTGAACACTTGTCAAATCCACGATTTTCAAGGCGCTTGGCTATGCGCTATGCGCGCGAAATTGTGCCTGATGGATTGTTTTTTGAGAATGATGATCCAAGGGAAGCCACAATTTTGCGAGGGGGTGGTGAAACTGTTACGTCGATATCCGCCATGGCGGGGGCGCATGTCCTTTGGCCCGGGATCATTCGTATTGTTCGGCGGGAAGATCGGGAAAGTCTCGATGCTGAATTAGGCATTCCAACCCGTGAAATAGCATTGCGTGGGCGACGGCATAATCTCGGGTCCATAACAATTCATGACGATTCGACCCAAGAAGATGCGGTTGTTTCAGACCTTGTAAAACGTATTCGCAAAGAGGGTGCGCTTTGTTGGGGGTGTTGGTTGGCAACGCGCGATCCAATTTCGGCACGGCGTTTGCGTGTCTTAACGCCGGCTCGCGTTTCGCGATTTATAATGGGAGGGCTGCCCGGCACTGCCGAAGAACGTGGTTTTCGGCGTTTGGCTGTTGATCTCGTGATCGATGAATTGATGACTACCACTGATACTGATGTCTTTGAACATGGGGATTCGTGATGGATGATGGTGTACTGTTTGGTGATGGTCTTCCGAATGCTGATGCTGCGAAAATTCTCAAAGGCACAGATTTCGGCGTTTTATCAAGGGCACGTGCTGACGTCGATTCTGCACAGCAACAAGCGGCAGCAATCATTGCGAATGCCCATGCGGAAGCGGAGGTGATTCGTGCGAATGCTTTGGCTGAAGGTATGAAGCAATCGTCTTCATATTTGACGGAGTCTGCTGCGCGTGTCGCCCGTGACCTGGATTCCCTGGAGCCTAGAATCTGTGACATCGTTTCGGATGCGTTACGGCGGATTATAAACCCTATTCCAAATGAAAAGCTCATCGCGGCGGCTGTTCGGCGGGCACTGGAAGAAGTTGATCTATCGCGCAGTGTCACGTTGATCATCGCGCCTGCGATGTTGCCCCGTGTTCAAGACCACCTCCGACAATTTCCGGTTGATCAAGGCACAATCGGCATTACAGGCGATCCTACATGTCCTGAAGGATCGGCGATTCTTCGCACGCCATATGGTGACATAGAACTTGATATCGACGCACAGCTTGCTGCACTTGATGACGGTATTCGCGCTGCGCTGACCGGACAGAGCAGATGATCTCTGCAGAAGAAGTTCATGCTTCCAAAGGATTTTCTGTATCGTTAGAGCGGATCAGCCGGGCGGTGGAGACAGCTCCGCTTCGCCCAATGATAGGGCGTGTTACGCGCGTCTCCGGGACCATGGTTGAGGTTTCTCTTGCAGGTGCTCGCATCGGTGAAGTGTGTTCCCTTGGGCGGAGGACAGGCAGCGATGCAGTCCGGTATGGCGAGATTGTAGGATTTCGTGACGACGCCGCATTGTTAAGTATGCTCGGCGAAATGGACGGTTTAGCGTCACAAACTCCGGTAACTCCGACAGGCGCTCCCCTGCGCGCTCCCGTAGGTCATGGTCTGTTGGGGCGCATCATTGATGGCCTTGGTCGTCCTCTCGACAGGGCGCAGCATGGTGATCTGCAGTTTGAAGGGTGGCGTAACGTAGATTGCGCACCGCCGGATCCTTTGTCGCGCGCACCAATTGCAAATCCTATGCCGCTCGGTATTCCTTCGATTGATGGCCTTATGACAACGGGAGAAGGACAGCGGGTGGGACTGTTCGGACAACCCGGCGTTGGAAAGTCGACATTGATGTCGGCAATTGCAAAAGCCTCTTCAGCGGATGTCGCTGTGATTGCCATGGTTGGTGAACGTGGCCGCGAAGTTTCCGAATTTGTTGAAGATGCTTTGGGGCCGGATGGGTTGGCGCGCTCGGTTGTTATTGCTGCCACCTCGGATCGCCCGGCAATGGAGCGCCTCAAAGCGCCGTTTCTTGCGACGGCGATTGCAGAACATTTCAGAGATCAGGGTCTTAAAGTCGTATTGCTGATGGACAGCCTTACACGGCTGGCGCGGGCGCAGCGCGAAATCGGTTTGGCAGCAGGGGAACCCCCTGCACGCCGCGCGTTTCCTCCGTCGGTTTTTGCCATGATGCCACGCTTAATTGAGCGCGCCGGTAATTCTTCGACAGGGGGGTCGATCACCGCGTTTTATACGATTTTAGTTGAAGATGACGGTGTTGGTGATCCGGTTGCGGAGGAAGCACGGTCGCTGTTGGATGGCCATATTGTGCTTTCCCGTTCTTTAGCCGAAGCAGGTCATTTTCCTGCTATTGATGCACTTGCGAGTCGCAGTCGGGTCATGGCGCGCGTGGTTGAACCTTGGCACTCTGCTCATGCCGATCGCGTTCGTGCAATGATGGCACGATATGATGAGATCGAGTTGCTTTTGCGTATGGGAGAGTACGCGCATGGATCAGATCCGCTTGCAGATGAAGCCATCGCCAAGCGTGATGCGATTCAAGAATTTTTATATCGCTCGCTAGACGCGCCCTTGGATTGGTACTCTGTTCGCGTCGAGCTGGAACAGCTGGCAGCTTAGGAGGATGATCGAATGACGCCCTCACAAATCAAACAGGCTCTAAACATCCGTGTGCTGAGGGCTGATAAGGCCGAACGTGTGCTGAATCATGCAAGGGCACTTGAAGTTCAAGCCATCAACACGCTTCATAATGCGCAATGGCAACTCGAGAATTTCGATACGTCATACGAACAACGGATCGAGGCTTTTTTTGAACGGACGAGCACAGGATTGTCACCGGATTCGCTTCACTCCACACGAACATTTCATGCGGACTTGGCCGCTGAGCGTGATGGTATAGTCAACATGATCGGTAATGCGCAGCAGAACGTAACTGGAGCAGGACAATATGTTTCGGAAAAAAGAACTGAGTGGGCGGCGGCATCGCGTGCTGCAGATAACCTCAGAGAACTTTACGATAAAAAGATTTCTGCTGCAAAGCGCGAACAGGAAAGACGCGAAGAGATGGATGCGGATGAGTTGTCAATTGCCCGCGCTTATCGTGACGCCGGGTAGGAGACAAAAATGCTTATGATGACGCCTACACATGAGAGTACCGGTTCTGTCGTGACGCGGTTTGTGCCGAAGAAAATATCGGAGCGTATTGCGACGCGGGCCAGGAGACTCGCCATTCCGCGTGAGCCGGTACCTATCCTTCCGGGTTGGTGGTTATCATTTTTGCCATCTGAAGATAGTGAAGCATGGGCAGAGTCCGGAGCATTGATTGAACTTGATGTGCGCATTGATGGTGAAACCGCCCATTTGCGCACGGCTTGGACTGCGCTTGAAGCACTTATATATCAGGCGGAACCTCGAATTCGGATCGCTGACCTTGATACTGAATTGTTGGCCACGCTCATTGAAGCCTATGCGATTGCTGAAGTTGAAGCTCTTGAGGCGATCTTGGGTGTCGAATGCATGATTGAGGGCATTGAGAAATGCCGTGATCATGGTTCTCTGGTTCATTTGGATATGGGCTTGTCATTAAATGGTTCTCCTCAACCTTATCCTGCAAAGATATATGCGTCAGCGAGGGTGCTTGGATTGCTTGCTTCTGCGTGGGAACTTCGCCCTTTGCAGGCAAGATCGCACGTGGCCCCATATTTTATATTCGCTGCACGTGTTGCGGTGAGCAGTATCTCGCGGGTTAGTCTTCGACATTTGGCCGTCGGTGATGCTCTGCTGTTTGATCGTGTGGCTCCGAACAGCGGCATTGTTTTGTGTGTTGGAGAACATCTCACCGCGGTCGGGCAACTTACAGAGACCGGAGACGTGACAATCGGTGCGCCGTTTGCGGTGCATAGCCCTTTTTTACTCGGAGAGTTCCAGATGGCAGAAAATGACTTTGAAACTGAAGGCGCCGCCGCAACAGCTCTTGATGATGCGACAGTAGCGACCTTACCCGTCCGTCTGGTTTTCGAGATTGGTCGCCGGGAAGTCTCGTTGGATGAACTGCGGGAAATGGCAGTAGGGACACCAATCAGCTTGGAAAAACCTGCGACATCAATCGTGGATATTCTAGCCAATGGCCGCCGCATCGGTGCAGGGGAAATGGTGCTCATCGGCGACCAACTCGGTGTCAAAGTGACGCGGCTCAACGGTCATGCCTGAGTTAAGCTCCAATATCCTATCGCTCATCGTCGTTGTTATGATGTTAGGGTTCCTTCCGTTTGTAGCGGTAGGAGTAACCGCGTTTGCCAAGATAACGGTGGTCTTATTGATCGTGCGCAATGCTTTGGGTGTTCAGCAAACGCCGCCAAATATGGTGTTGTACGGCATTGCACTTGTTCTCACTGTTTACATTGCTGCACCACTCGCGGGAGAGTTACAGACATTAGCGACTGATCCTTCACTACGCTATGAGACGGTAGACGATTGGATATTAGTGTTTGAACGCGGTGCTGAGCCGATCCGTGAATTCCTTGTCAAACATGCGCGGGCCGCAGATCGAATGTTTTTCTTTGAGGCTACGGGACAGCTTTGGGGGGAAGAACAAGCTGCTACTGTAACGTCTGACTCTTTACCGGTTCTGGTTCCGGCTTTTCTGGTGTCGGAGCTAACACGTGCTTTTGAGATCGGTTTTTTGCTTTATTTGCCGTTTTTGGCGATTGATTTGGTTGTATCCGCAGTTCTTATGTCGCTCGGAATGATGATGGTTTCACCGACGATGATCGCTGTTCCTTTCAAACTGTTCTTATTTGTTGCTGTCGATGGATGGTCGCGACTCGTTCAAGGCTTGGTGCTGAGTTATGCGTAGTCATCATCTAAATTACCTGTCCGTTGTGGATGCCACAGGAGGTTTAGATGAATGAAGAATTTCTAGCCCGTTTCATGGTTCTTACGACCCTTGCAGCGGCTAAAAGTGCGGCTCCACCGTTGATCATTGCGGCTGTTGTAGGCTTTGTTGTGGCCTTATTTCAGGGTGTTACGCAAATTCAGGATCAGAGCTTACCACTGACGCTAAAGATTTTAGCTGTATCAGCTATGTTTCTTTTATTTGGCAGCGCACTCGCGAGTCCGATTTTTGTTCTTGCTGACGAAGCGTTTCGCGTCTTTCCATCTGCGTCGCGGTAGCGACTTTGGATCAAGCCTTCGTAAATATGATCGAAGTCATGTTACCGCTGCTTCAGGCGGCGGCATTGGTGATTGCGCGACCGCTCGGGTTCATCATCATTTTCCCGGTATTCAGCTGGATGGGTCTCGTTGGTATGATAAGGACCGTTGTGGCGTTTGTGATTGGCTTTCCGCTGTTTGAATCCGTTTATGTTGATTTGCTCGCAGCGAATACGACTTTAGAGGCCGAGTATATCGTCACGCTTGTCACAAAAGAATTTATGGTTGGCGGAATCATAGCAGTCGTTCTCGGTGCACCATTTTGGGCGGCTGAAACAGCGGGGACGTATGTTGACGTAATGCGCGGCACGTCTTCTGCGACAGTTGTTAGTCCGGATCAAATGTCGGAACCTCTGGTGACAGGTGCAGTATTTTCACTTGCGTTAGCTGCAATTTTTATCGTGATGGGTGGAATGAGGATTGCCGTTGATGCGATTTATCAAAGTTTCGAAATTTGGCCGATGTTCGAAATTTTCCCGGAAATAAGCGAGTCTTTGTATCCAATTTTTGTCGAGTTGCTGACAAAGATTTTCAAACTTGCTTTGGCGCTGGGTGCTCCCATTATCATTGCGATGTTTCTTTCAGAAATGGCCCTCGCGTACGCAAGTCGTTTTGCACAACAAGTTAATGTGTTTGACACCTCTCTCACCGTCAAGAATATCATATTTTTGTTCATCATGCCGCCATATCTCTACATGCTGACAGCTTATTATGCTGATGATATTCTGGACATAGATGGTTTAATTGAACTGATGGCGCGGATGGTGGCACGATGAGTGGTGACGATAGTTCAGAAGAAAAATCACTTCCGCCGTCCCAGAAAAAACTGACGGAAGCCCGCAAAAAAGGTCAGATTGCTACAAGCCCGGACTCCGTTGCTGCGGCGTCAATGACCTTTCTTTCGCTCTATTTAATTCTTGCGTGGTCTGCGATTGAGGAACAATTCGCGCGCATGTTCGATGTCGCTGGTCGTGCAGCTGCGCGTTCGGGGCCAGCGGGCTGGGAGGGCGCTATACGTGAGACAGCTGATGCAGCCGCGGCGATTGTTCTGCCTCTCTATTTTATCGGTTTTTTTGCGACCGTTCTGGGTGCGATTATCTCTAACAAAGGCATCATTTTTTCATTCGAACCCTTGAAATTTGATCTCAACAGGATTCACCCTGTTAAAGGCTTCAAAAAAATCTTCAGTACTCGGAATTTCATCGAATTCCTGAAAGCCATAATTAAGAGTGTTCTTTTAATGGGCGCTCTTGGGATATCCGCTTGGTATGGAATGAGTGCAATATTGAGGATCCCGTATTGCGGATCGGGTTGCGCGGGTGAAGCGTTGGTTGCTGTGGCGGGGCCGCTGGTTGTTTTGGCGTTGTTGTTATTTTTGTTCGGTGCTCTCGTTGATGTTATCATCCAGAAATGGCTGTTTACCCGCGACATGCGAATGACGCACACTGAAAACAAGCGCGAGCTGAAAGAGACTTTTGGCGATCCGCATATCCGTGGTGCCAGGAAAGATCTGCAACGGGCAGCTGCCCAAGGAGAAAGTGGCAATGCATCGAAATCTCTCACGAGCCGGGTGCCGACAATAATTATTTACTCTAAAAACGATATTGCAATTGGACTGCGATATGTTCCGGGGGAAACGCCAGCCCCGGTTGTCGTTGCCAAGGCCACAGGACAACGCGCTTCTGTACTCATTAGGGACGCAATAGATTCGCGTGCGCAATTAGAAAATGAACCTGAATTAGCTCAACATCTTCTTAAGAGAGCAAAAATGGATTCGTTCATTCCTGAAAGTGCGTTCCGCGATGTCGCAAAAATCATGAATCGCGCTTAGCAATACGCTGTATACGTGATATTTAGTGTTTTCTTCACAAATAGTTTTGAAACGATACAACTTTTTCTCATTTTGGGCTTTGACAAACGAAATCTGTTTCACCATGATATACCCACGACGTTAGAGATTAAGCACGGAGTGGGAGCGGCTATGGGCAATCAAGACATTGCCTCGGTGCTTCGGAGTGATCGCAACGGAGTAGAACTGAAACGGCTTAGGCGAGAGTTTGAGACCAAACGTGACGAAGTATGTCACGCCACAGACTTTAACAATCGCGATCATGTAGCGAGAGCGTATGACTCAGGTCTAGCGCTTTTGCCTCAACTTTGGCGACTTGAGCAGAGGAGATAGAGATATGTCACAAGGCATTAACGCAACAGCACAAACAGGTCAAACTGGTGTGTCCGGCGAAAACGGTTCTGATGAGGCTATTGCAGCAATGGAAGCGGCATTTGACCGTGCTATTGCTATTGCTGCTAACGTTACTGCACGTCGGATGGAAGGTGGTTCCGCACTTGACGCCGCACGTACGCGCCTATCGAACTAATCAGTTTGTTTTTTTGCTGATTTCGGTTGGCATAAAGACATAACACTTTGAAAAAGGCGAGCGGGCGATGCAAATCGTTCGTTCGCCTTCTCGCATTTGGAGACTAAGTTTTTATGGCGTACAGCGATAGTAATCACGCGAATGACGCTGAACGACTTTTCGTATTGAACGGGGAACTGCGCGGTGTCTCGGTACCCTTGGACGCAGGCACTTTTCGTGTCGGATCGTCTAGTCAGTGCGACGTGATTTTACTTAGCAGTGGTGACACGGAATTCGAAGCGTCTTTTACGTCTTCAGGCGATGGGGAACTGCTGGTCGCAAATCCAATTGGGGACGTACGTATTGGTCGCCGAACACTTAAATCCGGTAATCAGCTGGTCGCTAAAGCAGGCATCCCGATAATGATCGGTGACACCAGGTTGATGGTTGCGAAATCGATGACTGTTGCTGCTCAAGCAGAACAACATTCGTCACGACGCTTCACACAAATTGCTTGGGCAGCTTCGATTGTTGTGATCGTAGGGGTCGTCGGTACGTATGAGTTGTTGAGCGGTCGGAATGCGGTGCTTGCGACGCCGGTATATGCCACCGGGCAAGGGTCTACACCTCTCAATTCTTCTAGTTTTATCGGGGCTGCGAAGGCGATTCAGGAACAGCTTAACTCGCACAAATTATCCCACATTCGGGCGTCTGCCGATAATGACGTTGGTACCGTTAAGGTCCGGGGCCGCTTACGTGAGTCTGAAGCGACACGCTGGAAAACCGTCTCAACGTGGTTTGATTCCACGTATGGCGGCTCGATCATCTTGGATGCAAAATTAGTCTCAGTTAGCGACGCAATTACATTACCGTTTTCTATAAGTGCAGTTTGGACGGGTCGGGAGTCCCGCCTTACTTTGCATGATGGGTCGCAACGATATCTTGGTGATTTTTTGCCGGGTGGATGGAAGCTGGAAAAAATCACACCAGACCAAATTACAATCTCCAAGGGTGGTGAATCGCTCATGGTACCATTGTAACTTTAATGTACTTGCTACGGCTTGAAACTTGCACACTAACATAATGGGTTAGCGGATTCGAAACCGCCACTGATTAGTTCACAGGAGCGCGATCGGCATTATGGATATAAAAATGCCCACAACTCGTAGAGTGTCGAGCGCGAGTTCAGCTAACGTTTCCGCTCCGCCCAGGGCGGAGCCACGCCCAGCCGTGCAGGCAAAGCCATCAATTGAAAATCGTGAGTTGTCGCAGGACAATAATCGTCAAGTTGAAGCTGCATCCAGTTTGGTTTCGGATTTTGCGTCACCGCCGCCACGAACAATGGCATTGCTGTCAGATCCCCGTCTTGCTTCGATCTTGACTGCTGCTTCTGAGAGTTTGGCACCGAATGGTGTGACGCAAGATCCAACGGACAGGTATGCTGCCAGCGTCATAGAAACGCACCTTGTGGCTAGACGACAGCTCACTAAGCTTACAAATTCTCTGTTGAAAACATGAGAGATACACTTAGCCCAAAAATCGAACCGTTCGCAGCGTCGGATACTGCCAAGGCAGAGGCGTTACATGCGATGGGTTCATTTTATGTGCGGCAGGGCTTTCCCAAACAGGGATTATCACTTTTGTTAGCTGCACATAAATTTACAATCCCGTCACTCGAACTGAACCGTGCAATCGCACATGCGTATATTCTAGCTGGCGTTCCTCAAAAAGCACTTGCAATGCTGGATGCTCTTGCCCCGACTCTTGAGGATGATGTTATGCGCCGTGCGGCTGGACAATTACGTGCGAGAGCTTTGATGGCATTGGGTCATGTTCGGGAAGCTCAGGCGGCGTTTGCTGACTCTACCGCGTTAAGATCAAAGCCAATACGCCAATTCAATGTAATCGGGCATAAGCCATGATTGATAGTCTTCATCGCGGATTAAGTGTTGTTGGCAGACGTCAGGATCTCGTCGTTGTCATCTTATTGGTGACGGCGATCATGATGATGATTTTGCCATTGCCGACATGGTTGGTTGATGCGCTTATCGGGGTTAACCTTGCATCCGCCGTGCTACTTTTGATGATGGCGCTCTATTTGAAAAATCCGCTCGATTTTTCGACACTGCCGTCAATAATTCTGATCACTACGATTTTCCGGCTTGCTTTATCAATTACGACGACAAGGCTAATTTTGCTTCAGGCAGATGCTGGCGAGATTGTTGAAACTTTTGGTAATTTTGTCATCGCCGGCGAGTTGATCGTTGGTTTGGTTGTGTTCTTGATTATCACGATTGTCCAATTCGTTGTGATTACCAAAGGCTCTGAGCGTGTCGCTGAGGTTGCTGCACGCTTTACCCTCGATGCACTTCCCGGCAAGCAAATGTCGATTGATGCCGATTTGCGTAACGGTGATATCGATCAACTTGAAGCGCGCGGCAGGCGCAGTACGCTAGAACAAGAGAGTCAATTTTTCGGCGCGATGGACGGCGCGATGAAATTCGTCAAGGGCGATGCGATTGCCGGATTGGTTATCGTTGCCGTAAACCTGATCGGCGGGATCTCAATAGGCATGTTCCGTCAGGGAATGTCTGCAGGAGAAGCGGTCGATGTTTATTCGTTGCTCACAGTAGGAGACGGGCTGGCGGCACAATTGCCGGCTTTGTTTGTATCATTGGCAGCTGGATCAGTGATTACCCGCGTTGCAACTGACGAGACTGAAAATCTTGGGACGGACATTACACGCCAAATGATGTCTAGTTCTCTGGCCCTTCGTGTTGCCGCAATCATTCTCCTCGTGATGATGTTTATTCCCGGTTTCCCGTGGCCGGTTTTCCTTGTGATTGGCGGGATATTTATGGCGATCAGTTTTGCTGACCCCATCCGTAAACTGATTTTCGGCGAACAGGAAAACGTCGATGACGATATTGACGATGAAACTGCGCTGGATGCGTCTCGCAGTCCGTTTGTTGTTAAAATTCATCCTGACCTGGTATCTGATGCTGACGTGGAAACATTTACTGCGGAAGCCTCCGAAGCGACACTGACGTTTAATGCTGAAATAGGTTTAACGATCCTGCCTCCCAGACTGGTCATGGATGAGAAGTTGACGCTAGGCGATGTTCGCGTTGAACTTGATGAAGTGGCTGTAGGTTATTTTGAGATTGATCCATCGCGCATTGGTGTTGAGACGGACGAAGAGACTTTAACCCTCGCGAATATCGAGGGTGAATCAACCAACTCTGCACTTCCTGAGTTCGGTAATTTGTTTTGGGTGGAAAAGAGTGCTGTGGATTTGCTCAATCAGGCAGGTCTTTTGCCATTGGAACCGGTTGATATTCTATTACGCGGGGCGCGTGCGATTCAGGCTCGCTATGCGTCTCAATGTATAGGGGTGCAAGAAGCGCGGGCAGCGATTGGTGAAATGGCCGCTCATTACCCGGACCTTGCTTCCGAAGTACGGGATTTGCTGCCGCTGGCTAAAGTTGCGGAAGTATTCCGTCGATTGATTGACGAGGGGGTTCCAATTCGGAATCACCGCCTGTTGCTTGAATCGCTCTCTGAATGGGGTGCGAAAGAACAAGACCCGGTTGTACTGACTGAATATGTCCGAACGGCTCTGCGCCGTCAGATTTGTAACAGCCTGGCAGGCCGCGACAGGGTCATTCCCGTTTACCTGATTGACGGTCAGGTGGAAGATGCAATCCGCAACGCAATTAGGCAGACAACCGTTGGTGAGTATCTTGCTCTGGATGATGCATTGTCAGGATCATTGGTTGAAACCATGAAATCGTCGATTAGAGAACCGGAAGAGGGTGGCTCAACACCGGTTGTCTTATCGTCTCTTGATGTTCGCCGGTTTGTTCGCAGCTTGATGGCAAACAATGGAATGCGTCATATCCCAGTGTTGTCATATCAGGATCTTTCGAACGAGTTCACAGTCGTTCCAGTAACAACGATTATGCTTCCCACGATGAACCAAGCGGCGGAATAAGTTCGCAAAGCATTTTTTAAAGGCGGCTATAATTTTGTTACGCTGCCTCAAACCGGCGCGCGACCCAATCATGAAAGCAATGGGTCGGTTCATCCATGGCAGGTGAAAATTTTCCGCCGTCAAATAGGTTGCCTTGTCTGCCTTTTTGCATACCCTCAACGACTCCGATGTCTTCTATGAAAATCTCTTTCCACATCGCAGCATTTTTGACCCGCATATCGGAATAAGCGTCGCCGCACATTTCCTCTGTCGCGTAGTAAAGTTCGATATGCTCCGTCGTTGATTGCGGGCCTGTCGATTCCAGCAAAATTGCAAAAGCATGGTCGCGGTGAACCCCGAACAGGACGTTAGGGAAGAATGAGATATATTCCGCTCCCGTGTCCCACTTATCGCTCAAACCGGGGAAGTTCGTAAGTTTTCGCCCATCATCTGATAATGAGGGATTATAGACAACGGTTCCCTGACCGGAAAACTGGTTTGGTTCGACAATATCGTAATGGTCTTCGAGGCGCGAATAGGCATTCAAGCCGGGATGTATCCACGGCAAATGATAGCTTTCGCAATAGTTTTCTACAGCAAGTTTCCAGTTTGTCTTTAAGTTTAACTTGAAGCTGGAGTCCGGCCCGCCATGGACCATCGGCTGTTCAAATTCTTTCCAGCGGTCCATCAATGTTAAGGCATAATCGTCAAATTCAGGCGCTTTCCCATCCATATTGACGAAGATTACATCACGCCAAACGCGGCTGCGGATTTCAATAAGGCCCAGCTCGTCACGTTTGATTTCTTTATGTGAGTTTTGGCCCGGACCACCAACATGCGGCGTAGCCCGCAGGCGGCCTTTTAGATCGTAGCACCAAGAATGATACGGGCATCGTAACGCGCCCTCGATTTTGCGTTTTTCTTCCAACAAGATCATACCACGATGGCGGCAGGCGTTTAGAAAAACGCGAACTTGATTGTCATCACCTCGCGCAACAATAAGAGGACTGCCACAGAAGGTGATAGGCATGGCGTCGCCGATTTCCGGGACATAACTCGCGAAGCTCAACCCGGCCCATGTTGCGGCCATTACAGCGCGCTGCTCTAGTTCATACGTCTCAGGGTCGGTATAGAAATTGTTCGGCAATCCGCGTGCCTCAGAGACAGGACGGGTGACATTTTCCAAAATTCGCTTGTCAAACACGGTCATGAGATACCCTTTCGTGGTCGTTCAATTACGCTAAAAGCTATTTGTGGACACTTCTTGCCCATTTCGACCGCGCGGAGGTTAAAAACGGCATGGAAACATTGCTGCAATGCGGTATGTAGCCTCCATGATTTCAATCCAAAACCTCGCGTTTTCCATTGGCGGCAAGCCGCTGTTCACAGATGCTTCGGCGACTGTTCCACCCCGCACGACTGTTGGCGTGATCGGGCGCAATGGGTGTGGTAAGTCCACGCTATTCAAACTTATACGTGGAGAGTTAACCCCTGATGGCGGGGACATCGAAGTTCCGCGCCAAGCGCGGATTGGAGGTGTCGCGCAGGAAGCTCCGGCCAGTGATGTCAGCTTGCTTGATACGGTTCTTGCTGCTGATGAAGAGCGTGCCGATTTGCTCAGACGCGCCGAAACCGAGATGGACCCGAACGAAATCGCGAACATACAAACGCGATTGGCGGATATAGAAGCGCATTCTGCTGAAGCGCGGGCATCTTCGATCTTACAAGGTTTGGGTTTTGATAGTGTCGCGCAGGCGCGCGCATGTAGCGAATTTTCTGGCGGTTGGCGGATGCGTGTGGCGTTGGCAGCGGTTCTTTTTTCTGCACCAGACTTATTGTTGCTTGATGAACCAACCAACTATCTCGACCTCGAGGGAACCGTCTGGCTTGAAAATTTTCTCACCCGTTATCCCCACACGTGCCTGATTATATCGCACGACAGAGACTTGTTGAACCGCTCCGTAAAGGGTGTGTTGCACTGTTATGATGGACAAATGACATATTATACGGGCGGGTATGATGCGTTCGACGCGGCCCGTCGTGCAAAGCTCGAACAACAGGTGGCTATGAAGCGCAAGCAGGATGAGCAACGCGCCCATATCCAAAGTTTTGTTGATCGCTTTAAAGCCAAGGCCAGCAAAGCCAGACAAGCGCAATCGCGTATGAAAATGTTGGAGCGGATGCAGCCGATTGCGGCAATCTCAGAAAACGCTGTTGCTGAGTTTAGCTTCAAAACACCTGAAGACTTACCACCGCCTTTAATAACTGTGTCGGATGGTCAGATTGGTTATGATGGCACACCTGTATTATCGAAACTCAATTTTCGAATTGACCAGGAAGACCGCATCGCTTTGTTGGGGGCGAATGGCGAGGGCAAATCGACGCTCTCCAAATTGATTGCGGGCAAGCTGCCTTTGATGGAAGGTGAGACTATTCGGTCAAAAAAGTTGCGGATCGGCTATTTCGCCCAGCATCAGCTTGATGAATTGCGCTCTGAAGAAAGCGCATTACAGCATTTGACCGCTCTTCGCCCTGACGAGACACCAGCCAAATTACGAGCACGTTTAGGCGCAGCGGGTTTTGGTGCTGATCTGGTTGATTTGGCGGCAAAACGATTGTCGGGTGGCCAGAAAGCCCGTTTACTTATGATGCTCGCGACATTGGATATACCGCACTTGCTGATCCTTGATGAGCCGACGAACCATCTGGATATAGAAAGCCGCGATGCTCTGATGCACGCGCTAAACGATTACGGTGGAGCGATAATTCTGGTCAGCCATGACCCCCATCTGGTTGAGGCAGTCGCTGACCGGCTTTGGCTGGTTGGTGGCGGGCAAGTTAATAATTTCGATGGTGATATGTCAGACTATCGCAAATTGCTCCTCGGACAACGCGGCGTGCCGGATCGCGCGACGAAAGAACAAAAAGCGACAGCGAAAGCAGGAAATTCTAAATCCAAACAGCAGCGCAGCGCGGCGCCTGTGAAAAAATCGCTATCGACTCTGAAAGCTGAAGCGAAAAAATGCGAGGAACGGCTCGAAAAACTAAATCGAATGCTGAAAACCATAGATAATAAGCTGGGTGACGGACTACAAAAAGGCATGATGAGCGCGACCGAACTTGAGCGCATCAGCATAAAGCGCGCCGAAGTTGTTGAGGCTGTAGATAGGGCAGAAACATTGTGGATGGCGGCATTGGAACAGTTGGAACAGACCAGTGCGGTTTAACGGCTCGTTAAACCTTTAAGAGACTAAAACGGTATTGCCTTTTTCTTTCTCAACCAAAGGGCGTAAGCATCTCATGACACGATACAGGTTGCTATCACTTAGATTGCGCTGCGCCGTATGGATTGCGCTCTGGCAAGCATCATCATAGCCTAAGCTAGAAAGTTTTTGTAAAAGAGGGGCGAGAGCTTTCTCAGCGTCTTCTGGTGAAATTTCGCCAGCAACACATTTCTGGGCTGTAAAATAGGCTTCCGAAGCTGGCCCGATAACGTCACTTGTGTCTAGCGCATCACGTAATCGTAAAACAGACGCATTATCTGTCTTGATCAACAATTGGGCGCGCTTAGGCCCGTTTTCAATGACAACGCCATTGATTAGAACTTGTTCTTTTGGGGCGAGTTTCAGTGCAAGACCTGCCATTATGCATCTACCTGATGGCAGCGTAATGACGCATCCATATAAAATATGGGGCCCATACTGAATGTCATAACAGGACCGACCCTTTCTTCGCTGCCTAATGACAGCTTCACGCGGACAAGCGCTATCGTCTGTGATTTATGTGAAGATGGGGTAAAATACCTGATCGCTTGGTACGTATTCTCTCATAAGTATGCTTGAAAATTTCAAGTACACCTCCGAATGAAGTGTTGAGAAGTGCAGCTTACGAATGTGGCATCCGGACTTTCTATTTTGGTGTGACTTTATCCGCCATAGATCTGTTTGCACGTTGCAACTGACCATTTTCTGATGCGCGGCGCGCAATTATTGCTTGTACGCTTGCCAGTTGATCGCGGCATTGAGCTGAAATTGTCATGCCAGGTTGAGCATCAATCCGCTTTTCAATTTCCCTAAGTTCTTTAAGTAGTTCAGCTTTTTGAACTGAACAATCGTGCAGCACATCAGCATCATTATTGACTAGCGCAATACGCTCTCGCGTATAAATCGCAATCGCCCGTTTTGTAAGTTTCTCGTAGTTCACGTCGCGCATCTGGATCGCCCTCCAATATGCGGTTGAAAATAAGAAATCTCGCTATGATTGTTTTTCTTATAATGCCTTTTATTACGTTGTATACAGACCTGTTGTAAGTAAAGAGCGTCAAACAAAGGCAAAATTATGATGGAAACTCCTAGAGTTAATTATATCACGTAGGTTTCGTGGCTGTAACGGCTCATCCTACAAGCATTATATTACACTACTGTTTGAGTTAAATCATCGTAAAGTTGAATAAATTTAATTTAATGGTAAATTTTAATCTAAAGCATTCTGAATTTCATTTAGATCAACATTCCCACCAAGATATGTGCGAATGTCCTTGTTTTTTGACTCATGCAGAATTCTGAAGGCTCTAGGTTTCCGGTCTATAGAATCGCTTTAGGAGTAAGGGGGTCATGTACATAGGGAATTGGTAAAGCGCGACAAAGAGAGTAAAGACGGGTGTATGCGGAAGTGCAGCCATAAAGAGTGCAGCGTTTCTATTTCCGCATATTAGGCCGACGGCTCCTGCACTTTCGTTGTGGATTACTTTTCTAAGAAGAGGCGTGGCTATAATTTGCATTCCTATATTGAGTATGAACACAAGACATAACACGCTGATCGCTAACAATGGTGCATCTACGATGTAACCTGCGACCCCGGCAAAGATCGGCAAAATTGTAGCAATCATCGCGATTGCACCTATGCCGTCGAAAATACTAGCGTTTTCATTGATGACTTTCCGTCCAATCAGCGGCCTGATTATGAGTGCCAGTATTGCACCTGCACCAATCATCACCGCAAGGCGCAATGACATATCAATTGGGTCGAGTTCTACAGCATTGCCTAGAAGAAATGATGTTATAAGCGGGCCAAGAACAGGCGCGAGAAAGCTGCCTATGATCGTTAATTCCAAGGCTAGAGCAGCATCCAAGCCTAAGAGTAAACACAGTGCGGCGGCTGACCCAAGGGGAGGTGCTGCACTGATGTAGATCATTGAGGCGTTGATTTCCGTGCTTAACCCCATGCTCCTCGATAGGATGGCTACTAAAACTGGCAGGCCGACCATCAACGCAATGCATGTTCCCACAACAATCATCATGCGTTGGAGGTTTAACAAACGGTAGAATATTGCGGGCAAGTCAACTCTGACCATCGCAAGGAAATACATGAGGGCAACAAAAACAGGCAAGGCAGGCCTTAAGAATATTGCCAGATCTTGCAGGAAGAGTGCGAGTACTGCACCGAGCGCAAGTACCCAGCGAGCGCGTAATCCAATCCATTCAAGAGAGCGCATGAACCAATTCAGCATCATACGCCCTCATAGTTTAGTGGCTGGAAATTACCCACCGGGTGATCTTCGCATCGTTTCCGGCAGCCATGTTGCGAGATCGGGGAAAACGACGAGAACGATGACCATAAGCACCATGATCAGAAACATCGGAAAAGCTGTTTTTGCGATGTATCCCATTTCGTGCTTGGTTAGTCCCTGCATGACAAACAGATTGAAACCGATAGGCGGTGTAATCTGCGCCATTTCGACGACCACGACGACAAAGATGCCGAACCAGATCATATCAAAACCTACATCCCGGAAAGCCGGGACATTCACCATTGGCTCAATGATTGCCATCGTCAGGACGACTGAAGAAATGCCATCCAAAAAGCACCCAATGACGATGTAGAACAGCGTTAGGGCGGCAATGAGCTGATAAACGCTGAGATCTTGTTCCGCGATGAACTCGGCCAGAGCGCGGGGGAGGCCGGTGAATCCCATTGCAAGAGCCAGGAAAGCCGCTCCCATGAGAATGAAGGCGACCATCGCCGACGTGCGCACAGCGCCCATCAGCGAATGTCCAAAGGTTGTTGGTGTAAGCGATCCTTGGACCAGTGCGAGAAATAACGACCCCAACACCCCAAAAGCAGCGGCTTCTGTGGCTGTTGCAAAACCCAGATACATAGAGCCGATCACCAAGCTAATCAGCAAAATGACAGGGATTAGAAAGCGTGAACTCCAGAGTTTTGAGGCAAAACTGACTTTTGGCTCTCCGTCGGGACGCTGGCTAGGGAAGAGAAAATGCCATGCGACGACGTAAGCCATGAACATTGCGGCAAGGGTCAAGCCGGGTATCACGCCAGCCATAAAGAGCTTCGAGATCGATTCATTGATAGTCACGCCATAGACGATCAACGTCAATGAAGGGGGGATCATAAGTCCCAATGTTGCCGCTCCCGCAAGCGTACCAACGGTCATAAATTCAGGATAGTTGCGTTTGCGAAGTTCTGGAATCGACATTTTGCCGACAGTTGTCAGTGTCGCTGCTGATGACCCGGACACTGCCGCAAAGATGGTGCAGCCGACGATGTTGGTGTGAAGTAAACCACCGGGAAGGCGTGCCATCCATGGCGCAAGGCCACGAAACATGTCTTCTGAAAGCCGCGTTCTGAATAGGATTTCTCCCATCCAGATGAATAACGGCAAAGCTGTAAGAGTCCAACTGGAGGAAGCCCCCCAGATTGTTGTAATCATCGCATCACCGGCGGGGCGGCTGGTGAACATCTCCATTCCGACAACAGCAACGCCGAGGAGCGCTAAGGCAACCCAAACGCCGGTTCCTAAAAACAAAAAAAGTACGAAGACAAAAATTCCGGTTAGGTAAAGTTCTTCCATTAATCAAGCCTCCGCATACATGGAGTCTTCAATTGTCTCCTCTTTGAAATTACTTCGACCTTCGACGATCATCCGCATCAAATTGTCCCACAGGCATATCGCGAGGATCACAGTGCCGATGCTCATAGAGAGTTGGGGTATCCACATATCGGTTTTGTCGAGGTCTTGACTCTTCTCTCCGAGTTTTTCAGAGAGAATGTTGAACTTCACGGCGTAGCGCGCGAAATAAGTCGCAAGGATCGCTGCAATGCCAAAACACCAGAGTTCTCCATAGCGCCTGTATTTACCCAATGCCGTCAGCATCAGGTTGACGCGGATATGAGAGCCGCTGTTTAGGGCATAAGCGAGGGCAAAAAAGCTCGCAGCCGCCATGCAGTAACCGGCATATGAAGTTGCGCCGGGGAATGTTTGTAAGGTCCATCGAGCGTACATTTGCGCGCAAATGACCCCAAGCATTGCAAGCATTGCAATGGCGGCAATGATGCCGCTGAAAAAATACAGCCCGTCCAGCATCATGCGCGGCCAACGTTTGCGCGTGCCAAACCAGCTGAGAAACAACGTCAAGAGGACAGCGGGAACTATGATGACGAAAGCCCGCGTGGCTTTCCATCCGCTCTTGAATTTTTCATCATATATGGCCCTGCCGGTATCTTCGATAGTGTCCGATAGCCATTTGGAAAACGTATCTAGGTTATCGCCGGAAACTTGAAGCATATCGGCAGTAATGCTGAGGAGCGAATCCATGCAATTCTCCGCAAGGTTCTTCTGAGTGAGTGTTTACCGGATAACGTAACGTGGTTAATGGTCAGGTTACAGCACAAACGGTTCTGTTCGCGCGTACGCCATAAAAAAACCGCGCCGACTATGCGGCGCGGTATTTGTAGGACGATTTCTCGCAGGTTAAGATATGAGATTAGTCTTCTAAGAAGGCATCAACAGCTGCTTTACCTTTTTCGCCTGCGGCTTCAAGCCATTCTTCGGTCATTTTCGCGCCGATTTCTTTCAGTTCTCCGACCAGTTCGTCATTCGCAACGCCAACATCCATACCACCGTCAGCAAGCCCTTTGAGGGTGAAGTCCGTGTATTGGATTGAGCGGTAAAGGCCAAGTTGGGCAGCCATATCTGAACAGGCAGTGATCGCGTTTCTTTGAGCGTCTTCTAAATCTTCCCACGCTTCCATGTTGACCATGACCGTATTACGAGGCAACCAGCCATCGACGGCGTAGAAGTTAGAAACATGTTCCCAGAGTTTGCGGTCGTACCCTGTCGCGCCTGATGAAATCATTGCTTCTACCACACCGGTCGCGAAGGCTTGCGAGATTTCTGCGGCTTCGATTTGGGTCGGAACCATTCCGGTTAGTTCTGCCAAACGCGCCGTTGCCGAGTTATACGAACGGAATTTGATCCCCTTCATATCTGCAACGGAGCCGACTTCTTTGTTGAAGTAAAAACCCTGTGGTGGCCATGGGACCGAGTAAAGATAGTGAAGACCTTCTTCTGCAAGTGTCTCTACAATTGTAGGGCGAACCGCTGTAGAAAGTTTCTCAGACGCCTCGAAAGACGTTGCGAGGAAGGGAACGCTGTCTATACCGTAGATTGGTTTCTCGTTTTGGTGTGATGAGAGTAACCGTTCACCGATTTGCACTTGTCCGGTTTGTACAGCACGCTTGATTTCGCCACCTTTGAACAGCGACCCCCCGCCATGGACGGTAATTTTAATATCGCCGCCGGTTGCAGTTTCGACGCATTGTGCGAAGGCTTCCCCATTTTGCGTGTGGAAATTGCTGTTGGCATACGCCATCGGCATATCCCACTCTTCGCTAGCAATGACGCCTGTAGCGGTGACAGAAAGTGCGACGACAGCGGCCAATCCGATTTGTGATCTCATGTAAATCTCCTAAGGTCGGCTAAGGTGTGCCGACGAAACCTTATATTTCCCGAGCTTTGCATCGGAATGTTAGTACAGTGTTTAATCCAAGCGATTATATTTTTTTGTGCAACCTTAAAATATTGAATCGGGATTTATTTTTGCACTTTTGGGGTGTCGAGTTACGCCTCGGTTCATCTTCGTTAGATGTTATGTCTTTGTGATCACTTATCAAAGCGATTTGATGCGAAAGGTGATAGGTCGATGTTTGGCCGCCGTTCACTTATTAAATCGGCAATCAAGCGACCAGTCTTGGGACCAGAAGTTAAACCAATATGTTGCGCACCAAAGGCGAAGTATATGCCTTTTGCTTTAGTACTCTCACCAATCATTGGAAGGGAATCGGTAGTGGAGGGACGATGACCCATCCACGTATCTTCTTCTTGCCATTCAATTTTGGGGTAAATGCGCCGCAGACTACGCCTAAATAGATCTAGGGGTTTCGTTGAAGGTGCAGCGTGTAGCCCGCCAAATTCCACAAGGCCAGCTGCACGCACACCTTTTTGCATCGGCGTTAGGGCGAATTTCGCATCACCGATCATGTATGGGCAGGGCGGGCGGATTGATGCGTCTTTTAGCATAACGTGATACCCGCGCT
This sequence comes from uncultured Neomegalonema sp., assembly GCA_937995735.1. GTDB lineage: Bacteria > Pseudomonadota > Alphaproteobacteria > Rhodobacterales > Rhodobacteraceae > JAHDDY01. The sequence goes on along the minus strand of CALKIZ010000059.1, from coordinate 36,467 downwards.
CGGTTTCCAGAGCGACTTTGTGGCCAAGGCGTTCCGCCAATTTTTTAGACCAGGCCCCTGATGCAAGCACAATCCGGTCAAAAGTATAGGTTTCACCATTCGCGCTGACCTGAGCAGCATTATCTTTGTGGCAGATGTCATCCACTTCGGCTTTGGTGAATGTGCCGCCCAGCGCCAGAAACGCATCAAACAAAGCTGAGGTGTATGCCCCCGGATTGGTAATCCAGCCGTGATCGCGCACAGCCGCGCCGAATGTGTAGAGTGGCCCCAGATTAGGGTCGACTTGCAACAGCGCATCGCGGTCCATCTCGTCCCATGTGAAACCGTGTTCGGCACGGATTGAGAAAGAAAGCGCTTCTTTTTCAAAGGCTGTGCGGTCTTTGTATAGAAATGTATAGCTGCCCATTGTGATGTATTTCTCGGCATCTGTGCCTTTGGCAAGGGCTGCATGTTGATCGACGGCATCGCCTAAGATATTCGATAAAGCATTTGCGGCACGTCGGACAGCAGGTTCATTTGCGCCCTTGAGAAAAGGGATAAGCCACGGAAGGAGCTTTGGCAAATACCGCCACTTCATAAATAAAGGCCCGTCAGTGCCAAACAGCATTTTCGGAACAGCTTTTATTAAGCCGGGCGTTGGAACGGGAATAATAGAAGACCGTGCAAGCAATCCTGCATTGCCATAACTGGTCTGATTTGGATCACCCGGCTCAATCCGGTCAAAAACAGTGACGTCATGACCATCCCGCTTTAGCCATAGCGCGGAAGATGTGCCAACAATACCAGCGCCGATGACGGCAATTTTTAAAGGGGTGGTCATGGGCGGTCACTTACGTTTGCAAAATAATATGCATTTGATTGACGCGAAAATTAACCGAGGCGCAAGTCTATGAATACGGACTGTATCGGAATTATCATGCTCGATACGAATTTTCCCAGACCGCGTGGGGATATCGGGAACCCTGATAGTTTCACGAGTCCTGTCCTTTACCAGCGGGTTTCTGGTGCTACTGCATTGCAAGCGGTGCGCGGTGATGCAGACGCTTTGCTGAAACCATTCATTGCTGCGGGGAGGGCGCTTGTTTCTGAGGGTGCGTCAGTTATCGGGACGAGTTGCGGGTTTCTTTCGCTGTTTCAGGATGATCTTGAAAAGGTATTGGATGTGCCGGTTGTTGCCTCTTCATTGACTTTGGCAGGCAAGCTGAACGTGCCGGTTGGTATTATCACGATAGATGCCGAAGCGCTCTCAGAGCGGCATTTGCGTGCAGCAGGGATTGTTGATCCGATCCCGATTGTAGGGTTGCCGAAGGATGGCGTGTTGGCTACGGCAATTTTTGGGGATGCCTCGGAGTTCGATATTGCTCATGCATCCGTAGAAGTTGTTTCAGCCGCGAAAGAGCTGATGGCCGGTAATCCTCATCTTCAGGCGATTATCTTTGAATGCACGAATTTAGGACCATACAGTCAAGCGGTAACGGATGCGGTTGGCGTACCCGCCTATTCAATCGTTGATGCGCTAGAGCAGGAGATTTCCCGATGAGTGCTGGCGAAACACCTAAACTTGGTTCGGCTTACGCGCTTGAAGGGAAAGACGAAATCAAGACTCTCTATCGTGATTGGGCCAAGACTTACGATGCCGATTTCATAGAACGCATGGCGTATGTCATGCCGGAAACCGTCGCCAAAGTGTTTCTACGGGAAGGAGGCGTCGGGCCGATTTTGGATGTTGGATGCGGGTCAGGTGCAGTTGGTGTGGCGCTTTCGGGAACACGGATTGATGGGCTGGATCTATCCCCGGAAATGCTCGCCGTCGCCGTCGAAAAGGGTATTTACACGTGCTTGATCGAAGCGGATGTGCTGGAGACACTGCCATTAGATACGGGCAGCTATCAGGGAATCATCAGTGCGGGCACTTTTACACATGGGCATGTCGGGCCGGAGGCTTTAGATGAATTAATCAGGGTCGCTGCGTCGGGTGCAATTTTTTGCCTTGGGATAAATGCGGAGCATTTTTCGGCACATGGCTTTGAGGTAAAATTTGCGAGCCTGCACGATGCGGCGTTGATCACAGCTCCTGTCTTTGAAGATTATGCGATTTATGATGCGGATCATGAGCGCAAGGGAGATCGTGCAATGGTAGCTATATTCCGGCGACAATGACGGATTGTGGATGGCAGGCACAGGCGGCCCGCCATCAGCGTTACAGAAATTAAAGGGCGTTATAGGCTTGGCTGAATGTGTCACATACTTTGATGTCGCCAGCCTTTAGTCCTTTGAAGAACCAGCTTACACGCTGTTCTGATGTTCCATGGGTAAAGCTGGCCGGATTAACATGGCCTCCGTTGCGGCCTTGCAATGTATCATCGCCAATTTGGAAGGCCGCATTCAATGCTTCCTTGATGTCACCTTCTTCAAGAACACTACGGACTTTGTTGGTCCAGACACCGGAATAGCAATCGGCCTGTAGTTCAAGACGTACGGTTGCCTGATTTGCTTCGGCTTTGGAGACGCGGCGGCGATAAGCATCGACTTGAGGAATACGGCCTGTGACTTTTTGAACGTGGTGGGCAACCTCGTGCGCAATGACATAAGCCTGCGCAAAGTCACCTTTTGCACCGAGCTGATTGGCCAGAACGTCATAGAATGCCGGATCAATATAAATCTTTTCGTCAGCGGGGCAGTAGAACGGGCCTGAGCCGGTCGTCGCTGGACCACAAGGCGATGATGTGCGGCCTGAAAATAAAACGAGGGTCGGTTCAGGATAATCGTTTGAGCGCTCTAAGTGAATAGCACCGGGTTCCGCGTAAATCTGGTTCCAGATTTCTTCTGTATCGGCCAAAACGACGCCAATAAATTGTCTTGTATCGTCATCGACACCTGAGCGCACAATGGGACCGTTTTGGCGATAGCTGCTCGCACTGCTTCCTTGTCCGCCGATGCCAAACATTTGCAGCAACGGAACCGCATCAGGGAAGAAAATACTCGCGCCGAGCAAGAGCAACGCACCAAGACCCATGCCGCCTCCCGCACGCCGAGCACCACCGCGAGGGCGACCTCCTCTGCGGTCTTCAATATTTGTACTGCTTCTGCGCCCACGCCATTTCATCGCGCCGTCTCCTATTACTCAATTACCCTAGGTTTTTACTCGATTTCTGCGAGAAGTGAAACGGAAAGCGGAAATAAGACCCTGAACCCCGTCAACGCGCTCGCTCGGAAAATATCCGTTGCTGGCTTGCTAAACACCGCTGATAGCTGACGGGAATTTACATCCCGAGCAATAAGTTGATGGCATGTAAGGATGGTAAGTCAGTCAATGTCCGGCATGTGCAGAATATATCCCGAATATCCCTACGAGTATGAGGCTTAATGCCCAAATTGCGTCAAGATTGAACCATGTTTTCGAGAGAAATTTCAAACCTAGCCAGAAATAGATGATCGTAGCAATGACCCCTCCTGCCAATGTCATAGCCAGTGTGTGAACCAAAGCCACGAAGAGTGCATTGATTATGTTGCCACTCATCAAACTGCTGGCGGCCAGATGCCCGACCTCACCGCCGTCGACGGCACAAATCCCTAAATAAATCGGGACGAGCATCAATCCCGCACCATGCGCCATTGCCGCTAGAAATGACCATAATGCGAGACGTGTCGGATGCACTCTGGCAAGAAATTTTGGATGCTTGCGGTTGATTAGCAGATAGACGCCCATAGCGATGACGATCAAGCCTGCTCCGATACGCAGCCCCGTCTCCCAAATTAACAAGGTTGTTATGACTGAGAAGGGCAGAAGAATTGCCAACATCGCCAAAAGGTGGCCGGCGGCAAGCATTCCCAAGGCTTTAGGGAGCGCTAGGTGCTTTCGCTCCATCAATCCGGCAGAAACGGCTAAAGGCCATCCCATTCCGGGATTAATGCCGTGGTATATACCCGAAAAAATGACGGCCCACCAAAGGGCCGTCAAAGATGTATCATCTAATGGCATTTAGACGTTGGGATAGCAGAAGCTGTCCGTCGAACAATCGCCGCCTTCCAGCCTGATCTGGTGGCTGCGATAGCCCTTCGGGAAATTGACGTAGAATTTCTTATCTAATTCAAAGCCGCCGTCGTCTCCGACACGGGCCATGACCATCTGACCGCCTTCGTCGTCGGGATAGAATTGATCATCCCATGTCGAATACAGTGAGTTGGTCCAATAGACGCGCTTACCGTCCCGGCTGACTTCTACCATTTGCGGGCCAAAAGCGAAGTCTTTGCCATTTGGATGTTTATGATGTGCGACGATACCGCCAAGTTCGACTTTACCGGCCAAAACCGGTTTCATCGGGTCAGTTACATCGTACTGATGCATCTCGCCTAATCCCCAGCACGCGACGTAGAGATATTTGTCGTCCAAGCTGAGGTCGATGTCAGTGACGAGCGGAGGAACCGCGCCAAACCCTTTGAGCAGATCAGGCAAGTCATCGGGATCAGCCGGAACCGGATCAATCGTAATGGTTTTCTTTGATTTCCATTTGCCGTTCTTATCGCGCCACCATGTAAAAATAGCGCCCTGAAGATTGTTCGTATCGACGACGACACCGCAGAAACCATATGATTTTGAGGGATCATGAGCCGGACGAATCTCCAGCGCCATCTGATAGTTTTTACCAAAGTCGATGGTTTGAATATTTTTACGTCTACGCAAATCCCAAAAATGGATCGAGTGACCATATTTGTTACTCAGCAAGTCTTCAGGCACGATACCGTTTTCAAATTGTGGCGGTAACCCCCATTCGGAACTGACCATGTAATCTTGCGGCAGGTTCCACCAAAAATCATAGTGCTTATCTTGTTTGCCGCGATCCATTTCATAGCGGCCAATGATTTCGAACGTCTCGCAATCCATGATGAAAATACCGGGAGGGCCATCAGTTCCGTCCTCCCCACCGCCGCCAAGCGTGGACACGTAAATGCCCTCCGGTCCGCAATGAATTGTATGGGGCCGTGAGTAACCTGTTTTTGCGAAAAGCTCTTCAGGTTCGATTGTTTTATGGATTTTCGCTTTGAGCGGATTCTTGACGTCGATAATGTAGATACGCGACGACCTGATGCCCGGTACGATCAAATAACGACGTTCAACAAAGGCATGGCCTGTGAGAGGCGACAAAGCAGAAGAGCAGGCGTTCCATCCGAAATGATGGAACTCATCCCCTTTATTCGGCACGACAACCTTATGGACGATTTTTCCGTAGGTTTTTGAGTCCGGATTCAAGTCAACAACTGCAATACCATCAGACTTTTTTCCATCTGGACTGAGCATGACAGTAAATCCGTAATTTTCAACTGGCGCTTGCATTGCCAATTGTGCCGTGGCGTGGAAAGTTGGATCAGGTCTCATGTTCATGTAAATTCCTCCCAGTAGGAAATTTTGATCGATCTTTTGAATGGCGTTCAGAAACAGACTGACCAGACGTAATGTCGAAACAATAAGAACTTAGAGTTCGGCAATACTACGCGGTAGTGTCATGACTGTTACTTTGATTGCAACGTCTCCGTAGTGATCGGTAAGCCTTTGCTGAGGTTTGGATTGGATCGCCTAGTGTAGCCAACGGCGCAAGCAGGATCAGTAATTTTGATCTCTCCAGATTTAACGGTTGTAAGCGTTTTCCTCGCCAGATTGTCTGCATTTTACAGATTGCGCAAGTGAAATGTTGGTGGCGCTCACCCGCTTATAGAAGCATAATGCAACCGAAGCTGCTGATGTCTTCGAAGCAGGATAACTCTCATAGTTTTACGTATATTCAAGGAACACTCATATGAGCTTGCGCATCAACGATACAATCCCAAACTTAACCGTCGAAACGGACTTAGGCAGTTTTGCAATCCATGATTGGATCGGTGATAGTTGGGCGATCCTGTTTTCCCATCCCAAAGATTTCACACCTGTATGCACGACTGAATTCGGGGCGGTGGCTCAGTTGGCCGATGAATGGAGCAAACGGGACACCAAAGTAATCGGCGTCTCTGTCGATGGGGTTGAGGACCACAAAAGATGGAAAGATGACATTGAAAAAGTGGGTGGCTCAAGTGCGAGCTTTCCTATCATTGCGGATGATGGATTGGAAGTATCGAAAGCCTTCGATATGCTACCCGCTGAAGCTTATCTGCCCGATGGCCGAACGCCTAACGATAGCGCCACTGTCCGCTCCGTTTTTATCATTGGGCCGGATAAACAACTGAAACTCTCCATGACATATCCCATGAATGTTGGCCGGAATTTTGCCGAGGTTTTGCGAGCATTGGATGGCTTGCAAACAGCCGTAAAGAAAGGTGTTGCCACACCCGCTAACTGGAATGTCGGTGATGATGTAGTGATCCCAACAGCCGTTAATGATGAAGACGCCAAAGCTAAGTTTGGTGATTTCAAAACAGTTTTGCCTTATCTTCGAATGACAAAGCTAGACGGTTAAAGGCACTTGCAATTCGAGATTGTCACAAGCTGGGCGGTTATCCTGTAACTGCTCGGTAAATCTTCGTTTAATCAGATTGCCTCTGATTTTGACGGATCGCCCGCTTTAATCCGGATATTAATTGCGTCGTCAAATTCGCGGTGCTTGATAAAATCAAGCAATATTCGCTCCTGGTAAAAGCACCTGATTACAGGTTCGAAAGACTGTCGTGCCGATGATGGGATTTACAATGCGACCAATAAGGCCGCCAACACTGTTCTAACAGAACTCACAATGCTGATCTTTCAAGATGTAGAGAACGATAATTAATATCCTTACTAGCGCGTTTAATTTACTCTGTTGGGATGAAAATGTATTTAATTACAGTGATATGCCGTAATTTTATTTACCTGAATCCTCCGGTTGCACGGCACTATGAAATTTGCAATAAGCCCCGATACTCCAAAGGGGAAGGCGGATCATGGCAAAACGGCGCGGGCTAACGAAATCAGTTAACTTAGCTCTACAAGGCGGCGGAGCGCATGGCGCTTTTACCTGGGGGGTGCTCGATAAATTATTCGAGGACGACCGGATTTGGATTCAGTCGATCAGTGGCACAAGTGCCGGCGCGATGAATGCGGTCGTTGCAGCGCAAGGCATGTATGATGGAAGAGCACAAGGTGCGCGCGATTCGTTGCGAGCCTTCTGGAAGGCTGTCAGTGATGCCGGACGGTCCAGCCCGATTAAACGTAGCCCGCTTGATATGCTGATGGGAAACTGGAGCTTGGATATGTCACCAAGCTATCTGATGCTCGACATCATGAATCGGGTCAGTTCGCCGTATCAAACCAATCCGTTTAACCTTAATCCGATGAGTGACATTGTTGAGCGCTTTGTTGATTTCGACAAGATCAGTGCCGCAGGTGACGGATTTACGTTGTTCTTATCCGCCACGAATGTTGAGACAGGTCGTATTAGGGTCTTCGAGAGAAAAGAAATCACGCTTGATGTTGTTTTAGCCTCCGCTTGCCTTCCGTTTATGTTCCATGCGGTTGAGATTGATGGAGAACATTATTGGGATGGCGGTTATACCGGTAACCCGGCTTTATCGCCCTTCGCCAAGAACAGCGACTCCGATGATATAATGATCGTGCAGATTAACCCTGTCGTGCGCCCAGGAGTGCCAAAAACAGCACAAGAGATTCTGAACCGGGTCAATGAGATCAGCTTTAATTCTTCTCTCTTGCGCGAACTCCGTTCGATTAGAGACATGAATGCGCTTATTGACGCCGGAGAACTTTCACCGAAAAAGCATCGGGCGATGCGTGTTCACATGATCGAAGCCCGTAAGAAAATGCGTCCCCTCGGTGCATCCTCTAAGCTCAATGCAGAATGGGCATTCCTTGAACATCTATGTGCGATCGGGCGTGATGCTGCCGGAACTTGGCTGGCAAATCACTTCGATGATCTAGGCGCGACATCGACACTCGATCTTGATGAAATGTTCGCCGAAATCGGTGCGTAAGTATCCAGTTAATATTCAACAGGAAGAATTATAATGTTCAGTAAGTTTACCGCGTCGATTGCGATCATAGCTCTGGGCCTGACGGGAACCGCTTTCGCCTTTGATCTCAGTTCAGTGAAGACAAAAGTTTTGCTCGGCCTTGAAGGACCGGCCGGACCGCGGGGCATCAAAAATAAAGTGATCGGCGTAACACCTCTCGCAGAAGAAGGCATCGACAGCCTAGCGGGTCGTAATTTGCGCGCCCGATACTGGTCTATTCGTCAAGAAGGCATTGTTCCGGTACACGGTCACACGCTGCGCCCGGCAACGATTTTTACCCTCCAAGGTGATATTTTCGAATACCGGAACGATCAGGAAGAACCGATCCTCCATAATGCCGGCGGACTTTCGTTGGAAGAAGGGCATAATCTGGCGCATTGGTGGATTAATGAGGGTGACGAGGATGTTCGCCTGATTGCCTTTGATGTGGTCATAGATGGTAATATCCTCGACGAGAGCGTTAAAGTTAGTCCTGTTCCGTCCGCACCTACTGAATTCGAACTGCCAAAAGAAAAAGGAGTCGAGCGCAAGATGGTCGGCTTCGTTGACCTTGAAAAGCATTTTCAAGGTGAATACGGAGAAGGACTGGCTCTCACCCATTATCGGGTATCCATCGCTCCCGGCGGTAAGTTGCCGCTTTGGACCGAAGCTGGGCAACCGTCCATCGTCTTTGTCGAAAGGGGACGTGTGACTGAGCATCGCAGCGATAAAGAAGAGCCAACTGATATTGCTGTCGAAAGCGGCAGCGTGTTGGGCGGCGGAGTATTGGCATGGTGGAAAAATGACGGCTTTATTCCGGTTGAGCTGCATATCGGGGCTGTTGAACCAATTGCTGTGACCGAGGGTGTCAAAAATCCAAGCCATGCGAAATAACGGAACTGAATGATGTCACATACCTCTGCTTTGCCTGATGCCTCCGGTGGACCGCTTTTCGTAACAGGAGGAACACCGGAAAGGCGGGCGGAGGTTTTGACGCGCAGCATTATTATTGCGCTGATCGCTTTCTTGACGCTGATTGATTTGTTCGGATCGCAAGCGCTGTTACCGGCGCTTGTTGAACGCTACGATGCCTCTCCCGCTGCAATGGGATTTGCAGTGAATGCAAGCACGATCGGGATGGCGATTGCCGGTGTGGTCGTTGCGTTCTTTTCCCGCTCGATCAACCGTAAGCGTTGGATTTGGCTGAGCCTCGCAATGCTGTCTATCCCGACATTTTTGTTGGGAGTAACCGAAGACCTGACAAATTTTGCAATATTGCGGGTTATCCAGGGCTTCTTTATGTCTGCAGCTTTCACCCTGACTTTGACCTACTTGTCTGAGGTGTGTTCGATTACTGCGGCGAGTGGAGCGATGGCCGCTTATATCACGGGAAATGTAGCGTCGAATTTGTTCGGCAGATTACTGGCATCAGGCATTGCCGATAATGTTGGCCTCTCGGAGAGTTTTTTCTCATTTGCTGTCTTAAACTTTACGGGAGCGCTGATAGCATTCTTCTATATTGGGGCCAGTGACGGTAAGCGCCATGACGGTGACACGAAGGTTGGCTCTGTTATTGCCGCTTGGGTAAATCATTTCCAAAATCCCCGTTTGCGGGCCAGTTTTGTCATTGGATTTATTATCCTCTTCGCCTTCGTCGGTGTTTTCACTTATGTGAATTTCATTCTATCCGGCGCACCATTCAGCCTTGAACAAAGTGCTATCGGCCTTGTTTATTTCGTGTTCCTGCCCTCAATGCTCACGACCCCTTTGGCTGGTCAGGCGGTTAATAAATATGGGGTGCGTAAGACATTCTTCGGGGCAATGGCCGTCAGTTTAATTGGTGTTCTGATATTGCTTTCGTCCAGTTTGGTTGTCGTGATGCTGGGTCTGGCGATGATCGGTGCCGGCCTGTTCTTTGCTCAAGCTGTCACGACCAGTTATGTTGGCCGCACTGCGACGCAAGACCATGCGGCTGCTAACGGATTGTACCTGTCTTGTTACTATGTTGGCGGCCTCACGGGGGCGCTTATTTTGGGGCAAGTGTTTGTGAATGCAGGATGGTTGGCGACAATAGCGACGGTTGCGATGACCCTCGTAGCCGGAATTTTGCTGGGCCGGGCGTTCACAAGTTCCGAGTCTTAACGCGGTGCGTTAACAGCTTTTGCCAAAATCGCTGATTAGGCTCATTCTCCGGAAAATTAACCCATTGAACGCCTGCGGCTGGTAAACGCGCGCAAGCCTTTCGTTTCGCGCCCGTGTGAGGTAAAGCGACCGCAAAGACTTAGCGCATTTTGCAAAAACCGGATCATGACCTGATCGGGGGGTATGGGATGCGTAACCGCGAGATTGACTGAGCAGGAGACCCGCCAGATGGCGATGGAAAAGACGTTTAATGCCGCCGAAGCCGAGCCACGCATTTATAAGGCTTGGGAAGAGGGCAAATGCTTTGCTGCTGGCGCGAATAAATCGCGCGATGAGACTTTCACTATTGTCATTCCACCGCCCAATGTGACGGGCAGCTTGCACATGGGTCATGCGCTTAACAATACCCTGCAAGACATTCTGGTTCGTTGGCATCGGATGCGGGGCTTTGACACGCTATGGCAGCCGGGAACAGATCACGCGGGCATCGCGACGCAAATGGTCGTTGAGCGCAAGCTGAACGAGCAAGGCAAAAAGCGCATGGATTTTACGCGCGAAGACTTCATCGCTGAAATCTGGAAGTGGAAAGAAGAATCCGGCGGCACGATCATGAACCAGCTCAAGCGCCTCGGCGCGAGTTGCGATTGGGACCGAACGGCCTTCACCATGAGCGGCGCGCCGGGCGATACCCGCGTTGGCCACGAAAACAGCCCGGATATGAACAAGGCTGTGATGAAGACCTTTGTGGACCTTTATAACAAAGGTCTGATCTACAAGGGCAAGCGTCTCGTCAACTGGGACCCGCATTTCGAGACGGCGATTTCTGATTTGGAAGTCGAGAATATCGAAAAGCCCGGCCATATGTGGCACTTCAAATATCCGCTCAAGGGCGGTGAGACGTATGAGTACGTTGAGAAGGACGAAGACGGCAATATAACCCTGCGCGAGACGCGCGACTACATCTCGATAGCGACAACGCGGCCTGAGACGATGCTCGGTGACGGCGCGGTTGCTGTGCATCCCGATGATGAGCGCTATGCGCCGATTGTTGGCAAGCTGTGCGAAATCCCGGTCGGTCCGAAAGACCAACGCCGCTTTATTCCCATCATTACCGATGAGTATCCCGATCCTGAATTTGGTTCGGGTGCGGTGAAGATCACCGGCGCGCATGACTTCAACGATTATCAGGTCGCCAAGCGCGGCAAGATTCCGATGTATAATCTGATGGACACGAAAGCCGCGATGCGCGCGGACGGGAGGCCCTATGCGCAAGAGGCCGCCATTGCTCAGGCCATTGCAAATGGGGAGCAAGGGTTTGACGAAGCCATGATCGCGGCTATGAATATGGTCCCTGATGAATACCGTGGCCTTGATCGTTTTGAAGCCCGCAAGCGCGTTGTTGAAGACATCACCGCCGAAGGCAATGCGGTGATGATCCCAAATCCTGACTACGCTGTCCCGGGCGAAGACCCGGGACCTAGCGATGGAGAGAACAACGCTGATACCGGCGAGGTCCCGGATCAAGCCCGGGACGGAGGTGGCGCAACTCCCGAAGGCGAAGAGATCCCCGATCAAGTCGGGGATGACATTCCGGCAATGATCCCCCTCGTCGAAAACAAACCCATCATGCAGCCCTTCGGCGACCGCTCGAAAGTCGTCATCGAACCGATGCTAACGGACCAGTGGTTTGTTGATGCGGAGACGCTGACAAAACCCGCGCTCGAAGCGGTGCGCGACGGTAAAACCAACTTTGTCCCGAAGAACTGGGAAAAGACCTATTTCAACTGGCTTGATAATATCGAGCCGTGGTGCATCTCCCGCCAGCTCTGGTGGGGCCATCAGGTACCGGTGTGGTATGGGCCGGGAGTGCTGAGCCCAGAAGGGGAGTTGGAAGAGTTCACTCTAAGGGAAGTTGGTCGTGAGAACTTTCATCATGATGATCTTGTAGAGCTTTGCGCTCAGTCTGAAGACGATGCAATTGAGTATGCCAAAGCGCGTTACGGTTCGAATGTAGAGTTTCAGGTTGCCGAAAACTTCGAAGTATATGTTATCGCTTTCAACAAATGGAAGGCAGGAGAGTCTGAATGTATCCCACTCTACCGTGACCCTGACGTCCTCGACACATGGTTCTCCTCCGCTCTCTGGCCGTTTTCCACACTCGGCTGGCCGGATCAGACGCCGGAGCTTGCGCGCTATTATAAGACCGACGTTCTCGTCACCGGCTTTGACATCATCTTCTTCTGGGTTGCCCGGATGATGATGATGGGCCTTGAGTTCATGGAGGACGAAAACGGCGAACCCGAAGTTCCGTTCCATACCGTCTATGTCCACGCCCTCGTCCGCGACGAGAAGGGCGCGAAAATGTCGAAATCGGTCGGCAACGTCATCGACCCCCTCGACCTGATCCAAGGCATCGAACTCGACGGCCTTGTCAAAAAACGCACGACGGGTCTGAATAAACCGGAAGACGCCCCGCGTATCGAAAAGCAAACCCGCGCTGAATACCCCGATGGCTTTGATGCCTTCGGAGCAGACGCCCTGCGCTTTGCGCTCACCTCAATGGCCGCAATGGGCCGCGACATAAAACTGTCAGTCGAGCGCATCCGGGGCTATCGGAACTTCGGAACGAAACTTTGGAATGCCGCGCGCTTTGCCGAGTTCAACGCTTGCCAACGTGATCCGAATTTTGATCCGTCGAAAGCCACCGAAACGGTCAACAAATGGATCATCGGTGAAACCGCAAAGACCCGCGAAGCCGCCGATGAAGCGTTAGAGAACTATCGTTTCAATGACGTGGCCAGCACACTTTATGCTCACGTCTATTTCCTCTGCGATTGGTATGTCGAGTTCTCGAAACCGCTCCTCTCAGGTGAAGACGGTCCGGCGAAAGCCGAAACCAAAGCCACCGTTGTTTGGGCCATCGACCAATGCCTCGTTATGCTCTCACCGATTATGCCTTTCATCACGGAAGAGCTGTGGAAGGAAACCGGCGGGCAGGGCGTGTTGATGCATCACGACTGGCCAACCTACACGCACGCAGACCTCAAAGACGAAGACGCCGAAGCAGAAATGCGCTGGACGATTTCGCTGATCGAAGCCATCCGTTCAGTGCGTTCAGAAATGAATGTACCAGCGGGTGCGGAAATCGAATTACTGCTTACCGATTTTGACATGGAGGCGGCGCAGCGCTTGTTGCGCCAAAGCCTACTAATTAAGAAAATGGCCCGCTTGTCCGAAGCCGCCGTCGGCCAGGAAGCGCCGGAGGGCTGTATCGTCACGGCGGTCGAGGGTGCAACGGTGAACTTACCGCTCGCGGATATTATCGACGTAAAAGCCGAAACAGCGCGTTTGACCAAATCGCTCGCGAAACTCGACAAAGAGATCAAAGGGTTGAACAGTAAACTCGGCAACGAAAAATTCCTCGCTAAAGCCCCCGAAGCGGAGGTTGAAAAACAACGAGAACGCCTTGTCAGTGCCGAAGCCGAACGCGCAAAACTTGCAAATGCCCTCAGCGGGTTGGAAGCTATCAACTAAGGAATTGTCATTTTCGCGAAAGCGGGAATCTTTTACCAACCACAAGATCCCCGCTTTCGCGGGGATGACATAAAGCGAAAGACGAGAGCCATGGCTGAAGACACAAATTTCGAGCGTGACGACAGCATGTCTCACCCCACTATTGAAACTGCGCTCGATCTTGCCTTTGAACGCGCACGGTCGGATGAAGATGACAGCGGCGCGTTCTATGATGCGCTCTTTTCTGCGACGGTCTTCATGCCAATCCGCAACGCTTATGACGATAGCGGAGAGACCAGCGAGTCCGAGGCCCAGTCTATTGAACCTTTGGTGTGGGAAGTGGAGGGCGACGAAACGCTGCTGTTGTTTGATACAGAAGAACGCCTCGCACGTTGGGCGACCGAGCCGATGAATTACATTGGTCTGCCCGGAAGCACATTCTTCAAGATGTTTCAGGGTGAGCTACAAGTTGCCGTTAATCTCGCCGTTGCGCCATCTTCAGTGATGATCCCTGCTGAAGTCGTTTCATGGCTTCATGAACGCGCGGAAGGCATTGTTGAAACCGAAGAAGTCCCCGCTGGCTCGGGGATGGATGTGACTGCGCCTCCTGAACTCGCTCCCGAAGCCATTGGCCGGATTACTGCAAAACTTGCGGGTCTTCGGCGAGAAGTCCACGAAGCAATTATTTTTAGCCTCGCGATTGATGCGGAAGAAGACGAAGCGGTTCGCCGCGTTGTTCTTGGCGTCGCGTTGACGGTCGGCGGAATCGAAGATGCAGACTCAATCGCATCCTCCCTCGCTGAGACTGCGATGGTCGCATTCGACGGTAAACGGGCATTTGAAGTGGCGCTTCTTGATCCTGAATCGCCCCTTATGAATGCGGCTCGAAATGTCGGGGTGAAACTGCCGATTGTTGATTTGACGTCGTTACATTAAGGCGCTGCGGTGTGCCTATCGTCAAACGATCCCTCACCTTAAAAGGTCATCGTACCAGTGTTTCGCTGGAACCCGAGTTTTGGGATGCCTTTTGCGCCTGTGCTGCTGCGCGTTCGCTATCGATTAATGCGTTGGCGTCACAGATCGACTCGGCTCGCCTCGACACAGCAGATAATCTATCCGGCGCAATCAGATTATACGTTTTATCCGATTTACAGGCCCAATTAGCACAAAATTGCCCAAACGACGTATAACTATGCGCGAAGTTGCTGCGATTTGAGTTGATGATTGTTCTTCGGTGTTCAGAGATTGGATAATCGGAGATTTTCGAAATTTTCCCTTGTCTTCAAGACCTCAGAATGGATGATTGCGCACACGCATGAATATCGCAACTAAGCGATGTATGAGAGTCTGGGAGAGATTATCTTGAAAAGAACGTTCAATATTGCAATGGCATCAACGCTTGCCGTAATGCTTGGCGGCGTCGAAGCGTGGGCCGTAGAATGGAATGTCTCGGTATGGGGTAAACGTCGTGCGTTTACGGAGCATATCGAAAAGCTCGCTGAACTGGTTTCTGAGAAAACAAACGGCGATTTTACGATGAATGTATCGTATGGTGGCCTTTCGAAAAACAAAGAAAACCTCGACGGAATTTCGATTGGCGCGTTTGAGATGGCGCAATTCTGCGCCGGGTATCACCGCGATAAAAACCCAACGATTACAGTGCTTGAGCTGCCATTCTTAGGCGTATCAAATCTCGAAGAAGAAGTTGCGGTAAGCCACGCAGTCTATTCGCACCCTGCTGTGCAAAAAGATCTGGCGCGCTGGAATGCAAAGCTGCTGATGACGTCACCGATGCCGCAATATAATGTTGCAGGTGTCGGCGACGTGCCGCGTGATTTGGATGGTTTCGACGGTATGCGGATTCGCGCAACCGGCGGCCTCGGCAAAGCCTTCACGACTGTTGGCGCAACCCCAACGTCGGTCACGGCTACCGAAGCATATACAGCACTGGAATCTGGCGTTGTTGACTCGGTCGCATTTGCACAACACGCGCACTTGTCGTTCCGTACGATTGATGTGGCCAAATGGTGGACATCAAACCTCAACCCTGGAACGGTAAACTGCCCGGTTGTTGTTAACACGGATGCGTATGAGGCGCTTAGTGATGAGCACCGCGCTGCACTCGACAGCTCCATTGATGAATCCATTGAACATTATCTTGCTAACTATGCAGAATTGCTGACGAAGTGGGATACAATTCTTGCGGATAAGAAGGTCACGAAGATCAGCTATTCCGACAAGATGATCGATTCATTCAAAGCGAAAGCTGCTGATCCTATCCGTGAAGCGTGGATCAAAGACATGACGGCGAAGGGCCTTCCTGCGCAAGAACTCTATGATCTGGTGCAAACGACGCTTGCTGATGCCCGTAGTGGTTCTGGTTCAATGTCGAACGATGCTATTCTGAAGGAAATCGAGGCAATCTCGGCTCGTTTGAAAGAATTAAAAGCGGCTGCTGAAGCACTCTAAAGTTACAATCGTTCCCGGTGGCATCATGCTGCCGGGAATATTTCTGTTCGTCAGTATTTTCGATGAGCCGTATCTGTTTCGAGCTCCATCCAATTCAGTTTTGTCATTTTCGTTAGTTGTGCTCGGAAGGTTCAGTCCCGTGTTATTATTCGGGTCAAATTCCTTTCGAAATATGAAAGCGTGAACCAATGTCCTCCCATTCAGTGCGTGAAGATTCATCAAAGGTCAGCCGTGTAGATCGCGCGCTTTATATGGTCGAAAGCAAGATGACACTTCTTGCGGGTCTAATTGCGCTTGGCGTTATGCTTCTTGCGGTCGCAAATATCCTCGGTAGAAAGATTGGCGATATTGCAAACGATTACGGCTGGACGTGGCTTGATAATAATTTCGGCCCTGTGCCCGGTTACATTGACTGGACGGAACAAGCGGTTCCGGCAATTGCTATTTTAGGGCTTGTGGCGACACAGCGCGATGGCGGCCATATCCGTATGGACTTTGTTGTTGGCAGACTCAAAGGCCGCGCGCTTTGGTTGTTCGAACTCTTGAGCGTGATCTTCATGCTGATCATTACGTCGGCTTTGATTTATGGAACATGGGATCACACGGCACGGGCCTTGAGGAACGGCGATTCAACGGTTGATATTAATCTTCCCACATGGCCTGCAAAAATCCTGTTTCCCATCATTTTCGCAATTTTAGCGGTTCGGTTGGTTGTTCAGATTTGGGCATATTGGCGCGCCCTGAAAAGTGGTGACTTAAATCCTGTTGCTGTGCCGATACCTGAGGATGCAGCGACCCAAGCTCTGAATGAGGCGCTTACGGTTTCAGGGTTTGACAAAGACGAATTGGAGGCAGGCAAATGACTTTATTTGAAACCTCCCTCGTTCTTTCCGGCGTTTTGTTGGTGCTTGTTATCATGGGAATGCGCGTTGCTTTTGCGACGGCATTGATCGGGATGACGGGTTTATTTTTGATCTTTGCAGAAAAGCAGGGTGTTGAGCGTGGGTTCTTCACGGCCATCCGCATCGCCGGGCAAGTGCCGCACTCGAAAACCGCTGCGAATGTCCTCGGCTTGATACCGACGTTTATTCTGATTGGCTATCTCGCGTATTACGCTGGGTTGACGAAAGCGTTGTTTGAAGCGGCAAAACGCTGGGTTGGCTGGGTTCCGGGTGGGCTGGGTGTTGCAACGGTCTTCGCCACAGCAGGTTTCGCCGCAGTATCAGGAGCCTCTGTCGCGACTTCCGCAGTTTTTGCGCGTATTGCGATCCCAGAAATGTTGCAACTCGGATATGATAAACGCTTTGCTGCGGGCGTTGTCGCCGCAGGGGGAACACTTGCATCGCTTATTCCGCCATCTGCTATTCTGGTTATTTACGCGATTATCACCGAAAGCTCGGTTGGTGCTTTGCTTATGGCTGGGTTTCTGCCCGGTTTAGTTTCGGCGATTATCTATGGCGGATTGATTGTCTTCATGGCGAAGATGCGTCCCGACCTCGGCCCGCCGGTCGGTGGATATACTTTCGGGCAAAAGATGGCTTCGCTTCCAGCAGCCTCTCCGATTTTCTTTGTCGTTGGGATTATTATCTTCTGCATTTACGGTGGATGGGGAACGCCTACAGAAGCGGGCGCACTCGGGGCGTTCGTTGTGCTGGTCATGGCCCTATGGCGCGGAATGCGTTGGAAAGAACTGTCTGGCGCGTTGATCGAAACCGCCAAGCTTTGCGCGATGATCTTTGCGATGATCTGGGGCGTTCTGATCTTTGTACGCTATCTCGGTTTTGCAAAACTACCAACAGCCTTCGCTGATTTTATCGCCGGCCTTGATCAATCCCCGATGCTTACGCTGTTGATGATCCTAGGTGTTTATGTGATCCTTGGAATGTTCATGGATGCAATCGGGATGTTGATCTTGACACTACCCGTGACGTTCCCTGCGGTGATGGCGCTTAATGGCGGCGCTGATGTATCAGCTGCTGAAAGCGCATTGGGAATGTCAGGAACAGAATGCGCAGTTTGGTTTGGTATTATCGTCGTTAAGATGGCGGAGCTGTGTTTAATAACGCCGCCTATCGGCTTGAATTGCTTTGTTGTTGCGGGTGTCAGGCCAGACATTTCGGCGCAAGATGTTTTCCGGGGTGCGTCTCCATTCTTTGTCGCGGATGTTGCGACGGTTGCCGTGCTCATAGCGTTTCCGGGAATTGTTCTCTGGCTGCCCCGCTTAATTTTGGGCGGATAGCTTCGACCCTAAATGATGTCTTCCTCTCGTGGTTGGTCTTTGGTATACCAGATTAACGAGTCGCGTTAATGACGGCTCATGGGAGGAGACTACCCGGATGGCGGGGGCATTTACGCTCAAACCAGTGGATGCGAATTTTATGCTCGGGGACCATATTTATGGTGTGCTCCGGGATGCTATCCTCGGTATGGACATATATGACCCCGCTACCGACCTTAGGCTCGATGAACGGGCTTTAGCCGAACAACTCGGAATATCACGCACGCCTGTTCGTGAAGCGCTTGTTCGCCTTGAACAAGACGGGTTTGTCGTTGTTTTGGCGCGTAAAGGCGTCTTTGTCTTACGCAAATCTATCGATGAAATTGCTGAGATGATTACCGTGTGGGCCGCGCTCGAAAGCATGGCCGCAAGGCTGGCGACGGAGCGGGCGACCGATACAGAGTTGGCGTCATTGCGCCGAATGGGGAAACGCTTCAGTACGTCAAAAGCGAGTGCACGGATTGAAGAATATTCCGAAGCAAACATCGAATTTCATCAACGCATTTTAGAGCTGTCGCGATGTTCGATGCTCAAGTCTATCGCGGATGGTTTGTTTCTTCATATGCGGGCCGTGCGGCGTCATGCGATGCCGGAAAAAGACCGTACAGAGCGATCCGTCGTTGACCACATCCATATCATCGAAGCAATCGAAGCGCGGGATGCGGACCTCGCCTCCCGTCTGGTCCGTGAACACACAATGCGCCTTCATGACCATGTCATAGAGACATGGACTGAATTATCTGCAGACCTAGAGCAGGATGCTGCAGTCTGAAAGCTGTTAGGGGGATAGAATGTCAGCAACCGCACAGATTTCAAAAACTGAGTTGAGCGAAACTGGCAATGAGCCAAATGCGCTGACGGATGGCTTCCATCTGTTGATTGATGGGCTAAAGCTCAACGATGTGGAAACAATCTACGGAGTTCCGGGTATCCCAATCACTGATTTTGGCCGCATGGCACAGGCCGAAGGCATTCGGGTTCTATCATTCCGGCATGAACAACATGCGGGCAATGCAGCGGCCATCGCGGGCTATCTGACAAAAAAGCCGGGGATTTGCCTAACAGTCTCGGCCCCCGGTTTTCTTAACGGGTTAACCGCGCTCGCTCATGCGACAACGAATTGTTGGCCGATGATCTTGATTTCTGGTTCATCCGAACGCGAGATCGTTGATCTGATGCAGGGCGATTATGAGGAGATGGACCAGCTTGCTGTTGCAAAACCACTTTGTAAAGCGGCGTATCGTATTCTTCATGCTCAAGACATTGGTATCGGTGTTGCCCGTGCGATCCGTGCTGCGGTGTCAGGGCGACCGGGTGGCGTTTATCTCGACATTCCCGCAAACTTGCTTGGGCAGGTGATGGATGAGGTCGAGGGCAGAAAATCTCTGGTGAAAGTCATAGACCCTGCGCCAGCACAATTCCCTAGCCCTTCCGCCGTAACCCGTGCTCTTGATGTTTTGAAGACGGCTAAAAAGCCTCTGATTATCTTCGGCAAAGGCGCTTCTTATGCGCAGTGTGATGATCTGGTGCGCGGTTTTGTAGAAAAGACGGGCATTCCATATCTCGCGATGAGCATGGCCAAGGGATTGCTGCCGGACGATCACCCGCAATACGCAGGAGCGGCACGGTCGCTGGCACTCAAAGAATCCGATTGCGTCATGTTAATCGGTGCTCGCCTGAACTGGTTGCTTTCCCACGGTAAAGGTAAGCAATGGGGTGAGCCAAACAGCAAAAAGTTCATCCATATCGATATCGATCCTAAAGAAATGGACTCCAACCAACCCATTGATGCGCCGCTAGTTGGTGACATCGAAAGCTGTCTGACCGCGCTTATGGACGGGATGGGCGGCGACTGGCCTAAATCGGATGCAGAATGGACGCGCGCGATCCAAGCGAAAGCCGAAGCCAATGTCGCTAAGATGGCTCCGCGACTTCAAAACAACAGTATCCCGATGGATTTTCATGGCGCATTGGGCCGTTTGAAGCGTATTTTCACCGAGCATCCTGATACGATTTTAGTGAATGAAGGCGCGAATACACTCGATTTCGCACGCTCTGTCATTGACCTGCATAAACCACGCAAACGCCTTGATGTTGGCACGTGGGGTGTAATGGGAATCGGAATGGGAACCGCTATTGCTGCGGCAGTTGAGACAGGCCATCCAGTCGTTGCAGTCGAGGGCGACAGCGCATTTGGTTTCTCCGGCATGGAGGTCGAGACGATCTGCCGGTACAATTTACCGATCTGTGTGGTTGTCTTTAATAATTCGGGCATCTATCGCGGTACGGATACGAACGACACAAGTGCTGACCCTGCTCCTACGGTTTTTGTCAAGGAAGCGAAGTACGATCTGATGATGCAGGCGTTTGGCGGTATCGGTGTGACTGCGGAGTCGCCGGATGATTTGGAGCGGGCTGTCCGCGAAGCCATTGCCTCTGGTAAGCCAACATTGGTCAATGCGATCATCAATCCTGAGGCGGGCACGGAGAGCGGGCGTATCGGTAACCTTAATCCTCAAAGTGTGGTATCGAAAAAATAGGTTTGGCTGAATCTAAAAGATACATGCTGGATCAAAAGCGCAAACGATGTGTATAGATTAGCGCTTGAATAGAAGGAGTTGACTATGGAATGGGCGTTGATTTTTATTCTCAGCTATACAGACCCGAACGCTCCACAATATGACGCAGCAGTCAATGAACATGCGACGGTTACGTCACCCACATATGCCAGCGAATCCGAATGTGAAGCCGCTGGTGCTATTAAGATGAACGAGCTTAACTGGTCAAATGCGGAAGGCGGAAGACTTGATTGGGTATGCACTCAAAACAACACGTACGCTCTGCAGTAACGCTTAAGGTTACGTCTGTGGACGTATAACTATGATCCGGTGTTCGGGACGAACTTATTCTCCCTGAGGGTAAATCCTGAATGCCGGGTCGCTGAGTTAAATCGATCAGCGACAAATGATGGAGACAAAGAATGAAAGCTCTTTCCGGTGTGAAAATACTTGATTTCACCCATGTACAATCCGGCCCGACTTGCACCCAACTTCTTGCCTGGTTCGGGGCCGATGTCATCAAGGTAGAGCGCCCCGGAGTTGGTGATGCTACGCGGAAGCAGCTTGTCGATATTCCTGGTGCAGACAGCCTTTATTTTACGATGCTGAACCACAACAAACGCTCTATTGAGATCAACTCGAAAGACGAAACCGGTAAGGAAGTCCTGAAACGCCTCGTTCAAGAATGTGACGTGCTGGTCGAAAACTTTGCTCCCGGCGCGCTCGATCGAATGGGTTTTGGCTGGGAAGATCTGCAAAAGATCAACCCGATGATTATTATGGCGTCTGTCAAGGGGTTTGGTCCCGGTAAATATGAGGATTGCAAGGTCTATGAGAACGTAGCGCAATGCGCTGGTGGCTCTGCATCGACGACAGGATTTCTTGATGGTCCTCCGCTCGTGACGGGTGCGCAGATTGGTGACAGTGGGACGGGATTGCATCTTGCACTTGGTATTGTGACTGCGCTGTTCCAACGCGAGAAGACGGGTCGTGGTCAAAAGGTCGATGCTGCGATGCAAGATGGTGTCTTGAATCTCAGCCGTGTGAAGCTGCGCGATCAACAGCGCCTTGCGGCAGGTCCATTGACTGAATATTCGCAATTCGGTGAGGGTGTTCCTTTCGGCGAAGCCACCCCCCGCGCTGGTAATGACTCCGGCGGTGGCCAACCGGGACGTATCTTGAAGTGCAAAGGCTGGGAAACTGATCCGAACGCCTACACGTATTTCATTACCCAAGCTGCTGTTTGGAAGAATATTTGCGATGTGATCGGCAAACCGGAATGGAAAGAGGCGGAAGGATACGCGACACCACCTGAACGCCTTGACAAGCTGAATGAGATTTTCGACGCGATTGAGCTATGGACCATGACGAAAACGAAGTACGAAGTCATGGACACCTGTAATCCTCTGAACATCCCCGTCGGCCCGATCCTTTCGATGAAAGAAATTGCCGAGGATGAAGGCTTACGCAAGACGGGAACCATCGTCGAAGTCGATCATCCTGATCGCGGTAAATATCTGAGCGTTGGCTGCCCGATCAAACTCAGCGACAGCCCTGTGGAGGTCGAACGCTCTCCTTTGCTCGGTGAGCATACAGCGGAAATCTTGGCTGAAGTGCTGGGATATACCGGTGAAGAATTTGATCGTGTCGTCGAGTCCGGCGCTGTGGGCGATGTTAAACTACCGAGCGCGGCAGAGTAGCGGTACAAAGGGATGAAAAATATGCGGCTGATCGTGATGGGCCAGCAAGCTTTCGGCAAGGACGCACTTGCTAAAATTCTCGAAAACGAGGCTGACGAAGTTGTGGCTGTTTATTGCGAGCCGGACCGCGAGGGGAAGCCTGTCGATCCGATCAAGACGTTCGCCGAGGAGCAGGGGATTCCGGTCCATCAACCCGCTAATTTTAAATCACAAGAGTCGCTGGATACACTCGCGAGCCACAATGCGGATTTGATGGTGATGGCTTTCGTCAATGTTTTTGTGCCTGAGGCGGCGCGGGACACGCCTAAACACGGCTCGATTTGCTTTCATCCGTCATTGCTACCGCTTCACCGTGGGCCATCCGCTGTCAATTGGCCGATTATCTGGGGATCAACGAAATCCGGCTTTTCATGGTTCTATCCGACAGATGGTTTGGATGAGGGCGACATCCTGATGCAATGGGAATGTCCCATTGAACCCGATGACACCGTGATCAATCTCTATTTTAAGAAAATCTATCCTGCCGCTATCGACTCGGTTTCAAGAGTTGTCGATGCGTTCCGCAACGGTAATCCTCCTCGTACTGCACAAGATGAAAGTAAGGCAACTTACGAATATCGCTGTAAAAAGTCTCATGCAGGGATTGATTGGACGAAACCTGTTGTTGAGGTTTACAACCTTATACGAGGATGTAATCCGGCCCCCGGTGCATGGACGACTCATAATGGCGCTGAGGTTCAAATCTACGATTCTTCCCGCGCCGAGGGTGATGGAGAGGTCGGTTCCGTCGTTTCCGTGACAGAAGAGGGCGTCACTGTACAGGCCAAGGGCGGTCGCATACTGGTCAAAAGGGTCAAGCCTAAGGGTGGGGAAAAACAACCCGCTGCTGAATGGGCTTCCGCTGCAGGACTTTCGCCGGGCGATACGCTCGGTTGAGTATTATTTAAGGGACGCGCTATGTCTGATATCGAAATTGCCCGCAAGGCCAACAAAAAACCAATTCAGGAAATCGGCAATAAGCTCGGTATTCCAACGGATCATTTGCTGCCATTTGGCCATGACAAAGCAAAGATTTCTGCTGAGTTTATTAAATCAAAAGTAGGCGACACGGACGGAAATCTGATCCTCGTTACTGCGATCAATCCTACGCCTGCTGGTGAAGGTAAGACCACGACAACTGTTGGTTTGGGCGATGGCCTGAACAAAATCGGCAAGAACGCGATGGTCTGCATCCGCGAAGCCTCACTCGGCCCGAACTTCGGGATGAAAGGCGGCGCGGCGGGCGGCGGTTATGCTCAGGTCGTGCCGATGGAGGATATGAACCTCCATTTCACCGGCGATTTCCACGCGATTACGTCGGCGCATAACCTGTGTTCGGCAATGCTCGACAACCACATCTACTGGGGCAACGAGCAAGAAATTGACGTTCGCCGTGTCGTATGGCGCCGTGTTCTCGATATGAATGATCGTGCGTTGCGCCAAATCACGGCATCCCTTGGCGGCGTTGCGAACGGCTTCCCGCGTGAAACAGGCTTTGACATCACGGTTGCTTCTGAAGTGATGGCGATCCTGTGCCTCGCGAATGATCTTGATGACTTGCAAAAACGGCTTGGTGACATGATCGTTGCTTATCGCCGCGACCGCACGCCGGTTTATTGCCGTGACATCAAGGCGGACGGTGCGATGACAGTGTTGTTGCAACAAGCGATGCAGCCGAACCTTGTTCAGACGCTGGAGAATAACCCGGCCTTCGTTCACGGCGGTCCTTTTGCGAATATCGCACACGGGTGTAACTCGGTTGTGGCAACAAAAACCGCGCTTAAGCTTTGCGATTATGTTGTTACGGAAGCTGGTTTCGGGGCCGATCTTGGCGCTGAGAAGTTTCTCAACATCAAATGCCGTAAAGCAGGTCTTAAACCGAAAGCTGTTGTTCTCGTCGCAACGATCCGTGCCATGAAAATGAATGGTGGCGTCGCGAAAGCCGATTTGGGTGCTGAGAATGTTGAAGCTGTCAACAGCGGGTGCGCGAACCTTGGACAGCATATCGAGAACCTCGGTAAGTTTGGTGTTCCTGTTGTCGTCGCGATCAACCACTTCGCCGGTGATAGCGAAGCGGAAGTGCAAGCCGTGAAAGACTTTGTAGCGTCTAAAGGAACCGAAGCAGTTCTTTGTATGCACTGGGCGAATGGCGGCGACGGGACCGTCGATTTGGCTAACAAAGTTGTCGAGATCATCGACGCAGGCAAAGCCAACTATGCGCCTCTCTATCCTGATGCAATGGGTCTGGCCGATAAAGTCGAGGCCATCGCAAAGGGTATCTATCGCGCTGACTCGGTCACGATGGACAAGAAAATCCTTGATCAGCTAAAAGCGTGGGAAGATCAGGGTTACGGCAATCTTCCGGTCTGTATGGCAAAAACCCAATACAGCTTCTCCACCGATCCGAGCCAGCGTGGAGCACCGACTGGGTTTGACATTCCTGTCCGTGAAGTGCGTCTATCGGCGGGGGCAGGGTTTGTCGTCGCGATTTGCGGAGAGATCATGACAATGCCCGGACTGCCTCGGGTTCCGGCAGCTGAAACCATCATGCTGGATGATGATGGA
Source organism: uncultured Neomegalonema sp. (assembly GCA_937995735.1). Classification (GTDB taxonomy): domain Bacteria; phylum Pseudomonadota; class Alphaproteobacteria; order Rhodobacterales; family Rhodobacteraceae; genus JAHDDY01. Next base: position 11,232 of record CALKIZ010000059.1, on the reverse strand, counting down.
CAAATTCAGGGGTTGTTCTGATTTGAAGATACCTGTCCCCATCTACCATGACGGTTCTGTTGCTATCGTAAGTGTTCTTTGTCGAGATACAGGCAACGAACACTGGATAGGACCAAGAGAGCCAGATGGAATATGGGGACAGAAACTATGATTCTCGGAAAAATCGTCATCCCGATACGGGGTGACGGTAAAGGTGAGAATGTTCTTGCTCACGCTGCTGCGTTGGCCCGCCGATATAATTCGAATATCGAAGCAATACATTGCAGGCCCCGTCCGACAGATATGCTCCCTTACGGTGTGCCTGTGCCGTCGTTCCTTAAAGAGCAAATCATAGACTCTGCTCATGGGCTTGCGGACGAAGAAGAAAAAAATCTTCGAATTGAGTTTACTGATCTGTTGCCTAAGCTCGGATTGACCGAGGGCAGTGGTCCCGTTCAAGCCGCTTGGCGTGAAGCTCAAGGTAAGCAGATTGACGTTATGAAGACGCATGGCAGGCTGGCCGATTTGGTGGTGGTCGCAAAGCCGGACCGTGACCGTAATCTTGGTGCAAATACGCTTCGCGCTGCGCTTTTTAATTCGGGCCGTCCAGTAATGATGTGCCCGATGAGAGACGGCCATCCTCAAACCTTATGCGACCATGTTGCGATTGCTTGGAATGGCTCGGTGAGCGCATCCAGAGCCGTTGCTATGGCAGATGATATTCTGCGAGCGGCATCTACCGTTACCGTACTTGCTGCGGGAGAAGAGATACACGGTGCAACGGCAGACGATTTGATTTCGTATCTTTCTGCGCGGGGGATCTCTACGTCTCTTGAGCGATTTTCGCCTGAGGGTAATGTTGGTGAAAACTTGCTTCACCTGTCGACTGAAAAGGGTGCGGATACCTTGGTGATGGGCGCTTATCCAAACAATCGTGAACGTGAGACGATGTTTGGCGGCGATACACAAACTATTGTGGATACGGCTGAAATGCCGGTGATCATGGTCCACTAAATGAACAGACAAGTGATTATTTTTCACCGAATAGGCTTTTTTGTTCTTGCAGAAGGCGACGTTATGTGAGGCCATAGGGATGAGCATATTCAGTATTCCACACAAGATGGAGCTGAATAAAAAGCGCCTCTTACTTGGCGCAGCAGTTCGAATACGAAACGGGAGGAAAATAAATGACGATTTTGAAGACTATGGCAATGGGCGCGGCAGCGCTAAGCATGGCTTTTGCTGCGACAACGGCGAGCGCATTTGAGCCATCAAAACCAATCGACTTTGTGATTATGGCTGGTAAGGGCGGCGGAGCAGACAAAATGGCGCGTCTGATGCAAGCCATCGTGGAAAAAGAGGGGCTGGCGTCAAAACCATTGGTCCCAACGAACAAATCAGGTGGGTCCGGTGCGGAAGCGCTGTCTTACATGAACGGTGTCAGTGACCCTGATCACACGATCATGGTGACGCTGAATTCATTCTTTACCACGCCATTGCGTCAACCCGGCCTTAAAGTAGACATCATGGAGTTTGCTCCGGTTGGCCGGATGGCAGAAGATACTTTCTTGCTATGGGTTCACAAAGATGAAGGCATCAAAGACTTTGATGCGTTCCTTGCTGAAGCCAAAAAACGCGGTGGCAAATGGGTGATGGGTGGAACGGGGAAAAACTCCGAGGACAACATCATTACTGATTTCTTGAACAACAACTTTGATCTTGAAATCAAATACATTCCCTATAAAGGCGGCGGCGCTGTTGCCAAAGACCTTGCTGGTAAGCAAATTCAATCTTCGGTGAACAATCCCTCTGAAGCGCTTGGTTTCTACGAAAGTGGCGATGTTATTCCATTGGTCGCCTTTACCGATGAGCGTCTGCCATTGTTCCCGGATGTCCCAACTCTGAAAGAGCTTGGCGGTGATTTTTCTTACTTCATGCAACGTTCCGTCGTTGGTGCGCCCGGCATGTCAGCGGAAGCAGCAGCGTACTACACGCAGCTGTTCCGGGGTGTTTATAAAAGCGCCGATTGGCAAGAATACAAATCGTCAAAATCTCTGATGGGCGACTTCATGTCTCAGCTTGATCTTGCTGATTATTGGGGCACTCAACGGGACCGGCATACGACAATCCTGAAAGCGTCCGGCGCGATTAAGTAGCGTTGTGACGGGCACGATTTTTAGGGATTAATCTGAAAATCGTGCACGCACCTTTCTTTACAAAGAAACTTCGGCTCCCGGCTTTGGCTGGGAGTTTAGGGGGAATATTACGTTTGTGAGGGTCTAATGCGCCGCGCAGAATTCGTCACCGCAATTATACTGGCTCTGTTATCCGTTTATTTGATGTGGAAGAGCGGTGAAGGACCGGAATGGGATACTGAATATGTCCATTGGTCTAATATCGGTGTGAATATTGACGGGTCTGGTCCCGGAAAAGGATTTTGGCCGTTTTATCTCGCGCTTGGGATGTTGATTTCCTGTATCTGGATAATCATCAATGCGATCCGCAAACAATCACCGCCGTCGCAATCAGACGAACCATTCATGGATGGTTATGCTGCCAAAATGTTACTTTTTGTTGGCGGAGGTTTGATTGCGTTTCTCGTGCTTATCGACATGATCAGTATGTACGCGGCCATCGCAGTTTTCATGCTCTATTACATGCTTTTCTTAGGAAGGCATCCGTTGCTGCTATCTGTTGTTACTAGCCTCGTCGTTCCGTTTTGGCTGTACCTGTTCTTCGACATTATGATGACAAAGGTTCAACCAAAAGGGAGCCGCTGGATAGAAGATACGATCTATAATCCCGCTGGTGAGTTTTTCAGAAGCCAATCACTCATCATGATTGCCGTATTTTTCGCGATCAGCGGTGCGGTCCTAGCGCTATCAGCCCGCGCTTCGCGGCAATAGAGGGGTTGGTATAATGGAGATTTGGGATGCTCTTTATCAAGGTATTTGGATTGCGCTACAGCCGCATAATCTAGGTTTGGCGGTTATTGGGGTCGTGGTTGGACTATTTGTCGGGGCTTTGCCGGGGTTAGGGTCGGTCAACGGTGTTGCGATCCTGTTGCCGTTTACGTTCGTCATTAATTCAATGACGGCGGACCCGGCCTCGCCGATGATCTTTTTGGCTGCGATCTATTACGGGGCGATGTATGGCGGCGCGATTTCGTCGATTACGCTTGGTATTCCGGGTGCATCAACTGCTGTAGCCACGACCTTTGACGGCAGGCCGATGGCGCTGAAAGGCGACGCAGACCGTGCGCTCGTTACCGCCGCCATTGCGTCCTTTATTGGCGGCACAGTCGCCACGGTTTTCTTTACCGGCTTTGCTCCTTTCTTGTCTTCGGTTGCATTGGACTTCGGCAATCCTGAGATTTTTGCGCTCATGCTTTTGGCCTTTGCGACATTCATTGGCTTGGGCGGAGACGACATTCCTAAAACGCTGTTTTCGATTTGCTTTGGTTTGTTGCTTGCAACGGTTGGTTTTGATCAGATTTCCGGCGAGCCGCGCCTTGTGTTCATGAACGAACGTGAGCAAACTGCTCTGCTGACAACGTTCGGCGTTGCGGATGCGGAAGCAAGTGTTCCTTTCTTTGACTCAGTTGGTTGGTTTAGTCGCGGTATTCAGTTTCTTGTGTTGGCTATCGGTGTCTATGGCATTGGTGAGATGATCTGGACGATCAATGCCAGCCGTTACAAGATCACAATGACCGAAACGCAGATTAGCTTTAAGCGGATTATGCGCGGCATTATCGGAATGAAAGACGCTTGGAAAGGTACGACCATTGGCTCATTATTGGGCTTTTTTGTGGGTATATTGCCCGCCGCCGGTGCGACGCCGGGGTCGCTGATGTCGTATGGCGTTACTAAAATGACATCACGTAATCCGAAAAGTTACGGTCAGGGAAACCCCGATGGTGTTGCCGCTCCGGAAGCCGCGAATAATTCGGCCTCGACTGGGGCTATGCTTCCAATGATGACGCTCGGTATTCCCGGCTCGCCAACAACAGCGGTCTTGCTTGCCGGTATGGTTATCTGGGGGCTGGAACCCGGACCACGCCTTTTTGAAGACAGGCCCGAGTTTGTATGGCCGTTGATCGGATCATTCTACATCTCGAACATCATCGCAGTTTTAGTGAACCTCGCATTCATACCCCTCTTTTTGTGGGTATTGAGAATGCCGTTTACGATCCTAGCGCCGGTTATTTTCGTGCTGTCGATCGTGGGTACATACGCCGCCTATGACAATATGTTTGATGTTTGGCTTATGGTTCTGTTTGGGATTGGCGCATACCTGCTTCGCATTCTCGATTACCCTCTCGCACCTGCTGTTTTGGCTGTTGTGCTCGGAGCGACTGCTGAAGAAAAATTACGCCAAGCGTTGCTGTTGTCCGATGGAAATTTTGAAGTCTTTTACAATCCATTTTTTGACCGCGATGGCAAAGGTCAGGAATGGTGGATAGCACCTATCACGACGTGGATTGCGGTTATCTTGATTACGATGCCGATTATCCTTTGGCTTTTCCGCAAGGTTCGTGGGCAGCACAACGAGGCATAAATCGTCTTAAATAGCTTGAGATGGCGCACCCGGTGCGCCGCGTTCTCTGTAAGGGGTGCGATTGAAATGCGCGCGGTAGCATTTTGAGAAATGCGACGGTGAAGTGAACCCACAGGCCAGCGCGACATTGATTACGGACATTTCAGTTTGTAATAGCAAGTTCCGCGCTTTTTGAAGCCGTAGCTCCATGTAATATCGCTTTGGCGAGCGGTTCAGATACCGGCGGAATAAACGCTCTAGTTGGCGTGTCGACATTTGCGCGTTTTGAGCAAGGATTGAAGGGCTGATCGGCTCTTCAAGGTTTTGCTCCATCGTTTGGATGATCGAAACGAGTTTCGGGTGACGGACTCCGATACGCGCAGGGACAGAAAGGCGCTGTTCATCACGCTCTCCACGGATAGGTGTGTGAATTGCCTGATCCGCAACCAAGCCCACCGTTTCGGGGTCGAGTTCACGCGACATGAGTGCCAGCATCATATCTGTCGCAGCAGCGCCGCCAGCACAGGTAAATCGATCTCCATCAATTTCATACAGGCGATTTGTGACTTCAATATCTAAAAACTCTTCGCGGAATGCCGCCTGATTTTCCCAATGGATCGTACAGCGCTTGCCATCCAGCAGACCGGCACGGGCAAGGATTAATGTCCCTGTGCAAACCGCACCGACGCGCGCGCCAATCCGTGATTGTTTGCGCAACCAAGTCAGCGTCGGTTTTGTTGCCGCTTCATGGGCGTCAACGCCCGAAGCAACGACAATTGTACTGTCGCGATGAATGTCGACGAGTGCGCCATCAACCTCAATTCGCGCCCCATTAGAACAGGTGACAGGTAATCCGGTTTCCGAGACAAATTCCCAGATGTAAATATCCTCGTTGCTCATTCTATTGGCGAGGCGAAGAGGATCCACAGCAGCAGCGAGCGCTATCATTGAGAGCTTAGGCGTCAGCAAGAAAACAAAGCGTTTTGCAGGCCGGTTTTCATTATCAGTCATGCGCGCCTCATATCGGACTGAAATACGCCCGGCTCGCGGTATAAGATTTCCGACTTGAAGAGTTTTTGAAGCGATACGTCAAGCAGTTACATCTTACTCGCAATAGTATGACTGCGTAGAACAGGTTATAAAATCGGCTATATCTGCTCATTTATGATAATTGATTGAATTAGATGCTTGTATTTAAAGGATAAATATGGTGCGGTGTTGTTTCTCCATGCTCAGGTATGCCATCAAAAATAGGCCCTGCAACTTCTCAATTTAGGAGGAGTGGCATTGACTCAATCAACGGGGTTGTCTGATCGAACGCTGACATAGGACCCCGGCGCATCTTCGATTTGGCCCAGCACAGCGCCCGGTTCGCGCGCATTCACTTGTTTCCCTGATTTCTTAGACAGCCATGCGTCCCAATCGGGCCACCACGATCCGGGCGTTTCGCTGGCGTTTGCAATCCAATTCTCGACACGATCCGGCCATTTTGATTTTGCGGTGGTGCTGGTCCAGTATTGGTATTTTACTTTTTCTGGATCGGGCGGATTTACAACGCCAGCGATATGACCAGAACCTCCGACTACGAACCGCACCGTTGAGCCGAATTTCTTCATGGTGCGATAGACTGATTCGGCTGGTGCGATGTGGTCCTCACGGGCGGCGACCGAATAGATTGGCGTCTTGATTTTTGTGATGTCCAGCTTTTCTCCCATCATCGACAACGCGCCTTTCGACAAAGCATTATCGCGATAAAAATCACGCAGATAATCTACATGGCACTTGCCCGGCATTCTCGTGGCATCAGCATTCCAATATAGTAGATCGAAGGCCGGTGGTTCTTTGCCAAGATAATAGTTGTTGACCACATAACTCCAAATCAGGTCATTCCCGCGCATCATATTAAAGGCTTGCGCCATCTCTTGTGCGCTTATGACCCCGCCACCTTTTTTTGCATCTCGCGACATGCGGTTCAGGGATTTATCATCGACGAATATCTTCAAATCGCCTGCTTTTTCAAAATCAGCCTGAGCGGTAAAGAATGTTGCGGAGTGAATACGTTTATCGCCGGTCGCGGCCATATGAGCCAAAGCACAGCTTTGCATCGTCCCGCCAATGCAATACCCGACTGTGTTGACGCTTTTTTGCCCTGTTTCCTTCAATACTGCATCAATGGCTTCGTAAAACCCTTCGGAGATGTAATCTTCGAAGTTACGTTCAACTCCGCCAGCTTCCGGGTTTCGCCATGAGATTATAAAGACCGTATACCCTTGACCTACCAGCCACCGGATGAGCGATTTTTTTTCATTAAGGTCGAGGATGTAAAATTTATTTATCCAAGGCGGCGCAATCAGGAGAGGCCGGGCATATACACTCTCAGTTGTGGGTTGGTATTGGATGAGTTGAATCAGGTCGTTTTGAAAAACGACTTTACCCGGTGTGACCGCAATATTTTTTCCAACCTGGAACGCTTTCAGATTGGTTTGGCTGATGAGCAAATCGCCATCGCCACGTTTTAAGTCATGGATTAATTGCTTCATTCCGCGAACAATATTTGCGCCGTTCTCATCCATCGTTGTTTGCAGCACTTGCGGGTTCATTGCGAAGACATTTGACGGTGAGATGGCTTCAACAAAGCGGTCCGTAAAAAATTCCAGTTTAGCACGTTCATCTTCCGGTAGGTCTGTATCCATCCGGTGGACCGTATCGCGCATGACACTCGATGCGAGGAGGTAGGATTGCTTGAGGTATGCGAAAAGAGCGTTCGACTCCCATGCCTCATCTTTGAAACGGCGATCATTATCGGCGTTTTCCAGCCCCTTGACGGGTTCAGTTTTCACGCCCCCCATTGATGCGATCATGCTGGTCCAGAGCATCGCCTGACGCGACCACATATCAATGGCTGTTTCAATCACCTGCTCGGGGTGCTTCATCATCGTATTTTGCAGGTCAGTAATGGCTGGAAGAATATTAAACGGGTCGTGATCCGCCGCGCCGTCATCCTTCGCGTGTTTTTGCATGTAAAGCGTGTAGGCTTCTTGTGCGAGTTGCTGCGCTCTTGCCATATTGTCCGCCATAGTCGCGGCTGTGGAAAGTGTTACGGACGGATCGACGTCGCCCCGAGTCGAATCAGTCATTATTAGCTCCGTTCCCGTTCAGTAGTTTTGCGTTTGTAGTCTAAATACAGCATGATGTGCTTAAAACCCAAGACTGCTTGTGGTTGTTAAAATTTTGTCAGATGAGGTCGTTCTATGCGACTTAATGTTTATCTCATTATGATCGTTGGTCTTTCAGGATGCGGTAGTTCTATTGCTGCGCTCGAATCATTGCCTGCAGGCCCAGACGTTAATTCGGCGGAATGGCCTAAGCTCATTGATACGCCTGCCTTGCCGGCAGAAGGATTGTTGAGTGTGCGAACCGGAGAACACGTCATTGAGCGGTTGGATCGGCAAGGGGGTGAGGTAGAGGCGCGCAGGAAACGTGCAGATGCTGTGTTGCCCGTATCTGAACAACTTACGGCACGCGCCATAGCAAGCCGCTCCCGGTCTGACGCCGTTCCGATTCCATCGGTCGATGAGGCCTCGCTCTTGGCCCGCGCCGCCCAATCACACAAAAACACGCAGGGTACATCCGTCCAAGTCAATGAGCGCGATTTACTGGCCCGTGCTGTGCGGCAACGCGCCCGTAACGTCGATAACGGCTTCCGTGTTGATGAGAGTGATTTACTGGCCCGCGCCGCCAGGCAACGAGAGCGGACGGTCAATGCCGCTCCCGCTGACGGGAAGGATGACCTGCGCGCGCGTTCACTATTAGCCCAAAGCAAGGCAGGTAACATTGCCCCTGCCTCACCACCTGCGAATGATGCGAGTCCCCGCGCGCCTCGACCACTTCGACCATTGGATTCCCCAGTGATCAGCAGCAGCTTTGAAGAACGTGCGAGACGTGCCCGGCTGAGGGCTTCAGAGGCTGGCACTTAGGTTGCCTGCTCTGCGACTGTTGTCCTGCGCTTGGCAAAACCCAAGATCAGCGCGCCGAGCACTCCGGAAAGTATGGAACCGGAAATAACACCAATCCTAACGAGCGTTTGGTGTTCGGGATCAACATAGGCCAATGCGCCGATAAACAGCGACATGGTGAAGCCGATACCAGCAAGAAGGCTAACGCCATAAAGCTGCATCATGCTGGCTTCTCTTGGCCTCTCTGCAAGCCCGAATTTGATCGCAGCATATGCAAAGCCGAAAACACCGATCTGTTTGCCGACAAATAGACCAAGCATAATCGCCAGAGACAGAGGTGCGAGCAGAAGTTCAACACTTAAACCTTCCAATGGCACGCCCGCATTGGCGAACGCGAATAAAGGCATGACCAATAAAGCGACCCAGGGGTGCAGGCTGTGTTCAGCAGATTTTGCAGGAGATTTTCCATCGCGGCCTGCTTTCAATGGGATCGCAAAGCCGATTGCAACACCGGCGAGTGTCGCGTGAACACCGGACTTCAACACACAAACCCAAAGAACAATGCCGAGCAGGACATAAGGCGTGAATCTCTTAACGCCACTAAGATTCAAGGCGAACAGCCCAATCCCGGCGAGGACTGCCAACATAAGCGCGGCGATGGATAGCTTGCTTGTGTAGAAGAGGGCGATAATCACGATGGCCCCGAGATCATCGACAACGGCAAGCGCCAAAAGAAATGTCTTTAACTCCGCAGGAACCCGGTTTCCGAACAGGCTCAGAACGCCCAAGGCGAACGCGATATCGGTTGCCGCTGGAATCGCCCAACCTTTGGCCTCATCGCTGTCCCATCCAACGACATACAGGAAGATGAACGCCGGGATGGCCATGCCACCGATGGCACCATAAACAGGCAGTGCCGCGCGTTTCCAGGATGATAATGCCCCCTCGTAGACTTCTCTTTTGATCTCGAGCGCAACAAGGAGAAAGAAAATCGCCATCAGGCCATCGTTGATCCAGAGCAGCAGAGGCTTTTCAATTTTTAACTCACCAACAGCCACGACAACGTTTGTTGTCAAAAAGCCATCATAGAGAGGGCGCAAAGCGCCGATGTTTTCGCTGAGAACGCCCAGTACAGCAGCGGCTGCGAGCAAAAGACCCGCTTTTGCCGCCGGGTCCATCCCTGATAATGGCTTCGCTCCTGATGGCTGTATGGAGGTGTCCGTCATCGAAGTCTCCTTAATTTAGAAGTGAATTGTTGGCGGTTAGATTGACGCATCGCCAAGAGCGAGTACGACGAAGGTTGCGTAAAAAGCGAGAAAAACGAGTCCGGCCACGCGCCCGAGTTTCATGCCCCAAATGAGGAACGGTGCGAGCAAGATGCTCGTCGCAGCCATGATTGGAATATCGACTGTTTGAAACGCGCGCGAAACAGTTAGAGGATGAATCGTCGCGGTAATGCCGATTACGGCTAAAAGGTTGAGCATATTCGAACCGATAACATTACCGAGTGCAACTTCGCCGCGCCCCCGTAACGCAGCGGCGGTGCTTGCAGCAAGTTCCGGCAGAGATGTGCCTAAAGCCACGATGGTTAAACCAATCGCGGCTTCGGATAGGCCGAAAGACAAGGCAATTTCTCTTGCGCCTTCGATTAGAAGATGTGCGCCTACGGGTAATCCAATAACGCCGGCCAACATGAGTAAACCAATTTTCCGACCACTCATTTTTTGGTCGGCGTCGTCGAGTTCGACCTTAGTGTCGCTGGATTTATGATAGCTATAGAAAATGATCGCTGCGAGCGTTGCAATCATGATTAAACCTGCAGTACGCCCTATCTCTCCGGTCATTGCAAATGCCGTAAAGATCGCGGTTGCTATCATCATGAGTGTAAAACTACGCCGCAATTCGATATTGGAAACAGCCATCACCACGATGACGGCTGGAACACCGACAATCAGAAGAACATTTGCGATATTGCTGCCCACAACATTACCCAGCGCAATATCAGGAGATCCGGCCAGTGCCGCCTCAACACTGATAACCAACTCGGGCGCAGAAGTGCCTAAAGCGACGACTGTGAGACTGATGAGTGCTGCGGACAATCCGAATTTGAGGCTCAGACCTATGGCTCCACGAACCAGTGCGTCTCCGGCCACCATCAAAAGCAACGCGCCGCCAAGAGTCATAAGCAATGTCATCAGTGCGGGTGTCCTTTGTAGAGCATTCTGCCTCAGGGGCAGATAGGGAATGGAACTCTAAAAGGAAGCGTTAAACTGTTGGTTTTTGTGCGTTGCACACAAGAATGGCAGAAAGGTCGGGACTCACGGGCCAAAATTTTTTGTGACCCGCGAAATAATCAGCGTAATCGGCGAGTATAAATGCGTCTGAAAGCCGTTTGACGGCTTTGGTTTAGTTGAGGGTAGATTCATGAGCGAAGTGCAACGTTATCATTGAAGCGGATATCGACGTGCTTGCCAAGTTCGGCGAGGAAGGCTTCGATTGGTGATCTGAAGCCGAGGCACTTTCGTGGTGTGGTATTGAGTGTCATGGCGATTTCTTGGATGTCCTGTTCGCTCATGTCATCGAGGTTGGTTCGTCGGGGTATCCAGCGCCGCAATCGCCCGTTGATGTTTTCGACCCCGCCCTTTTGCCATGAAGCATAGGCATCGCAAAAGTAGGTCGTCTCAGAGAGCATACCTTGCAGCAGTGTGTGCTGTGCGAACTCCCCGCCGTTGTCGAAGGTCGCGGATTTGCGCATGTCGGG
>CALKIZ010000058.1 GCA_937995735.1 uncultured Neomegalonema sp. | reverse complement strand
CTTCTTGCCAAGGCAGAACGGTTCGATAACCTGCCACTGGGCGTCGGTCAAAATTTGACGGGTCAAGGCTGCTCTCCTCTTTGGCAACCTTGAATCAGAAATTATCCGCTACGGGAATCCTGAACGTCAACAGACCCTAATCTCTCCATCTTTGTCATACTCCGCGAAGGCGGAGTATCCACACCGCCACTGGATCAACCCTCTCTATCTAAAGCGTGGATTGTCCGCCTGCGCGGACAATGACAAGAGAGGAACGATGTCTCTCGTTATCGCAGCCTCAATTCCCGTCCTATTGGATAGTTTACATCATAGCCGAATTCGATCTCTTCTTTTGCGCCGGGCTCAAGATCGAGTGTCCATGCCACGCGGCCTGTGACATCATCGACATCTTCATCCGTGGGAGCATCACCCACCAGTTTGACCTCGACCTGATCGCTGTTTGAGACCGGAATGGAATCATACAGCACCACTTGCCGTGCTTTGTCGCTGAGGTTCTCGGCGGAAAAGACAAACCGGCGGCGTTCGGTTTCCTCGGCAGCAGCAAAGCTGTCCTCGGATTTTTGCTCGACCACGCGATAGGCGATTTTGACGGTTTCCAATGCCCCGAATGGAACCGCACCTTCTTCGCCAGCGGCGATCAAAGGCAGACGACCTTTGCCGATGTAAAGACCATCTCGGGTCAGCGAGACTTCACCGGGAAGGATCAGGCCCTCGCCATTTTCAAATGTTGCATAGAGATACGCGGTTTTATCCTGCGAAGGCGTCGCGCGCAGTTCGATCTTGCCATCGAACTTTTCTTCGCCAACCAAGACCTGACGCACCACGCCAGAGCCGGGAATATCGGCCTTGGATGGAATATCATACACCAGCGCTTCGCCTTGGGTGCGAATAGCGGCGTTTACAATTTGAGCGGCGACTGGTGCGGCAACTGGTTGAGGTGGAGGCGCTGGAGCTATCCTCAAATCCTGCTGGGCAAAAGCTGCGCCGCTTGTCCGGGGCAGTAATTCAGGTTGAAGCGGTCTGTCGGGAACCAGTTGCGCAATTCTCCGACGTGGCTGCGGTACGGCGGTCCCGCCCGTTGGCCGCGCGGTGGAAAGCGTCAATGTAACATCTTCCCAAGGCTCCTGTGTGCGCTGTTGGATCGCGGCCCGGCGCACGAGGGTTAATTCTGTTGCTTCGGTATCGAGCCGTGCATCATAAACCGGTCCCCAAGACGCGGCGCGGGTGAAGTGTTTCACCTCGACCTCACCTTTCACTTCTGAAGCGGCTTCAATCTCAACCGCGATGGTGGTCGGGAGAGTCTTTGGCTGTGTATCCGGGCTGCGCGCATAAAGTTGTTCGATCTGCCGGTCCAAGTCGCGGATTTGCACCCGCGCCCGCTGTTTAATACCCAGTGCCTGTGCCGAAGACGCATTACTCTGACTCCACAGCGTTACCCAATCCTGAGCCGTTGGCGCTGCGCCGTCCTTAGCGCCCGATACCTGCGCCGCTTTGATCGTCGCATCAATGAAGGCAAGCTGACGGTCCGCAGCGGCAATCTGATTCTCAGCTTGGGCCTTTTGGTCTTCGAGACGCTCAATCGCGGTTTCAATCTTTTGCGCTTCGCTGCGAAATTGTGCTTCGATGGCGATCGGGTCCGCCGTCCGCTGTTCCACCGAGATAATCGAAAACGCCGCATCGCCTGTGCCCGACGCCCGCAGGCTGTTCGTGTCAAAGCCAACCGGCACGCCGGTTAGAATGAGCGTATGCCGTCCTTCAGGCGCGGAAAAGCTGGCTTTTCGCGTGACAGTCGCACCATCCGGAAAGACTGTAGCGGCAGAAACAACTGCCTTGGTCGAGATTTCAGCGGCCCATGCAGGGACCGTGCTGAACAGGGCGGCAATAATTAACGGCAGGCGCATCGGATAATCCTCGCTCTCGGTTGCAACTCTACTATATCACGAGATGCTCATGGAAAGGCACTATCACCTATGAATGACGGGGGAGATTGGCGGAATTGGGTCCGCTTGGCGACACTCGGCCTGATTTGGGGCGGAGCGTTTCCGCTTGTCGAGATCGCGTTGGAGGGTTTTTTGCCGATGACTTTGGCGGCGACCCGACTTGGCCTCGCGGCTTTGATCCTCGTACCGCTTTCCTTTTTTTATGGTGGTCTGCCAACAGGGGCGAAGGTTTGGATTTTCGCGTTTGGTGTCGCGCTGCTTTCCAACGCGCTGCCTTTTGCCTTGCTGAGTTGGGGCCAAACCCATGTCACCGCAGGGGTAGCGGGGGTAGCCATGGCGGTGATGCCGCTGATGGCGCTGCCTCTTTCGCATTTGCTTGTTCCCGGAGAGCGGATGTCGTCGAAAGGGATGCTCGGTTTAGGGATCGGCTTTATCGGTGTGTTGGTATTGATCGGGTTCGATACGCTGTCCCAACTCGGGGGAGCAGGGATTGAAGTTCTTGGACAGATCGCCTGCCTCTCGGCCACGGTTTGCTATGTCTTGGGGTCCATCACCATCAAGCGCGCGCCCAAAGCCCATCCGATTGCCTTTGCTGCGGCAGCGATGTTGCTTGCGGCGATCATCGCTATTCCGTTTGCCTTCGTCGTTGAAGGTGTTCCTCAGATGCCAACAGGAAAATCGGTTGTAGCGATGGCGGTGCTCGCGATTGGCCCCACGGTTATTGCTCTTATGCTGATGCTCAAAGTCCTAAGTTCCGCAGGACCGCCCTTCTTGTCGTTGGTCAATTATCAGGTTCCGGTTTGGGCAACGATCTTCGGTGCGATCTTTCTCGGTGAAAAGATTGAACCAAGATTGGCCATTGCCCTTATCCTGATCTTAATCGGCGTTGCGGTCAGCCAAGGGCGCTTTGGTCGTCGGAGCGCCCCCTTGTGAGCGAAGTCCCAGCCCGTCCCACTGCTAAGATTTACGGGATGCTGGTATCGCTTATCGCGATTTGGGGGACGACGTTTTTCCTCGTGAAATTAGCTGTTGCAGAGGTTCATCCTTTTACCGTTACGGCCTCTCGTGTTTGGCTTGCCGCTGCTTTCGTTATTCCGTTTGCCATTCTGACGCGGCGTGAATTTCCAAAGGGCAGCGCGCGTTGGGCAGCGTGTGTGGCCGTCGGTATTTTCTCCCTCGCGCTTCCATTGACCCTTGTGACTTGGGCGCAGCTTATTGTGCCCAGTGGGATTGCAGGCGTTTATATGGCCGCAATTCCACTCTTCGTTTTACCCCTTGCGCATATATTTTCGACGGGCGAGCGCATGACCCTTCAGCGGGTTATTGGTTTTGTGATCGGGTTTGGCGGCGTTTTGCTGTTGATTGAACCGGAGACATTATCCCGCCTTGGATCAACGGACGGCACAGCACAGCTTGCCTGTCTCGGGGCGGCAATGTCTTATGCGATGGGGTCAATCATGATCCGTAACACGCCCAAAACGGACCCCATAGCGCTGAGTGCTGTTGCTCTGGCGATTGCGTGTCTTTTGACCATACCGCTTGCGATTGCCGCACCACCACAGGCTTGGCCGAGCGCATCTGTGATTGGGATTTTGATTTGGGTCGGTATCGTCTCAACAGGTTTTGCTATGGTATTGCGCGTGACAGTCATTTCGACCGTTGGCTCGGTTTTCATGTCGATTGCGGGATATTTCGTGCCGATTACCGCCCTCATCGTGGGCGCAATTTTCGGAGGGGAGCAACTTACCCTGACCGATACAGCGGCGTGTACTTTGATTTTGTGCGGCGTCGCTTACGCACAATTCGGTGGCAGGCGTTCAGCATAGTTTGGGATGCAGGCAAATAAAAACCGCCGCTCGCTAAATGCAGGCGGCGGTCATTTTTTAGGCAATCGCTGACTTAAGCGATCTGTTGCGGGCGCATGTCTGCTTTGTTGATGCCAGCAACCGAAACAGGTTTCTTCATCGCGTCACGGCGGAATGGCTCGCCGAGTTCTTGGTTGAGAACACATTCGATGAAGGTGGTTTCGTTGTTTTCCATCTGACCTTTGACAGCCGCAGCGAGCGCATCTGTCAGCTCAGACGTCGTGCGAACCTGAACACCTTTCAGGCCACAGCCTTCAGCGATTTTCGCGTATTCAACGCCGAGGTTCAGCTCGGTTCCGACGAAGTTATCTTCGAACCACAGGGTCGTGTTGCGCTTTTCAGCACCCCACTGATAGTTGCGGAAGATCACCATTGTAATCGGAGGCCAGTCGTTACGACCACAGGCGGTCATCTCGTTCATCGAGATACCGAATGCGCCGTCACCTGCGAAGCCGATAACCGGAAGATCAGGACGACCGATTTTCGCACCAAGAATAGCGGGCAGGCCATATCCGCAAGGACCGAACAGACCCGGCGACAGATAGCGGCGCGGCTGATCGAACGAAGGATAGGCGTTACCGATGGCGCAGTTATTGCCAATGTCGGACGAGATGATCGCTTCTTTCGGCATTGCGGCTTGGATAGCGCGCCATGCTTGGCGAGGCGACATACGATCCGGCTCGCGGTCGCGGGCGCGTTCATTCCACGACGTGCCGGGATCATCGTCTTCGTGATCCATCGAGCTGAGTTCCTGCGCCCAACGCGATTTCGTATCAGCGACGAGGTTTTTGCGGTCTTCACGGCCCGCATCACCTGCTTTAGGTGAAAGCTGATCGAGGATTTGTTCCGCAACCATCTTCGCATCGCCCTGAATGCCGACGGCGACTTTCTTGGTCAGACCGATACGGCTGGAGTTGATATCGACCTGAATGATTTTCGCATCTTTAGGCCAGTAATCAATGCCGTAACCGGGCAGCGTCGAGAACGGATTCAGGCGGGTTCCGAGAGCGAGGATAACATCGGCTTTTGCCACCAGCTCCATTGCCGCTTTTGAGCCGTTATACCCCAGTGGGCCAACCGATAGCGGGTGCGAGCCGGGGAATGCATCATTGTGTTGATAGTTACAGCAAACAGGCGCTGTCAGTTTTTCGGCCAGATTGACCGATGCATCAATGGCATTGCCGAGCACAACACCTGCACCATTGAGGATCACAGGGAATTTCGCATCCGAAAGCAGTTTGGCGGCTTCGGCGATGGCTTGCTTGCCACCCGACGGGCGCTCGAAGCGGACGATCTGCGGCAGCTCGATGTCGATAACCTGCGTCCAGTAATCACGCGGAATGTTGATCTGTGCCGGGGCAGAGCCGCGCCATGCCATTTCGATCACACGGTTCAGGACTTCAGCCATGCGCGACGGGTCGCGAACTTCTTCCTGATAGCAAACCATGTCTTCGAACAGCTTCATTTGTTCGATTTCTTGGAAACCGCCTTGACCAATGGTTTTGTTGGCCGCTTGCGGCGTTACCAACAGCATTGGCGTGTGGTTCCAATAGGCGGTTTTAACAGGAGTCACAAAGTTCGTAATACCGGGGCCGTTTTGCGCAACAGCCATCGACATCTTGCCGGTGGCGCGGGTGTAACCGTCCGCAATCATGCCGCCTGAAGTTTCGTGGGCGCAATCCCAGAACGTAATACCTGCCTGTGGGAACAGGTCAGAAATCGGCATCATAGCTGAGCCGATAATGCCAAAAGCGTGCTCGATGCCGTGCATCTGCAAGACCTTCACGAAGGCCTCTTCCGTTGTCATCTTCATGGTGGTCCCCTTATGGTACCTGAGTTCAAAAAATGAGATCAGGAGTTTCATAATTTGAATAGAACAAAAAAGCGAGTCAGATTTGCGCGTCACACTGCGACCGTGTACCGCGCTCATTTTCCCGCCCTAACGGACGCTAAATCGGGGATTTTAGAGAATTTTTCTAGGGCCAATAAGAGAGCGTTATAGAGCCAGACCAACGCACACCCGAAATCACAGTGCAAACTGCAACGATACATTGCAGATTCTAATCAGGTACAGGCCGGTGTTGTGCTGTTTACAATCTCCATTATACCATCACGTGCGCCACGCGCCGCATGAAGCGCATGATTGCCCCATGTTCTGTTGAGCGCTCCTCGCTTCATGTTATTTTGTTGCTTAACTTCGCCGACGAGAAAGTCGGTAGCGCTGTGGATGAACCATTTAATGTCAACGTGATCGACCTCTTCCAACCGCGTTATTGCAACATCCGCAGTAACAATGAAGGCACAAGGTTCCGGTGATTGAACCAATGTAACACCATCCTCAGCCAGAGCTTTTATAACCGAGCGTTTCAAAGCCTCATTACCATCACCTGAAGCGCCCTGCACCGCTTTGACAAAAATCGGGGCATTTTGGCTGCCGGTATGCGAAGGATTCCCAGATGAACTTGTTTTCGCGGGAGCGCCCGTTCTTGCCCCGCTGTCTGACCCGAATTCGAGCAGCACAAAGACTGTCAATAACGTTACAGTGACGCCAAGGAGGAAAGACAATGCTGCAATCTTGTGCATATGACTAAGCGCAACCCGGTCGGGGCAGCTTCATAATATCCACTATGCCGTCACGTGCGCCGCGCGCGGCTAGGCTTGCATCCGTGCCCCATGCACCATCAAGAGCGCCGTATTCTATATTATTAAGCTGTGCCACTTCGCCCAATGGATTGCCTTCGGAATCTTGAACCTGCCAAACAATGCTGACTTTCTGATTATTCCCGAGGCGTAGCGTGCTGACTTCGGCGGAAACTGCTAATGTGCAGCCTTCCAGAATATCAACTTGCGGAATCCCGGCATTTTCCAACATGACGCCGAAAGCGGTACGGAGTGACGTGTTGCCATCCCCCGGCGCGCCGCGCACATCAGCAAACATGATGGAGGGGCCTGCAAAGGCTTTTCCCGAAGCGGTCCTATCCACAAGCAAATAGGCAAAGCCCGCCGCTAGGATCGCAACACCGACTGCACACAAAGGATATAAGAGCCTGTTCATACATTCGTCATACTCAGCGATGGTTACGAACAAGTTTCCGTATATTTTTTTGAAGTGCATTTGACCCCGAAAATGCCCGTATTCTGAGTCATCTGACCTATCGGAGCTTGAAAAACGACTGCTTTCCTTTATGCAGTATGCAAAATATAACCATGATTGAGGCACAATATATGGCGGACGCGACCTTACGCGAGGCTCAGGATATGCCCGCGCGCGATTGGATGCGCATTCTTTCCAAATACCGCGAACCTGTTCATTGGCGGAGTATTTGGGAAATCGGTGTCACAGCAGTTCCCTTTGTCGCCTTTCTCAGCCTTGCATGGTTCCTCCATGGCATCAGCCCATGGCTAGCCCTGTTATTCACAATACCATCCGCTGCCTTTCTGGTGCGGTTGTTTTTGATCCAGCATGATTGCGGCCATGGCGCATTTTTCAGCAGCAAGACCGCGAATGACTGGGTTGGGCGTGTCATCGGTGTCTTGACCCTAACGCCTTATGATGTCTGGCGAAAATGCCATGCGATCCACCATGCCTCGTCAGGGAATCTCGACGAGCGTGGTGTGGGTGATATTCATACGGCCACGGTTCGGGAATATCAGGCAATGTCGCGTTGGCGTAAGATTCAGTACCGGATTTACCGTCACCCGATCACATTATTCGCGCTGGCTCCTGCCTATCTCTATTTCCTGCAGAATCGCTTGCCCGTCGGGTTGATGAAAGAAGGCAAGACCTATTGGATCAGTGCGATGGGAACGAATGTTGCGATTGCGGTCGTCTCCGGGTTGATGATGTGGTGGCTGGGTGTTTGGGCCTTCCTGACTGTGTATCTGCCGACAGTCTATTTCGCTGCAGCCATCGGCATGTGGCTGTTCTATGTGCAGCACCAATTCGAAGAAACCCACTGGGACGAGGCCGAAGACTGGCAAGTCCATGATGCGGCGCTGCATGGCAGCTCTTATTATGATCTTCCGGCGTGGATGGCATGGATGACGGCGAATATCGGGGTGCATCACGTGCATCATCTTTACGCGCGCATTCCATTCTACCGCTTAAAGCAAGTACTTAAAGATCATCCGGCCCTCAACGCCGACAGCAATCGCCTGACATTAATGCAGAGCTTCCGCTCGGTTAAATTGCAGCTATGGGATGAAGCAAGCCGCAAGTTGGTCAGTTACCGTGAAGCACGGATGTTGGCGGCTTAAGATTTAACGCGCTGGTTAAAAAACCTTCTCGCCAAGCGCGTTCGTTTCGTTATCATCCCCCGTAAATCAAAACACGGGGGAGGATACCCATGAGAACGCGCGCCGCTGTTGCCTTTGAAGCCGGAAAACCGCTTGAAGTCACTGAAGTCAACCTTGACGGCCCCAAAGAGGGCGAAGTGATGGTTGAAATCAAAGCCACCGGGCTTTGTCATACCGATGAATTCACCCGTTCCGGCGACGATCCTGAAGGTGCGTTTCCTGCGATTCTCGGTCATGAAGGCGCAGGCGTTGTTGTTGAGGTTGGCCCCGGCGTCCGCAGCCTGAAAAAAGGCGATCATGTTATCCCGCTCTACACGCCCGAGTGCCGTGAGTGCGATTACTGTCTCAACCCGAAAACCAATCTTTGCCAAAGAATCCGCACAACACAGGGCGCGGGCCTGATGCCGGATGGAACTTCGCGCTTTACGACCCTCGATGGCGACCCGATCCTGCATTACATGGGTTGTTCGACCTTTGCGAACCACACGGTGCTGCCTGAAATCGCACTGGCCAAAGTCCGCGAAGACGCGCCGTTTGATAAGATCTGTTATATCGGGTGCGGTGTCACCACAGGTATTGGCGCGGTCATCAATACGGCGAAAGTCGAAATCGGCTCGAACTGCATCGTGTTCGGGCTTGGCGGCATTGGCCTCAATGTCATTCAGGGCTGTCGCCTCGCCGGTGCAAATATGATCGTCGGTGTCGATATCAACGATTCCAAAAAGGCGATGGGTGAGCAGTTCGGTATGACTCACTTCGTCAATCCGAAGGAAATCGACGGCGATATTGTTGCGCATCTGGTTGAGTTGACCGGCGGCGGCGGAGATTACACGTTTGATGCGACCGGCAATGTCGGCGTGATGCGCAATGCACTTGAATCGGCCCATAAGGGCTGGGGCGAATCTGTGATTATCGGTGTAGCGCCGGCGGGTGCAGAGATTTCAACCCGTCCCTTCCAACTGGTCACAGGCCGCGTATGGCGCGGAACAGCCTTTGGCGGCGCATCGGGCCGGACGGATGTACCAAAGATTGTTGATTGGTACATGGACGGCAAAATCGAAATTGACCCGATGATTACTCACAAACTAACCCTCGACGAAATCAACCACGGCTTTGACCTGATGCACGAAGGCAAGTCGATCCGTGCTGTTGTGGAGTATTAAGCGATGCCAATAGTTTCACGATCCGTTACGCTCAATGCGCCATTTTTCAATGTTTGGGCGCTTATGGGCGAGTTTCAGAGCCTCGCTGATTGGCATCCCGCAGTCGTGAAGGTGATCCGCGAAGAGATTAACGGCAGAGAACACCGCCGTATAAAACTGCAAGGCGGCGGAGAGATCCTTGAAAAACTGCACGATCATGAAATTGGATCATACAGCTATTCGATTGTCGAAAGCCCCCTGCCGGTAGAGAATTATATCTCCAATATCTCGGCGGCAGAAATCCAAAGCCAGACCGTCATAACCTGGTCTTCAAGTTTTGAAGGCACGGCGGATGATGCGGAAGATGTGGTTGCCGGCATCTATGAAGCCGGTTTCGACGCTTTGTCTAAACGGTTTGGCTGATCCTAACATTTTAAATGCCGGGGCTTTCACGGACCCCGGCATTTCTCCGTCTGATATCGCGGATGCTATCGAGCGCATGTTTGCCGAACGCTTGGCAGGGCGGGCATGGTCTACGCCAAAATCAATGATCCTGCCCCCTGATGGCCGTTTGCTGATGACGATGATGGCGGCCTGCGAAAATCCACCCGTCATGGCGGTTAAATCGCTGGTTATGAATTCGGCCAATCCTGAATACGGCCTCCCACAAATCAATGCTCAGGTGAGTTTGACCGATGCGCGCACAGGAGCGCCGCTGGGAACAGTCGATGGAAACTGGGTCACTGAAACCCGCACAGCGGCTCTGTCCCTGGTCGCGGCGCGGCGCATGGCACAGCCGGATTCGGAGACGCTTGCTTTGGTCGGAACCGGCGTACAGGGCCGGGCGCATCTTCGTGCTTTGGCCGCTGAGTTTCCTTTGAATCGTGTGTTTTTGGTTGGCCGGGGCCGTGCAAATTTAGACCGGCTTGCGGCACTTGCCCTTGATCTCAAGATAGAGCCGGTGGAATGCGATGCCGAGAGCGCTTTGCGCGCGGCGGATATAATCGTGACCTCAATTTCCTACACCAAACAGACTGAGCCTTTTTTGGATGCGGGATGGGTAAAGCCCGGATCATTTACGGCGGTGACAGATACATTTGTCCCATGGCGGCGCGATACGATTGCCGCCTTTGACCGATGCATCATTGATGATTTGGAGCAGGAAAAGGCGATGACGGCGCGGCGCTTGATGCCTTTGGAAGATGTGACGGGTGATCTGTCCGGGCTGTTATCCGGTGTAGTCATTGGCCGGCAAAATGATGAGCGAACGCTGTTTGCATTTCGGGGTCATGCTCTGGCTGATCTTGCCGCCGCGCTGCTTGCGCACCAAATGAGCGGTAAGGAGCATCAGATATGAAACTTGGACTTATCGCTTTATTGATCGTGGCGCTTGGCGGCGGGTATTACTATTACACCTCGCGCCCCGGACCTGCGGAGCAAGCGGGGGCGGTCTTTGATGAAGCACTCGATAAAACCAAGCGGATCATCGACATTGTGAAGGAATAGGGGTGAGTAAAAAATCTATGCGCTCTTTGATTATGTTCGTTGTGCTGATCGCAGCAGGAATGTGGTATTTCAGCGATACGCGCACGCCGGAGGAGAAGACCGGCAGAGTGTCGGTCAGCCCCTCCGAATAGTTCATTACCTGACGACTTGTTCCGGTTTAGGAACGCCGCTTGTGGCGAGGGCTTCACGGCGCGACCATGGCGGGTTGCGGAAATAGCGCGCGATATAAGTCACGGCAATCAACAGCACTATGCCGATGATGTTCGCGGTGATGACAACCCATTGCGCAACCGGCTCGCCGCCTCTGCCATCTACGTCCATTTCGGAAATCCATGCGCCGATCAGCCAGCTCACCCAAATGCTGAAGATGAAGACGGCCAGCGATTGCTGTCCGACGCGCCGCACGATGGTGACGATACCGCCGCCTAATCCGGTCTTTGGCAGACGTTTGCCGGCATCCCCAGCGGCGATCCATACGAGATAGGCCACGGCAAGGAAGTGCATGTAGCGGAACAGACCGAAAAATTCTTTCGAGAAGACCACGCGCAGGTTCTCGCGATGCCATGTCCGCCATTCGGTAATCGTATGCTCGCTGATGCCCCAAGTGATCAGGATATTGTTGACCTCTGGTTTCGCGGCCAACAAACGCCGTGCCGGAACGCCGTCCGTGTCCATAAAGAACGCCGGTATCAGGACGGCAATCGCAAGCAGGATCAAATACCACTTCACCGGCGGCTTAGGAATCCAGCCAACGGAAAAGGCAAAGCCAGTGAAGAATATCAGTTGCCAAGCGAACGGGTTGAAGAACCAGTTGCGGTCGTTCCGCGTGCTCGGTTCGGCTGGCAGGTTGAACGCCTGAAATACAGGAACACCTTCCTGAAGGCCAATCACTGTCTTAAACCAAATCCAGATGTTACTGGTTTCGACAATCGTATCGTTTTCAAAATCTACGAAAACGAGCCAAGGCTGAGACGCCATCAGCCATAGGGCAATGCAGAAGCCCATCGCCCACCACTTCCCGCGCCAGGACAGGGCGACAACCACGGGGATCAGCGCGAGGATAACCATATACATGACGAGAATATCGAAGAAATTCGGCACATAATGCAGCCCGAACAAAGACGGCAGGAACTCTGCGGTATTGTTGACGAAGCGTTTGAGGTTAAGCGTCGTGTGATAATTGCGGTTCGGCTCGGCAACATCGAGAGGGATGCCCGCGACGCTCGCCGGATCGAACAGCATCGTCATCAGGCCATGCTCTTTGACCCCTGCAAACCACTCATACATCAAGGGCAGGTTGTTATCGAGAAACACCAATGTTGCAGCAGTCGCCAGCAAGAGCGCGATGTGACACCAATAAAGCTGCCAAATCCGAAAGGCGATCCGCATTGTGCCGATCCACCACCCGCGCGCATTAAAGATTTTGAGGAACGCAATCGCAGAGGCCGCCCCGGAGCAAAAGACGAAAATCTCCGTCGCATCAGAATAGCCGAAACGCGCGGGAATCCAGTTCTTCCAAGAGTTCCACGGAATATGCGCTATCAAGATGATGAACATCCCAAGACCACGGAAAAAATCGAGCCTTATGTCGCGTTGAGCTTCTTTCGCGGCGGCGGCATCAAGAGGAGGTGTCGTCATTATGGTCCTGCATATTCTTCGATCGTTATGGTCGAAATAATCTGGTTATCCGGCGGCATAAAAGCATTGGTTTTTCATGCTCTGCCCGGGTGTTCGTATCGTTTTACTTCCTGTCGTAGATCACGGTAGAAGTCGAGAGGCGGGTCATCAGTGTGTCGTGGTTTCCAATAAATCCTGAGTTCCTGCATTTCCGTAACAGAAATAACTGTGACGCGGGATGATCGTCTACGGAAACAACGCCTTATCGCATTTTCGTGAGAGTTCCGCTTTTGCTTGAAACAGCCTGAAATAATGTGATTTTTGTTCATGATATTCAGGGTTTGCTTTGCTTGGAATACTGTTAGGCGGAATGGGGTGTATGTCTTGTCTCAACCAATCAGGGAGATGAATAATGCTTGGAAGGCGCACAGTGTTGTTCGGCGCAATCGCGTTGGTTGGGGGTGCAGGATTCTATGCCGCTGATGGCATGAATCACGTCTACGCCGCGCTATCAGAAACAGTGACCGGCGATTCGGTCGATGCACCGACCGCGCACAGGCTGGCGAGCGAAGGAAAATTGCTGTTGATCGATATTCGTCGCCCCGATGAATGGAAGAAAACGGGTTCCGGTGAAGGGGCAACGCGGCTTGATATGCGCCGCGAAGATTTCATCGCAGAGTTAGATAAAATGACCGGCGGAGATCGCAGCAAACCTGTTGCGCTGATCTGCGCGCGGGGGGTGCGCTCGTCGCGGATGAACAACCGACTGGTTGAAGCCGGATTTACAAATATTATCGACGTACCCGAAGGGATGCTTGGCTCAAAGGCCGGTCCGGGGTGGCTGAAACGCAGCTTGCCAGTCGTCATTGACGAATAGCGGGGGTTTATGACGGGAAAACGGATTGTCATCACGGGCGTTAGCCAAGGGCTTGGCCGGTGTCTCGTTGATGAATTCATCGCGCTTGGCCATCACGTTGCGGGGTGTGCCCGGAATGCGGATGCGATTGCTGATCTCGCCGGGCAGTATGGCGCGCCGCATCATTTTCGCGCTGTGGATGTCTCCGATGACGCATCCGTTGCCGATTGGAGCCGCGATGTTCTTGCTGAATTCGGGACGCCTGATTTGCTGATCAACAACGCGGCGATTATCAATGCCAATGCGCCGCTCTGGGAGGTTCCGGCAGAAGATTTCCGCCGGTTGGTCGATATTAATATCAGCGGGGTTCACAGTGTCATCCGGCATATCCTTCCGGCCATGCTGTCTGTTGGAACAGGTGTCATTGCCAATTTAAGCAGTGGTTGGGGCCGGTCTGTTTCCGCTCATGTCGCGCCATATTGTGCGAGTAAATGGGCGATAGAAGGGATGACAAAAGCACTGGCCGAAGAATTGCCGTCTGGGATGGCGGCGATTCCTGTGAGTCCGGGTGTGGTCAATACCGAGATGCTGCAAAGCTGTTTTGGGGATTCGGCCTCGGCTCATCAAACGGCGGGGCCATGGGCGAAAACTGCCGCACCGTTCTTTCTCGGCTTATCGCGTAAAGACAACGGAAAGTCCGCGACGACACCTTAAGCACGCCTAACGCTTGGCCTTTTTGATCATATGTGCGACGCGCTTTTGGTCGAAGGCGATCCAAGATTGTTGGCCTTGCAGCAATGCGCCATTGGTGTCTGGAAACCGTGTCACCATTTCGCAAAAATCAATCCAGTTGATCCCGACATAACCGTCACGGAGTAAGTCGGCGCTGTCTTGCGTCGCAGCGGGGACATAGGTTTTGCCGTCTGGCCCTGTAATCAATCTGACGTGAATATCTGTGCTGTCATCCTTGACCAGAGTGTAGCCGGGTGCTGCATGAGCGGGTAGCGAACCCGGTTCGATTGGGATGAAGACTTGTCGTTTGGTCAGAGACAGATAGAGTGCGGTGTAATCTTTTGCGCGTCCGTTCTCTGCGATGTCATAGATGATTTGTTCTATGTCGCGGTGGTCAGATCGTTTCAATCGTTTGAACGGATTGAACATGGTGGCTTGCTCCCCAGCGGTTAGGGAACAAGGCCGGTTTTACTACACCCTGTCAATGGCGCGTAGTTTACGCAGACAAAGCCGTGAGAGGTTGCGCTTTTTCGAGCGAAACAAGCAGATCAGGCGTGTCGCGTTCTTCTGGCGTGGCACAGGTTTTTCGTGCTTCCAGTATTTTTCCAAGGCGCGGCGATGCGGTGATCACAGCGAATGGAATTGCGAGAACCAATCCAAGGACGACAGGAGCTGACCATGCGAGAGCCATTGGCGCTTGCATCGAAAACACAACGATCATTGCGAAACCGAATAGAGTCTGAGGCCAGAGTTCTTTGATCGCTGTTGACCACGGGATGCCGTGGGCATCTCTGTCTTGGCCGTTCCAACCGATGCGGCGACCCATAAGCAAACCACCAAGGAAGATGGTCAGGCGAAGGGCGACTGCCGGAGACATCAGGATCGAAAACACGGTTTCAATCGCGACGCCTTTTGCGAATTGACGTTTCCCGCCATAGCGCGCCATCCCTCCTGGATGCATTGCCACACTGATTGCTCCGAAGATTTTAGGCGCAAGGCTCATGGCAACCACGATTAGGAACATCGTCACCGCGAGATCATTATGGAAGAAGCCTTCCGGGTCGATCATCACTTTGATCATGCCAAGCGCTGTCAGCAGCATCCAAGCTGGAGCGGACAGATACATCAGGATCGCTTGAACAAGTTGAAACCGGCTAACGATGGGCAGGTTCGGCATATTGAGTAAACGCAGATATTGCATGTTGCCGTTACACCAGCGTTGCTCGCGGGTCATAAAGTCGAGGATTGAAACAGGATTATCCTCATAGCTTTCCGACTCGATAGGCAGCACGCGCACTTCGTATCCGGCGCGGCGCATCATCACGGCTTCGAGCTGATCGTGGCTGAGGATTGGTCCGCCCCAAGGAGGTTTGCCTCCCAAGGTTGGTAAATCGCAGTGCGCTTTGAAAGGTGCAACGCGAATGACGGCGTTATGACCCCAGAAAGGTCCACAATCGCCCTGCCACCATGCACTGCCCAACGTAAAGCTGGTCATGCCGTGGCGCATTCCGAATTGGAAGACCCGGCCAAAAACACTGTCAGCCGGTGCGCCGACTGCGAGGCTTTGCAGAATACCGAGGCGCGGCTTTGATTCCATGACGCGGCACATGCGAAGAATAATGTCGCCGCCCATTGTACTGTCAGCATCAAGGGGAACGAAAAAACGATACGGTTCGCCAAAATCGCGCAGGAATTCCCACACGTTGCCGGCTTTATATCCGGTATTCACAGTGCGCCGACGGTATAGCGCTGTACCGAATCCATCCAGAATTGCTTTGTTTGCAGCGAAGAGAGCTTCTTCTTGCTTTGCGATGACGGGATCATCGGTGTCGCTGAGAATAAAGAGGTCGAAAGATTTACCGTGACCGGTTTTATCCAAACTGCCGCGAATGGCGAGCAAGCGGGAAAAGGCGCGTTCGGGGTCTTCGTTGCGAATCGCCATCGCAACGGCAACACGGGATTTTAGCGGTGCTTCTGAATTCATGGCATCGCTAAACATCTCGACTGATTCAGGTGTTTTACGACGTATTGCGATGATCAAACCAACAAAGGCATTCCAGAACCCAAGCACAGTCCATGGGGCGCTGAGTCCGATACAAGCAAATATTGCGATTTCAATCGCATCTATCCCGTCACCACTGAATACAGAGATAATACCGAGCATAATCGCGAGCAAGGTCACCGCATTTACCGTCAACATAGCAAAACGTCGCACTCGAAGACTGCGGCGGCTTTGCAGCCCGGCAGGCGTCATCGTGTCATCATCAGCAAGCAGAGACAGACGTGGCGTTAGTACGTCCGGATCGGTTACATCAGTCATAAAAGTTAGCTCCAGTCCCACACTGCACTCTTTGACGTCACACGGGATAACGTATTGTAGTGCGTCCCGACACCATCTTCAAAGAAAGAGGCGACACTTGGCTATAGCTCTCACATATACGTCAGCGCGTGAAACATCCTTACTTGAGGTCGAATCACAACCGCTTACGCCGGCGTGTGATGCGCGTGTAAGGATGCTATGGTCGGGCATCTCACGTGGGACGGAACGGCTTGTCTTTGAAGGGCGTATTCCGTTAAGCGAACACAACCGGATGCGCGCTCCATTTCAGAGAGGAAACTTTCCGTTTCCGGTTTCTTATGGCTATTCTGCCGTTGGGCGCGTGGAGGAAGGCCCGGATACCATGATTGGAAAGCCGGTTTTCTGTCTATTTCCGCATCAGGACGTATTTGAAGTTCCTTCATCTGCGCTTTGCTTGTTACCAGCTGAACTACCACCAAGGCGTGCGGTATTGGCCGCAAATATGGAGACGGCATTGAATGCTGTTTGGGATTCCGGTGTCGGGCCGGGTGACAGAGTCGCCATTATCGGAGGTGGGATTCTAGGGGGCTTACTGGCTGGTTTGGTAGGTGCTATTCCGGAAACTGAGACAACATTGATTGATATTTCGAATGAACGGGAGGCGTTGGCATCTGACATGAACGTGTGTTTCCGTGATCCGAAAGATGCTCCTTCTGATTGTGATATTGTATTTCATACCTCCTCCAGCGGGTCGGGTGCGGCAACTGCACTGGCTTGTGGAGGTTTAGAATCGCGAATCGTTGAGGTCAGTTGGTTCGGTGATCTGTCACCCCCTCTGCCCCTCGGTGGAGCATTTCATGCGAAACGATTGACATATCAATCATCGCAAGTCGGACAGGTTTCGCCTACAAGACGCGCGCGCTGGTCTTATGCGCGCCGCATGGCGAAGGCACTGGACCTGCTGCGAGATGACAAATACGACGCATTGATCACCGGAGAGGTGGCTTTTGCCGATTTGCCCGCCATGTTACCGAGTATTCTCGCACCCGGCGCGCCGGGGTTGGCGACAGCAGTGAAATACGAGGAGTAGGCAATGTACGCCATTGAAGTTCGCGACCATATCATGATCGCGCATAGTTTTCGCGGAGATGTCTTTGGCCCCGCTCAGGCGCTACACGGGGCGACTTTTGTGGTTGATGTTGCCTTTTATCGTGAGGCGCTGACCGAAGATGGAATCGTTGTCGATATTGGCCGCGCGCATGATGCGCTAAAGGCAACGCTTGTGCCGCTGAACTATTCCAACCTCGATGATAATCCGGCTTTTGCCGAAGTGAACTCAACAACTGAAGTGCTGTGTAAGCATATCTTTGATGCCATGCGGGATGCCGCCAAGTCGGGTGCTTTGGGACCGGGGTCCGATGGGATCAACCGCATTAAAGTGACGCTCGGCGAAAGCCATGTTGCTCGTGCTTGGTATGAGGCTGACCTCTGATTTCCTTCGCGATTCCCGGCGATTTATCTCTACCGACCGGCGGGTATGAATACGCACGCCGCATCCTTGCCGAATGGCAGGAGCAGGGAATTGCCTCGCAGGTGATCGGGTTACCGGATGGTTTTCCGTTTCCCGATGATGCGGCTCTGCGAGAGACCGGGGCGTTATTAACGGATGTCAAAGCACCATTGCTGATTGATGGGTTGGCCTATGGTGCATTTCCCGAAAGTTTAGCGGCGGAGGTTGGACCCCGCGCGACGGTCTTGTTGCATCACCCGCTGTGCGATGAGCAGGGGTTGGAAGCGTCGGTGGCTGCGCGATTGGAACAAGGTGAGAGAATCGCTTTACGCTATGCCGCCGATGTTGTTGCGACGTCTCCGAGTACGGCGCGCGATTTAGTGGCTCGCTTTGCAGTGAAAGATGCCGTTGTTGCGATCCCCGGAACCGATGCCGCGCCCGCCGCACCATTATCGGGAGATCCTCCGCGCATTGTCTCGGTTGGAACCGTAATGATCCGTAAGGGATATGTGTTGTTGGTCGAGGCGCTGTCGGCTTGCCGCGATTTAACTTGGGTCTGCGATATTGTCGGGGCCACTGACAGGGACCCCGATGCATTGGGGGCATTGAAAGCCGCGATTGCAGCAGCAGGCTTGGAAGACCGCATCACGCTGTGTGGGGCGTGTGAAAACATTGCGGACGTTTATTTATGGGCAGATCTATTCGTCTCGGCATCGTTGCATGAAGGCTATGGCATGGCGGTGGTTGAGGCGATGGCGCATGGATTGCCGGTGGTGACGACAACAGCAGGTGCGTTGGCGGAGACTGCGCCTTGCGCACGATTGGTTGCCCCCGGAGATGTGGATGCTCTTGCGGATGCATTGCGTCCGTTGCTTGCGAATAAAAATGAGCGATTGGCACTGGGGCGAACGTGTCGGGCGTTTGCCCAAGAGCTTCCCGGTTGGAATGAAACTGCGCGGATTGTCGCGCGGGCAGTGGAGGCTGTTTGATGAGCTTTGATACGACATGGCTCGATTTGCGCGAACCGGCGGATCATGCTGCGCGAAGCAATGATTTACTGAACAGTTTTGCGCAGCGTTTGCCGACCTCGCCGAAGATTATTGATTTGGGCAGCGGAACCGGATCAACCATGCGCGCGGTTTCTACCGTGCGGTCTGATGTTGATTGGCTGCTCACGGATAATGACCCTGTGCTGCTGGCTGAAGCAAAACGACGTGCGCCGGAGGTCTCTACGCTCAAGGTTGATCTGGCCGGTGATCTAGCCAAGGCTCTCTCGGGGGAGGTCGACGCGATTACGGCTTCGGCGCTGATTGATCTGGTATCAGCGGCGTGGCTGGACGAGTTGGTCCGGCTCGCAAGGGGGCGCATGATCTATATTGCACTCAGTTATGACGGTCATGAAGACTGGTCACCGAGCCATCCGCATGATGATGAAATACTATCGGCATTTCAAATGCACCAACGCGGCGATAAAGGTTTTGGTCCATCTCTCGGGCCGGACGCAGTCGGCTATTTCGCAAAGGCATTGAAAACGGCAGGATACATCGTTGAGACAGCCCCGTCACCGTGGGTTTTGCAGCCCGGTCCGTTGATGAATGCTTTAGCCAGTGGTGTTGCGGGCGCTGCGATGGAAGCAGGTGTCGAGACAAAAAGTGCTGAAGAATGGGCGCGCGCACGGCAAGATTCTTCTGGCTGTTCCGTGGGGCATATCGATTTAATGGCCCATATCGGGTAGAAAATCGAAAATACACCTAAAAAGTGTCAAATGTTAATTTGACACTTTCGTGAAGAAGTCTAAGTTGACACCGGAACGCGGGGCCAAGACTACCCTCACCCCCCCCCACCGGTCTCGCGTTCCTTTATCTTCCAAGACCCATACGGCGAAAGACGCCATCGCGTTTGAAGATGTGCATGAATGCGCCGCAAAGATGCAAGACCACGAGAGCGGTCAAAGCTTTGCCGACAATCTCATGAAGGAAGAACAAGGTTCCAGATAAATCGCGATCTTTGCTGAACGGATTGTCGACACCGAGTGCGTCGAGAATTGGAACCGGTGCGGGAAAAGTCCATGTGCCAACCAGCCCGAGAATAGGCTGGATAATCAGCAGAAGATAAAAGCTGTGATGCACGATGGAAGATAAACTGCGTTGCCAACTCGTCAGCGCCGGATGCGGTGCAGGAGCACCGTGTATCAATCGAACAACAACCCGAAGCAGCATCAACACCAATGCAATAACGCCCGCTGATTTATGAAGATCATAAATCTGGCTATAAACCCCTTTCGGAAAATCTTTCCTTCCGAACTCCAGAATAATCCAACCGCTGATCAACATGCCGAGCACAATAAGCGCAATCAGCCAATGCAAAAGCCTTTGGATTAGTGCATAGCGGTCATCTGATATTCCCGTGTTCATAGCGCCTGCCTCCCAGCTGAGTCGGGAAAGCCTATCACAGCTCCACGTTGTCCACGCAGATCACAGATAAACAAAACATCGCCATCATCAAAAATTTGCGTTTTGCTGGCCGGAGAAATCGCGTCGGAAAGTTTTTCAATGGGCGGGAGAGTAAAGCCGCGTTTTCCTGATCCCATGAGCATCGGAGCGACCATAATATGAAGTTCATCCACAATGCCTCCCTCGACCGCGAGTGACAAAGTGCGGGGGCCTCCCTCAATCAAAACACGCGGACAGCCGCGCTGGACTAACGCATCAATGACGTGATGCGGGCAGATCGTGCCATCTTCACGCGGTGCAAGGGTGAGAATTTCTACCGAAGGAGGCAAATCGCTAAGCGGTGTCATGCCTTCGGCATGGATCACCAGAACCGGACCTGCATCATCATGAAAACATTGAGACTTTACCGGAACCCGGCCATTAGGATCGAGAACAACCCTTAACGGGGTTTTGCCATCTGCTAAACGTACGGTCATACGCGGGTTATCGAGCGCAACCGTGCCCGCGCCGACGATCAAAGCGTCAACACTGGCCCTCATATGGTGCAAATGAGCCAGCGCTTCGCGCCCGTTAATGTAAAGGGATTCACCTGTAACAGTCGCAACACGGCCATCAAGTGTCTGACCGAGTTGCCCAACGACAATGCGGTCAGCAGCGCGTATCCGCGCAAGCGCAGTTTCGGGATCGTACTTCATATTGTGCGGTCCTGTCTCCTCCGCTCACGGAATAATACATAGACTATTGAGCATTGAAGTCGAAACTGTGGTAACAGGGTTTTGTTCTGGGGCACAGAGATACGGATCGTCATGTCTCTAAATCCAAAAGGCGCAAGACAGGCAATTCGTAAATAAGCCCGCGAGATTAAAAGTCGGCCCGTCATCTATATTGACGAAAACGCTTGCGACACAGCTATGTCCAACGCGCTGTTCGTTTATGCAACCTGTAATTAAACGAACTTTCACACGATCTTGATTCGCGACTGCCCGACCCCGTCATCAATCATGAGTTTCACAATACATCAATTTTGGAATCCAATTTGCTGGAGTTTATGAGATGAGTGATCTTACACGCCGTCACGTCCTCGCTTCCGGGGCCGGAGCCACCGCACTTGGTTTGGCCGGACAACTCGCATTTTTGCCCGCCGCCAATGCCAAAGACCTGCGCAAAAAAGGCCATTACAGCTACAAGATCGGTGATATCGAAGTGATTTCGATTTATGATGGCATTTGGAAAAAAGATCATGCCGACAACTTCGCTGTTGGTAAGAAAATTCCTGAAATGAAAAGCGCGTTGCGTGATGCGGGGCAGACAGATGAATTCGTCCCCATCGAGTTTGCTTTCACCGTGGTGAAATCCGGCGGCAAGACGATCTTGATTGATGCTGGAACCGGCGGACAGCTCGCGCCGACTGCCGGCCTTGGCGCTAAAGGGGGCTTAGCCGCCGCTGGGATCGACCCCAAGAAAGTTGACATGGTTCTCGTGTCTCACATGCACCCTGACCATATTTTCGGAATGATGGAAAAGGGAACCAACGCGCAAATTTTCCCGAATGCAGAAATTCTTGTCGGTGAAACCGAGTATGATTTCTGGACCGATCCTGCAATCATTGAAAAATTACCGGAACGCCGCAAGCCTCTTGCCCAGAGAATCCAAGCAACTTTCCCGAAATGGAAAAACGTGACACACTTTTCCGGCGACACAGAAGTCGCGCCGGGTATTCGGGCTGTTGACAGCTTTGGCCACTCTCCCGGACATACCAGCTATCACATCAGTTCCGGCGATGATGAAATGATGCTGATTGGTGATGCTATCATCGTACCTGCACTATTCCTCGCCAATCTCGATTGGCAGCTTGTATTCGATGCGGATAAAGATCAAGCAACGGCCACACGCAAAGGCATCGTTGACCGCGCGATTAGTGATGGAATGACGATAAGCGGTTATCACTTTGGCTTCCCGAATGCCGGTAAGATCAGAAAAGATGGTAACAGCCACGTCTTCGAACCGGCCAGCGCATAAAAGCACTCTTCGCTGTTATGGTGACATAACTGATTTTGATTATAGCTCGTCGCCATTGCCGCCTATTTACCGGAGAAACCGCCCGTAAAAGTCCGTCTTGCTGAGGATGGCTGAAACGGGCGCGATCCGGCAAAAGTGGCAATGGCCTACACGC
Source organism: uncultured Neomegalonema sp. (assembly GCA_937995735.1). GTDB lineage: Bacteria > Pseudomonadota > Alphaproteobacteria > Rhodobacterales > Rhodobacteraceae > JAHDDY01. The sequence continues at coordinate 6,491 of CALKIZ010000058.1, read as the reverse complement.
TTGATACCAGCGGAACCGCGACGCCAATATCAACGATCTTCCAATCAAAGAAGAACGCCTAAATCGAAAAATCACGTGGAGCGATGGCGATTGGGCCTAATCCTTGCGCTTGTGCGTCTTCGCATAATTGCTCAACAGTCACTTTGTCGAGGCGCTCCAGTGTTATCGCGCCGATTTCATCCCAAAGCGGACGGATGATCTGATCATTGAGTTTTGAGGCCGGTGTCGTTTCCTCTTTGCGTTCCAGATCATCGACGACACGCACAATTTCACCGACGGTAATGCGGCGGCGCTCACGCCCAAGCGTGTACCCACCCTTCGGACCCCGGACTCCGCGTAAAATTCCGACATGAACAAGCTGTTGCATAATCTGTTCAAGATAGCGTTGCGGCACACCTTGGCGTGCCATCAAATCCTTCGATTGTACCGGATCTGGCCGTGCATGTAGGGCAATATCCACGACCGCTTCAATCGCGAGGAGCGTCTTACGGGATGTGCGCAGCACTAGCCGATCCCTCCGGTCGATCCGAAACCCGCTTTCATCCGCGAGGTTTCAGTCAAAACAGCGACTTCTTCGAACACAATTGCGGGTGCAGGCGCAAACACGATCTGGGCAATCCGGTCACCGCGCTGCACCGTAAAAGGTCCGGCTCCAAGATTGATAAGGATGACACCAACCTCACCGCGATAATCGCTGTCTATTGTGCCCGGCGCGTTCAGCGTCGTAACGCCATGTTTCAGAGCCAGCCCAGAGCGGGGCCGAATTTGTCCTTCCCATCCATCGGGTATCGCGAGCGCAAAGCCAGTTGGAATCAACGCACGCTCTCCTGATTTCAGCGTCAACGGCTCTATAACGGCGGCATGAAGATCGGCTCCCGCTGCCCCAGCTGTCGCATAATCAGGCAAGGCAAGACCTTCACCGGAAGCAAGGCGTTGGATGGATATTTTCATGGTTTGAGAGCTTCAGAAATTTTAGTGGCGAGGCGACGGGCTACGTCGTCTTTGCTCATTTTTGGCCAAGACTCATTTCCGGCATCACGGACGAGAGTCACTTGATTATCGTCCCCGCCAAACGTCCCCGTGCCGGTCGAAACATCATTGGCAACAATCCAGTCACAGCCTTTACGCGCCCGCTTCGCGCTGGCATGGTCGATGACTTTTTCCGTCTCGGCAGCAAAGCCGATAACCAGTTCGGGACGTCCGTTCGGCAATTGCGAAATAGTTTTTAAAATATCCGGGTTCTCGACCAACGACAAAGTGCGGGCATCGTTCTCATCATCTTTCTTGAGTTTATTTTCGGCGACGGCCTCGACGCGGTAATCAGCAACGGCGGCGGCACAAACCACAGCATCTGCAGGCAGCGCATTGAGAGTCTCGGACAACATTTCCTCAGCAGTTTCTACGGCGCGCAGCGTACAGCCTGAAGGGGCATCAAGCCGCGTCGGTCCGCTAATCAAAATCACTTCAGCGCCTTCAGCAACAAGCGCTCCAGCAATCGCATGGCCCTGCTTCCCCGAAGATCGGTTCGCGATGTAGCGCACCGGGTCAATCGGTTCATGTGTAGGTCCGGAGGTGACAACAATCCGCTTACCCCGCAATCCTTGCGGTGTACCCAGTGTCGTTTCTGCGCTCGCAGCAAACTCAAAATGATCCCCTATCGCATCGGCGATCACCTCCGGCTCAGCCATCCGGCCATAGCCATATTCCCCGCAAGCCATATCGCCCTCATCAGGGCCGACCGTTAAGACTCCCCTGGATTTGAGCGTCTTTAAATTCTTCTGCGTCGCCGGATGCTCCCACATGCGAACATTCATCGACGGCGCAATCATCACGGGGGTATCTGTGGCAAGCAACAAAGTCGAAGCCAGATCATTCGCCAATCCATTGGCCATCTTCGCCATCAAATCCGCAGTGGTCGGAGCCACAACCAACAAATCAGCCGAGCGTGATAATTCAATATGCCCCATCTCTGCCTCGGCGGTCAGATCGAACAACTCTTGATAAACCCGATCTCCCGACAAACCCCCAACCGAGAGCGGTGTCACAAACTCCGCTCCTGCCGGTGTCAGCACACAGCGCACAAATGCACCCTGCTTTTGAAGGTCCCGAATGAGAAGCAACGACTTATAGGCCGCAACACCGCCGCCGATAATCAGCAGAATCTTTTTTCCCGCAAGCATCGGCTACCCTTTGGTGACTATTCCGTACAACGTCCTGCAACAACCCTGACGATAGCTTCAATAGAATCTCAAAACGTTTAATTCGCTGGCATGTAACAGTAATTTGGCCAAGGTCAAAAGATTCAACCATTCAGAGAAATAAAAAACCTGTCGATATCACATCTGCGTCAGAAGGAGTGAATAAGGCAAGGAGCCTTATCTGTTATGCTGATTCAAGGCAAAGTCTTGCCCCAATACTCATATTTTTAATGGTGCTTTATCTGACGAATGTCCACAATCCCGGTGAAAAAATGCCAAAACGTAAAAGTAGCAACAGCCCCTACCTTGAGTTGCCTTTACGCAGCAGAGAACAGGCTATGCGTGACATTGAAGAAGCCCGCAGGCGCAAAAATCAACGCGAGCCAAATCACGATCAAAATAACAGCGAAACCTGATTTCATCCAAAGAACTGCATAAGCAATGCGCCCACGGCTCCGCCCGCTATTGCCGTAATCAATAAAGACGTTTTTCCGGGCCTTTTCATTCGTACATTGACCGTCTGTACCCGCTCAGGCGCATCTGCAAGTGCCACGAGCCTTTCCGCCGCTTTGGGCAGACGCGGACCAAGACGGGATAGCGTTGCTATCGTCGTTTGAAGATCACGCATCACGGCTTCCGGGCCAAGGTTTTGCCGGACCCATTGTTCCACAATCGGCTGTGCTGCACTCCACATATTGACATCAGGGTCTAAATCGCGCGCCACCCCCTCAACCATCACCATCGTTTTTTGCAGCAGAATTAATTGCGTCTGCGTCTCCATGCCGAAGGTTTCAGTTACAGTGAATAATTGTCCCAGCAGCCGCGCCATCGAAACCTTTGTCGCACCCAGTCCAAAGATCGGTTCGGCAACGGACCGCAAGGCTTGCGCAAAACTATCTACAGGTTGGTCAGAGGGTAAATACCCTGCCTCTTTGTGGATCATCGCTGCGCGCATATAATCTCGGCGCAGAAACGACAGCAAAATCTCGGCATAAAACCGTCGCGTCATCATATCGAGGCGACCCATGATGCCAAAATCCAGCGCCACAATCCGTTCATCATTATCGACGATCAGATTGCCCTGATGCATATCCGCGTGAAAGAAGCCGTCGCGCAAAGCATGGAGTAGGAAAGACTGAATTACGCGCTGTGCGAGCGCTTTGGCATCGACGCCTTTTGCAATCAAGGCATCAATATCCCCGATGGGAGTGCCTTCTATCCATTCCATCGTCATGACACGCTGGCTGGACCGCTGCCAGTCTATGACCGGAACCCGAAACCCTTCATCTTCGACGGTGTTTTCCCGAAATTCAGAAGCGGCAGCGGCTTCGAGCCGTAAGTCGAGTTCAATCCGCGTTGTTTCTGCGAAATGCTCATAGACAGCAACCGGCTTTAAACGCCTTGTATTGGGTATCGCTTTCTCGACGACCTTCGCGACAAAGCTAAAGGCATCAATATCGCGCATAAAACTCGCTTCTACACCGGGGCGTAGAATTTTTACGGCGACTTCCTCGCCATCCGGTGTTTCCGCTTTATGAACCTGCGCGATAGAGGCCGCCGCGATTGGCGGACCGAAAGACACGAAAGTCTCTTCAATCGTTGCACCGAGTTCACGCTCGACGGTCTCGCGGGCAATATCCACATCAAAGGCCGGAACATTGTCTTGAAGCTGGCGAAGTTCCTGCGCCATTTCCAGCCCGACAACATCCGGGCGCGTGGCCATCATCTGACCGAACTTTACCTCGGCAGGGCCAAGCGCGTTCAAGGCTCGGGCAATCGGCGGCATATTGCTATCGCCGCGCATTCCAAAAGGCTTGAGAAGTGCCTCGACCAGTTTCGCAAGCCCGTTCCGCCAGCCGCTTAACCCCAGTCGCTCGCGGAACACGGCCATTCCGCCTGAACGCGCCATTGTCGCAGCAATCCGCGAAAGCCGATAAAGATGTGCCGGGGCGCGAAAGATACTCATACTCTATCCGGTCAGCACGTTAAAGCTTCCAACCGGAATGCAACGCTGCAATTCCGCCAGACAGGTTGCGCCATTTCACTTGTTCAAAACCCGCGCCTTCGATCATTTGACCGAATTGTTGTTGCACAGGAAATCGCCTGATGCTCTCAACAAGATACTGATAGCTGTCGCGGTCATTCGCAACGACTTGGCCGATCCGGGGGATCACATTGAACGAATAGGTGTCATAGGCTTTTTGCGCGAGCGGTACAGTCATAGCGCTGAATTCAAGGCACAGGAACCGCCCACCGGGTTTCAACACCCGAAAGGCTTCTGCCAATGCATCGTTAATGCGGGTGACATTGCGAATGCCAAACGAAATTGTATAGGCATCGAATTGTGCATCTTCGAACGGCAACTGCATCGCATCGCCTGTGACCCAGCTTAGTTGATCCGCGAGCCGTTCGCTCTCAGACCTGGTACGCCCTGCGCGCAGCATGTCTTCGGTCAAATCACAGACTGTAACATCGCCCCGGCTCCCACGTTTATTGATGCGCTCGAGGGTACGGAAAGAAATATCGCCGGTTCCGCCCGCCACATCTAACATCCGCCAGCCATCGCGAGGGGCCAGCCAGTCTATCATCGCAGACTTCCATAGTCGGTGCGTCCCGCCCGACATCAGGTCATTCATCAGATCATAGCGCGAGGCAACGCTGGTGAAGACGCCTTGAACAAGGCCGGGCTTTTCAGCCTCAGACACGGTACGGGCGCCAAAGTGAGTCTCAGGATCACGGGTCATAAAATATCAAATAGCCTGCCACCGCGAACCGAACCACCCCTAACGCTATAAAATTCAAGGGCCAAGGGTCGCAGGTCATGTTGAAGGGGTTATCCGTTTCGTTGCTCGATGAGTTTCGGCAATTCGCTAAGGCGCGAAATACAATGATCGGCATAAGGTTCCAGATCACTTTGGGAGGCTGGCCCTGTACTTACGCCAACAGCGATCATACCAGCGGCCCGCGCTGCGCGCATATCATGTGTGGAGTCTCCCACCATGATGATCTCTTCCGGCTTTACGTCGATGTGCTCGGAAAAGGCCAGTAACATGCCTGGTTCGGGCTTTGCTCCGTGGCCGCTATCGGCTCCGGCAATAAAGGTAAACCGTCCGTCAAGCAGAAGCCGCCGCATTTGAGTGCGGGCTGAGATTTCCTCGTCATTCGTAGCAATGCCAAGCGCCAATCGTGCCGCACCAAGCACGGTTAATGTATCCGCGACATCATCATAAGCCGATACATGCTCCGCACCAAATTTTGAAAATAAAGCACGCGATTGACTGCCGATCAGGTGTTTGGGCGTCTCTGATAGAATTTCAGACCACAATCCAACCAATTCGCCGGATGTCCCTGCGATAAAGACCGAGTCTTTCCTGAATTTAACCGCATCAAGATCGAACCCGGCAGCATCTGCCAGAGCCACACGGCGGTGTTCATTACCATCAGCCAGTGTATCAATGACTTTGCCCGCAGCCGGACACCATGTTGCGTCGAAATCAACGAGAACCCCGTCTTTGTCGAATAGAACAGCTTTTACAGTCATATTTTACGATCGCTCACTTGGGAGGATAAACTGGCCTTCGTCGTTGGGTTCAAACCCCGGCACATGGGCGAACTCCCAAACATGACCGTCTATATCAGCAGCATAAGCAATCAAACCCCACGGAGCCTCAAAGGGTTCGCGCACCATCGTACCTCCTGCCGTGATAAATCTATCAAGACCGGCTTTCATGGCGTCAGCAGAGTCAAAATTCTGTCCAATGCTGATCCCGCCGGGATGGGGCGGCGTGCTTTTGCCGGGTGTATACCCCATGTCTTTTGACAGGTTTTCTTGAGGATATAGCCCGATGACAAACCCGTTTGCCTGAAAGAAAACTACGCCCCCATCGACGCTTTCAGGCGTTTTTTCCCAACCAAATCGCTCATAAAACGCAAGACTTGCCGCTAAATCAGCAACGCCTAGTGTGATGAGATGTGCCGCTGTTTTCATTTTATTTCAGTATGTTACTTGATTTCCAAGACGTTACAGGGCCGATTATGGCGGGTTTGCCACAAAATGACCACCACATCATCACGACGGAATTGCGCTGAGCCTCCGTTTCATACCTGTAACGAGGCCAGTTGTCGGACCTCGAAACCGAAAGGACTTTGAAAGGACTTGTGGCAAATATTGTGTTGTTCATCGGACGTTATGATTGGCATTTGAAACCGGTTCTCCCGAGGAGGAGATCTGCTATGATTGTGAATGCCCTTGCCGGGAAACTGAAGCGCCAGTCGAATGATGACTTCAAAGGC
>CALKIZ010000057.1 GCA_937995735.1 uncultured Neomegalonema sp. | reverse complement strand
AGTGCTTGCCCGTGTCATATTGCATGGTCTTATCCTTGGAAAAATGAGCTTACGGGCTGCGCTCCGGCTCATTTTTCCAAGGATAAGACCATAACATGATTCTTTCGCGCTGAAGCGCTTCCGACTGGAAGTCCGAGGGTTTGCTCCAGTGCGTGGATACTGAAAACTTCAGTTGAGCTGCGAATTTTTGACACCCCCTAAAGATTAACGGGTGGTTAACACTGGTCGAGGGGAAATTTTTATGTCATATCCACTGTCCCTTTCCTTCCCTAGCTATATCTGGGGAAGTGAAGACCCGTGCCCTTAACTATCAGGACGCAAATTGAAAGGCCGATCATGACCGAGATGCGTAACAGACCTCAGACCACCGATTCTTCAACGCCTGCGCTTTACACAGGGTTGAAACCGGCGACAGGTCTTTACAAACCGGCCCATGAGCATGACGCTTGCGGCGTCGGCATGATCTGCTCCATCAGAAACGAGCGGAGCCGTAAGATCGTAGAAAACGGCCTCGAAATCCTCTGCAATATGGAACATCGCGGCGCAGTTGGCGCTGATCCAAAAGCCGGAGATGGCGCAGGTATTCTGATCCAGCTTCCGCATGAGTTTTTTGCCGCCGAAGCAACACGCCTTGGTTTCACTTTGCCCGAACCAAACCACTACGGCGTCGCACAGCTTTTCACCCCCCGCGATGAATCGCTCCGCAGCACCATCGAAGCCGCCTATGAAACCGCTGCCCGTCAAGAAGGCTTGGAAGTCATCGGTTGGCGCGACGTTCCCGTGAATACGGACGCTTTAGGAGAGAGTGTCAAAGTCACCGAACCAACGCACCGTCAGTGCTTTATCGCGCGCGGTGCGGACATTGCCGATGATGATACTTTTGAGCGCAAACTCTTTGTTGCGCGTAAAGTTGCCTCCAACCAAATCCGTGCCGATCACGCCGAAGCCGTCGCAGATTATTATCCGGTTTCCTGCTCGTCCCGAACCATCATCTATAAGGGTCTGACGCTCGCAGATGGTCTGTCGAAATATTTCAAAGACCTTCAGGATGAGCGCGTCATCTCTGCACTGGCGCTTGTTCACCAACGCTTTTCGACCAACACATTCCCGAGCTGGCCCCTTGCGCACCCTTATCGGATGATCTGTCATAATGGCGAGATCAACACGATGCGCGGCAACTACAATTGGATGGCCGCACGGCAAGCGACGATGGCATCGCCTGTCTTTGGCGAAGACATGCAAAAACTATGGCCAATTTCTTATGAAGGCCAATCAGACAGCGCTTGTTTTGACAACGCTTTAGAATTGCTGACACAGGGCGGCTATTCGATGGCTCATGCCATGATGATGTTGATCCCCGAGGCTTGGGCGGGCAATCCGCTGATGGATGAAACCCGGCGCGCGTTCTACGAATATAATGCTGCACTCATGGAACCATGGGATGGTCCCGCCGCGATCTGCTTTACCGACGGACAAAAAATTGGTGCGACCCTCGACCGCAACGGCCTTCGTCCGGCGCGGTATCTGGAAACCAAAGACGGCTTTGTCCTGATGGCCTCGGAGATGGGCGTGCTCGACATTCCCGAGTCTAACATCGTGCGCAAGTGGCGCCTGCAACCTGGTAAAATGCTGCTCATTGATCTTGAGCAAGGCAAAATCATCTCAGATGAAGAACTGAAATCCGACCTTGCCTCCCGCCACCCCTATCAAGAATGGTTGGCGCGCACGCAAATCCGCGTCAAAGACCTGCCTGATGTTGAACGCGCCGCCCCGCGCTCGCAAGTACCGCTTCTGAAACGTCAGCAAGCCTTCGGCTACACTCAGGAAGATGTAAAGTTCCTGATGGCTCCGATGGCGCATACCGGACAGGAAGCCATCGGCGCGATGGGTACGGATACGCCAATATCGGCTTTGTCCTCGAAATCAAAAAGCCTCGCATCCTATTTCAAGCAACTCTTCGCGCAAGTCACTAACCCCCCAATTGACCCGATCCGAGAAGAAATCGTCATGTCGCTGGTGTCGTTCATCGGCCCGCGCCCGAACCTACTCGATCTTAAAGGGACATCGACACTTAAGCGGCTAGAGGTAATGCAACCGATCCTTTCGAATGAAGACTTGGAAAAGGTTCGCACGATTGGTGACATTGCTGATAACCAATTTCTGACGACCACACTTGATATTACGTTCAGCGCTGAACGCGGTCCTAACTACATGGAGCAAGCGATCGAGAGCCTGTGCGACCGCGCAGAATCAAGCGTAATGCACGGCTATAACATCATCATTCTTTCGGATCGCTTGATCCGTAATGACCGTGTTGCCATTCCTTCACTGCTCGCATGTTCCGCTGTTCATCATCACCTGATCCGCAAGGGGCTTCGTACCTCGGTCGGCCTCGTTGTCGAAACGGGCGAGGCCCGCGAAGTTCATCACTTTGCCACGCTTGCCGGTTTTGGCGCAGAGGCTATCAACCCGTGGCTCGCCTTTGAAACGCTTGCCGATGTCCATGATAAAATCGACCCGGATGCCGATCTAGATGATCTGAAAAAGCGCTACATCAAAGCGATCAATAAAGGTCTGCTCAAGGTCATGTCCAAGATGGGCATATCGACCTATCAATCCTATTGCGGCGCACAGATTTTCGATGCGGTCGGCTTATCAACCGCCTTTGTCGAAAAGTATTTCACCGGTACACATACATCCGTCGAAGGCGTTGGTCTTTCTGAAGTGTCCGAGGAAACTTTCCGCCGCCATGCCGATGCCTTTGGCAATAAACCGATCTATGCGAAAAACCTCGATGTAGGCGGCGAGTATGCTTTCCGTATTCGCGGCGAGGATCACATCTGGGGACCGGATACGGTCGCCGATCTTCAACATGCAGTCCGGGGTAATTTGCCGGAGAAATACAAAACCTACGCCGAGGCTGTAAACGTCCAATCCGAGCAAAAGATGACATTGCGCGGCCTCTTCCGCATCAAGATGGCGGATGAGACAGGGCGAAAGCCGATCCCGCTTGATCAGGTCGAACCCGCCTCCGAGATCGTCAAACGGTTTGCCACTGGTGCGATGTCTTATGGCTCGATCAGCCGTGAAGCGCATACCACGCTGGCCATCGCAATGAACCGCATCGGCGGTAAGTCAAACACCGGTGAAGGCGGCGAAGAGGTAGACCGCTTTACCCCGATGGATAATGGCGACTCAATGCGCTCGGCCATCAAGCAAGTCGCCTCCGGTCGGTTCGGCGTGACGACGGAATACCTCGTCAATTCCGACATGATCCAGATTAAAATGGCCCAAGGTGCTAAGCCGGGTGAAGGCGGACAACTGCCCGGCCATAAGGTTGATGCCGTCATCGCAAAAGTGCGCCACTCGACACCGGGCGTCGGTCTGATCTCTCCACCGCCGCACCATGACATCTATTCAATCGAAGATTTGGCACAGCTTATCTACGATCTGAAAAACACGTCTCCAACCTCGGATATCAGCGTGAAGCTCGTATCGGAAATCGGTGTCGGCACAGTCGCGGCGGGCGTCTCCAAAGCTCGCGCTGATCATGTAACAATCTCCGGTTTCGAAGGTGGCACGGGCGCTTCGCCGCTCACCTCGATCAAGCACGCGGGGTCTCCGTGGGAAATCGGTCTGGCCGAGACACAACAAACCCTCGTAATGAACGACCTGCGGGGCCGCATCAGCGTACAAGTCGATGGTGGCTTGCGCACAGGCCGCGATGTTGTCGTCGGCGCATTGCTCGGTGCAGATGAGTTTGGCTTTGCAACAGCACCCTTGATCGCGGCAGGTTGTATCATGATGCGTAAATGTCACCTCAATACCTGCCCTGTTGGTGTCGCCACCCAAGACCCTGAGTTGCGCAAAAAATTCACCGGCAAACCAGAGCATGTCGTGAATTATTTCTTCTACGTGGCTGAAGAGGTCCGGGGCTTTATGGCTGAGATGGGCTTTGCCACAATGGACGAGATGATCGGACAATCTGATATCCTCGATACTGATCGCGCGATGGAGCACTGGAAATCAAAAGGACTCGATTTCAGCAAACTCTTCCATAAGCCCGTTGAAGCCGAGACAGTTGATATTCACCGCACCGTCGATCAACAGCATCCCATTGTTGATATTCTCGACCGTAAATTAATCGAGACAGCGGCTCCCGCCATTGCAGACAAGACTCCGGTAAAAGCAAAGTTTCCTATCGGCAATACGGACCGGAGTACCGGCGCAATGCTGTCCGGCCAAATCGCCAAAAAATACGGCCATGCCGGATTGCCCGAAGACTCAATTTGGCTGACGCTGAAAGGCGTGGCAGGTCAGAGCTTTGGTGCGTGGGTTGCGCATGGCTTAACTTTGGAACTGGTCGGCGAAGCAAATGATTATGTGGGCAAAGGGCTTTCGGGCGGCAAACTGATTGTACGCCCCGATCCTGAAAGCGGCATCACACCACGCGAGAGCATGATCGTCGGAAACACTGTTCTTTACGGTGCGATTAGTGGCGAGTGTTATTTCCGTGGCATTGCCGGCGAGCGCTTTGCCGTTCGGAACTCCGGCGCAATCGCCGTCGTTGAAGGCACAGGCGATCACGGCTGTGAATACATGACCGGCGGGATCGTCGTTGTCTTGGGCGAGACAGGCCGTAACTTTGCAGCAGGCATGTCAGGCGGCATCGCTTACGTGTTGGATGAGAGTGGAGATTTTGAAAAACGCTGTAACCTTTCGATGGTCGACCTCGAGCCTGTGGAAGCGGAAGAAGAAGCAATGGAGAAACTTCACCGTTCCGATATTGAATCCCATGGCATGGTAGACGTTATGTCCAACATGACACGCTTCGATGCGGAGCGCCTCCATACGCTCATAGAAAAGCACGCACGCTATACGAACTCTGATCGCGCACAGGAAATTCTGGCGGATTGGGGGACCTATCAGTCAAAATTTGTCAAGGTGATGCCGGTCGAATACCGCCGTGCATTACAGGAAATGCAGCCTGAACAAACCGGCGAAATGAATATCGGTATGAGGAGAAACTAATGGGTAAGGTAACTGGTTTTCTCGAAATCGACCGGCAGGATCGTTCATACAAACCCGCTGGGGATCGCATCCGCAACCATAAAGAATTCGTCGTTCCGCTGGAAGAGCGTAATGTCGAACAGCAAGCCGCGCGCTGCATGGATTGTGGCATTCCCTTTTGCCATAATGGATGCCCGGTCAATAACCAAATTCCTGATTGGAATGATCTTGTTTATAATTCCGATTGGGAAGCGGCATCTGTTAACTTGCATTCAACAAATAACTTCCCTGAATTTACGGGACGCATTTGCCCTGCTCCTTGTGAAGCGGCCTGTACGCTTAATATTGATGACAATCCGGTAACGATCAAAACTATCGAATGTGCCATCGTCGATAAGGCTTGGGAAAACGGTTGGGTTACACCGCAAATACCTGAGAAAAAAACTGGCAAGAAAATCGCGATTGTCGGTTCTGGACCGGCGGGGATGGCGGCGGCGCAACAACTCGCCCGCGTGGGCCATGATGTGCATGTCTTTGAGAAAAACGAAGTCATCGGCGGCCTGTTGCGTTTAGGCATTCCAGATTTCAAAATGGAAAAACACATCATTGATCGTCGCTGTGAGCAGATGGAGGCCGAAGGCGTCACTTTCCATACGGGCGTCCATATCGGCGGTGACATGTCGGCAAAAGAACTGGTCGATAACCACGACGCCGTGATCTTGACCGGCGGTTCCGAAACCCCGCGCGATCTTCCTGTAGAGGGCCGCAAGTTGGATGGCGTTCATTTCGCGATGAACTTCCTGCCACAACAAAACCGTCGCAACGCAGGCCGCAACTGGGACGGCGATGGCGAACCGATTTTGGCGAGCGGCAAACATGTTGTTGTCATTGGCGGTGGTGATACAGGTTCGGACTGTATCGGCACATCAATCCGTCAAGGCGCGCTATCGGTCACTCAGCTAGAGATCATGCCGCAGCCTCCCGAAAAAGAAGACAAGGCATTGTCTTGGCCGCACTGGCCTTTGAAGATGCGCACGTCCTCTTCGCAAGCCGAGGGCGCGGAGCGCGATTTCTCCGTGACCACCACATCAATCGGTGGCGCGGACGGTAAAGTCACGCATATCAACTGCGCGCGCGTCAATGAAAAATTCCAACCGGTTCCCGATAGTGCGTTTGAGCTGAAAGCAGACCTCGTGCTGCTCGCGATGGGCTTTGTCCATCCGGTAGCCGAAGGTATGCTTGCAGAGTTAGATGTCGAACTCGATACGCGCGGAAACGTCAAAGCGGATATGCAAGCCTACAAAACCAACCGCGATAAAGTCTTCACCGCTGGTGACATGCGTCGGGGCCAATCGTTGGTTGTTTGGGCAATTCGTGAAGGCCGCCAAGCTGCGCATTCCGTCGATAAATTCTTGATGGGCGAGACGGAACTGCCCCGATAAGAAAAGCGCTCCGCATTCAGTGCGGGGTTGCACTCTTGCACTCACATACATCAATCCGTAACGTTATGTGGATTGAGGGGTGACAATGCTTCGAGCAACTTTGCTGTTGGTGCAAATGATAGGATTGGTTCTTTCCGCCTATCTGGTTTTCGTGACATTTTTCGACCAAGCCCAAATTGAGCGAAAAGTTCAAAGCTATGCGATTGTTAAGGCAGAGGCCGCGACTACCACCGCATTGGATAAAATCACGGGCGTTGTCAAAGAAGGCGGAGCGGCGGCGAAACTTGGCGCACTGGCTCAACGCCTGCGCATAAAAGCCAGCGAATTGACCGCAAACCGCGAGACGATTGTTCCGAGTCTGGTTCGCAACGCATTGTCCTCAAAATGCGACGGGGAGTGTCCTTCTCCCGAACCAAACGCAGTATCAGCCGCACCTTGATCGAAAAACTTTCGAGCCTGCGCGTCGGTGAAAACAAAGTACAAGACTATATCGTTGAGCGTTACGAAAGCTCGGTAGAGGGCCTTATCACAGACCTGCGCCGGTTTGGACTGGTCAACATGATCGCTCTGTCTTTGATGATGGCGCTCGTCTTTTTTCGAAGCCCTCTCAATTGGAAAATCAGCGCCTTTTCGACCGTCTTGACGGGATACATCGCATGGGCGGCGTATGGTTATGTATATCAACAGGATTGGGTATCGGCTTTCCTTTTCAAAGACTGGGCCGCACCGCTCTATCAAGTCAGTATGATTTTTGTCTCGATCATATTGGCCGATTGGTTGTTTTTGAAAGGCAGGATCACACAATTCATCATTGATGCGATTGGCAATATTACGAACTTAATCAGTTCTGCAATCTCCTGACCGATCCATCATTCAAAGACCTTCCGGCTTCGGCCCTCCAGTCGCCCAATCCAACAGAGCGGCAGTGTGAACAACCGGAACCCCTGTGCCACTGCCGATCTGAGTCATACAGCCAATATTCCCCGTCGCGATCACATCGGGTTTCGTCGCTTCGATATTCACAACCTTGCGCTCTTTAAGCTGCCCTGCGATTTCCGGCTGCATCAGGTTATAGGTTCCAGCCGAACCGCAACAAAGATGCCCTTCTTTCGGCTCCAGCACAGTAAAGCCCGCTTGTTTCAACAGCGCTTTAGGTTCGATGGTGATCTTTTGTCCGTGTTGCAGTGAACACGCTGCGTGATAGGCAACGCGCAGTTTCGGCGCGCTTGTTTCGTGCAAGCCCAACTCCGCAAGCACTTCCGTTACATCGCGGGCAATCTCTGAAATCGCCATTGCATCCTCTGCCATCGTATCATCGGTGCGAAACATATGCCCGTAATCTTTAATCGTCGTGCCACAGCCGGAAGCATTGATCACCACAGCGTCAAGTCCATCGCCGCGCTTCTCTTTCATCCATGCCGTGATGTTCGCAGCCGCCGATGCGTGAGAGTCTTTCACTTTTCCCATGTGATGAGTCAGCGCACCGCAACAGCCAGCGCCTTTAGCGACAACAACTTCCGCACCGTGCCGCGTCAACAATCGGATTGTACTTTCGTTGATAGAAGGATCGAGAACCTTCTGCGCACAGCCCGTCATCAAGGCGACCCGCATTTTCGTTTCGCCCTCTGCCGGAAAGACTTGTGGTTCATCCCAAGGCGCTGGTGGATGGATTGTTTTAGGGGTCAGCGCGACCATTGCTTTCAAACGACCGGGTAGAATGCGTTGAAACGGCTTACCCAGTTTTGCACCCAACAGGGACAAACGAAATAAAGTCGGATTCGGCAGAACCTTCGCCAGCACTGTGCGCAGCGCACGCTCTGCCAATGGCCGCTTATACGTTGCCTCGATATGGGCGCGGGCGTGATCCACCAGATGCATATAATGCACCCCCGAAGGACAGGTCGTCATACAAGCGAGACAAGAAAGGCAACGATCCACATGCTTGACGGTTTGCTTGTCCGCAAGGCGACCTTCTTCCAACATCTGTTTGATGAGATAAATGCGCCCGCGCGGAGAATCCAACTCATCTCCGAGCAAGGTATATGTCGGGCACGTTGCCGTACAAAATCCGCAATGAACGCATTTGCGTAAAATCTCATTCGAGCGTTTCACGTCCGGGTCGGCAAGCTGAGCTTCAGTAAAATTCGTTTGCATGGTTCAGCCCCTCATCCGTCCGGGATTCAAAATACCAGCCGGATCAAATTCGGCACGGATGCGTTCAGATAAAGCGGCGATTGGCTTTGGCTCAGGTTGGAAGACCGGAACCGCCGCGCGTACAGTGTCGCTCGCGCGCATCAACGTTGCGTGTCCTCCAACATCGTTAAGTGCGGCACGCACAATCGGTTCCTGCGCGTCGGCTCCCTCATCACAAGCCAACCAGATCAAGCCACCGCCCCAATCATAAAACGCTTCGCATTCTATCTGCGTTTGAAGCGCAGCGACCAGACCGGGGGCATCTGTAGGCTTTACAGACAAACGCCACATCGCGCGGTCATCTCCTGCGAACATCATAACATCACGGATCGCAGGCCAAGGATCGCTCTCGATCTCTTCTACAGCGCCAAACGCGGATAGCGCGTTTTGTAAGACGGTGATCCGATAAGCAGCCTGAGTTTCAAACCCCTCAACCCGCAGAAGCGTCACGGCATCCGTCAAGCCGAGCTCTTTCGAAACGGATTGGGACACGTGCGCAGCGGCACTTATATCTGTCGGTGTTTTCAAAGCGGCAGACATCGCCGCTACAGCTTGTGCATCATCCAAACCCAAAACAGCAAGTGTCTTCACCACCTCGACCTTGGGAATAACTTTCAACCCGATCTCTGTAATTGCGCCGAGCGTTCCATAAGCACCGCACATCAGTTTAGGCAGATCATATCCGGTCACGTTTTTCATCACACGCCCACCGGATCGCAGCACCTCGCCTTGTCCGTTTACATAACGAACACCGAGCAAGGCATCGCGTGCGGCCCCTGCACGCAACCGGCGCGGACCGGAGGCGGCAACAGCAATCGCCCCTCCAATCGTCGGCTCTCCTGTCGAAGCAAGCAAAGCACGATAATCGGGAGGCTCAAATGTAAGTTGCTGGTTCTCTGCATCTAACAATTTATTCAACGCGGCAATCGTCATTCCCGCTTGAACCACAAGCGTCAGCTCGCCGGGTTCATACAGCGTCACATCGGTCAATCCACTGAGCGAAAGTGTTTGCGCGGCTTGAACCGGACGACCGAGCGCACGGCGTGTTCCACCTGCGGTCAGCTCCAAGGGTGTCTTCGAGACAACCGCATCGCGGATCGCGGCGGCAACGTCGGCTTCACTGTCAGGTGTCAACATTGATCACTCATCTGTAATATGAACGTCAAAACAAAGAAGGCAAAAAGCGCCGGAAACCCCCACTTTCGGGGGAATCGAAACTTCCATCCGGGATAACGATCAAACGGATCGGACATCAACCCGATAAAGATTGCGGCAATCGCGAGATACTTGATGTAATCGCAAGATAGAGCAATCCAATCCACTAAGCGGCATCCCTCGTCTCGATAAGCTCAAGGGGGAAAACTTTAGCCGGGTTAAACATCCAACCCGCATCAAAGGCATCTTTGACCGCCATCTGTTGACGCAACTCGCGCTCGTTAAATTGCGTCAACATCAATTCGCGCTTTTCAATGCCAACGCCATGCTCTCCGGTAAGGCATCCATCTTTCTCAACGCAAAGACGCAACAAATCCGCACCTAATTCTTCGGCTTTACGCGCAGAGTTTGGATCATTGGCTTCATACATAATCAGAGGGTGGAGATTACCATCGCCAGCATGGAAAACATTCGCAACTTTGAGATCGTATTTTTCGGCGAGCCGCGCAGTCTCGCTCAACACGCTCGCAAGCTCCGATAACGGGACGCATCCATCAAGACAGATATAATCGGCAAGCTGTCCAATCGCGCCAAAAGCCGCTTTGCGACCGGCCCAGATTTTCGCGCTCTCGATGTCATTCGCGCTGCGCTTCACTGTTGAAGGTTTAAACGGTGCAACGACCGCTTCGATGCGTGTCAGTTGTTCATCAATTTCTTCTTCGGACCCTTCAACTTCGCAAATCAACAAAGCCTCGACATCAAGCGGATACCCCGCTTTGGCAAAGTTTTCACTGACGGTGATTGCGGGCTTATCCATAAACTCTAAGGCTACCGGCGACAGCCCTGCCTTAATGATCGCAGCAACCGCTTCACCGGCAACTTCGTTCGTATCAAAGCCAAATAAGATTGGCCGCGCGCCTTCGGCCAGCGGCAGAATTTTCAACGTCGCCTCAGTGACAATCCCGAACTGCCCTTCAGAGCCACAAATCAGACCTAGCAAATCATATCCGCCAGCATCCAGATGCGCGCCGCCAATCTCAACAATCTCTCCGTCGGCCATAACCATTTTAACACCGAGGAGATTGTTGGTTGTCACACCGTATTTCAGGCAATGCGCCCCACCGGAATTCATCGCAATATTGCCACCGATAGCGCACGCAAGCTGTGACGACGGATCAGGCGCGTAGAAAAACCCTTCATGAGCGATATTCGCACTAACCGCCAAGTTGGTAATGCCAGTTTCGACGCGGATCACCCGGTTCTCGGTATCGACCTCCAAGACATCATTCATCCGCGACAGGCCAAGCACCACCGCATCCGCCGTTGGCAGCGATCCGCCCGCCAAAGACGTTCCAGACCCGCGCGGCACAATCGGCGCACCTGCGGCTGCACAAAGTTTCACGATCTTCGCAACTTGCTCTGTCGTATCCGGCAAGACCACCAGCATCGGCGGTTGCCGATAAGAATTCAGCGCATCACACTCATAGGCTTTAAGCTCTTCCGCTGTATCAATCACCTGCTCATCCGGCAGAACTGCTCGTAATTGAGCCGCAAGCGCCGCGCGCTTGGCAATAACGCTCTCATCAGGTTCAGGCATTTCAATCACAGTGATCCTCCGGTTATCAGAGTTACGGGCACAGGTTCTATTTATGAGAGGATAGCGCCAAACATCATCGGTGCAACGCTTACCACCCGAAAACAGTTTTCGTTAGAACAAGATAACGGCATAAGCCTCTGATGAATGCGATTCTGGAAAACCTATCAACCAAGTTGCCGCATCTAGCTGATTTAACCGGCTATGATGCGATAGCGGCTTTTATGTTGTTCGCCTTGTGGCTTGGCGTCGGTTGGTGGGTCGAAGACAGACCCGCGCGCCAAAGCGCCAGTTCGGTAATGCTAACGCACCGAATGAATTGGATGCGTGAAATGGCGCGGCGCGACCCCCGGATTCTTGATGGAAACCTGCTCGGCGGCCTCCAGAACAGCGCAAGTTTCTTTGCATCAACCGCATTGTTAGGGCTAGGCGGGTTACTTGCCATGCTCGGACAGGCGGAAAATCTGGATGTTGTCGCACATGCTTTGCCGCTCTCGTCAGAAACGACGCCGGATGGCCTGAGGTTACGCCTCGCTGCACCGATATTCTTCATCGCCTATGCTTTTTTCAAATTTGCATGGTCGCAGAGACTGTTTGGCTATTGCGCGGTTCTCATTGGCGCGACACCGGAATGGGATGAAACCCGAGAGACTGAGATTATGGCCGCAGCGCATAGGGCGGGCGTCATTAACGGATTGGCCGCGCGCAGCTTCAATCGCGGTTTACGCAGTATGTATTTCACACTTGGATCGTTAGCATGGCTGATCGGACCATTAACGCTAATTTTAGCGACCTGCGCTGTCGTGTTAATGATTAATCGAAGAGAGTTTCATTCGGAAAGCCGCGCGGCAATTGACGTAGGCAAAACGCCGTAATCTGTTACGCGCTTCGCCGTGAAGCGTTACTGATCGCCCGTTTACACGATTTGAGAAGTGTTTCCATATTGATCGGCTTCGTCAGATAACCATCCATACCGGCCTCGATACAGCGGCGTTGCATCGCCGGATCATCATCCGCCGTCAGAGCCAAAATCGTCACCGCTCGCATAGGCGAGGCCCCGGCACGCAAACGGCGCGTTGCTTCCAAGCCATCAACGACCGGCATGTTAACGTCCATCAAGATGAGATCAAAATCACCTATTTCGCCAAATTTAACAGCCTGTTCCCCGTCAATAGCGACGGTGACTTGATATCCCGACTTTTCAAGCACAGCGACCAAGAGGCGTGCATTTACGTCGGTATCTTCGGCCAGGAGAATTCGGTGGCTGGAAGGCATCGTCTCTCACGTCTCAATCACTTCAATCTTTTAAAAGCTACAGGTGATTGATTAAGAGGAAACAAATGCCGGAGAGAAAAATTATTAACGCACCAAAGGGGCGCGGCGATAAGAAACAGCCTCGGCAATGTGCCGCGCGCCCAGTCTTTCTGCGTTTTCTAGGTCGGCAATGGTTCGCGCAAGACGCAAGACGCGATGATATCCCCGCGCACTTAATCTCAATTTTTCGGCAGCCTGCGTTAACAATTTTTTCCCCTCGGGATCAGGGGTAGCAACGGCATCGAGGACTTCGCCATCGGCATGGGCATTCAATCTTAAACCCTTAACACCCATCTCTGCATAGCGTTGAGTTTGTGTTTGGCGAGCGGTGGCAATACGCGCCGCCACTTGCTGAGATCCTTCCTTAGGGGGAGGCAGTGACAAGTCCGCAGCAGACACTGCCGCGACCTCGATTTGAACGTCTATACGGTCCATCAGCGGCCCGGATATCCGCGCCTGATAATCCAATCCGCAATTCGGCGCGCGCGAACACGCCATCGCCGGGTCACTCAAATACCCGCACTTACAAGGGTTCATGGCGGCAATAAGCTGAACACGGCTCGGATACCGCGCATGAGCATTGGCACGCGCCACGACAGTTTCGCCCGTCTCCAAGGGTTGCCGCAACGATTCCAAAACCGGACGGGAGAACTCCGGCAATTCATCAAGGAACAGGACACCGTTATGCGCGAGGCTGATTTCTCCGGGCAGCGCTTGTTTGCCGCCTCCGACAATGGCAGGCATGGACGCGGAATGATGCGGCGCACGGAAGGGGCGCAGCAAGGAGACACGCCCCTCTTCGATCAGACCGGCGAGCGAATGGATCAGGCTTGTCTCTAAGGCCTCTTCAGCAGAAAGCGGCGGCAGTATCCCCGGCAAGCGTGCCGCTAACATTGATTTGCCCGCCCCCGGCGGACCAATCATCATCATATTGTGGCCCCCGGCAGCAGTGACTTCGAGAGCGCGGCGCGCGCTTTCCTGTCCTTTTACGTCCAGCAAGTCCGGCGCACCGGTATGTCCGGTGGCCTCGCCCGGTTTCGGCGGAGCCACAGGTTGCTTGCCGTTAAGATGATTAATCAAGGCCAGCAAAGAAGGCGGGGCCAACACATCAACCGCCCCAACCCAAGCGGCCTCGGACCCGCATTGCTCGGGACAAATCAGCGCGCGGTCTTTTTCAGCCGCAAGCAAAGCCGCTGGCATTGCGCCAAGCACAGGGTTAAGCGCTCCGTCGAGCGACAATTCACCAAGCGTAACGTAATGCGCGGACTCGTCCGATGGGATTGCCTCCATCGCAGACAGCAACGCCAGCGCAATAGGCAGATCGTAGTGCGAGCCGACTTTCGGCAAATCCGCCGGTGCAAGATTGACGGTGATACGCTTTGCGGGCAGCGCCAACCCGATGGCATTCAGAGCCGCCCGAACCCGTTCTTTCGCCTCGGACACCGCTTTATCCGGCAAGCCGACGATATTAAACGCCGGCAGACCCGACGAAAGTTGACATTGCACATCAACCTCCCGCGCTTCGACGCCAATAAACGCGGCGGTATAGGCATGGCTCGTCATCGGGTGTTTGTCTCCATGGCCACAACCCTAGCCATCAGTATGCGGAGCGCAAGCGCTATGCGCCGATATGAGTTTTTAAAAACGCGGTCGCTTTGGTCATCAATAACCGTGACACTACCGTCTGTGCTGACGAGGCTTGTACAAACCACGCAGAAAGTTTCTTTAGCCGTAGTTACGGGGCGAGGTTAGCAAACATCATCAAAACACAACCGATTATCTCGGTTCATTTACGGCGGAAATGGCTTGGCGCGAAGATCAATGCCGCGTCTCTAATGGTGGGCAAATCAGGCCCGTCACTCGGCAACAGCCAGCAGCTCCAGTTAATCACCAGCGGCTGAAATACTGAAATACTGAATGACTACCGGCTGACGCCGGTAGGATCATTGATATGCTTCTCAAGGTACTGAAGTACGATGTCTTCTGTGATGGCACCATTGGTCGTTGAGAAATACCCCCGCCCCCAGAACCTGCATCCCCAGTATCGTTTCC
>CALKIZ010000056.1 GCA_937995735.1 uncultured Neomegalonema sp. | reverse complement strand
TAATCATTCCCGCAATGCGGGGATCGTCAATCAGCCTGATACGCTCGAGAAAACTTTGTGTCATTGTCGGTCCTCCTGTGGAACCGACTAAAGAATCCAATTCGCCACTCAGCGCATTAACAATTTATGATTCCGCCCTGTCGAAGGTGAGTTTGAGCAAATCGCAGAAATAATTCAGACGTCCGGATCGGTAAGTATTTTTCCAAAAATACAGAACAAAGAATTCATCGAAATAACGTTTGAATAAAGGATTATTTCGGCGCTCGAAACGAATCGCATTTATCACAGACTCTCTGGCTTTCCCAGCCTCTATAAAGTAAGCTGCATCGCCTCCGAGGCGTTTTTCAATCTCGAATCGTAGCTCTTGCGCCTCTTCATTTTCTCGGCCTTCACGCAAACTTTCTAACAAGCGACTCGCAGACTCTTTTTCTTTTTTTGAATAGGGTTGATCAGACCCAATAACCACCCACCTCGTCAAGCGTTCGATCCCCTGTAAATGACCAACATCGTGTCGGTTGCTCAGGGCGCCCTCACAGAGCACTTCAGCCAACACGCCAGTCGCTGAAAGGCATAGTTCAATCCCGTGGATATTTCGCGTCATCCACTTGATTCGACCTTGATCAACATATCTTTTACGCCTCTCATCAGGTGTAAGATTACCCTCTTCAGGATCAGCAACCGCTGGCAACCCTTCAAAAAATTCTACTGCCTCATCAAAGAAACGACCTGCATTTTGATCACCCGCTTTGTGTGCTAGAAATGCGATCTGTAGTTTCAGGCGTGCAAGGTCGATATCGTCAACGGCATAAGCCAAATGCCCTGCCCGAACGACCGCCAATAATCTCCGATAATCAGTGCTTTCCAAAGGTCGATCATGCTTGCTTTCGCCCTGATACAAAGTATCAAAAAGACGCAAACGGTATTTAAGACGGGTATCAAGCGTACTCGTTATCTGTTCTTCGATCCACAAAGCTAGCTTCGCAGGCGAATTATTCGCCACACGTTCCGCGTACTCATCGCCTTCCATCAAATCAGCGATACGTAGCCGTTCTTCGTAGGTAAAATCGCGATAGGATTGGAAGCCAGAGTGCTCGCACTCCGTAATGCGAGGTAGGTCACTATAAAGATCGGCAAAAAGATCAAGACCGGCCTCGAAATTCCAAGGAAACGTCTCAGGATAAGTTTGTAGCCCTTCAGGGCAATCGACAAGAAAACTCGCTGTATAAACCCTACCTGCATTTGCAGGAAGATTAATGGCCAAAGTAAGTGATGCGCATACGATAAACGTTCTCAGCATTACATGCCTCTTATCCAACCCCCAGTAAACCATAGAGAAACGGACTCAAAGGTCGCACAAAATTCTAAAATATAAAACGATATCAATCAGATTGACTTTGCGTTTTCGATAGTCGGCTCAATAATCGACTATCTGCCGCGACACCGATTGCTCCCGGTGTCGCGAATCTTCACGTTTATTTCCGCACCCGCTATAGGAACAACTGATAGCTCGCTGCCGTGTAACGGAACCCACCGGAATCGTTATCGCTGACATAGCCCACAGCAGGATACGGCATGTGATAGCCAATGAACGGAATACCATCCGCCGCAAGCATACCGAAGACTTTCTTACGGCTCGCCACTGCGCCTTCTTTATCCATATCGAACTTAACGTGCCAATCAGGACGCTCCAACGACGCAATAAAGTGGTTCGCCGTATCGCCTGTAATCAAAAGGCGCTTACCGCCGCTTTCGACATGAAAGACCGTGTGACCCGGCGTATGACCATTCGCCGCCATCGCATCAATGCCTGATACCACTGAAGCATCTTTACCAATGAACGTTGTTTTTTCAGCAAGGGGGACAACATGGCTTTTGACCATCTTATGCTTGATACCGACCCAGTGATCATATTCTTTTGACGCTGCAATATAACGCGCATTCGGGAAGGTCGGCTTACCGTCCACCATCAACCCGCCGATGTGATCGCCGTGGAAGTGGGTGAGCGCAACAATGTCCACGTCCTCTGGTACATAACCAACTTCAGCCATCCGCGCGCGCAGCTTACCCGCCGATGGACGCTGCGTGCCGTCATTGCCGGTATCAAACAGGATCAGTTCAGAGCCGGTATTGACCAACGTTACCGTGAACCCGATCTCCATCTTATCGGACGGAAGATTATGGGACTCCGCGAATTCAGCGACTTCTTTAGCGTCTACATTCTCACCAAAGATCGGATGTGGGCCGCCAAGCGTAACTGCGCCGTCAAAAATCGTCGTGACTTCAAAATCTCCGAGCGGAAAACGGAAATGCGTCGGACGAACCGGGCCAAGCATTTTCGCCTTAGCATTTGCAGGTGTCGCACGGATCAAAGCCGGTGCTGCCAGCGCACTGCCGAGTGCGACCAGCGTACCTCGTCGTGTAAAGTTGGTCATTGAAACTCTCCTGAATTATGAAGAGCGTACTTTATTGAACGCTTTAAAAAAGGCGATCTCATCGAACCAATGTCGCGGTAAAGTTATCGTGCGCAAAACCACATTATCTATCTGATCCAAGTAATAAAAGTTTCGAAATCGTACTTTTCGCTGCAAAACATCAACAAACAACCTTCACGGTTGCGCCCGCCGAAAAAATCGTCCAGCCTGATGAAAGGACAAGCAAACGCGGGGAATGGTGTGACAACCATATTGTTTCAAAACGCAACTTTGGTTGATGCAACACAGACGGAGGCTCGCGAAGGCTTCGACGTTCTTGTTGAGAATGATCGCATCAAAGAAGTCTCCGACACGCGGATAGCTGCGGATGATGCGCGTAAGATTGATCTAAAAGGCGGCACTCTGATGCCCGGTCTTGTTGACGCGCACGTTCACGTCAAGGCAACAGACCTGAACCTGGCTTTGCTTGGCGTCAAACCTTCCAGTTACATATACGCGCAAACGACCAAGATTATGGAGGGGATGCTGCAACGCGGTTTCACCACTGTGCGCGATGCCGCTGGCGCGGATAAAGGCTTGGCTGATGCGGTTGATCACGGCTTGATCGCCGGGCCTCGCCTGCGGGTTTGCGGGTTATCGCTCTCACAAACCGGCGGACATTCCGACCAGCGACCCGTCACAGTCATGAGCGATGTGTCTTCTAATGAACGGCACAATCTGATGCAGCATTTTGGCCGTTTGGCGGATGGTGTTGATGAATGTCGCCGTGCCGCGCGGGACGAGCTTCGCAAAGGAGCGCATCACGTAAAGATCATGGCCGGAGGCGGCGTCTCCTCTCCCACCGATCCGATTGAGAATACTCAATATTCCATGGAAGAACTGATCGCGATCAATCAAGAGGCCGCTGCGTGGAATACTTATACGATGGCTCACACATACACCCCGCGCGCCATCCAGATGTGTGTTGAAGCCGGAACCCGCACTCTCGAACATTGCAATCTGATTGACGTTGAGACTGCCGAAATGATGGCAGAGCATGACGCTTATCACGTCCCGACCAACATCACCTATTGGGCGCTGAACAAGCACGGCAAGGAATATGGTTTTCCAGACATTAGCATTCAAAAGCTAAAAACTATTGTGGACGCAGGGCTGGGCGCGGTTGAAATATCAAAGAATGCAGGCGTAAAAATCGGCTTCGGCACGGACCTCCTCGGCCCCTGCCATCATTATCAGGCCAATGAATTCGGCCTTGCCGCGCAAGTGCTGGGCAATCATGGCGCACTGAGAGCCTCGCTCGAGACGAATGCCGAAATTATGTATATGGAAAACGAAATCGGCAAAATTCAGTCGGGCTTTAAAGCTGACCTGATCTTTGTCGAGGGCAATCCGCTCGAAGACATTACATGCCTCGAAAATGACGGCGCGAAAATCCCGCTGGTGATGCGCGACGGGATTATTTTCAAAGACAAACACGGTATCGCGTAAACCGCATAAATTTAACAGCTGCTCTTAGAATGCGGCAACAAAAACTCAGGGAGTTCCAAATGCGATCACTTACAAAAACCCTCACGGCAGCCCTCCTCGGCAGCGCCATGCTTGCAGCCCCGGCCAGTGCCGAAGAATTCAAATTTGCATTTCAGGGCGATGCCGGAACCATGGACCCGCACGGCTTGTTTGAAACTTTCACTCTCGGTTTTCAACGCAATATCTACGAAGGTCTGGTTGCCCGTGACGGCAACATGGCCATGACCGGCGCGTTGGCGGAAAGCTGGGAAAACACCAGTCCTAAAGTCTGGACCTTCAACCTCCGCAAAGGCGTCAAGTTCCATAACGGTAATGATTTCACAGCCGATGATGTTGCGTTCTCGGTCGAGCGCATCAAAACCGAAGGCTCGGACATGAAAGTCGTCGCGGCTTTGATCGATAAAGTGAAAATCATCGACGATCACACGATCGAGTTCCATACACCGGCCCCTAATCCGATTATGCCGCTGCAACTCGAAATTTTCTACATCATGGACAAAGAATGGTCCGAAGAGAATAAAACCACCGAAGCAACCAGTGTTGCAGGCGGTGACGAAGGCAATTTCGCCAACCTCAACGCCAATGGAACCGGGCCATTCAAACTCGAATCCCGTCAGAGCGGCGTCAAAACCGTTCTCGTACGCAATGACGATCATTGGGAAGACATTGACTCGAACGTCACCAAAGCAATCTTCACACCGATTGATCAGGACGCCACGCGCGTTGCAGCGTTGATCTCCGGCGATGTGGATCTTGCATGGCCGATCCCGGTGCAGGACTGGAACCGCCTTGAAAGCGCTGATGGTGTTAAGCCGCTTACCGGCCCCGAAGCCCGCACAATCTTCCTAGGCTTTAACCAAACCGATGATGAGCTAAAAACCGGCGGCGAGGCGACCAAAGGGAAAAATCCTTTTAAAGACGTGCGTGTCCGCCAAGCCTTTATGCAAGCCATCGACATAGAAGCCATTAAGAAAAAGATCATGCGCGGCTCGGCAACACCAGCCGGTTTGATGATCGCCCCTCAGATCAACGGATTTACCGAAGCACAGAACACCCGCCCCGACCATGATGTTGCAGCGGCGAAAAAGCTGATGGAGGAAGCCGGATACGGTGACGGGTTCGAAGTCACCATGGACTGCCCCAATGATCGTTATGTGAACGACGAGAAAATCTGTCAGGCATCGGCGTCTATGCTGGCTAAAATTGGCGTCAAAGTGAATCTGCTTGCACAAACCAAATCGAAATACTTCGGCAAGGTTTTGGCACAGAATGAATATGACACTGATTTCTTCCTGCTCGGTTGGACGCCATCAACCTTCGATGCACATAACGTCTTGTCTGCACTAATGTCCTGTCGCGGCGGCGAAGACAATATCGGCGCATTCAATCTCGGCGGTTATTGTAACCCGAAAATCAACGAACTGACCGCCAAGGTTCAATCCGAAACGGATCAGGATAAGCGCCAAGCAATGATCGAAGAAGCCTTCCAAATCCACAGTGATGAAGTCGGCCACATTCCGCTGCACCAACAGCCGCTGTCATGGGGTGTTTCGGATAAAGTTGACGTGGTTCAACGCCCCGACAACGTGTTCGATCTGCGCTCAGCAGTCGTTAAGTAACCTGCGGCGCAATCGCGCTGCCCTGCCCTCTCCCCACCGGGAGAGGGCCGAGAGCAATCAATGATCTCATTCCTCATCAAACGCTTATTGCAATCGATCCTCGTCATGCTGACGGTGGCGCTGATTGCCTTTGCCCTTTTCCGGTATGTCGGTGATCCGATCAATAATATGGTGGGTCAGGACACGACGCTGGAAGAGCGTGCAGACCTGCGCGAACGCCTTGGTCTGGATGATCCGTTCTTCGTGCAATTCGGACGCTTTGTCGTCAATGCCGCGCAAGGCGAGTTCGGTATATCGTATCAACACCGCCGCCCCGTGTCAGAGCTGATTGCCGAACGCGCACCAGCCACGCTAGAGCTGTCACTGCTCTCTGCTATCCTCGCAATAGCAATAGGCATCCCGATGGGGGTTTATACCGCGATCCATCGAGACGGCTGGCTCAGCCGGGCCTTCATGTCCTTATCCTTGATCGGAATATCGCTGCCGACATTTTTGATCGGTATTTTGCTTATCCTACTGTTCGGAGTGATCCTGCGATGGTTGCCGACTTTCGGGCGCGGCGAGGTTGTCCAACTCGGCTGGTGGAGCACCGGCTTTCTCACATGGTCCGGTATCAAAGCCCTCATCATGCCGGCAATCACGCTTGCCCTTTTCCAAATGACACTCATTATGCGTCTTGTGCGCGCTGAAATGCTGGAGGTTCTCCGCACAGATTTCGTCAAGTTCGGGCGCGCACGCGGCCTGCCGGATCGGTATATCCATTTCAAAACAGCGCTGAAAAATACGATGGTTCCGGTTATCACAATCATCGGCTTGCAGCTCGGCGCGATCATCGCTTTTGCGATCATTACTGAAACTGTGTTCCAGTGGCCCGGTATGGGTCTGATGTTTATTCAAGCGGTACGTGAAGTCGATATTCCGATCATGGCGGCTTACCTTGTTATGATTGCGCTGATTTTTGTCATCATCAATCTGATCGTCGACATGCTCTATTATGTTGTTGACCCAAGACTGCGCGTCGACCGCGCCGCGACGGGGCATTGATCGATATGATAGACGCCCCACTCCCCCGCGCGCCGCGCACCCGTATCGGTCGTTTTTTTGATAGCGATATTTGGTACAGCTTTATCCGTTCGCCGCTCGTTATTCTTTCTGCTGTCGTTTCAATCGCTTTCTTTGCTGCAGCACTTTTTGCACCATGGGTCGCGCCGCATAACCCGTTCGACCTCGCATCCATAGACCTTCTGGATTCAAGTCTGCCCCCCGTCTGGCTGGAAGACGGCGACACTCGTTTTCTGCTCGGCACAGACGATCAAGGCCGCGATATTCTCTCGACCATTATCTACGGCGCGCGCATTTCGCTGTTTGTCAGCCTCGCCGCCGTGTTCTTTTCGATGGTTCTCGGAATCACATTAGGGCTGGTGTCCGGTTATGTTGGGGGCCGCACCGATGCCATCATTATGCGGATTGCTGATGTGCAACTCGCTTTTCCTGCAATCTTAATCGCCATGTTAATTGATGGCGTTGTGCGCGGGTTGCTTCCTCGTGACTTACACGGCGATATTGCGATCTACGTTCTCATCTTTGCAATCGGAATATCGGGGTGGGTGCAATACGCGCGGACTGTTCGCGGCTCGACCCTCGTAGAGAAAAACAAAGAATACGTCCAAGCCGCCCGCGTGATCGGCATTGGGCCTGTCATTATCCTCTGGCGGCATATTTTACCGAACGTCACCGGTCCAGTCCTCGTCATCGCAACGATCCACCTCGCCATTGCGATCATTACAGAGGCGACGCTTAGTTTCCTCGGAGTCGGCGTTCCACCGACTACGCCTTCAATGGGAACGCTGATCCAAGTCGGTCAGGATTATCTGTTCTCCGGCGAATGGTGGATCACGATCTTCCCCGGCATCGCGTTGGCCGTCCTCGTGCTGGCCATCAATCTCTTCGGGGATTGGCTGCGCGATGCGCTTAATCCAAAGTTGAGGTGATGCGATGACCCTGCTCACCATCAAAGGAATGCGCGTCGAATTTCCGTCCCGCCGGGGTCATGTTACCGCAGTGCAAGACCTCACCCTCGACGTGGCTCCCGGTGAAATCTTGGGTGTCGTTGGCGAATCCGGTGCGGGGAAGTCCACCATCGGCAATGCCATCATCGGCTTGCTGGAACCACCCGGAGAAATGACCGCAGGCGAAATTACGCTGCAAGGCGACCGGATTGATACACTGGACGAAGTGAAAATGCGGGCCGTGCGCGGGGCGCGTATCGGGATGATTTTCCAAGACCCGCTGACATCACTTGACCCGCTGCAAACAGTTGAGACACAGCTGATAGACACCATTCGCGAAAACCTCGGCGTCTCTGAACGGGAAGGCAACGAGCGCGCCGTCGCCTTGTTGGACGCGGTGGGCATCCCCGATCCTGCCATCCGCATCAAACAATATCCGCACCAGTTTTCCGGCGGAATGCGTCAGCGTGTGGTGATTGCCCTCGCCCTCTGCGGTGAACCGGACCTTATCATTGCCGATGAGCCAACCACGGCGCTCGATGTTTCGGTACAAGCGCAAATTCTTGATCTGATGAAGGGCCTTTGCCGTGACCGCAATGTCGGGATGATCCTTATTACGCATGATATGGGTGTGATCGCGGAAACGGCTGACAGAGTCGCAGTGATGTATCGGGGACGAGTGGTCGAGACCGGCACGACGGAGCAGATTATTAATCACCCCACACACGAATATACGCAAAGCCTAATCTCTGCCGTGCCCCCTCCGGGCAGGCGGCTCGCGCGCTTCCCTCTTGTGACATATATCGAAGACGCGCAAGAACGCCCCGAAGGGCTGAATCTCGAAACTCACTGGCTCGGACAATCACGGGATTACGGTGCGGCCAGTGATATATTGTTGGAGATTGAAAATCTCCACATGCGTTTTGTCACGCGCGGCTCGATCTTTCCGTCAAAGCGCCTCTTCCTCGATGCCGTGAAAGATGTCAGTTTGTCGATTAAATCGGGCGAAGTCTTCGGCCTTGTCGGAGAAAGCGGTTCCGGTAAATCGACCATCGCGCGGATGATTACCGGCATCTATAAACCGACCTCCGGCTCGATCCGCTTTGCCGGACAAGAAATCACCGGGTTAACCCGAAAAGATGCCGCGCCACTGCGCCGCCAAATGCAGATGATTTTCCAAGACCCGTTTAGTTCGCTGAACTCGCGGATGCGAGTGAAGGACATCATTGCCGAACCGATCCATTTTCACGGCCTTGCGTCCTCGAATGCTGAAGCCCAGAAGATTGTTAACGACCTGCTTGATGTTGTTGGCTTAGGCGCGCAAGCTGCGGTCAAGTTTCCACATGAATTTTCCGGCGGACAACGCCAACGCATCTCTATCGCTCGTGCGCTGGCCACCCGCCCGCGCTTTCTGGTCTGCGATGAACCGACATCGGCGCTCGATGTTTCGATTCAGGCGCAAGTCCTCAATCTGCTGAAAGACCTTCAAAGTGAATTAGACCTAACGATGATGTTCATCAGTCACGACCTGCCAGTCATTCGTCAGATGTGCGACCGCGTTGGCGTTATGCGCCACGGGCAATTATTAGAAGTCTCGGAGACAGAGTCGTTGTTCACAAATCCGCAGCATGAATACACCAAACATCTATTAGACCTAATGCCAAAATTCACCGGATTCGGCGCACAGGCAGCAGAGTAATCAAATCTGCCCGCTCACCTGATACTGCGCCTTACCCAGCCAAGCCGGTGAAATTTCAACACCCCAGCCCGGCGCATCGGTCACGACCGCATGGCCATCTTCAATCGCGTAAGGCGTCTCAACAAACAGCCCTTCCTGCCACGGATAGTAATCAGCACCTTCGATTGAAAATTCCAGATACTTCCCTGCATTGGGGATCGTGCGCAGCAGGTGCATCGTAAACAAAGTCACCATCGACAAGTTCGCGCAATGCGGCGTTACCGGCAGCCCTGCCTCCTCCGCCATCCGGCAGACGCGCAGCGTCCGCGCGATGCCGCCGAGATAGCAAACATCCGGCTGCACAATATCGACCGCGCGCATATCAATCATGCGCCTCCAAGTCGGCAAATCACAGTCCTGTTCGCCGCCCGTCACATCAATGTCGAGCACATCGGTGACTTGTTTGGTTTGCTCTAATTCCCAGTACGGGCATGGTTCCTCAAAATGGCAAAAGCCTTCGCTCTCCAGCAATCGTCCCACTTCGATGGCCCGTTGTGGTGAGTAGCAAGAGTTCGCATCTATCAATAAATCAGCGTCCGGCAAGGCACGGCGCATGGTCGGGATAATCTCTTCTGTGCGCCCCGGCCATTCATCCCGGTTACGGCCCACTTCTGCACCTGCACGAACTTTAAAGGCCGTAAAACCGTCCCTATCGGCAAGCGCTTTCAGTCGTTCAGCCTCATCTGCTGGCGTAATGTCGCGCTTCATCGAGGAGGCATAAGCGCGAACTTTTCCCGCACTCCCGCCTAACAACTCAGCAACCGGCTTTCCTGCCAGTTTGCCGCGTAAATCCCAGATCGCGGTATCCACTCCCGTCATTGCACGGCGCAGATATGAGCCGGGAAATTTATGCTCTCGCTCCGTCACCAGATCGAGCACATCATCGAGATCACTTGTATCGACGCCCGTCATCCACGGCGCGACTTGCCGGTGTAAAACCTGACAGGTGATCTCCGCATTATACGTGGAGACTTGCCCCCAGCCTTGCGCGCCGTCTTCATTCGTCACACGCACAAAGCCGACATCGTGCGTAGTGAAAGTTTCAATGGATTTCAGGATCATACCCACCCCTTCAAGAAAAACCCCGGCGTTTCCACCGGGGTTCAAGATTTTTAAATGGGCGGCTCTGCGAAGCAGAGCTTATGCCATCCACCAGCGCTCGGCGTTTTTGTGGCCGTCCAACTCCCAGTTTGAAGCGATTTGCTCCGGCAGACCGATCTTTTTGGAGATCGCATGGGTGTAAGCACTGAACATCGGAATGACCGAGCCGCAATCGTCGTGACAGATTTGCTGCATTTCAACATACATGTCGCGACGCTTTACCGGATCGAGTTCCGAGCGTGCCCAAACAAGCAGCTTGTTGAACGTGCGGTTCTCCCAATACGACTCGTTCCAGTCTGCACCGGACGAATAGACCTGTGAGAACATCCAGTCTTCAGTCGGGCGACCACCCCAATATCCACCAACAAACGGCTTCTTCATCCAGACATTGGACCAGTAGCCATCTTCAGGCTCGCGTTGGATTTTAATATCAATGCCCGCTTTTGCCGCACTCTCCGAGAAGAGCTGGCCGGCATCGACAGCGCCTTCGAACGCCGTATCCGCGACCGAGAGTGTCAACGCCAATTTATCAAGACCGGCTTTCTTGAGGTGGAACTTCGCTTTGTCAGCATCGTATTCGCGCTGAGGAATTTCGTCATCCGTCGCGCGGTTAACGTTAGCCGGACCAATCGGGTGATCGTTGCCGAGCGCACCAAAGCCGCGCGCAACTTTGTCCACCATTTCCTGACGATCAATCGCGTATTTCAAGGCAAGACGCACATGATTATCGGTGAACGGGTCAGCCCGCGTATCCATTGGAAGAACGACGTGCTTGTTGCCATAGGTCGGCATGACCGTAATGCTGTCATCACGCTTCAGCAAAGGCGCGGTTGAGGCATCAAGGTTTGACATCGAATGGATTTCACCCGTCCGCAGCGCTGAAGTCCGCGCCCCCGCATCGGCAATAAACAGGTTTTCGACAGTCTCGAAATACCCGGCGTTTTCTTTCCAGTAGTTCGGATTTTTATGAACGGTCGCACGCACGCCCGGCTCAAAATCTTTTGCATCTTTGAGCATATAAGCGCCTGATCCGACGCCCGACTCCCAATCAATACCGCCGCCATCTTTTGCGGGGCAGATGTTCAGGTGATAATCAGATGCGAGGTATGGGAAATCAGCGTTGCCGCCGGATAGCTTAAAGACAACTGTGTCTTTACCATCCGCTTCTACACTTTCGACAGCGGCAATAATGCCTTTAGCAGCCGATTTTGTGTCTTCGCCCATATGGTGGCGGAAGGATTCGACAACATCCTCTGCACTGACGGTTTTGCCGTTATGGAACTCAACCCCCTTGCGGAGTTTAAAGGTCCATGTCGCTGCATCGGCAGAGCCTTCCCACTCTTCAGCAAGCTCGCCGCGAAGCTGGTTGTCGGAGCCGATTTCCGTCAGGTTATTGCGCAGCTGACCGGAGCTGACATTAATCATAAACGTATCGAGGATCGTTGCCGGGTCAA
The DNA here is from genome assembly GCA_937995735.1 of uncultured Neomegalonema sp. Taxonomy (GTDB): domain Bacteria; phylum Pseudomonadota; class Alphaproteobacteria; order Rhodobacterales; family Rhodobacteraceae; genus JAHDDY01. The sequence continues at coordinate 12,647 of CALKIZ010000056.1, read as the reverse complement.
GCGTATCAGACGAACCGCCCCCCGTAAGCGCTTGCACAAAATCTCCACCCGATTTCGGGGTTGCGGCAAGTGCTTTATCGAAATTAGCGGTCGCAGCAGCGGCGGTCACACCCGCAGCCAAAGAGATCTGCATAAATTCGCGGCGTCCCATTTTGCCTTCTGTGGCAAGTTCGGAAGCCTTGTTTAGGTCAATCATTCATTCTCTCCCTTTTCGTCATTTATTCCTTCTATTTGTGACACAGATTTTACGATGCGCCAGTATTTTCGCATCCTCTTCGCTTCAAACAGCCACTCACTGAGATATTCCAGTCAAAAAGCGGCTATGTCCCCGATAATGAGCGAAATGATCGCGCATCATTGATGTTTGAGAATTTAATTCTTGCATAAATGTTTTTCTTTTGTTCTTTTCTCGAGTCTATCTCAGAGGCTCATGCGTATGAAACATCCTTCTTCGATCTCCCGGCAAAGATTCGCAGAACTTCCAGCGAATCTTTCGAAGCTGCCAAAAACTCCAGTTCTTTCAGCGATTTCCGTAAATTACATATTCTTGGACATGAATTCTTATTTCGCCTCTGTCGCGCAGCAAAAAGAGGCTCATTTGCGAGGGAAACCTGTCGGCATCGTCACGGTCGACAAACCGGGCGCGTGTTGTATTGCCGCGAGTTATGAGGCCAAAGCATACGGCATTGGTGTCGGCACACGAAAAGCGGAAGCCCGCGCGCTCTGCCCTGAGATCGAGTTCAGGGAAGCGGAGCATGATGTCTATGTCGATTATCATCATCGAATTATTGAAGCGATAGAAGCGATTCATCCAATTGAACGCGCTCATTCGGTTGATGAATTTTCGATCCGGCTCCTCAGTACTAAACGAAATTTGATAGCGGCAATGAAGATTGCAGAATTAATGCGCCACTCCATCGCCAGCCATGTCGGGGTCGCAATGCGCTGTTCTATCGGCCTCGGGTCAAGCAAGCTCTTGGCAAAAATGGCCGGTGAAATGAAAAAGCCTGACGGGTTGGAATGGCTCACCCCGGAGGTTATGCCGGATAAACTTGCTACCTATCCCCTGAATGCTTTGCCGGGAATCGGCAAACGCATGGAACGGCGTCTGATCGGGGCTGGTATTCGCACGATCCCGGATCTTTATCGGATACAGCCAAAACACGCACGAAAGCTGTGGAACAGCGTCAATGGTGAGCGGTTCATTTTGGCCTTGCACGGGCATGATATTCCCGACCCGGAAACCCATTCGCATTCACTCGGTCATGGGCAACTTCTTGCCAATGGGAACAGAAACCCTGAAGGCGCGCGGCTTGTCGCTCGCCGACTTCTCATCAAAGCGGCGACACGGCTAAGACGCGGTGGTTACTTTGCCGAAAGCCTTTATGTCTCGGGGAAGTGCGATATTGGCGGAAAGCGCGCGCGCTCCGTATCCATGCGCGCAACACAGGACAGCTTTGAATTGCTCGCCATATTTAGTGAGATATGGCCCAGTCTGGAATTGAGAAAACCAAGTTCCGTTGGCATTATGCTTGGCGGGCTTATCGACAAAACCCAACACACGTCGGACTTATTCGAAACGAGGCAAGCGGGGCAAAGCAACGCCCGCGAAAACCTATGCTCTGTTGTTGACACCCTGAATCAAAGGTTCGGTCAGGACACGATAATATATGGCGAGAAGCCCCGCGAAATCGGCAAATATACCGGCGCAAAAATCGCCTTTGGACGTATTCCCAACAAGAAAGAATTCCGCGATTGATCCATTAAGACATATCGAATGCTTAGATCGAAGGCTTTTAATCTCAGATTACAGGCAACGCTTTTTCGACAATCCGTGCAAAAAAGCTGGAACCCCAAGGCGTTGCACCATCATTGAAATCATATTTCGCGTGATGCAACAAAGCGCTGTCGCCGTTACCGATCATGACAAAACAAGCCGGTTTTTGCAGGGCGTAAAACGAAAAATCTTCCGCTCCCATGCTGATGCGAAGATCATCCTGTACCGCCGCTTCTCCGGCAAGTTCGCGTGCAACCTCAACGCAAAATTTAGTCTCCGCTGCATCATTGATTGTCGGCGGATAATAAACATGACCGCCATCAACTTCTCCTGTGCAATCATGTGCCGCGCAGACCTGCGAGACAATCCGCTCCATCTCGGCATAAATCGCTTTATGCACCTCTTCATCAAAGCTGCGCACGGTTCCGCTAAGTTTGACGACTTGCGGGATGACATTATTCGCGTCCCCCGCATGAAACTGCGTGACCGACACGACACAAGGGTGGCGCGGCGCGATCCGTCGCGATGCAATGGTTTGCAGGCTTTGTACGACCGCTGAACCGCAGACGATGGTATCACGGCAATCATGTGGTTCCGCCGCATGACCTCCTAGACCAGTGATCGTAATTTCAAACTCGTCACAAGCCGCGAGCAAAGGCCCCGGCGCTGTCGCAAAATGACCAACAGGCAATCCCGGAAGATTATGCATCCCATACATTGCGCGGCATGGGAATCTTTCGAACAGTCCTTCTTTGATCATGGCATCCGCACCACCACCGTTTTCTTCGGCAGGTTGGAAACAGAAATAGACGGTCCCTTCAAAAGCGCGGGTTTCTGCAAGATGTTCCGCCGCCCCCAGCAACATCACCGTATGCCCATCGTGGCCGCAAGCGTGCATGACACCCGCCGTCTCAGATGCATGAGGAAGTCCGGTTTCTTCAAGAATAGGCAGAGCATCCATATCGGCGCGCAGCATGATTGAATGCGCTTCATCGCCCGGACCATTACGCCCGTGCAAAACGCCAACTAACCCTGTTTTCCCAATACCCTCCTGCACATCATCAAATCCAAAGGCGCGCAGTTTCTCTGCAACAACTTTCGACGTGCGGTGTTCTTCGTAACCGAGTTCAGGATGACGATGCAGGTCTTGTCGCCATTCGGTGAGATGTCCCGCAGCGGCGGCGATAGAATTAGCGACAGGCATGAGGTTTCCCTATTTTAAAGACGGTATAGGTTCGCCCGCTATCGTTAGAAGTCAAGCGCTGCACCGTCCCGCAACAGCGCTTTTGCGACTACGGAGTAATCATCGCCGTCTTTCACATGCTCCGTGCCGTCATGTTCAATCAACGGCGCACACAGCGTCAGCGGCGCCCGCGCTCCTTTGCGCGCCTTTACAATCACGCGGGTGGCAGAGCGCCCGACACGACCCGCAATCGGTTTAATATGAATGTCGCCTGCCCGTCCCTCTAACTCCGCAAGCAACTCTGCCAATCTCTCGGCGCGTTGAATCATGACAAGCCAACCGCCGGGATTAAGGCGGCGCAATGCACAATCGACCCAGATTCTTAAAGGCACAGTTTCGCGATGTGCCGCCTCTTTAGCCTCACTGACAATCCCTGCACCTGCCCGAAAATACGGCGGATTGGCAATCACACCATCAAAGCTCATGGCTTTTAAGTCCGCTGGAGGCTCCGCTACGTCACCTTGGTGAACGGTTAAACGCACTCCGGCATCAACACTATTTGCCCGAGCCAGCGAAGCGTAGGCGATCTGCAATTCCAGCCCGTGCAGCGTCAGCCCGGAAACTCTCGCATTGAGACAAAGAGCCGCAACGCCTGCGCCCGTCCCAAGGTCCAAGACCACCTCACCCGATACCGCCGGTGCAGCCGCCGCCAGATACACCGCATCCACGCCGGACCGATACCCGTCACGGGGTTGCTTCACAGACACCAAACCGCCGAGAAACCCGTGTTCCGTCAACGATGTCGATGCAAAGACTGTCATTTTTCTTCTGGAGTCGTTTCGATTTCCAGCAATGCCATCAAGCGGCGCGCGCGGATCATATCATCACCGTGAACCATCAACCTGCGCGGGAGAATACCAATACTGCCCTCCATCACGCTCATGTGGACGTCGAAAACAATGGCTTCTATACCTTCACCCTTAAGATACGCTGTTGCGGCACTGATAATCGTGGGGTCGGTCGTTTTGAGAAGTTCTTCCATACATTCAAACATTTTGATTTCGATAAGCCATCTTCCGGTGCAAAGCGCTGAAAGTCAAAGGCACTTCATATGACTCTGTGCAAACACGCGGCCCGCGATAGGACTCAAGCGCCGATGGACAGGCTTTCGATAGCCCTTGCAGACGATCTTGCCGCCGTTGATTCGATGCTGACAGATCATATGAACAGTTCAACTCAACTCATCCCGCAAGTCGCAGCGCATCTGGTCAAAGCAGGCGGAAAGCGTGTGCGGCCCGTCCTGACCCTCGCAGCCGCCCGCCTCTGCGGGTATAAAGGCGAGCATCATATCCGCCTTGCCGCAGCCGTCGAATTTATCCACACGGCGACGCTTCTTCACGATGATGTGGTAGACGGAAGCGCCTTGCGCCGGGGCAAGCCCGCCGCAAATACTGTGTTTGGCAACAAGCCAAGCATTCTGGTTGGAGACTTCCTTTTTAGTCGCGCATTTCAGTTGATGGTCGAAACCGGCTCTCTGACCGTTCTGGACATCCTTTCAAAAACATCGGCTATCATTTCAGAAGGCGAAGTGATGCAATTGGCAACCGCCAACAACCTCGCCACAACGGAAGCCGAGCATTTGGCGGTTATCCGTGCAAAAACTGCTGCATTGTTTTCCGCAGCGACAGAGGTTGGTGGCGTCTTGGCAGGTGTACCCGACACCCGGCAAAAAGCGTTACATACCTATGGCGACCGCCTCGGCATCGCCTTTCAACTGGCGGATGATGCACTCGATTATGCAGGCAAGGCAGGCACGATTGGAAAAGATGCCGGCGACGATTTCCGCGAGGGGAAAGTCACGCAACCTGTTCTGCGTGCTTTTGCCGCCGCCGACGACACTGAACGCGCCTTTTGGCTTCGGACCATAGAAAAGCGTAAACAAGAAGATGGCGATTTCGACCACGCGATGACATTGATGGAAAAGCACGGCGCTATTTCAGGCGCGCTTGATGATGCGCGGCGTTATGGAGACGAAGCGCGGCAAGCAATCCGGTCTTTTCCGGAAAGCGATTTGCGTGACGATCTTGATGATCTCGTCGGGTATGTTGTTGACAGGGATCATTGATCACAGAGAGACAGCGTCGGTCAGATAATCTTAGCGGCCTGAACCCACCAATCAGGGTGCGACCCAGTTAAGCGTCTGGCGGCTGTCTCTGCGGCCCCAGGCTCGCCGAATAAGGCAAAACAGGTCGCGCCGGACCCTGACATCCGCGCGATGTGACAACCATCGCAATCGGCAAGAGCGTTCAAGACCGACGCGATTTCGGGCGCTTGGATTAACGCCGGACCTTCTAAATCGTTACGGGTTTCCGCCTTCAGCCAAGCCCCAAGCATCGCGGCGGTTTCAAATTCAGAAGGAATGGTCGGTTCCTTCGACGGTTCACTCAAATCAAGAGATGAAAATACCTTTGCAGTGGACACTTCGCGCATTGGATTCACCAACAATATCCAAGTCGGTGGCAATACAGGGCCATCCTCAAGAACGTCACCTATGCCGCGCATCATCCGCGTGCGACTGTCTAAGCAAACAGGAACATCCGCACCGATTGACAATGCCAGCGTCGCGAGTTCTTGCTCAGGTATGCGCAAATCCCACAATGACGATAGGGTCTTGAAAGTCGCTGCCGCATCCGCAGAGCCGCCTCCGATACCCGATGCGATTGGCAGATACTTATCAAGTGTGAGAGCGCCGCCACCAGCTTTGTGGCCACTTTGATGCGCCCATTCCTGCAATGCAGTCGCCGCGTGCAAAACAAGATTGCCGGGTCCGACTTCGAGGTCACCCCCAAAAGGCCCCTGAATATGCAAAGACAGGTGATGTGCAGGAGATACGGTTATCCGGTCACCCGTATCCGCGAAACAAACGAGGCTTTCGAGCAGGTGATAACCATCCGCTCTGCGTCCTGTAACATGCAAAAACAGATTAATCTTAGGCCGCGCCGGTATCGAAATATCGGTCATGCGGCCTCCAGATTGTGCGAGCCGGTGATCAGCCGTCCTTATCCGCGTCATCTTTGGTCACAGGTGCTTCGGGTTCAACAACCCCTTCTGCAACGCCCTCAGCCTCTTCTGGAAGAGCCTTTTTTTCAGCCTCCAAAACGACATCAAGACCGTCTTCCAGCTTAGCAAGAATCCGTTCTTTCAGGCCCTCTTCTTCAGGCTTGAACGACAAAGCGCGTTTCCATTGGAACCGTGCTTCCAGCTTGCGCCCGACGACCCATAATGTATCGCCATAATGATCATTGATGACAGGATCAGTGGGGTTAAGTTCGACGGCGCGCTCCATCGTTTTTACCGCTTTTTCGAAATCGCCAAGACGGTACTGGACCCACCCCAGAGAATCCGCGATGTAGCCATCGTCCGGTCTTGCAGCGACAGCGCGTTCAATCATGTCGCGCGCTTCTTCAAGATTCCTACCCTGTTCAATCCAGCTATATCCGAGATAGTTCAGGACATGCGCCTGATTAGGGCGAAACTCCAAAGCCTTTTTCAAATCAGCTTCAGCCGCATCCCAATCGCCGGTCCGCTCGCGGCTTACCCCACGTGCATAAAACAGGGACCAGTGCCGCGCCTCAGGTTTCGGCGTCAATTCAATCGCACGATCATAAGCAACGCCGGCCTCTTCATAACGCTCAACGCGGCGTAGAAGGTCGCCTTTTGCAATCGGCAGACTGACTTCTTCGGGATATTCTTTCTCCAGACCATTCAGCGTTTCAAGGGCCTCTTCAATCTGATCAATCCGGCCTAACGCATCAGCACGCCCTATTTGCGCCACGCGATAATACGGGCTGTCTTTGCTGACGTCACCATATGTCTCAGCCGCCGCTTCCCAACGTTGCTGTGCCTCCATGACATTACCGAGCAGCACACGTGACGGTTCCATTTTGGCGTTTAGCGCCAAAGCAAGCTGCACATAGACAAGGGAGAGGCGCACGCCGCCATCTTCTCTCGCGAAAGCCCCGGCAAGGCCGAACATTGCCTCCGCAACGCCCTCTTGGACGTTCGAGACGAGTAATTGCGGTTTTTCGGCATCAGAAGACGTTGCACGGTCAATCGCAGCCGTTAGCACCGGATCGTTCGGAGCTGAGGTCATCGCCTCGGCATAGATTTCGGCGGCTTCATCACTGCGCCCATCGCGCTCCAGAAAACGGCCATAGGCTTCGGCCATACGCACAGAAGGTTTGTCCGAACCAATTGCCAATTCGAATGCACCGTTGGCTTCTTTCGCAGCACTGTCGATGGCTTTTGCCAAAGCAGCATGATAGCGCCCAAAATATCCAAACAGGTTATTACCGCTAAGTTCTGCGAAAGCGGCCTGTGCCGCTTCATAGTCTCCGCGACCATGTTCGGTCCAGCCCTTGAGCAATTGTGCTGTGATGACGTTAAAGCTCTCCGCCCCAAAGTCCTCCAAACGCTCTGATGCAGCGTCAAATTCCTCTTTGCGCAAATCATCGACGACCAAGACAAGTTGGGCAATCCGGTGATCGCTTTCCTTATCAACAAGCTGACGGGCAATCGGCACGGCCTCTTGAACCCGGCCGGCCGCGACCTTGTAGAGCACAGCCTGCTCCATCAAGTCCGTATTACTGCTGTCGCGAGCGAGTGCCCGCGTGAAATAGGTTGCCGCAAACTCGTAATCATTAAGGTTCGTGGCGTGGCGCGCCGCAAGATACGACCCCGTAGCACTATCGGCTAAAACAGGGGCCGGAACGCTTGCAAACAGAGCAATCGCTGCGGTCAAAGTTGCAAGGGTGCGCGAAGCACGGCGGTATTTCTGCACAGCAGAGGTCATGGGCACTCTCTTTTCCGCTTTCAGCAACTTTTCTTTACGTTGTTCGTGTTTCACCATAGATACGCAATGTTGGTCTATCTTTCGCGACATAATCTTAAGAAAATCTCCACAACGTTGCCGATTGATCGTTTTCGCAGTTTTAATTAGATCATCTTCATAAATAATCGAGTTTATCCCAGCCAAAACGGATATGCCCGCGAAACGGAAGCCTCCTTGTTTCAATATGATCTGACAAGTATATCATGCACAAATCACGGTTCCGCAAGACATCTGACAAGGAAATGTAGCGTGGACAACGCCTTGAAGCCTTTACCCTTCATCAAGATGCACGGATTAGGCAACGATTTTGTGATCCTCGACTTGCGCGGCGGACAAGCAATTCCGACACCGGAACTTGCACGGGCCATTGCCGATAGAAGACGCGGAATCGGGTTCGATCAACTGATTACAATTGAAGAAGAAAAACACCCCCAACTCGACGCCTACATGGGGATTTTCAATCCCGACGGGTCCCGATCAGGGGCCTGCGGCAATGCAACACGCTGCGTCGCCCACCTGCTGATGGAAGAAACCGGCGCAGATGGCCTGACGATACGCACAGATTTCGGCCCGCTCGCCTGCTGGCGCAGCGATGGCGGCCTTGTTCGCGTCAATATGGGAACGCCAAAGCTGGATTGGCAGGATATTCCGCTTGCGGATGCTTCGGATACCGTTCGTATCGACGTCAAACTCGGCCCGATCGACAATCCGTCGCTCTGGGGACCCGGTGCGGTGAATATGGGCAATCCTCATGCGGTTTTCTTCGTAGACGATGCCGAGGCTGTTCCCGTCGATAAACTCGGCCCGATGATCGAAAACCATCCGATGTTTCCTGAACGCGCCAATGTCGAATTCTGCCACGTCATTGATCGAAATAGGATCAGAATGCGCGTTTGGGAACGCGGCGCTGGCGTTACACAAGCGTGCGGGTCTGGTGCGTGCGCTGCGGTTGTCGCAGGAGTGCGCCGTGATCTTATCGACCGCACTTGCACCGTAGACCTTGACGGTGGCCCACTCGTCATTGAATGGTGCGAGGATGACAACGTATTCATGACCGGCCCTATTGCGACGAGCTTTCAGGGTGTGATTGGCGAGGACATCTTCGCTAAAGCGGCCAGCGAGAAAGAGAAAGGCGCTTAGTTCTCAGGCATAAAAGCGCGCACGGCAGCAACTCGCCGCAGGCCTTTATGCTCAATGACTCCGCTTACAATGCCCAAAACTGAAAAGCCTTTTTCTCCCGCACGTAACATCGGCGCGCCAGAGCCTCCGAAATTCGAGTCGCAATCCGTCAGAAGCAATCGGGCTTGAACCGAACGGACGACGCAGCCTGTTTCAATGCTTGGCAGATGAGGCCGGTCACGCGCGTATGATACATGCGTTAGCGGAACCACCATCCGAACCGGGTCAGTGCGCTTGTCGACAGGTATCGGAATAATTCGCTGATCGTTGATTGGCTCTTCAAGGACAATCAAAGCGATGTCAGTCATCATCGTTTTGGTATCGCCGTAATCAGGATGCCGGCGCACATGCTTTGCAACCCGATGCGCCAAAGGCTTGCCTTTCCGCCAACCCGCAGCGAAGTGAATACGATGCGGCGGCACAGGTTTGCCAGTGCTGGGATAGAACGTGCAATGTGCCGCGGTCATCACCACCTGCGGCGCAATTAAGGTCGCTGTGCAAAACCCTTTGCCGGAGAGATTTAAGCGACCAACTGCAGTAAAGCGGGCGTCGGATGTAATTTTACGGTCATCGCTTCCAACAATGCCAGGTTTAGGATCTTGAGCAAAAGCACCCGAACTGAAGCTACCACACGCGATGCTTCCAACAATGATCCAGCGCTTGATCATTGGCGCGCAGGTTTGTCGGGAATTTCAAACCCGTTCCGCCCCGGAAACTCCGGTGCTAACCGTCTCGCATTGGGCATTTTGAGCCAGAGGCGCAACAGCTTGCGACGTTCACCAAGCACATCCGAATCTTCGAATGCCGAACGGGAATGTAAGACTGCATAATTATTCGCGAATTGCATATCTCCGGATTCCAGCATCATATCAAGGCGCATGGCGTCAGCTTGGCTTACTTGATCAAACAAATCGAGGGCCTATTTCTCCACTGCTGAAAGCATTACACCTTTCTGATCATGGCCCAATTCGATGTATTGGCGCAGATAACGGCAGCTTACCTTGCCGTCGAAATAGCTGAAAATCGGAGATTGTCCCGGCCCATCTTCACGCAAATGCGCGTAGTGGAAGGGTCGATAGAAAATCCCGAGGTATTCAGGATGTTTATCCAGTATTTCATTATAAACGGCAGCCGCACTAACGAGACTGCTTAACCCGCCTTGCCGCGCCTTACGAATGCACAGCAAACACACTGCATCAGAGGGATCAGTGTGATACGGCAGATAGAGATTGGTTTGAAAAACACGGGTATTCTTATCGGCAATGTCACCAACATTCATGACCGTGCCAAGCAAATCACCGGCAGGATTTTGCCCAACTGGTGTCCCAAGGTGAAGCCCAATCCCGTAATAGATCGCGGCAATTTCGGCATCGCTGTAACGATCAACCTCGAGTCCTCGCAGCAGGCAAAAGCCCCTACCATTCTCAAGGTCATCTGCAATACGAGTTAATGTGGTCGAGAGCGCGCCAATTGGGAAGTCATTTTTCGAAAAATACGGGAATGCTTTTCCCTGAGACGCAAGAGCGCCCAGCGCAGTATCAATTAAACTCAGATCATCGTCGGAAAGTCGATAAATCCAGCTTTCATCTTCCGAAAAGTCAGCACCCACCCATGCCGCCGCAGAGTCGATCTTTGTTTTTCGCAAAGCGCCCATATGAGTACCGCCTCGTGATTGATCTGGCTATTTTTGACTTCGGCGTTTGATTGCTTTGTTCAACGCAGCAAGGGTCTTCCTCCCCACAATGCCATCCGTTTTCAAGTCAGCATCGGCCTGAAACCTTCGCACGGATTGTTCGGTGAGTGCTCCCCAAAGACCGTCTATCGGCCCGCAAGGATAACCAAGTTCGCAAAGCCAGTGTTGCAGGGGCTTCACTGTCTTGCGTTGGCGTTTATTGACCTTGGTCAATCGTGGCGCAGCAGCAATGCCTGACATCGCCTCGCGCGCAAGTTCTGTGCGGCGGACGCGATCTTTATAGCCGTTCAATCCGCCATTGATGCCGCGCGTGACTTGCTTTTCTGCCCCTGCCATCGCGTGATCAATCAAGCGCGTACCTTTGCGCTTTCGTTCGCACAGATACCAATGCGCGATCCGCCATGCGTGTTCAGGTTTACGCGCCAATTTCGGACGGTTCACATAGTCATAGCCCAGCGCATCACTGGCGGCCCGAAAGTTCGCGCGGCCTGTCAGATGAATGTAACCCGCTCCCTTAAAGCGCCAGCCATCACCCTTTTTCGTATTACCCATGCGCCCGCCATAAACTTCATTGGCCAGCTTTTCGGGATTACGTGCATAAGGACGCGCTTGCGATGCCGTGAAATGCTTCGGCCAAACTTGAGCGATACGCTTTGCCGAATAATTCAGGTTTTCTTCGACAGCTGTAAACTCAAGGCTCTCATGGGCGAGTTGACCAAAGACAATGGCGGCACATTCGACGCTCGATAGAATTGTATCACCAAATTCTTTTTTCGCGATCTTCTTGAAGGCTTTAATCGCAGATTTCGGCGCGTTAGGCGCGGCGGCATTTAGCCCTTTGAGCGCGGTTTCAATCGAAATCACCCGCGCCCCTCCAATACCTGATTAATCTGCGCAATAACCTCTTCCTGAGGCTCACGGATGAAACGCCAATGGATCAGGAATTCGCTCTGCCCACCGGCATCATCGCGATAGCTAAGGGTTGGTGTCCCGCGTTTAGGGTGCGTGCCAATGCCAATAAGTTTTTTTACCGGCATGGCAGTTTGCGTCAGCGAGTTCAGAACCACCCTATCTGAGTACACCTCTAGCGGATGCTTAGAACGCATCAACGTGAGAGCAACCAAACCGCCCACCCCCAAAGTCAGACAAAAGATAACCGCCTGCAACCAATGCCCACCCGCAAACCATTGTCCGCCCGATATGAGCGCCAACAGAAACGCCGCAACCACATTGAGGATCAACCCGCGCCGTGCCTTTGCCGAGAGGGTGGTTTGATAGAGGGGAGGTTGAGCCATAGCCGATCCAACATTGGAACTAGTTATACACCCGCTGAGTATACTCACTTATTTAAACTGAAGATCTTCTATTACATGTGATGCCTCTTTATAGGTCCGTGTTCCATCACTATCGTCGCCATATAAAACAAGTTCAGGTATCCCGAAATGAAACGGAACTTCACCTGTCATATCACGATTAATAATGATAAAGTTTTCGCTGGGCCAAACCTCTGGCTTTTGATGAGTAAGTTGATCGAGTAAGTCATCACTTTTCCGGAAACGAGAACGCTTCGTTCGCTTCATCTTTCCACCTGAAGAATTACGAAGAAGTTTAGACATGACGGTCAGCGCTCCATAACTCAACTTCGGGTCTGTTCCATCTTTAGCGACTGCAATTTTAGCATCGTTCAACCACTCCCTAGAAATTTCCGCAGTTCCTGCAACGACTGATACTAAATTTTCAAAAAGACGGGCAGGCCCATTGTCTTTGCCTTTAAAGATGATGACTAGGCTCAGGACCCATTGATTTTTGTGTGGGGTTCTGAATCACTGTCCCAAATTAAGGGGGCATGTGATGAGCGATCTCTTTTGGCTGACGGAAGCGCAGATGGTGCGCCTTTCTCCGTTTTTCCCGAAATCTCACGGCA
>CALKIZ010000055.1 GCA_937995735.1 uncultured Neomegalonema sp. | reverse complement strand
CGCCATGACACTCAATACCACACCACGAAAGTGCCTCGACTTCAGATCACCAATCGAAGCCTTCCTCGCCGAACTTGGCAAGCACGTCGATATCCGCTTCAATGATAACGTTGCACTTCGCTCATGAATCTACCTCGATTTGCCTGCAGCGCATATTCAACCTGACGATTGCTGGGCGTTACGCCGGGGGCGGCTTTATAAGTTCGGCGAAGGGTTGGTCGATTTTTCCTGCAATCATGTGAATGGTGAAATTTCGGACCATTACAATGGGCACTATCTCTGTCTGCCGATCATTGCGCATGGGGACACGGTCGGCCTTCTCCATATAAGGTTCGACGACGAGCCTGCGTTTCCAGCAGAGGCTGGTGAACCGATCCCTGAGAAACTGGTTTCCTTCGCAATTCGTTGTACCGAGCAAATCAGCTTGGCCATCGCTAATGTAAAGCTGAGAGATGAGCTACGGGATCAATCAATCAAAGATCCGCTGACTGGATTGTTCAATAGGCGCTACTTCTTAGACCGATGCCGCCGCGAAATCAGTGACGCGGATCGGCGCAGTAAGCCTTTGGGTTTAATCTCCCTTGATGCAGACCACTTCAAGAGTTTCAACGATACGCATGGGCACGATGCAGGAGACTTGGTACTTCGCAGCATATCTGAAGTTATGCTGGATATCGTTGATGATGGTGATGTTGTCGCCCGTTTCGGAGGAGAAGAATTTTCTATTCTGATGCCAAATAAAGCACCGGCGGAATGTTACGATATGGCCGAAACGTTGCGTACCCGCGTCGAGGCGAACGTGCTGCGGTATGGTGGCCTAATTTTGCCGAAGATTACCATATCCATAGGGGTTGCATCTTTTCCGCAATGCGGAAGAACTCCGCAAGAATTGTTGACGGAAGCGGATCGTGCGCTCTACCTCGCTAAGGACGGTGGCAGAAACCGGGTGGTTGTTGCTGATGGCTCGGATTCCTGACGAGTAGAGTTGACCGCTGATCCAGAGTGAGGCGGGTAATCACTTTTAAAATTGGTTTGAGACTCTGATTTTGTTCGTCTTTTTGCTCCAGAGTCGGATGATCTTTTGATTGCCCTATCGCTTTCGATGGATCGCTTAAAATTATCGGATGCTCAGCGTAGAAACTGGTGTCCTTTGCTTGCTTTCATGACTTTCTCCAGGGTATAAAAAAGCATTGATTTTTAAGTCATTAGCCGGCGACGGAGAAACCCTTTGAGCGACGAGACAGATCCTCCCGAGACACCACCCTCGGATACACCGCCTGAGCGCCCTTCGTTCGACGGGCCTAGTATTTCGGTCGAAGAAGAAATGAAGACATCGTTCCTCGATTATTCGATGAGCGTAATCGTTTCCCGTGCGATCCCAGATTTGCGTGATGGCCTCAAACCGGTTCACCGCCGTATCTTGTTCGGTATGAGCGAGGGCGGTTACGACTATAATAAGCCCTACAAGAAATCAGCCCGTCTTGTGGGCGACGTCATGGGTAAATATCACCCCCATGGTGACAGTGCGATTTATGATGCCATGGTCCGTATGGCACAAGATTTTTCGATGTCCGTCATGTTGGCAGACGGGCAGGGTAATTTCGGGTCGATGGACGGGGATAACCCCGCCGCGATGCGTTATACCGAAGTGCGGATGGCGAAGGTCGCTGAGGAGCTGCTCAAGGATCTGGATAAAAACACGGTAGACTTTCAGCCAAACTATTCGAACGAATTTCAGGAGCCACTGGTCCTTCCTGCGCGATACCCGAACCTGTTGGTCAACGGCTCGCAAGGTATCGCTGTTGGTATGGCAACGAATATCCCGCCACATAATCTCGGTGAAATTATCGACGGCACAATGGCGTTGATTGATAACCCTGACCTCGAAGTCCAAGATCTGATGCAACATATCCCCGGTCCCGACTTTCCGACTGGTGGTCTGATGCTCGGGCAATCCGGTGCGCGTAAAGCCTATATGGAGGGGCGTGGTTCCATAATGATGCGGGCGAAAACCTCGATTGAGGAAATTCGCAAAGACCGCTACGCGATTGTCATGACGGAAATCCCCTATCAGATGAATAAGGGGACGCTCGAAGGGCGCATTAACGAGCTTGTCAAAGAGAAGAAAATCGAGGGCGTCGCGGATGTCCGTGACGAGTCTAATCGCCACGGCGTTCGCTTTGTGGTCGAACTCAAGCGCGATGCGACTGCCGAAGTTGTTCTAAACCAACTGTTCCGGTTCACACCAATGCAAACCAGCTTTGGTGCGAACATGCTGGCGCTCAATAATGGTCGCCCTGAACAAATGGACTTGAAGCGCATCTTGAGCAGCTTCATTGCCTTCCGTGAAGAGGTGGTTGCCCGCAGAACGGCTTTTGATCTGAACAAAGCGCGGGAACGTGCCCATATTTTATGTGGCCTTGCCGTTGCGGTTGAGAATATCGACGAAGTTGTTGCGTTGATCCGTGGGTCTGCTGATGCGGCTGAAGCGCGCGAAAAACTGATGGCGCGTGATTGGCCTGCTCAGGAAATTGCGCCTTACATCAAATTGATTGATGACCCGAGCCACAAAGTAAACGATGACGGGACGTATCGCTTAAGCGAAATTCAGGCTCGTGCGATTCTTGATCTTCGTCTTCAGCGCCTTACTGCTCTGGGTGTTGAAGAGATAACGAATGAATTGAAAGAACTTGCCGAAAAGATCCTTGATTACCTCGACATTCTGCAATCCCGCGAACGTATCCTTGCGATAATCTCTGCTGAGATGATCGCTGTGAAAGATGAATTCGCTGTGCCACGACGGACTGCGATTGTAGAGAGCCTCGGTGATTTCGACGATGAAGATCTGATCGAACCTGAAGATATGGTCGTAACCGCCACGCATTCCGGATACGTGAAGCGGACTCCACTTGCCGAATACCGCTCGCAGAAACGAGGCGGTAAAGGCTTACAAGGCATGTCGACAAAGGACGAAGATTTCGTCACACGGCTGTTCTCTGCCAATACTTTGACGCCGGTGCTGTTCTTTACAACGGATGGTATCGTCTACAAGCTGAAGACGTGGCGCTTACCGCAAGGCGGACGTAATGCGAAGGGTAAAGCACTCGTCAATCTGTTACCTATTGAGCCGGGCGTATCTATCGCGGCAATGATGCCGGTGGAGGCGCCGGAAGAAGAATGGAGCAATCTGCAGATCGTGTTCTGTACTTCCGATGGTCAGGTCCGGCGTAATGAACTATCGGATTTTGTGAACGTCAAAGCCAACGGCAAGATCGCCATGAAGCTGCCTGAAGGTGTTCGTCTGATCTCCGCACAAAGTTGTTCGCCGGACAGCGATGTGTTGCTGACTTCAAAACTCGGCATGTCGATCCGCTTTGCCGTCTCAAATGTTCGCGTTTTCAAAGGCCGTGATTCAACGGGCGTGCGTGGTATGCGCCTCGCTGAGGGTGATGAGGTCATGTCGATGAGTATTCTTGGCCATGTCGAGCGGACAACCGCCGAAGCGAAAGCGTATCTCAAGATGCGCCGCGCGATGGAGGGCGATGACCAGACCGACGATGCGGGCGCGACTGATGACGAGGATGATGGCGACGAGGCTACAATCTCGCACGAACGCTACATTGAATTAGGAGCATATGAGGAGTTCATTCTAACGGTTGCTGAGAATGGGATTGGAAAGCGTACGTCGGCCTACGAATATCGTCCTATCGGGCGCGGCAATAAAGGTTACAAAGCGATGTCCGTCGCGGGCAACTCTCGCAGCGGCGCGACGACTATTGCCGCCGCATTCCCTGTGGAAGAAGGTGATCAGGTCATGCTGGTGACGGATGCCGGACAGTCTATCCGTTGTGGTGTCTCGGATGTTTCCGTGCGATCCCGTTCCGCTGGCGGCGTTTGGATGCTTCGCACAGCAGATGATGAAAGAGTTGTCTCGGTCGCCCGCTTAGCAGAACAAAGTGACGATGATAGCGATGACGATGAAACAGGCGGTAGAGGCGAAGCGCCGTCTTCAGATGAACCATCGGAGAAATGATGAAGGTAGAAGATGACCGTAGGGTAAGTACTCTACGGTTATCTCTGTTTAAAGAGTGCGGGGCGCGTGATCGACCAATAAAGGTGTTTTTTATTCACGCCGATTCCAAACAGCGTAAAGCGCTTTGAACCTCTGATTTTCACAGGTCACTTCTGAAACTGAGCTGATGACATGACTGTCATGGGGGTCTGCTCCGGTAGAGGGCCAAATCGTATCATAAGGCCTGGCTTCAGGATTTCGGCCATCGGTACTCGTCTGTGAGGAGGATGTGAGCCCATCCGAGGGGCGAGATGTGCGCGAGGAGGTCGGGCGGACAGTCTAGTCCGGCTTTTCTTCGGGCGTTGACGGCATGGCGGAGCTGTTTTGTGTTCCAGTAGATGACGATGGCGGCGAGGAGGTTGAGACCCGCCATGCGGTAATGTTAACCTTCCGCGGTGCGGTCGCGGATTTCGCCCTGTCGCCCGATACGCAGGGCGTTTTTGAGGGCGTGGTGAGCCTCACCTTTGTTCAGGCCGATATTGGCGCGGCGCTGCATATCGGCATCGAGCAACCATTCGATGATGAAGAGGGTGCGTTCGATGCGCCGTAAGCGTCCGCCGAACCTGCTCTTGCGAGTGTAATAGGAACCTCGGAGTCTATTGATGTTTAGCGGCTTAGATGTCCGCTTAAATTAGATGGACGTTTAGGCAGCGGACTCATAAATTTACACCATAGTCTTACGGTCGCGAGTTTGATCATCGCCATAAAGTTCTGAGATGTTTTTTCGTAGCGCGTCGCGATGCGGCGGAATGATGCTTTCAATCGACCGAAGAAACGCTCAATGAGGTTGCGCAATTTGTAGAGTTCGGCGTCAAATTCCTTGGACAGTTTGCGGTTGGATTTTGAGGGAATGACGTCGATTACGCCTTGTTCCCAGATCATCTCTCTGATCCAGTCTGCGTCGTAGGCTTTATCCGCCAATACCGATTGACCCGGTTGCAATTGGTTGAGCAAAATCCAACACACAGGTGCATCGTGATCTTGGCCGGGTGTCAGATGAAACCGGACCGGCAGACCGATTTCATTGACCACAGCATGGATTTTCGTAGTTAAACCGCCTCTTGAGCGACCCATGCATCGTCGCTCATCGTTTTTTTGAGCGTCGCGGCGGAATGGTGAACCCGAACGCTTGTGCCGTCCACCATCAAGACACCAGCGTTATGCGCATCGGCAACCGCCACCATCACTTGATCCCGGATGCCAACCTTCGACCACCTGTTGAAGCGATTGTACACCGTCGTGCAGGGGTCGTATTGATCGGGCAGATTGCGCCAAGGACAACCAACCCGAAGGGCGTAGAAAATGCCGTTGATAACCCGGCGATCATCGACACGCTTCACGCCCCGGCTCTTGTTGGGTAGAACGCATTTGATAAATTCCCACTCAAGATCACTCATGTCCGATCGCGAGATCTTGCGCTCCGTGCTCATTTCATTACACGAACTGAATCACAAGCCCTTGATAAAATAAAGAGTCTTACAGGTACGCTGCCTAATT
>CALKIZ010000054.1 GCA_937995735.1 uncultured Neomegalonema sp. | reverse complement strand
ATAATCATTCCCGCAATGCGGGGATCGTCAATCAGCCTGATACACTCGAGAAAACTTTGCGTCATTGTCGGTCCTCCTGTGGAACCGACTAAAGAATCCAATTCGCCACTCAGCGCATTAACAATTTATGATTCCGCCCTGTCCTATCCCCCCACCGCTAAGACGTGGAAAGATCCAGCCCGATGTAAATCCGCGCATCGCCGCGCTTTACCAACGCAAGGGTCGCATTTCCGCGCGCCGCGTTCAGGGCCGAGGCCACATCTTCGGGCGTCGAAACCGGCCTATTCTCGATCTCCAAAATAACAT
Source organism: uncultured Neomegalonema sp. (assembly GCA_937995735.1). Taxonomy (GTDB): domain Bacteria; phylum Pseudomonadota; class Alphaproteobacteria; order Rhodobacterales; family Rhodobacteraceae; genus JAHDDY01. The sequence continues at coordinate 41,444 of CALKIZ010000054.1, read as the reverse complement.
CATCGACTTGCAGGCCGCCTCTGCGGGCAATGCCGGACGGTTCAAGCGAGGTAATCGCCACCCCTTCCTGAGACGGGCGCAGCCCCGCGCCAAGGCGCCCCTTGGTTGCCACGGGTTCAGCGCGGGTTGGAATAAACCGCGCCCCTTGCTGAGTCTCCAACAGCCCGACGGTCACAAAGATCGTTTGTTGCACACCATCCCGCAGGATAATCGCAGGAACCGATGTCAGAGGCGTTGTCTGGCCCACAATGCGCGGCAAATCGCGGCTGCGCTTTACCCGCTCGCCGTTGAAAGACAAGATCACATCGCCTGAGCGCAATGTCGCCGCAGCCGGCGCATCCTGCGATACGCTGGCGATCAACGCGCCGCTTTTTCCTCCCAAGCCCAGCGCCGCAGCAAGCGAGTCTGTAATCGGCTGAATCCGAACCCCGAGCCAGCCCCGATCAACGCGGCCATCATCGCGCAGGTCCGCCACAATTCGCGAGACAACATTCGACGGAACCGCAAAGCCAAGCCCCACCGAGCCGCCCGTCGGCGAAAATATAGCCGTATTCACCCCGATCACTTCACCGCGCAGATTAAAGAGCGGCCCGCCCGAACTGCCCCGGTTAATCGCCGCATCGGTCTGGATAAAGTCGACATAAGGCCCGCCTGATCCAATCGAACGGCCCTTGCCCGAAACGATTCCCGTCGTCACGGTCCCGCCAAACCCAAAAGGATTGCCAACGGCCATAACGTCTTCGCCAACCCGCACAGCGTCAGAATCGCCAAACCGCACAGCAGGCAGCCCCGCAGAGCCGTCAATCTTCAACAGCGCAACATCGGTGCGTTCATCCGTCCCGATGATCCTTGCGGTAAATTCGCGCTCGTCCGCGAGCTTCACTTTCACGCTATCGGTATTTTCGACAACATGATTGTTGGTGATCACATATCCGCTGCCCTCAATGATAAATCCCGACCCCAGAGCCTCCGAAGGATCACCGCGCCCGGAAAACCCGTTCCCGCCGCCGAATCTTTCGAAAAACTTCTCCAGCGGATGTCCCTCGGGCAAGCCCCGGACACCCTTAAACTCCGGCAAATTTTGAGTCGTGAAAATGTTGACGACTGCGGGAGTTACCTGCTCCGCGAGCGCAGCATAATCCACTTGGTGCGCCGCCGCTGGCAGCGTTGCAATAGCACCAAATGTCGCTGATGCCGCGATTGTGGCTAAACGATTCATCAAAATTAAACTCCATATTAGGATATGTCGTCACCTCTGACCTGATCAAAATACGAGAGTTTTACTGGCATTCAAGTGTCCGGCATCCACAGCGGCGATCATGTCGGTTCAACCCTTCGCGAGCGAGCCGCGTTGACACCGCGCACGGCTTGGCCCATGTACCGCGCCGTCTACTATCCTCGAAAGGACCGTTCTTTATGGCCGTTGTGATTGTCGAATCGCCAGCAAAAGCGAAGACCATCAACAAGTATTTAGGCAAAGACTTCAAAGTCTTGGCTTCCTACGGCCATGTCCGTGACCTGCCGTCAAAGGATGGTTCGGTGAAACCGGATGAAGACTTCGCCATGACGTGGGAAGTTGACACAAAGTCAAAAAAACAACTCGCTGATATTGCTGCGGCCTGCAAAGGCACGGATAAATTGATCCTCGCGACGGACCCGGACCGTGAGGGGGAAGCGATCTCGTGGCATTTGCTGGAAGCTCTCTATAAGCGGCGCGCCCTTAAAAAGACAGTTCCGGTCGAGCGCGTCGTCTTTAACGCGATCACGAAGAACGCCGTTACCGAAGCAATGAAGCAACCCCGCGAAGTCGATATGGAGTTGGTGGAGGCGTATCTCGCCCGCCGCGCTCTCGATTATCTCGTGGGCTTTAACCTCTCGCCGGTCCTCTGGCGCAAGCTGCCCGGTTCTCGCTCGGCAGGCCGCGTTCAATCCGTGTGTTTGCGGCTGGTGGTCGAGCGCGAAATGGAGATCGACGCTTTCGATCCGCGCGAATACTGGTCCGTTCGCTCAAACTTTCTGACGCCGGGAAAAGCCGAATTTGAAAGCCGCCTGACCTCACTCGACGGTAAAAGGCTTGAGCGATTTGACCTCGCGAATGAAAAAGACGCCGCTCACGCCATTGACATGATTGAGGCGCGCGATTTCACAGTGAAATCGGTCGAGGCAAAACCCGCAACCCGCAACCCTTCGCCTCCATTCATGACATCAACGCTGCAACAAGAGGCAAGCCGCAAACTCGGCATGGGCGCGCAACAAGCCATGCGCGCCGCACAAAAACTCTATGAGCAAGGTCTTATCACCTATATGCGGACCGACGGCATCGACATGGCTCCTGAAGCCATCACCGCTGTGCGCGAAGCCATAGGCGAACGGTATTCAAAAGACTACGTGCCGGGCAAACCGCGCGAATATAAAGTCAAAGCTAAAAACGCTCAGGAAGCGCACGAGGCCATCCGCCCGACCGATTTCACCAAGGCGGCTAATGATCTCAACATCGACGGTGAAGAGAAAAAACTCTACGATCTGATCTGGAAACGCGCTGTCTCCTCGCAAATGGAAAGCGCCCGTCTGGAACGGACAGTCGCAGAAATCGAGAGCAAAGACGGCAAAGTCGGCCTTCGTGCCACCGGACAGGTCATCAAATTCGATGGTTTTCTTAAGGTCTATGAAGAGGGCAAAGACGAAACGTCTTCCGACGACGAAGACGGCGCATTGCTGCCGGCAATGTCTCAGGGCGATGCGCTCGCCAAAGCCGACGGATCATTAAAAGCCGCTTTCACCAAGGCGATGAAATCGGGTGACAACGATACCGTCGTGGAGAAAGACGGCGACTCCGCCGCAGCGATCCTCTCAAAAGACGCCAGCGCGCTTGCCCTGCAACACCACACACAGCCGCCGCCGCGTTACACCGAGGCCAGCCTCGTCAAACGCATGGAAGAACTCGGCATTGGCCGACCCTCCACCTATGCGTCGATTGTCACCGTCATTCAGGATCGCGGCTATGTCACCAAAGACAAGAACCGTCTGATCGCCGAGGATAAAGGTCGCCTCGTCACCGCATTCCTCGAAAATTATTTTAAGCGCTATGTCGAATACGATTTCACAGCAGACCTCGAAGAAAAACTCGACACCGTCTCTGCGGGAAAGATGGACTGGAAAGTTCTTCTGAAAGACTTCTGGACACAGTTTTCAGCGGATATCGGCGAGACAAAAGAACTCCGCGTTTCGGAAGTTCTCGACGTTATCAATGAGAAGCTCGGCGATCACGTCTTCAAAGATCGCGGCGACGGCATGGACCCCAAATCCTGCCCGATCTGCGGTAAGGAAATGCGCGAGGGCGGGATGCTCTCAATCAAAACCTCGTCGAAATTCGGCGCTTTCATCGGTTGCACGAATTATCCCGAATGCCGCTACACCCGCGCCTTCGGCGTCAGCGAGGAAGAAGCCGCAGCACAGGCCGCAGCCGGTGACGGCAAGGAACTGGGCATTGATCCAGAAACCGGCAAGCCGGTCACGCTTAAATCCGGGCGCTTCGGTCCTTATGTGCAACTCGGCGAGCCGGAGGGGGAAGGCAAAGAAAAAACCAAACCGCCGCGCGGCTCGATCCCGAAAGGCGTCGATGTCGATGATGTCGATTTTGACCTCGCCTTAAAACTCATTAACTTGCCCCGTGTTATCGGTACACACCCCGAAGACGGCGAAGAGATCACCGCAGCCATTGGTCGCTATGGACCCTTCGTGAAATGCGGAAAGACCTATGCGAATTTGGGCGAATGGCGTGAGGTGTTTGAGGTCGGCATGAACCGTGCCGTCGAATTGATTGCCGAAAAACGCGCCAATCCGAAAGCAGGCCGGGGGCGCGCCGCCGCCAAACCGCCTCTCAAAGAACTCGGAGAGCATCCGGAGGAAGGCGGACCAATGAACATCCTCGACGGGCGCTACGGTCCTTATGTGAAATGGGGTAAAGTCAATGCGACGATCCCGAAAACCGTAAAACCCGAAGATGTCACTGCTGAAATGGCTGTTGAATTGATCGCGAAGAAACTCGCGAAATAGCACCAATAACAAGCGAGCCGGTTTTCGGGCCAAGATTTGGTTTGAAGACTGGTTCTCCTTAGGTTTGACTCCCTGATTGTTGGTTAAAGTGCACGCTGCTAACGGTTTTTGAACGCGTAATGTGTTACGCTATTCGTTCAATCCGGATTAAGGCAGATCATGAATAATTTTGACAAAATCGCCTTGGGGGCAGTCTTTGTCACCCTCACGCTTTTTTGGGTTATTATAACCCCTGCCGGGGTTACATCGCGACCTTCTCAAGCTGCTATCCCTGCACAGACCAATGCGCCGACCGCCGCAGACTCTAAGGTTGAACAAAACAAGATTGACAATCAAACGGTGCAAAAAACACAGCGCCGCACGGCTTTGGCAAAAATTGAAAAACTGAAGCGCCGGAATTCAGACACGCCGGATGAAAGCCAACGGGACCTGCATCACGACTTGAACGTCGTTGACGATACATCCGCTCCTTCTCTTCCAGCCGATATCGAGAGTCTCGAAAGTTTTTCCGGCGACCGGGATATTCCGACTTTTTACTAATCACGCTTGATGATGCACAACGTGACAGCGTAACAGGGATCGTGTAGCCCCCTCTTCATGAACACACGATTGCCCACGCAGGACGACATCCTCCGCCATATTGATGAGAATCCTGACAAGACAACGAAACGCGACATCGCAAAAGCCTTTAAAGTCAAAGGCGCTGCGCGGGTCGTGCTAAAAGACATGATTGCCGGGATGCGGCGTGAGGGCCTGATCGAGCGCGGAACCCGCAAGAGCTTCCGGCCCAGCGGCGCGCACATGCCGCCCGTAGCAGTTATCGAAGTCTCGCGCATTAATGAGGATGGCGAACCCGTTGCACGCCCGCAATCGTGGGAATATGAAGCGGACGAGCCAAAGATTATCCTCGCCCCGCAGCGCAAAGGCGACACCAGCGTCGGTATCGGAGATCGGGTTCTGGCCAAGCTGCAAGCCCTGCCCAAAGGGGACGTTTACGACTACGAAGCCCGTGTTATCAAAAAGTTAGGCGCGACAAAGCGCGTTCTCGGGGTCTATCGCCAAGGCTCGGAAGGCGGTCGGGTTGTGCCGGTCGATAAAAAAGCGGACAAAGAATTCCGTGTAGACAATGTCAACCGCCACGGTGCAGAAGACGGCGAACTTGTTGAAATAGAAACACTTCGCGGCCCGCGCCACGGCCTGCCACCGGCGAAAGTCGTGGAGCGGCTTGGTGATATCGGCGCCCCCCGCTCCATTTCTCTTATCGCCATTCACGAGCATGGAATTCCCGTGGAATTCTCTGGCAAAACTCTGGAAGACGCTGAGAAAGCCCGCGAAGTCACCACGCTCAAAGGCCGCGATGATTTGCGCGACCTGCCCTTGATCACCATCGACCCCGAAGATGCCCGCGACCATGACGATGCCATCTTCGCCGAAGCCGATCCTGACCCGACCAATGAGGGCGGTCATATTCTCTGGATCGCGATTGCGGATGTGGCGCATTACGTGCGCCCCGGCTCGCCCCTCGACCGTGAGGCCCGCAAGCGCGGCAACTCGTGCTATTTCCCTGACCGCGTTGTGCCGATGCTGCCGGACAAGCTCTCGGGCGATCTCTGCTCGCTCCACGAGGGCGTAGAGCGTCCCTGCCTCGGCGTTCGCATCATTCTGGCGGAGGACGGCACGAAAAAGAGCCACAGCTTTTTCCGCGCCATGATGCGCTCGGCGGCCAGCCTCAGCTATGAGACAGCGCAGGCGATTGCTTTCGGGCAATCGTCCCCGGCGAAGACCGGGGACCCCGATGTGCCGGACGCGATGAAAGCAAATATCATCGACCCGCTCTTCAGATGCTACGACTCCCTTGTCAAAGCCCGCGAGCGCCGCCAGCCTCTCGACCTCGATCTCCCCGAACGCCGCATCGTGATGAGCAAAGAGGGCAAAGTCACCTCCGTCCGGTTCCGCGAGCGCTTCGACGCGCATAAACTGGTCGAGGAATGTATGGTCCTCGCTAATGTCTGCGCCGCCGAGACGCTGGAACTCAAACGCACCGAATTGGTCTACCGCGTTCACGAACCCCCGGTGGAAGAACGCATCGAAAGCCTGCGCGAGACGCTGGAGACCATCGGCATCCCACTCGCCAAAGGCCAGCGTATGACGCCGGGCAACCTCAACACGGCCCTGCGCGCGGCACAGAAAACCGAGTCTTCGGAAACCGTCAGCATGTCGGTGCTGCGCGCTCAAACCCAAGCCTATTACGGTCCCGATAATCTCGGACATTTCGGGCTGAACCTCGCCCGCTATGCGCACTTTACCTCGCCGATCCGCCGCTATGCTGATCTGCTGGTACACCGCGCGCTGATCTCTGCGTTGGGTTTGGGCGAAGACCCCAAAAAAGACGGGTTGAGCATGGAAGACATCTCCGACATGCGCGACACCGCCACCCATATTTCGCAGACCGAGCGCCGCGCAATGCTGGCCGAACGGGACTCCTCCGACCGGTATCTCGCCGCCTTTATGGAGAACCGCATTGGCGCGGAATTCGATGGCATCGTCTCCGGCGTGGCACGCTTCGGGCTATTCATCAAGCTGAACGAGACAGGTGCAGACGGCCTTGTTCCCGTCTCGACCATCGGCACTGAATACTACACCTATGACGACGACGCGCGCACCTTGCGCGGCGAACGCAGCGGCACGCTGTTCCGCATGGGAATGCCTGTCCTCGTTCGCCTCGAAGAAGCTGCGCCGCTCACGGGCGGATTACGCTTTAAACTGATCGAAGGCGGCGAGCAAGGCAAAGCCACCCGCAAAGGCAAAAACACCAAACGCCGCCCCTCCATCCCCAAAGGAAGACGCGCCGGCAAAGGCCGCAAAGGTGGCAAGGGACGGCGGTAGCGACACGCCGCCTTTCGTATCATCCCCGCCAAAACCAACACCACCTTTCGCGTCATCCCCGGCAACGACCGGGGATCTCCTGCGGCTGGGTGAGCGCAGTTCTACGCAAGCATAGCGCCGCACCCCCGCCCCTCCCGGTCACATCAATCCGCCTGCGCTGGCGCAATCTTAGCAGACAGTTCAGCACTCCGCGCCTGAGCTTTCGCAAGTACGGCCGGCGGAAATTTTGCATTATAGATCGTGATGGTTTCTTGCGAAATTTCAAAACCCGCTTCTGCAGCTAAGTTAATCCATGCATAAGCGTCAAAAGGGTTTTGAGGAACACCAAATCCCTTAGCGTACATCATGCCAAGATCGTTCTGTGCTCTAGCATTACCATGCTCTGCTGCTCTCCGTAACCAACGCACAGCCTCTTCGTCATTCTTCGATACACCCTCGCCTTTGTAGTAGTTCAAACCAAGATGGCTTTGCGCAGCAGCATGGTCCTGCTCCGCCGCTTTCCGAAACCAACGCACGGCCTCCTCGTCGTTTTCTGGAACGCCGTTGCCTTCGCCATACATCACCCCAAGATGGTTTTGTGCTGCGGCATAACCTTGATTTGCCGCTTTCCCAAACCAATGCACAGCTTCCTTGTAGTTCTTGGACACACCCTTTCCATGAGCATACATCAAACCAAGGCTGTTCTGGGCTTCGGCTTGGTCCTGCTCCGCCGCTTTCCGAAACCAACGCACGGCTTCCTCATGATTTTTAGGCACGCCCACCCCTTTGGCATATGAAGCCCCGAGATTGTATTGTGCCAAAGCGTAATTCTGCTCCGCCGCTTTCCGAAACCAACGTACAGCTTCCTGATCATTTTCCGGCACGCCTTCCCCGTGGTCATACATCGCACCCAAATTGTTTTGGGCTTTGGCATAACCCTGCTCCGCAGCCTTCCGATACCAACGCACGGCCTCCACATCGTTCTCTGATACGCCTTTTCCGATGTCATACATCGAGCCAATAGCCGTTTGAGCTTCGACGTGTCCTTGCTCCGCAGCCTTTCGAGACCAATGCACGGCGGCGTCGTCATTCTTCCGAACACCCATGCCATTGCTATACATAACGCTAAGAGTGTGCTGCGCTTCAGCGCTGCCTTGCTCAGCCGCTTTCCTGAACCAGCGCATAGCTTCCGTATGGTTCTCCGTCACAGCAAAGCCATTGGCATACATTATTCCGACGGCAGACTGAGCAACGATTTTAACAGTCGGCCCGAGCATAGCCGCCCCAGCGAACGCGATACCTACTGTAAATATTATCAGAAAAATCAGTCGCATATAACTCCCCCCATCTGAGAGAGTACCTATCCGAGATTACAATCCGCTTGAAAAACTGCGTTGATATTTTCTTAACGGCCCACAACCATCAGACCATCGGTCTATACTCCAAGTCCGGCCAGTCCGGGCCTGCGAGCCAATCGGAAAACCTGTCTTCAAAATCGTCATGGTCCGCGACAACACCAGTTTTCCACCATTGCATAATATCCGCCGTTTGCTCTCCGGCGATTGACGGAAAGACATAGACGCATCCCAGATATGTGCCCGAGCCGTCCTCGATAACCCAGGCAAAGCTGCGGCGCGCTTGGAACTCTCTTTGATGCCACGCGAGGTCAATCAGGTTCCCGTCCCGCGTCAAACCCTCCGGCCAGGAATTGTTCGGGTATTTCTTGCGAATATCCGCCGCACTCATGGTCACGGCCTGAAAGTCGCGGTCGAGATCATCAACCGTCAGCATCTTGAGGACAAAAGCCCCAAGCGGATGTTCTTGCGGGATCGTCTTGTTAACAAAAGCCGGATGTGGCCGCATGATGCGCTCCATAATGCGATATACCGTTTGTATAATCTTAGTAGGAGCTCCCTAATAAATCCAATGATCCGGCGGAACATCACCGCCGATCGCACAGCACAGTTCACAACCATCAGCAGACTTAACAAACTCGATATTTAATAAACCCACTCGGGTTAATGGTGACATCGACGGCAATTCAAAATTGTAATTTTCTTTTTAATATAAGCGCTTAATTGCAAGGCAACTCACGGTTTCTGGCGTTTGACTTCAAAGTCATAGATTAATTCCTGTGTAAGTAACGATCCATCGCTTCATGAATTAAGCGGCAATTTTTGGCTGATTTAGCAGGAATTATTTTGCAATGCCCAAGATTGATATTGGCGATCTGCAATGGGATGATTCATCAAAATATCCCGAGCCGCTTGCCTCGCGCCTCAAAGGACGACACGCTAAACGATTGGGCGATGCAGGTGCGTTGAACCATCTTGAGGTCAACCTCACGCGCCTTGCGCCGGGCGCTCAATCCACCATGCGTCATTGGCACGAAGTAGAAGACGAGTTTATCTTTCTTCTGGATGGTGAGTTGGTCTTAATTGATGATAATGGCGAAACTCACTTAACGTCCGGCGATGCAGCGAGCTTCCCCGGTGGCATCAGCAATGCTCACCATCTTGTAAATCGTTCGGCTTCGCCTGCATTCTTCCTCGAAATATCACAGAAATGTGATGAGGATAAGATTTCCTATCCAGACGAGGGCTTAAACAGCATCCGCAGACAAGGCGTACTCTCCTTCGAGTAGTATAAGCTCGTCATCGTCAGGGAAACGCCGGGCCGTCAATGCCCAGCGTTCTTTATCCGCTTTTTTTTGCGAGATCTATGAACGCCCGCAATCGCGCTGGCATGTGCCGCTTTGTCAGATAGTTGATTGTGTAACGCGGCAAGGGCGGAACGGATTTATCAAATAGCGTGACCAATTCACCGGACGCAATAAAAGGCTCGGCAGGCTTCCGATAAACATAAGCTAACCCCAGCCCTGCTTTGGCAAAATTGATCATGGAGACAAGATCATTGACAACCATACGCGGCTTTGGTGACACATTGTAAGGTGCCTTCTTTCCTTCTGCGAAAGACCAGGGTGCAAGCCGGTCCGCGCGGCCAAAGGCAAAACGAATACCGTCATGCTCGATAAGCTGCGCAGGTTTTTTCGGCGTGCCATTGCGTTCAAGATAATCCGGCGCAGCGACCAGAACCATCTCCAACTTTGGGCCAACCTCGACCGCATGAGTTTCTTTTTCCAGCAGGGTTTGCGAGCGAATGGCGGCATCAATACCGGATGTAACGAGATCAACTTTACTGTCATCATACAGCACCTCGACACCGACATCAGGATAGGCCGAACAAAACGCGGCAATCACATCATCCAGAAAAAACGGCGAACTACTACGCGGTGCAGACAACCGTAATACGCCGGATATTGTCTGCCTATCTTCACCTAAATCATTCAGTGCGCTGGCGAGGTCGGTTAAGGCGGGAACGCTTCTTTCAAAAAGTTTCTGTCCCGCATTCGTCAGGGATATTTTGCGCGTCGTCCGTTCTATCAGGCGCACCCCCAACCGGCCCTCTATGCGTTGGATCGTCTCACTCACCGACCCCGCCCCGATATTGAGGTTTTCTGCTGCGGCCCGAAACCCGTTCGCTCTGGCAACCTCTACAAAAATTGAAATATCGTTCAGGTTTGCACTTTGCATTGTTTCTATATCCGATCACTGTGTTTCAATTTAAGCGATTTTACAGAACAATAAATCAGCTTATATCTAATTGCACAAGCTCAAACCCGCCAGCGTTATGGCCAACCAGAAGAGTGACAAGCACATGGCTGAAATTACAGAAATCTTTGTTATGACCATGAAAGACCCTGCCCGCGCTGATGCGATCCGAGAGGCGGCGCGCGCTGATTTCACCAACCTTGAAGGGGTCACGTCCTGGAAAACATACGTCACGACGGACTTAAACCGGCCAACATTGTTCGCCGAGATCTACACCTTCCCGGACTATGAAACGGCTAAGAACGTCACCCCTCAATTCGCAACGCGCGACGCGACCAAAGCCTTTCTTGCGGAAGTGGATGAGATGCTTGTTGGCCAATACTTCACTGAATATGAATCTAAAACAGGAGAGGTAAAATGAGCGTTACAGAAGAACTTCACGCAGCTCTCGACGAATGGAACGCCGCCCTCGATGCAGGGGATATCGAGAGGCTCGTTGCGACCTGTCATCCGGATGTCATCATCTGTAACGAACGCCAACCATCAACCGTTGGTGTGCAGGCTCTGCGTGATAAATACGCCCCGCGCATGGAGGCCGCGACATTTAAATCAACCGTCGAAGTTCTCGAGATCAAAGTGTTTGGCGACTTTGCGGTCATGGTCACTAACTTCGATGTTAAAGTGACCGACAAGGCCACAGGCCAGGAAGGTGGCGGCGCGGGCCGCCTCGTCATTGGATATGTCCGGGACGAAAACGGTGCATGGAAAATGGCGTTAGACGTCGATAACAACGCCTGATGATTTAACGGCGCTTCTTCGCCACAACGAAGCAGCGCCCTTAACCGCAATCAACCGGAAAATTGCCAAAGCGGGGAATACCGATGTCTACGCTACTTGATGATATTCGACGCGAAATTGTGGACCTGCATGACTTCTTCACGGATTGGTTCAATGGAAGCGCAGCAAAGGATCGACTCGATGCCCAAGTGCTACCCCGATTGCACCCTGATTTTACTTTTGTGCCCCCCGAAGGCGTATTGATGACACGCGACCACCTCGCCGCTGGTTTGCGTCAAGCGCATGGCTCAAATTCCGGCTTCCGCATCCAAATCCGCGATGTTGTTGTGCGCCATGAAATTGGCAATCGCGTTCTGGCCACTTATACGGAATGGCAAACCGGCGCGCGTCAATCCGCCAAAGCCGATAATGCACGGTTCTCAACTGTTCTTATGGAACTTGGGGACACGGTGACGTGGCTCCATCTTCAGGAAACGTGGTTGCCGGAAGATATTCGCGCCGCCGGTAATTTTGATTTCTAAACTTGTGCGCACCAATTAACCCATTAGACGAAAGCAACACGCATCATGACAGCTCCTCTGATTGCCAAACGTCCCCGCGATATTGCCGATTGCGTCAGCGCCTATTTGCAACAAGGCGATCTCGAAGGTGTCGTCTCGCTGTTTCACCCCGATTGCCACATTTTCTTTCCGCCCGATCAGCCTCCCCTGGTTGGGATTGAGGGCGCGCGTGCTGCGTTCAAAGATTTTATCGGCGCAAAGCCGGAAATCAAAAGCGATTTCGTCACCGAAGTCATCGTGGGCGACACCGCCTTGATGAGCGCGAAATGGACCGCTATCGCACCGGACGGTTCTGTCATTGGCGAAGGCGTATCGACAGAAGTTGCCAAAAAACTTGATAACGGCGGCTGGGGTTATCTGATTGATTGTCCCCTTGGCCCGCCGCCGATCCAAACATAAACAGATAGTCGCGAGGGCATAATGACCAATGAACATTTCCATGACGGCGAAATCCTGCTGCAAAATGAAGTCGGCGTTCGTGCGCAGATGGAGGTTGCGGCAAAACATCTCATGCGCGATTTTATGATCGACGAGCATCGGAAGTTCTTTGAAGGCTTGGAATATATTTTTCTCGGAACCGCGACGAAAGACGACACCCCCCGCGCGTCCCTTCTGACGGGACCGAAGGGTTTTGTGTCTTCGGCTGATCCAACGATCCTGAGCATCCACCCCGGTCACGCCAACCAAATGTCAGAACTGACCGATCTTGGCGTTGGCGACGCTGTTGGTGTCTTGGGTCTTGATCTCTCGAACCGCCGCAGGAACCGGATGCATGGCCGCGTTTCAGCAATTTCCGCCGGGAAAATCGACATCAAAGTCACGCAAAGCTATGGCAATTGTCCGAAATACATAAACACACGGGAAATATCAGAACGCCTTGATCCTGTCGTAGATCAAAGCATCCATCACAGCGAAACGCTTAATTCAAGCGATGCCGCCCTCATCAAAGCCGCCGATACGGTTTTTATTTCCTCATACATTCGCGACGGATCAGGTGCGGCCTATGAAGGCGCTGATATCAGTCATCGCGGCGGACAGGCGGGCTTCGTAACACTCGAAGGCACAAATACGCTTATCATTCCCGATTATAAGGGCAACAACCTGTTCAACACCTTCGGCAACCTGCTGTTGAACCCGACAGCCGCGCTGCTGTTTATCGGGTTTGAAACCGGCGACCAGCTTCACCTCACCGGACAAACCTCGCTCGTTAAAGAAGCATCCGAAGTCAGCGCTTACCCCGGCGCATTGCGGTTGCTGCGTATTGATATTGAAACAGTTGAGCGCAAAAATGCGACAATCTCCCTACGATGGAATTACAATGAAACCTCGCAACTCAACCCAAAAGTAAAAGCGTAAGCCGTATAATAATATTTTATAAATACATAGTACATTTAAGATTTTCAATGTAAAACTATATGACTTTTCCAGCATTCATGCAGAAATATCAATTTTTTTCCAAAAAATAAGCGGCAAAATTTAACTTTTTTGTTGAGGAAATTTTCATAGAAATCAGTGGTTTCTTGTAGTGGTAGTTAACGCGAAAAACCTCCGCTCGCGTGTATTTCGCGCGGCGGGTTATCAAATAATTACAAATTTGGTGAGACCTTGCAGACATCATACCACGCCTATTGTGACAACAGACCTGTAAGGAACATCGGATGAAAAACCGCTTCCAAAACCTCGTGTCCCGTTTTCGTCGTGACGTGCGCGGCGGCATTGCTTTGATGACGGGTTTAACTTTTCCAGTTATTTTCCTCGCAGCCGGTGGCGCGGTGGATTACGCAAGAACGATTACCGACAATCAGCAAGCTCAAAAAGTTTTGGACTCTGTTGTTCTCACTTTGACAAAATTGGACCCTGATGAGGTCAATTTAGGGCAAGAAGGCAGAAGACTGTTTGCCAGAGCTATTAGGAATAGCGGCCTGCGGGTGGGCCGAAGTGATGTAAGGTTTCGCTTCACGAGAATGCGCATCGAAGGCTCAGCGACTATAGGACATGAAACCACGTTCTTAAGGATGATTGGCGTGGATATGCTGGACAGCACAGTGTCCGCAGCGGCTGTCCCCCCGGGAACTTCTAAAATTGAGATTGCGTTGGTGCTAGATGTTAGTGGCTCCATGGGTAACGATCTCAACGGGTCTACACGGATCGCAGAGATGATCTCTTCAGTGAATGGCATGTTTGATACACTCGAAGAGTCACTTGAGATGGGAACCGAATTATCAGTCGCGGTTGTACCTTATTCCAGTTCTGTAAACCTGAGTGATTATCGAAATGCGCTCGAGAATTTCTCTATAGGTCGAGGAACCCCGAAACCAGCCACTGATGATGTTTGGGCTGCTGAGCGTTTGGTTGCATCAAATGGAAATAGCTACATCATTAATGACAGTGGTCCTCAAGGGAGAAGAATACCACTTCTCGTTGAAGATGAAATGCGCAAATCACGACCTTACGCTCGTCTTGCACCTTTAGATGACGATATCGACACGGTACGCAGTAAAGTTAATTCGCTTGTCGCTGACGGATGGACCGCCGGTCATATCGGGATGGCTTGGGGCCTCTACACCCTTTCCCCAAAATGGAAAAATTTCTGGCCGCAACCACCCGCTAAGCATAATGATGCCAAGAAAATCATCGTCATGCTGAGTGATGGCCAGTTAAATACAACTTTTAACATCGGCGACAGTCTCGATTCATTTGTGAACGAAGATTTAAGCATAAGAAAATTTGACCGATTGCACCATCAAACTAACAACGGGCTGGAAGCAGACGCCTATTTTCAGGATGTATGTGAGTTTTCACGAGACGAAGGTATCACAATTTTTACTGTCGCTCTTAACCTCAGCCCCGTTTCGGAAGCAAAGATGAGAAATTGCGCAGAACCGACGGGCAAGCTGTTTTCTGCTAGTTCAGCAAGCGACCTGAAAAATGCCTTCGAGTCCATAGCACGCGCGATTGGTGAGCGCCGTCTCGACAGTTAAAGGCAAGTCCTAAAAGGCCAACAATGAAACGAAATCCAGAGTCAGAGGACAACGACAAAAAGTCAGCCGTACTCTGTCACTGGATTACACCTACGATATTCCTGCGGTGGCTTCCTCAAGCCATTCGCGGGTTTCGTCGTCTAGCAATGGATAAAGCGCCTCATAGACATGCGTATGATAGGCGTTCAGCCACCCGATATGCTCAGGGCCAAGCAATGACGGCTCCACCAAGCGCAGATCTATCGGCGCGAGTGTGATCGTCTCAAATCCCAGCATCTCCCGATCGCCGCCTTCCGGCATAGCCGGCTCATCGACGATGACGAGATTTTCAATGCGGATACCGAACGCGCCCTCTTTGTAATATCCCGGTTCATTCGACAGGATCATACCGGGTTCCAAGGCAACCGTACTGCGTTTCGAAATACCGCATGGTCCTTCATGCACCCCAAGGTACGAGCCGACCCCGTGTCCCGTTCCATGATCGAAATCCATGCCCGCGCGCCACAACGCCATCCGCGCCATAACATCGAGTTGTACGCCGGTTGTGCCCTTTGGAAAGCGCGCCAAAGTGACCTCGATCATACCGCGCAAGACCAGCGTAAACGCTTTGCGGTATTCTGGAGTCGGTTCACCAACAGCAATCGTCCGCGTGATGTCCGTTGTGCCATCACGATACTGCCCGCCGGAATCGACCAAATAGAGCGAGTTGCCGGAAATCGTAAGATCGCTCTCACGGCTCACACGGTAATGCGGCAAGGCTCCATGTTCGCCAAAACCGGAGATCGTATCGAAACTGATGTCTTCCAGCTTACCTGTTTCTTCGCGGAATTTTTCGAGCTTTTGCGCCACGGAAATCTCGGTCAACGCGCCCGTACTGACAGCACCATCAAACCAGCACAGAAAACGCGCCATTGCCGCGCCATCGCGCAGGTGAGCCTTTCGCGTGCCTTCTTTTTCAGTCCTGTTTTTTCGCGCTTTCGGCAATGTGCATGGGTCACTCGCCCAAATGACATTCGCCTCACCTTCGGTCAGCAAGGAGGAGACGGCACAAGGCGCGGTCATCAACTCAACGCCGATCCGCTTGCCGGAGAACCCTTGCAAAGCATCCGTAAAATCTGAGGGTGGCACGATCCGGATGTCGTCGCCCAGATGCGCACGCAATGGCGCTTCTATTTTATCCTTGTCGAAAAACAAATCGACACTGCCCTTCCGATGGAGAATGGCAAAGCCCAGCGCGACAGGCGTATGAGAGAGATCACCGCCCCGAATATTCAAAAGCCAATTGATCGAGTCCGGCAAAGTCAGAACAAACGCATCAAGGTTTTCTGCATCAAGTTTCTTGGCCGCATCACTACGTTTTTCTTCAGACGAAACACCGGCAAAAGATTTTGGATGAACCGACGCAACCCCCATTGGCGGCGAGGGCTGATCGGGCCAAACCGCATCAATCGGATTCTCGTGCAAAGCGCGCAAGGTTGCCCCGGCTTCAAAACGGCGCTTTTGTGCTTCGGTCAAAAGCCATTGATCAAACCCGACAACACCCTCACCCGCAACTTCAGCGAGCCAGTCTTCCGGTTTTTGATCTTCGATCTGAACAGGCGTGAAGGCATCCAAATCAAGCTGTTCCTGCGCCTGTAGCGTATAACGCCCGTCGATAAAGACCGCCGCTTTGTCTCGCATGACAATGCAAAGACCCGCAGAGCCTGTAAACCCGGTCAGCCAACGCAAGCGTTCATCGCGCGCCGGAACATACTCGCCCTGATGCGCGTCGGAACGCGGTACGATAAATCCATCAAGCCCCAGACGATCCAATTCGGAACGCAGGGCCGCTAAACGCTCCGCACCAAGATCGTGGGAGGGAGTTTCAAATGACTGATACATACGCCCTCATGGCACGGGTTTTCGCCCCGCGCCAGTCTCTCATGCAAGCAGGAACCGGGTTGGCCAAAACACTCAATCTGACACACTACTGGAAATTATACCGCTTCCCCGCTATCTGGGGAGTGAAAATTGATGCTCCGACCCGGAGCAGACGGGGATTTTGAAAAATGAGCGACAATCCGGTAGGCACTGAAGCCTTCAATATGAGTATGCGTAAGTTCCTGAAACAGGTCGGCGTGACCTCGCAACAGGAAATTGAAAATGCGATTCGAAAAGCGCATGACGCAGGACAATTGCAAGGCAAAAACGCTGTTTCAGCCAAAGTCACGCTTACGATTGAAGGGCTAGACGTTAACCATACTGTCGATGGCGCGATTAGGTTGTCCGAATGAGTGACGCTGTAAAAGACGCCGTTTTAGCAGCGTTATCTCAAGTTTCTGACCCCGCTAAAGGGAAAGATATTGTCTCTGCCGGAATGGTGCAGGGCCTTGTCATAAAGGGCGGCGCGGTTGGTTTTGCCCTTGAGGTTGACCCGCAACGCGGCGCGGCGCTGGAACCTCTGCGAAAAGCCGCTGAAGAAGCCGCTAAATCAGTCGAAGGCGTCTCTTCTGCGTCTGTCGTCTTGACCGCGCATTCTACTGAACCGGGTAGTGCACCGCCACCACCACCGGCAAATTCGCCCTTTGATAAGCCTGTCGGCGGAAAAGGTCCGCCCCCGAGCCTTGGAATGGCAAAATCCGGCGATAAACCTATCCCTACGTCAAAAGACACCGGCCCGATCGAAGGGATTGACCGCATTATTGCGGTTGGTTCCGGCAAGGGCGGAGTCGGAAAATCGACAGTTGCATCGAATCTTGCATTAGCATTAGCCGCGCAGGGGTTAAAAATTGGACTCCTGGATGCGGATGTTTATGGACCGTCGCAGCCCCGGATGCTTGGCGTCTCGGGGCGGCCATCGACTCCGGATGGGCAGACAATTCTACCTCTGCGCAACTACGGCGTAACGGTAATGTCTATGGGTTTTATGCTCGAAGAGGACCAATCGGTCGTCTGGCGCGGCCCCATGCTCATGAGTGCTTTGCAACAGATGTTGCGGCAAGTTCAATGGGGTAAGCTCGATATTTTGATTGTCGATCTGCCCCCCGGCACGGGTGACGTGCAATTAACACTCAGCCAAAAGACCGACGTACATGGTGCGGTTATCGTTTCAACGCCTCAGGATATTGCGCTGCTCGATGCCAAAAAAGCCTTGGATATGTTCAGCAAGATGGACGTGCCAATCTTGGGCATGATCGAGAATATGAGCACCTATGTTTGCCCGAACTGTGATCACGAAGCCCATATATTCGGGCATGGCGGCGCACGGGCAGAGGCGGAACGGCTTGACCTGCCGTTCCTTGGCGAGATTCCGCTCGATATAGACATTCGTACATCGTCCGATGGCGGCGCGCCGATTGTCGTCTCGAAACCGCAAAGTCCGCAGGCCAAGCGGTTCAAAGAAATCGCAGCACAACTGGCCCCTAAAGGAGACGCCTCTTGACTTTCGGGGGCGGACACCCTGACCTGAACCGATGACAATCGCGTATGATCCAACCATGCCGGGCGACGGGGAGGCTCCGACCTTCCCGCCTTTGTTGCGCGGTATCGGGGTAAAGGCGGGCATGGACCCCTTTGCCAAGGCCATCTCGGATGCGGGGCGCGGGGTTGCGGATGTTGGCGATCTTTACTGGTCGCCAGATAAAACAATAATGCAAGCCGCTATTGTCTTCGCGCCGGAAGAACCCTTGGCCGAAGCGCTGCCGATATTATTCGCGGTGGCGAATGGCTTGAACGATTGCATCGGCGCTCTGGCCCCACCCGAAGTAGGCGTACAGCATGTCTGGCCCGACGGGATCAAGGTCAATGGCGCGTGGTGCGGGGCGCTGCGTGTGGATGCCTCGACACGGGATGCGGCGGCGATACCGGAGTGGCTTGTTGTTGGTATTTCGCTCGCGATGCGCTGGGATGAGAACGGTCCCAATCCCGGCGAAGCTCCGGACCTGACCGCTCTCAGTGAAGAAGGCTGCGGCCATCTCAGTGCGGTGCGCTTGCTGGAAAGCTGGGCGCGGCATACGCTGACTTGGGTGAACACATGGGAAGAAGGCGAGCTGCGCGCGATCACCGATGGTTGGTTAAGCCGGGCCGATGGGCGCGGTGAGACGGTTGCCTTCGAGCATGATGGCACGACGCAGCGCGGGGAGTTTCTCGGTTTGGATGAGGGCGGCGGCATGATCCTGAAGACCGAAAGCGGCAGCAGTGCCCTGCCCTTGCTGCCCATTCTGGACACGCCGCGCGTCTGGCCCCCGCAAGTTATTGGGTAAGGTAATCTTATGAAGCTGGCCCGCACAATCCGATTTGACGAAAGCGATGAGAATGTCTTTCGCCGCTCTGCTGATGCAGGGGAATGGGCGATCTCCGGCGCGTTTGCGTTTTCGGATTTCGTGGAAGACGATCTGAAAGGAAAACCGAGACAAGAGTTCCGCAATGGCTGGCTGTCTCTCGAAGGTTTCGGGCGCGCAACTTTTGTTGCGACGGCGGAGATTGACCAAAACGAAGTTGATGCACTGGTGATGAAACTCGCCGCACATTTCATGCAGGAATATGGCGCGCCGTCGATTGAGGATGCTCTGCCGGTCGCGGAAAACGAAGTACAGCATATGCTGGACCTCTGCGAAGAACACCGCGCCAATACGCTGTTGGTGGTTGAGCGCGAACTGACCGAAGCCGGTGTGCGCGAAGCCTTCCGCGTGATCGAAGTCGCCGATGCCGGTGTCGTCGATGTCCTCGGCCCGATGGCGGACCATGCGATTGAGATGAGTCAGGTTCCTAATTTGAAGGATTGATTTTCGCGGAGCGAAAGAAAAATGGGAGCCGCGCCAGCGGCGACACGCGCCTGCCCGCCCCACGGCGGGCGCGTTCCGCACCCCTCTCGGTCAGGCGCTTAGTTCTTGATGGGATGAGTTGCTCAATACAAAAGACTACTCAAGCTCTCGGTATTTGCTGCGCAAAAACCTGCCGCGATAGGACTTCGCTAAAAACCCACGTCAGCCGCGTTTGCTGCGCAAACGCTTTTAAAAAGGAACCTCGTCATCCATCCCACCAGCTTTCTCAGCCTTGGAGACATAGCTCGCGACGACCTTTTTCGTCCCCGCCTTCTCGAAAGCCACTGACAGCTTATCGTCATCAATCTGCTCGACTGCGCCGTAGCCGAATTTCTGGTGAAATACGCGGTCGCCGATATTGAAATCGGGGATGGCTTTGGCGTCGATGATTACGGGATCGCGGCGGGCGGTTTTGGCGGCGTTGGCTTGCATCCGCTTCCACCCCGGCGAGTTGTAGACATTGGCCTCGCCCGCCCGCTTTTCGATGTTCGAGGAATACCCCCCACCGACATCGGCCATGCCGCCATTGCCGTAATTCGACGCGCCGCCATAAGCGCCGCCGTATAATCCGGGCGGGGTCATTACCTCGACATGGGCTTCGGGCAACTCATCGACAAAGCGCGAGGGCATCGAGCTTTGCCATTGATTATAGATGCGCCGGTTCGCGGCAAACGTAATCGTGCAGAGCGCCCGTGCGCGGGTAATGCCGACATAGGCAAGGCGGCGTTCTTCTTCCAAGCCTTTCTTCCCGCTCTCATCCATCGAGCGTTGCGAGGGAAAGAGGCCATCTTCCCATCCGGGCAGGAACACGGCATCAAACTCCAGCCCTTTCGCGGCATGGAGCGTCATGATCGAAATGCACTCCGCGCCCTTTTCCTGCGCGTTGTCCATCACGAGGGAAACATGCTCTAAAAACCCGCCGAGATTTTCAAACTCAGAAATCGAGCGCACGAGTTCTTTGAGGTTTTCCAGACGCCCCGGCGCATCCGCCGATTTGTCGTTCTTCCACATCTCGGTGTAGCCACTCTCGTCCAGAATGGTTTCCACCAATTCGTGATGCGCAAGGTCGGAGTTCTGATCCGAAAGGATGGCGCGCCAGCGTTCGAAATTCTCGACCAACCCGCGCAGAGAATTGCGCGCCCGTGCCGACAGTCCCTCGCCTTCGGACAGCATCGCCGCCGCACGGGGCAATGAGATATTCGCCGCACGTGCCGCATCGTTGATGGTGGCGACAGCTTTATCACCAAGCCCCCGGCGCGGGGTGTTGACGATCCGCTCGAAGGCAAGAGCATCATCGGGCTGCACGACACAGCGGATATAGGCGATGGCATCGCGGATTTCCTGACGCTCATAAAACCGAGGCCCGCCAATCACGCGATACGGCATCCCGATGGAGAGGAAACGATCCTCAAAGCTGCGCATTTGATGCGATGCGCGCACCAGCACCGCCATTTGATCGAGACTGAGCGGGTTCAGATCGCGCGGACCCCGTTGCAGGCTTTCGGCCTCTTCGCCAATCCAGCGCGCCTCTTCATCGCCGTCCCAAACACCCATAAGACGGACTTTTTCGCCCTCTTCCATATCGGTCCAAAGCGTCTTGCCGAGCCGGTCTTCATTGCCTTTGATGACACCGGAAGCAGCGGCGAGGATATGCGGGGTTGAGCGATAGTTTTGCTCCAACCGCACCACGGTCGCGCCGGGGAAATCCTTCTCGAATTTGAGAATGTTGCCGACCTCGGCCCCGCGCCAGCCATAGATTGATTGGTCGTCATCCCCGACACAGCAGATGTTTTTATGCCCCTGCGCGAGCAACCGCAGCCAAAGGTACTGCGCGACATTGGTATCCTGATACTCGTCCACAAGAATGTACCGGAAATACCGTTGATACTGCGCAAGAATGTCTTCGTGCTTTTGCAGGATCGTCAGCGTGTGCAGCAACAAATCACCGAAATCCGCCGCATTGAGCGTGATCAACCGCGCTTGATACTCGCGGTAAAGCGCGCCGCCCTGTCCGTTGCCATATTGCGCGGCCTCGATCTCCGGCACTTTATCCGGCGTCCAGCCCCGGTTCTTCCAACTGTCAATAAACCCCGCCAGCATCCGCGCAGGCCAGCGTTTTTCGTCGATATTTTCCGCTCGAATAAGCTGTTTCAACAGGCGGATTTGATCGTCGGTATCAAGGATCGTAAAGTTCGATTGCAGTCCGACGAGTTCCGCATGACGGCGCAGCATCTTTGCGCTGACCGAGTGGAACGTGCCAAGCCACGGCATCCCCTCAACCGCGTATCCGATCAGCGAGCCGATCCGCTCGCGCATCTCCCGTGCGGCTTTGTTGGTGAAGGTCACGCAAAGCAACTCGTTCGGACGGGCCTTGCGGGTGTTGAGCAAATGGGCGGTGCGGGTTGTCAGCACACGGGTTTTGCCTGTCCCTGCCCCTGCCAAGACGAGCACAGGACCGTCCAGCGCCTCGGTCGCTTCGCGTTGCGCAGGATTCAGCGCATCAAGATACGGCGTGGCGGCCTGCGGCGGCGCGGCGGCGGCGCGCTGGCTTAGGGGCACATCGCCGGACGGTGCGGCGAAACTCTCATCGGCAAAAGGATCAGACATAGCATTGTTCTAACGCCCGCACGGATCAGTGAAAACCCCGAAGTTCCCAAATTGTTCAAAATTTCGAAACTTGGCCCATGACGGCGGTGTGCTTGCACTCTTCGCCGGATTGAGACTACGCTCGAAGCTCACCATCGGATGTTTCAAACGCACGCGCCAGACATGATACCGGGGCCGCGATCATAAGGTACGCTGTGACAAGCACTACTAAAACTCTTGATGTTTCGGTCTGGCGGTCCAACGACACTGGCGGAGCATATCAGGCTTTTGCCGTGCCTGCTCAGGAAAGCCAGACGATCCTTGATGTTGTCGCGTGGATTCAACAAAACGAAGACCCCACGCTGGCGTATCGTTTTGCCTGCCGTGTCGGGATGTGCGGCTCTTGCGCGATGATGGTCAATGGCAAGCCACGCTGGACCTGCCGCACTCATGTTCAAAAGGTCATCAGCGGCAATAAGATAGAGATTGCACCGCTGCGCAACCTGCCCGTTATCAAAGACCTCGCCACCGATATGGACCCTTTCTTTGACAAATGGATCAAGGCGGAGGGGGTGTTTCATCCCTCTAAAACCCGCAATGATGCGATTGAACAGATCGACCCGACCAGCCATGAACGCACGGAAGCGGATATCGGCATTGAATGCATTAATTGCTCGATTTGTTATGCGGCGTGCGATGCGGTTTCAAGCAACTCTGACTATCTGGGACCAGCAGCGCTGAACCGCGCCTGGACGCTGTTTAATGATGCCAAAGACGGCGGGAAGCAGACCATCCTTGATGCGGTGTCTGCCAATGGAGGCTGTCATTCCTGTCACAGCATGGGCAGTTGCGCCGAGGCTTGCCCGAACGAGTTGAACCCGATGGCCTCTATCGCGGGGTTGAAGCGCGAGACGGCGAAGGCGTTTTTCACCCGGAGAAAGGCATGACCGACCTGCGGCTTTATATGGCGCAACGGATTAGCGCGTTTGTCATGGCCCCGCTTGTGCTGGGCCATATCGCGGTGATGATCTACGCGATCCAAGGCGGGTTATCCGCCGGAGAAATCCTTGGCCGCACACAAGGCAGTTTCGGTTGGGCGCTGTTCTATGGCACATTCGTTGTCGCGGTTTCGGTTCATGCCGCGATTGGGTTGCGGACCATAGCCTTTGAGGTCGTTGGCCTGAAGGGAAGCGCGCTCAACGTGTTCGCTTGGGCTGTCTTTTTGGTGCTTTTCGCGATGGGTGCGCAGGCGGTTTACGCGGTGACGGCATTATGATCCGCCCGCATCGCTCTCATCCGCTGTGGTTTGCGTTTATCCTGCACCGGATTTCAGGCGTGGCACTGGCTTTGTTTTTGCCGGTTCATTTTTGGGTGTTGTCGCTCGCTCTGACATCGCCGGAACGCCTTGACGAATTTTTGCACTGGACGGACATAACCGCCGTTAAGATTGCGGAGTTCGGGTTAGTGTTTCTGCTGGCTGTGCATCTGTTCGGGGGATTGCGCCTGATGGCACTGGAATGGTTGCCATGGTCGCCGAGGCAAAAGACACTGGCGGCAGGCGCGGTTGGCGTGTCGGTGCTTATCTCCGGCACGTTCTTTTTACAGGCGATATGATCATGAAAATCGAGCGCCATGACACGGATATTTTGATCCTCGGCACAGGGGGTGCGGGTCTTTTTGCCGCGCTTCATGCACAGCAAAGCGCACCGGATGCAAAGATCACGATTGCGGTGAAGGGCTTGCTCGGCAAATGCGGCTGCACGCGCATGGTGCAAGGCGGGTATAACGTGGCGCTCGGCACAGGGGATACGGTCGAGCGGCACTTCATGGATACGATCAAGGGCGGTAAATGGTTGCCTGATCAGGACATGGCGTGGAAGCTGTGCGAGCAAGCCGTGGTGCGGGTGCGCGAACTTGAAAACGAGGTCGGGTGTTTCTTCGATCGCAATGCCGATGGGTCTTTGCACCACAAAGCCTTCGCCGGTCAAACCGCAGACCGTACCGTTCATAAGGGCGACCTGACGGGCATCGAGATTATCAATCGCTTGATGGAACAAGTGCTGTCGCGCCCTGTCGAACGCCTGCAAGAACACCGCGCGATTGGGTTGATCCCGACAAAAGACGGCGCGGCTCTGTCGGGGGTGTTATTCATCGACATGCGCACGGGTGATTTCCGGTTTGTGCGGGCCAAGGCGGTGTTGATGGCGACGGGCGGCGGCCCGACCATGTATAAATACCACACGCCCTCCGGTGATAAGACAATGGATGGCCTCGCGATGGCGCTGCGCGCGGGGTTGCCTTTGCGCGATATGGAGATGGTGCAGTTTCACCCCACCGGATTGCTGGCAGGAGATCACACCAAGATGACCGGCACGGTACTTGAGGAGGGCTTGCGCGGTGCGGGCGGACAGCTTCTCAATGGCGCTGATAACCGCTTTATGTTCGACTATGATGCCAAAGGCGAGCGCGCCACCCGCGATGTGGTCAGCCGGGGTATCTTTGCCGAGATGCGCAAGAACAACGCCTCCCCCAATGGCGGGGTTTATATCTCGATGGCGCATCTTGGCCCCGAGAATGTCGCCAAAAAGTTCAAAGGCATGGTCAAACGCTGTGCCGATAGCGGGTTCGATCTGGCGGGCGGTAAAGTCGAAGTCGTGCCCACCGCGCATTACTTTATGGGCGGTGTGGTCGTTGATGCGGAGACGCGCACGGCGATGGAAGGGCTATATGTTGCGGGCGAAGATGCGGGCGGCGCGCATGGCTCTAACCGCCTCGGCGGGAATGGTGTTGCGAACTCGACGGTTTATGGCGGTGTTGCCGGTGATGTGATGGGCAAAGACATTGCCGGCATCAGCGCTTTGCGCGATCCAGACGAGGCTGTGCTGGAGGCGGAAATTGCACGGGCACTGGTTCCGTTTGCGCAAATGCCTGCGCATATCCATCCTCTGCGCAAAGAGCTGATGGACGCGATGTGGGAAGATGTTGGCGTGATGCGCACGGCGACGGGGATGCAGCGCGGCTTAAAACGTGTGCAAGAGATCGGGGCCGAGTTGATGGGCCTCGGCGTCGATGGCACGACGCGGGCTTTTAATCTGACTTGGCATGATTGGCTGAACATGCGCAGCCTGTGCGATGTCTCGACGGTGATTACCGAAGCTGCCTTAGCGCGCGAGAACTCACGCGGCGCGCATTTCCGTGAAGACTTCCCCGAGGAAGGCGCACTTGAGACGTCTTACTTTACCGTGGCGAAGCAAGCAGGCGACGGGCTGGACGTGACCCGCGAGCCGGTTCAATTCACCATCGTCAAACCGGGTGAGACGATCTTACCCGACAGCGAACCGGAAACATTGGTGGCGGAGGAATGATGGCAGGTCTCTATTATCAAAAGATAAGCGACGAGCGCGGGCGGTGCGGCACGCGCCGCCCGGGGGGCGGTCGTCGCGTGTCGAAGCTGCGCTTCTCCCATTTTTCAAGAAATCTGGATACTCGGAACAAGTCCGAGTATGACTAGCTGAAAGGTTCGCTCCACTGAGAGGTGAGCAGGTACATTACGTCGGAGGCCAGCCCATTGATCCCCATAGACCTCATCCAATCCACTGCTGAAACGCTGATGGACAAGGCGGCGATTGAGATTCCGCAGGATTATCTTGATGGGCTGAAAGCCGCTGCCAAGGTCGAGGATGGCGACCTGTCGTCTTTTGTCCTGCAAGCGATGCTGGAGAACTATAAGGCCGCGAAAGAAGATCGCCGCGCCATGTGCGGGGATACCGGCACGCCGCGCTGGTATGTGAAGATGGGCAACGAGACACAAATCGAGGGTGGGCCGATTGCGCTTGAAACCGCGCTCCGGCGCGCGACCGCCAATGCGACCAACGGTGTGCCGCTGCGCCCTAACCGCGTGCATCCTTTGTGGCGGACGGACCATGACAACAATGTCGGCATCGGCGCGCCCGAGATCGAATACGGCTATGAGCCGGGCGGCGAGTGGATTGACCTCATAACCGTCCATAAAGGCGGGTTGTTCGGCACGGATTATCGGATGCTGTTTCCGTCGGATGGTATCCAAGGAATCAAGCGGTTTTACCTCGATAGTCTTGTCGCCTTC
The DNA here is from genome assembly GCA_937995735.1 of uncultured Neomegalonema sp. Lineage (GTDB taxonomy): Bacteria > Pseudomonadota > Alphaproteobacteria > Rhodobacterales > Rhodobacteraceae > JAHDDY01. Next base: position 15,080 of record CALKIZ010000054.1, on the reverse strand, counting down.
GGCAAACGCGGCCTTGCCTGTCAGCCGGCAATCATCGGCATCGGGTTGGGTGGGTGCAAAGATACCTGCATGGTCCTCGGCAAGCGCGCGGCGTGTTTGCGCACGGTCGGGAGTAAGAACTCTGATCCGCGTATTGCCGAATTGGAAGATGAATTTAAAGAGCTTGGCAATTCCATCGGCATGGGGGCGATGGGCTTTGTCGGTAAGTCGATGGTGGTCGATTGCAATATCGAGGTCGGCTATTGCCACACCGGCGGAATGCAAATGAGCGTCCACGCCTTTTGCCTCTCCTCCCGCCGTGCCGTCGCCCGCGTCTTTCCCGATGGCCGCGTAGAACACCGCACAGACCCCGATTGGTTCACCGACTACCAACGCCGGGAAACAGTCGACTGGCCTCCTATGGCGGAGGCGGCGGAATGAGTAAGCCTCGCGAAATCCGCCTCTCTACCACGCCAACACCGGAAGCCCTTGCGGATTTGCGGCTTGGGGATGTCGTTTATCTTGATGGCCTGATGTACACCGCGCGCGAGGGCGTTTACATGCGGGCGCTTGAAGATAAAGCCAATATCCCGATGGAGCTGCCCCGCGACAGTGCCGCGAATTTTCATTGCTCGCCTGCGGCACGGATTAATCCTGATGGCTCGTTCGAGATGGGCGCGGTGACGGCAACGGCGTCTTTTCGTTTCGAGAAATGGTTGCCCGAATGGATGGACAAATCCGGCGCAAAACTGATCGTCGGTAAAGGCGGTATGAACTCGAAGACTTATAAAGAGCATTTCGTGCCGCGCGGGGCGATTTATCTCTCCACGGTTGGATATGGCACGGGCGCGTTGCTCGGGCGCGGGGTGGAGAATGTCGAGGCTGTCCACTGGAACGAGGAACTCGGGATCGCGCAAGCCATGTGGGTTCTACGCTGCAATAAGATGGGACCGTTCATTGTCGCGTCAGACAATCAGGGAAATTGCCTGTTCGAGCGCGAGAATGAGAAAATCGCCGCCAACCTCGCCAAAGCCTATGAAGGCACAAAGCCCGCCGTCCTGAAACGCTATGGCGAAACCGACGACCGCTCTGACGAAGTGATCGGATAGGGCCGCGTGACAGTCGAATTCATCGCCTTTCTGATGATTGGCGCAGCGGCGGGCGGGTTTATCAGTGGCCTCGCCGGATTCGGCACGGCTCTGTTTGCGCTCGGCTGGTGGTTACAGGTGATGCCGCCTCAGCAAGCGGTCGCGGTTATTCTGGTGATGTCCGTTGTGAGCAGTTTTCAGGGCGTGATCCATGTGCGCAAATCTATCGAATGGTCCCGGTTATCGCCGTTCCTGTTACCTGGATTGCTCGGGATTCCCATCGGCTTGCAGATTTTAGAGCGGATTAATGCGGATCATCTGAAACTCGTTGTGGCGTTATTCATGCTGGCCTATGGCGGGTTTTTCACACTGCGCAAAGACTTGCCGAACCTCACGAAACCAACACCGATCATTGATAAAGCCATCGGGTTCGCCGGGGGAATACTCGGAGCGATTGCGGGGCTGTCCGGGGCTTTGCCAACGATGTGGCTGTCGATGCGGGATTGGGCGAAAGAGACAACGCGCGCTGTTCTTCAACCCTATAACATTTCGATCCTCGGGGTGTCGGCAATCGCGCTTGCGTTTGACGGGGCTTATGACCGCGAGACTTTGATAATCATCCTCGTGGCCTTGCCAGCAACCATGATCGTGGCACAGCTTGGGATTGCAGCGTTTAACAGATTGAGCGACAATCAATTCCGCCGTTTGCTGATCGCCATGCTACTCTTGTCCGGTATTATTTTACTGGCACGAGAGGCATTCGCGTGACGGAGCATGACTTTCTCATCGTCTTTTCCGTCGTCACTTTTCTGATTGCGGGCTTGGTGAAAGGGACGATTGGGATCGGGATGCCCACCGCAGCCATTGGCCTGTTGTCGCAAGTTATTGATGCGAAAACAGCGGTCGCGCTTGTTGTCTTTCCGACCTTTATCTCGAATGCGTGGCAGATGGTTCGCGCAGGAGATTTACTGCGCGCGCTCAAAGACTATCGTTATTTCGCCGGATCGTTGATGGTGGTGCTTTGGTTCACCACATCGCTGACCGCTTCGGTTTCACAGCAAGGGTTGCTGCTCATCATCGGCGGAGTCGTCGTGGCTTTCTCGCTTATCAGCCTGTTGTTCAAGCCGCCGCCTTTGCCGAAAAAATGGGATACCCCTGCGCAATTTATATGCGGCGCAATCGCCGGTATTATTGGCGGGCTGACATCGGTATGGGCCGCGCCTATCGTGATTTATTTGCTCGGTCGCCGCGTTGCACCGGACGAGTTTATTCGCGCGACGGGTCTGTTGATTACGCTCGGAGCCATCCCGCTTGTGGTGGGGTTTTGGTATCATGGGCTGTTTGATCAATCGCGCATGGTCCTGTCGATTTCGCTCGTGATCCCCGCTTTAATCGGATTTCAGCTCGGCGAAATGCTGCGCAAGCGGTTGCCGGTTGAACGGTTTCAAAGTGCCGTGCTCATTGTCTTTCTGTTGATGGGGCTGAATATTATCCGGCGGGCGCTGGTCTAAACCGCGTCCTTTTGAGCGAAAGATTTAAGCCATGACAAAAATCGTTATCTGCGAATTTATGGATGAAACAGCGGTTGAGTGGCTGAAAACAAAAGCCGAGGTGCTGTATGATCCGCAGCTTGTTTTCGATGAACCGCGCTTTTTTTCTGAGATCGCGTCAGTGCGGGGATTGATCGTCCGGTCCAGTGCACAGGTCGATCAGAGGGTATTGGATGCGGGGCCAAAATTAGAGGTGATTGGACGCCTCGGGGTGGGTCTTGAAAAGTTCGACCTTCCCGCTTGTGCCGCGCGCGGTGTGAGCGTGGTCAAAGCCGACGGAGCCAATGCGCAATCGGTCGGTGAATATGTCGTGGCAATGACAGCAGCTTTGCTTCGCATTGGCGGGTATCAAGCGACGGGCGCAGTGGCGGCAGGGGCTTGGCCCCGAGAGGCGTATATCGGTCGGGAAATGTCCGGCAAAACCCTCGGGGTTATCGGGTTGGGGCAAACGGGACGTAACGCGGCCTCGCGCGCAAAAGCGATGGGAATGAAGGTCGTCGGGTATGATCCTTATATCCCCGCCGATGATCCTGTTTGGTCGCTGGCGGACAAAGCCGACCTCGATGCTGTATTGGCGACGGCGGATGTTCTGACGCTGCATACGCCACTGACCGAAGAAACCGCTCACATCATCTCAAAGAACACAATCGCGAGAATGAAACCGGGCACGATGCTGATCAATGCCGCGCGCGGGGGTGTGGCAGATGACCGCGCAGTGGCGGAGGCTCTCCGCTCCGGTCACCTCGGCGGGGCGGCTATAGATGTCTTTGCAGAAGAACCACTGACGGCAGATTCAGGCAGGCTTTACAATGGATTGAGCAATGTCATTCTGACGCCGCATATCGCCGGTGTCACAGAAGAATCCAACGAACGTGTCAGCCGAATGACCGCCGCAAATGTGCTGAAAGCGCTCAATCATAAATAAACCTCTGAGATATTGCGTCTTGAAATGTTGAGTCTATAGTCAAGGGTATAAAGTACGGAGGCGAATGATCTCCGGCGATAATAAGACTCGCAACGAGCTTCACATTAGGGAGAGAAGAATCCATGAAGAAATGGAGCGCTATATTTGCGCCTGCTCTTGTAGCACTGGCGACTACCGCACCTTCATCAGCATATGCTGCGGAGTGTGAGGAAATTGTACTTGGATCGGCAATCTCACTGACCGGCAAATACGCTACGAACGGCGTTCACGCTAAAAACGGTTATGAGTTCGCGATCAAAAAGATCAAGGAAAACGGCGGCATTAAAGTCGACGGCAAATGTTACAACTTCAATGTCATCTATTACGACGACGAGTCCAAAGGCGACCGTGGTGCGACATTGGCCGAACGCCTGATCTCGCAGGATAAAGTTCAATACATGCTCGGGCCGTATTCGTCCGGTCTGACCAAGGCAATCGCGCCTGTCACTGAGCGTTACAAAATTCCGATGGTTGAGGCAGAAGGCGCCTCGCGTTCGCTGTTTAACAAAGGATACAAATACCTCTTCGCCGTGCTTTCAACATCCGAGCAATACCTCGCGTCGGCGGTAACTCTCGCTGAAGAAATGGCGAAGAAAGACGGCAAAGACGCAGGCGACATCAAGGTTGCTATTGCGGTTGAAAACGATCCGTTCTCTCTCGACATCCGTGCGGGTGTTCTCGAAGATGCGGGGCGTGTCGGGATGAATGTCGTCATTGACGAAAAACTGCCGCGCGACCTCTCCGATATGTCGGCAATCCTGACAAAGGTAAAGCTGCTCAAGCCTGATCTGCTGGTTGTTTCCGGCCACTCCAAAGGCGCGGCGACTGCGGTTCGTCAGATTAAAGAGCAGAACATCAAAGTTCCAATGATTGCGCTGACTCACTGCGAGGCAGCAGACGTGACGGGTAACTTTGGCGATGCTGCAGATGGTATCTTGTGCTCGACACAATGGGCTGAAACGCTCAGCTATTGGGACCCGGTTTTCGGAACCGCTGCGAACTACGAACAAGAGTTCAAAAGCGCGTACCCAGAGTACAAAGAGAAGAAAGTTCCTTACCAAACCGCACAGGCATCCGCGGCTGTGATGGTGTTCATGTCGGCTTTCGAACGGGCCGGCACGCTGGATAAGGACGCGGTTCGTGAAGCGATCAGCGCGACGGATATGACAACCTTCTACGGTCGTATCAAGTTCTCGGATGCGGGTAATAACATCGCGAAACCGATGGTGCTGCGCCAAATTCAGAACGGCGAATATAACGTGGTTGCTCCATCGGCATTTGCTTCCCACGGCCTTGACTGGCCGCGTAAGTAACAGCCTGAACCTTATCGAAACCGGGCATTATAGTGTGCCCGGTTTTTCCATATTTGTCGCGCAACGCAGCGCGCTCGAGAGGTTGTATGGACCAGATCCTCGGCAACATTGATCTCCTAATTCAATTTCCTATCGTCAATTTAAAGATCATTATTGATGGTGTCATGATTGGAGCGCTTTTCGCCCTCGCCGCTTATGGCCTTGCCCTTGTTTGGGGGGTGATGAATGTCAAAAACCTCGCCCAAGGGGATTTCGTCATTGCCGGTGGGTATGTCGCGTGGTGGATGACGCAAAAAGGCATACACCCGCTCTTGGGCGTTCCGGCTGCTTTCATCATCATGTGGGGCATCGGATGGGTGATCTATAAACTGGTGATCTCTCGTGTGATTGAGCGCGACCTTTTTACATCGCTGCTCGCAACATTCGGGTTGGCCATTATGATGGCGCAAATCCTCAACCTGATGTTCGGATCGGACACCCAGAGTATTGATCTCGGGTATGACACACTGCACTTCGCGGATGGTTTAATCGACGTTCCCATCTCGAAACTGATCGGCGTTTGCATGGCACTGTCGCTGGCCGCCGGTGTGATTATCTTTATGAAGCGCAGCCGGATGGGGCAAGCCATTCGCGCCACCGCGCAAGATGCCCGCGCCGCAAGGGTGCTCGGCATCGACACGGAAAAAGTCTACGCTTTCACCTTCTCGCTCAATTCGGCAATTTGCGGAGCCGCAGGCGCGATTATCGTGATGGCATGGGTGATTCAGCCCTTCTACGGCATCACTTATTCTATTCGAGCCTTCGTCATTGTGACCGCCGCAGGGCTAGGCAACCTGCCGGGGGTTATCGCGGCGGGTCTGGGGATCGGAGCCGCTGAACAATATGGCAGTCATATTTTCGGGATTGGCTATCAACAGGCGATTGCGGTTCTGCTCTTGCTGTTGGTGTTGGTCGTGCGCTTGCTCATTCAACGGCGTAAGCGCCAAGTCTTGCAATAAAGGAGGAGCGCACAATGACCCGTTTTATGCCTGTCATCCATGTCTTGCTGCTCACTCTCGTTATTACAGCGCCTTTTCTGTTGCCGGATTATCGCTCGTCCCTGTCGGCGCTTTGGATTTTGATTATTGTCGCCTTGACCTGGGATCTGACCGGCGGCCAGATGGGATATAACTCGCTCGGCAATATCTTTTTCTACGGCACAGGAATGTATGTCGCGGCGATTATCACAATCGGAATAGCCTATGACGTCGGCGAATATACCGATGCTGCGGGCGGTGGAATTTTCGCCTTTACCCCGACACAGTATTTCATGGGGTTCGGGTTCGGCCTGATCGGAGCGGGTCTTTTTTGCGCCGCTTGCGCCATCATTATCGGCTCAGTCACGTTTAGTCTGCGCGGGCCTTACTTTGCCATAGGGACGCTCGGTGTCGCGATTGCCGCCGGTGAGTTGGTGTCGAACTGGGAATGGGTTGGCGGCGGGCAAGGCATCTCGATGCCGAATTATCCGGGCGAACAAGAACGCCTGTTCACCTATTACAGCTTCGCGACAGTTGGTGTCGTCCTCTATATCTTTTTGCGCTGGCTATACACGACGCGCTTTGCCGCCGCGATGAATGCGATCCGCGATGATGAGGAAAAAGCCGAAGCAATGGGCATCCATACCCTGCGCTATAAACTGGTCGCATGGGCCATCGCCGCATTTTTTGTCGGTATCGTTGGCGCAATCGAAGCCTTTCAAGCCCTCCACTTTGAGCCATTGGAAACAGCGTATCAAACGATCAACCTCGGCATCTTTATGGTCGTCTGCGTGCTGCTTGGCGGGAAAGGTACGCTTTGGGGACCAATCATTGGGGCGATCATGTTCCATGTCTTCAAAGAAATCACATGGAATTATTTCCTCGGGTGGCAATGGGTTGCGCTCGGCGCGTTGATCGTTGTGACCGTCGTTTATTTCCAAGACGGATTGATGGGGTGGCTGATGTCGAAAAAACCGGAATGGTTCGGCATTCGCGTTGAGACCCGCGACACCTCGACTGCGGAGGCCGCAGAATGAATGCGATTATCGAAGTCAGCGGCGTCTCCAAATCTTATGGCGGTGTCAAAGCGAACAGTGATATTTCGATGCAGGTGCAAAAGGGCGGCATCACCGGCCTGATCGGTCCGAATGGATCGGGGAAAACCACGCTGTTTAACTCCATCGTCGGCTATCACCCGATTGATAAAGGGTCGATCAAGTTCGAAGGATCGGAAATATCCAAGCTGCAAGTCCCTGCTATTGCGCGGCTCGGCTTGCTGCGCACGTTTCAACAAACCCGCATTTACGGCGCGATGAACTGCGTTGAGAATATGCTGATCTCAATGCCGCACCGGAAGATGACGTTTTGGGATGCGTTCTCGCGCAACGACGCCGAACAAATCGAACGGGCCGAAGGGTTGCTTGATTTCGTCGGCCTTTATGAAAAGCGTTATTTGCGGGGTGGTTCGTTGTCTTTCGGCCAGCAAAAGCTGCTCGAATTCGCAATGGCATTGATGAACGAACCGACCGTGCTGTTGCTGGACGAGCCAACGGCGGGGATCAATCCAACGCTGATCAACGGCTTGATCGACAGGCTCAAGCGCGCAAATTCTGAGTTCGGCATTACCCTGTTCGTGATCGAGCATAATATGCGCGTCATTATGAACATGGCCGATCACATCTATTGTCTGGCCCATGGCGAGATGTTGGCCAGTGGCGGTCCCGAAGACATTCAGAACGATCAAACCGTGATCGATGCTTATTTGGGAGCGCACTAATGAGCGAGCCTAACGAACAGAAAAAACCAGTCAGCGGATATGGTGCGGGCGGTGTCGATACCGTCATTTCCGTCGAAGATGTCACGCGGCAAGTCGCGGCGATTGCCGAAGAAATCCCCGTCTCCCGTCTTGAAGAACTCTCCAATGGCGAGGCGCATGTCTCGATCCAAAACCTGCGCGCCGGGTATGGAAAAATGGAGATTCTGCACGACATTGATTTGCGCGTTGGCAAAGGGCAATCGCTGTGCCTGATCGGGCCGAATGGTGCGGGTAAATCGACAATCCTTCATTCTATTTTCGGATTCACGAATATCTTCGGTGGCAAGATCGTGGTGAATGGCGAAGACGTCACGAAATTGACGCCGAGCGAAAAACTGGCGAATGCGGGTATCGCCTATATCCTTCAGGATAAGTCCGTCTTTCCCGGCATGACCGTGGAAGAGAATCTCTGGATGGGGGGCTTTCTGAAAGACCAGCCCGCCGAGGCGAAACAATCCGCTGAGATGGTTTTCGACAAATACCCACGCCTTGCCGCGCGCCGTAAGCATCAGGCGAAAGTTCTGTCGGGCGGCGAGCGTCGCTTGCTTGAAATCTCGCGGGCGCTGGTGATGAACCCGGAGGTGCTGTTGGTGGACGAGCCGTCCATCGGGTTGGAGCCGCGCTTCATTGATATGGTGTTTGAAATCCTCGATGACCTGCAACGGCGCGACGGGAAAACCATTATCATGGTCGAGCAGAACGCGAAAAAGGGACTCGAGTTTGCCGATATTGGCTATGTGCTCGTTTCCGGCGAAGTGGCCATCGCGGGCAAAGGCGATGAACTGCTCGCCAATCCGAAAGTCGGGCAACTGTTTTTGGGTGGTTAGATTTGGCTGGGGCGTTATTGGTCCAGCCATTTTTGCGGGTCGCTCTCAAATGTATCGGGGCGAAAATACGCAATGGCGCGCGGCGCATTATCCGGCCCGCGCCACGGGGCAACGCCATGCACAGCAAGCGGATGCATGACATATGCGCTGCCTAAACCGGGGGCCAGTTCGACCGGTGTGCAGGTTTCAAACACATGGCGACGGGCTTCGGTATAGGCATCCGTGATGTCGAGACTGCGCCAATCGGATGACGGGATGCCCTTGAAACGCGCGCGAAATGCCGAGCGCATGACTTCGTGCGAGCCTTCCCAAACGACAAATGCGCCCTCTTCCGCCGTCGTATCTCCGAGCGGTATGCCGAGCAAAAACCCATGTGTCTCGGACAGCTTGCGGCGGCGATCCGGCATGATCCGCTCTAACCCGTCAACATGCGCGGCAAACCGTTTCACCCGATAGCGAAAAGCGGCATCGGTTTCCTCAATGCCTTGGCGGGGATAGCCCGATGTGACGATGGAAATCTGGGCGGCATCAAAAGCGAACGCGCCATAGCCAAGCGAGTCGCGAACAAATGATATGGCCGCACCGGAGAGAATCGGGACGCGCGACTCGATCACCGATCCATCGGCGGCATTGGGCAGCACATTGACACCCGCGAACCACGTTCCGTCACAACGCCACCAATGCGCGTGTTCTGGATCACCCGAAAGCTGTGCCGCGACGGGCGCGCAAGCCTGCGCCCAAGTCAGCATCGCCGGTTCCGGCTCAAAAACGGTCCAGCCCCGGACGGTATAGTCAGATAGAGGATCAGGCATCGATGGTTTCAGGAATTTCAACGCATTCGAGGGCTTTTAACAAAGTTTCCGGCCCGGCCTCCGGCAAATGCGCATGTTCCGCAATATAGCGCCGCCACGCTTTTGCGCCCCTTAACCCACTGAAAAGTCCGAGCATATGGCGGGAAATCGAGTTCAAGCGCACGCCGTGGCTTTTCTGGATTTCAACATACTCCGCCATCTGTTTCACGATTTTACCGGGGTTTTTCGAGGGTTCTCCACCAAAAAGCGTGTCCATTTCAGCGACCACATTGCCCGGATCATGATAGGCCGCCCGCCCGATCATCACGCCGTCAAAACCATCAGCAAGATGCTGGCGCACTTGGTCTATTGTCTCGACGCCGCCATTCAGGACGATCTCAAGCTTTTGATTTTCTTCTTTTATTTCTCGCACCAGCGGATAATTGAGTGGCGGGATCGTCCGATTTTCTTTCGGCGATAACCCGTCAAGCCACGCTTTGCGCGCGTGAATGGTAAAACTGCGGATGCCGGCCCCGGATACGGTGCGGATGAACGCGCGCAAGGCAATTTCTGGGTCTTGCTCGTCCACACCGATACGACATTTCACAGTAATTTCAGCATGTTGCGCTGCATTTTGCATCGCGTCAACACAGCGCGCCACCAGATCGGGATCGCGCATCAGACATGCTCCGAAAGAGCCAGATTGCACACGATCCGACGGACAGCCCACGTTCAGGTTGATCTCAGGATAACCAAAGCCTTCGGCAATCTTCACCGCCTCGGCCAGCATCTCGGGATCAGAACCACCAAGTTGCAGCGCAATCTGTTGTTCTACATCAGAAAATCCGATTAGCTTTTCCCGGTCCCCATGCACAACCGCCGCGGCCGTCACCATCTCGGTATAAAGGAGCACACGTCTGGAGAGCATCCGGTGGAATACGCGGCAATGCCGGTCCGTCCAGTCCATCATTGGCGCGACGGAAATGCGGCGGTCAAGCATCTGAAAATCCACAATAAAAAACGCCCGAAGGAAGACCCTTCGAGCGTTTCAAATCGTTCAGACAGCTCAATTTATGCTGCTGCGGCACGGGCCGATTTAGCTTGTTCGATGATCACACCGAATGCTTCCGGCTCGTTAATTGCCAAATCTGACAATACCTTACGGTCAACCTCGATCCCGGCTTTGTTCAGACCGTCGATGACTTCGGAGTATTTCATGCCGTGCTCGCGCGCACCGGCATTGATTCGCTGAATCCACAAAGCACGGAAATTCCGTTTGCGGGCTTTACGGTCGCGATATTGGTATTGAAGCGACTTTTCAACAGCCTGCTTAGCAACACGAAAGACGTTCTTGCGACGGCCATAGTAACCTTTGGCCTGTTCAATTACTTTTTTGTGACGGGCTTTTTGGACGGTCCCGCGTTTTACTCGTGACATGCAAAACCTCCCTTAGCCGTATGGCATGAATTGTTTGACGATCTTGGTATCCGGCTCTGACAGAACCGTTGTACCACGCGCGTCACGAATAAACTTACGGGTTCTTTTAATCATACCATGGCGTTTACCAGCTTGAGCCGATTTAATCTTACCACTGGCCGTGATCTTAAAGCGCTTTTTAACGCCAGACTTGGTCTTCATCTTGGGCATTTCGCTCTCCTTAGTGCGTATTCAGACGACCTCGGCAGCCCACACTGGCCGGATCATCGTCAAGAGCGCAGTGTATACTCGGTGCAATACCCCTGCGCAACCCTTGGAAACCGTTATGACTAAAGACTTTGACCCCCGCCCCGCCCATGCGCGCCCTGCCGACCCCTCGGGACGTATTCCGCCGGGGCAACGTGTGACGGAAAAATTCCCGGTCCTTACCGCCGGGACACCGCGCATTACGCCGAAAGAAGAGTGGACGTTCACCGTGGACGGGCTGGTTGAAACGCCGCTGTCCTTCGACTGGGCCTCGTTCAATGCCCTGCCCATGCAGGAGTTTACCGTTGATATTCATTGCGTTACGCGCTGGTCAAAGCTGGACACCGTCTGGCGTGGAGTCTCGCTCGATACGTTATTCGAGGCCGCAGGGGTTCAGCCACGGGCCAAATACCTGCAAGCCCATGCGGATGGTGAGTATTCCTCCAACCTCAAACTGGAAGATTTGACCGGCGGAAAAGCCTTTGTCGCCCTCGACTTTGACGGCAAACCCTTAACCCAGGAACATGGCGGCCCCGCGCGCCTAGTTGTGCCGAAGCTCTATTTCTGGAAGAGCGCGAAATGGTTGCGGGGGTTGACCTTAGCCGAATGGGACGTGAAAGGCTTTTGGGAGCGTCTTGGCTATCACAATTACGGTGATCCCTGGCGTGAACAGCGCTATCGCGGCATTGACGACAGCGTAGCAACAAAAACGCCTTCGGATGGCCTCGCGAAACGGATCAGAGAAGAACGGTTGAAAAAGACATAGCCGTGCGCGCCATACAGGGTATGGGCAAACGCGGTGCCGATCAGGTCGGCCCATGTTTCGAACCCACCAAGCCTACACTCCCTTGACCGCAAGGGCCGATGGCGCGAAAAGGCTGTTCAATTCAGCCTTTTGGGAAATCCAGCTATGACCGATATTACCATCACCCTGCCCGACGGAGCCACCAGAAGCTATCCGTCCGGAACAACAGGCGGAGAGGTCGCGGCGGATATTTCTAAATCCCTATCGAAAGTCGCGCTGGCTGTGACTGTGAATGGTCAGCTTGATGACCTGTCGCGTCCGCTGACCGAAGACGTTAACTTGGGCATTGTCACCGCCAAAGACGACAAGATGGCGGATAAAACGCTGGAACTCATCCGGCATGACTGCGCGCATATCATGGCCCGCGCGGTGCAGGAAATCTGGCCGGATACCAAAGTCACCATCGGTCCGGTAATCGAAAACGGTTTTTACTACGACTTTGACCGTGAAGAGGCTTTTTCGACCGAAGACCTCGAGAAGATCGAACATAAAATGCGTGAGATCATCGCGACGAAAGACCCGGTTCGCACCGAGGTCTGGGATCGTCCGCGCGCTATCCAGCATTACAAAGACAACAACGAGCCGTATAAAGTCGAGCTGATTGACGCCATCCCCGGCGATGAACCGCTGCGCATGTACTGGCACGGCTATTGGCAGGATTTATGTCGCGGGCCGCACCTCGCCCATACCGGCCAAGTCCCTCAGGATTGCTTCAAACTCACCGGCGTGGCGGGCGCGTATTGGCGCGGCGATAGCAATAATAAGATGCTGCAACGCATTTACGGTGTGGCGTTTCGCAGCAAGAAAGACCTCGATGCTTATCTGCATCAACGCGCCGAAGCGGAAAAACGCGACCACCGTAAACTCGGTAAAGCGCTGGAGCTGTTCCACTTTCAGGACGAAGCCCCCGGCATGGTGTTTTGGCATCCGAATGGCTGGACCATCTATCGCGCGCTGGAAGATTACATGCGCAAGCGCCTCACCGCCGCCGATTATAAAGAAATCCGCACGCCGCAAGTCGTGGACCGCAAGCTGTGGGAAAAGTCCGGCCACTGGGACAAATACCGCGAGAACATGTTTATCACCGAGATTGACGAAGAACATGCGAATGAAAAGCGCGTCAATGCGCTGAAGCCCATGAACTGTCCCTGTCACGTGCAGGTCTACAATCAAGGGCTGAAGTCGTATCGCGATTTACCGCTGCGCCTTGCCGAGTTCGGGTCGTGTCACCGTTATGAGCCGTCAGGATCATTGTCGGGCCTGATGCGGGTGCGCGGGTTTGTGCAAGACGACGCACATATTTTCTGTACCGAAGATCAAATCGAGTCCGAAACGGCGGCCTTTATCGAATTGCTCTCCAGCATCTATAAAGACCTCGGGTTCGAGAAATTCGACATCAAATTTTCTACCCGCCCTGAAACCCGTGTGGGATCAGATGAGGTCTGGGATAAGGCAGAGGCCGCGCTCGAAGCCGCCGTCAAACAAGTCACCGATGATTATGAAATCGACCCCGGTGAAGGCGCGTTCTATGGCCCGAAGCTCGACTTTAAACTAACCGATGCGATTGGCCGCGAATGGCAATGCGGCACGCTGCAAGCCGACTTTAATCTGCCGGAACGATTAGAGGCGGAATACGTCGCCGAAAGCGGCGAGAAAGTGCGCCCGGTGATGATGCACCGCGCGATTTTGGGATCGTTCGAGCGTTTCATCGGTATCTTGATCGAGAATACCGGAGGCCGCTTCCCGCTCTGGCTCTCCCCGCGCCAAGTGGTCGTGACCACGATTGTCTCGGATGCGGATGAGTATGCCGAAAGCGTCGTCAAAGCCCTGCGCACCGTGGGCATCCGAGCCGAAGCGGATTTGCGTAACGAGAAGATCAACTACAAAGTCCGCGAACATTCAGGCCAAGCCGTGCCGTATATCCTGGCCGTGGGCCGGAACGAAGTGGAAGAACACACCGTCTCGGTGCGCAAACTCGGTGAAAAAGGCCAGAAAGTCATGCGCCTTGATGAGTGCATCGAGATGCTGACGGAAGAAGCGGAGATGCCGGGCTAGCGTTTGCAAAGCAAACGCGACCATCGGTGACGTTAGCGCAGTCTCGCGCGGCAAGTGGCTGCGCAGCAGGCACTGAGAGCCTGCGCTGTCATTCAGTAATCGTTGTTATAGCCTCGCAATCAATCTTCTCAGTGGTATACTCATAAAACATACGAAAAAAGCGAACACAAAATTATGAGATGTAATGGACGATAAACCGCCGACAGAAGAACACGACACCTCTTCCAAATATTCGGAGTGGTGTATTTCCATTGCTACGATCACGTTTGTTATAGGTATCTGGATCGTAGCGTTTGCTACCATTTTCGCTATCGGCGATTTCAACAAAACAGGTCAATTCGGAGACGGGTTCGGCGGTATCACCGCGCTTTTCTCAGGTCTCGCTTTCGCTGGGATAGTGATCACGCTTTATCTTCAAAGAGGCGACCTTCAGCTTCAACGCGAAATGCTTGAAGCGCAATACGAGGAACTAAAAGCGACGCGGGAAGAACTTGCAGGACAAAAAGAGCAGATGGAACAGCAAAATCAATTCATCGAAAAACAGAACTTTGAAAGTACCTTTTTTAATATGCTCGCCGATTTGTCCCGTGCGGTCGATTCATTTTCGGAATCAAAATTCGAGATGGTAACGGACAAAAACGCAGTCCCCACTAACATGACAGGCAGGGAGATGTTGGAAAAAGCGGCGGCGGATTTCGTCAGCCTATCAAATCAATTAAAAAACAAAACACCCTCGTATATATACAGATACCGAATATACTTGAAAAATGAAAACGATCTTGGCGTATATTTCCGAACTCTATATAATTTGATTAAATATATAGACAGATCTAGCACACTGGAAAAAAAGTTTTACACTAATATTGTCCGAGCAAGGCTATCAACTAGCGAACTTGTACTTCTTGCTGTGAATTGCACAACTGACTTGGGCGAAGACGAATTTCTACCTTTGGTGAATAGATATTCAATACTCAAGCATCTTCCCGACGGTTTCGGGGAGGCTTTCCCAACTGTAACTGAGCGATATGCCGAGGAAGCCTTCCAATAGAATTTATGGAGTTCCCCCGGTTTGGTGGACGGTTATGGGCTTAGAGATTCTAGCCCCTCAGTGACGGTCCTTTCGTAGTTGATTGGCGACTTGTACCCCAAAGCCGAGTGACGACGCGAGGGGTTGTACCAGCCTTCGATGAACT
>CALKIZ010000053.1 GCA_937995735.1 uncultured Neomegalonema sp. | reverse complement strand
GAAACGATACTGGGGATGCAGGTTCTGGGGGCGGGGGTATTTCTCAACGACCAATGGTGCCATCACAGAAGACATCGTACTTCAGTACCTTGAGAAGCATATCAATGATCCTACCGGCGTCAGCCGGTAGTCATTCAGTGATTTGTTAACTTATGCAGCGCTTTTCAGGCATCGCGCGATTGTTTCTGAAAGATCTGAGCGTTGACGGGCATAAGCAATTGTAGCCTCCAACATGCCACCGGGATTTCCACAATCATAACGACTACCATTGAAGCGATACCCCGTCAGACCTTGGCGATTGATGTCACCAGCGAGGGCATCTGTTAGTTGGATTTCTCCGCCGTTGCCGCGTTCTTGGGTCGCAAGCCTATCGAAGATATTGGCGTTAAGAATGTACCGGCCAATCACAGCAAGCTGTGACGGGGCGTCTTTAGGGTCAGGTTTTTCTACGATGCCTTTTGCTGATATTTTTGGCCCTTCGGTGTGATGAGGATCAATGACGCCGTATCGACTGGTATCTTCAAGGGCGACATTTTCGACGGCGATGAGATTCGGGCCATTAAGGTCCCGTGCGTTGGCCATTTGAGACAAACACCCGGTGGAACCGAAAATAAGATCATCCGGGAGGATCACGCCAAATTCCTCATCACTAACGTAATCACGCGCACAAAGAACAGCATGTCCGAGGCCGAGCGCTTCTGGTTGGTTGACGACGGTGACGCGGCACTCTGCAGCCACACCGGGCAGGCGAACATATGTTGCGATTCCTGGTTTGATGTCGCTGCTGATAAATATGAGGTTTTCTGCACCCGCATTGACGGCTTCTTCAATGGCAAATTGGAGCAAGGGTTTCTCGATGACGGGAAGCAGTTCTTTGGGGGTCGCAAGCGTGGCCGGGCGAAAGCGTGTGCCTTGACCTGCAACGGGGAAGACGACAGTTTTGAGGGGGTTTTGCATGATGGATAGCCTATTTTCTTGAGTATGTCAGGTTTTGGTGCAACGGGATTTTACGCCAGGGGGTCGCGCGAAATCCCGCTTTGTAAACTCTCGGCGGGATGCAAATCGTTCTAATATGCGCCGCGCCGTGAGATGATTGCGAGGGGTGTCAGCAAGATGATTGCGATGTCGAGTAACAGCGAGCGGGACCGCAGGTAGGCAACATCGAGATCAACTTGTTTGTTGAACTTGAGGTCTGCACGGCCAGCAATTTGCCAAAGGCACGTAATGCCGGGTGCGCCTTTTAATCGTTCGTTCTCGCGTTCAGAATAACGGTTTACTTCTGCCGGAAGCGCGGGGCGGGGGCCGACCAATGACATCTCTCCTTTGAGGACGTTGATCAGTTGCGGCAGCTCGTCCATGGATGTTGTGCGGAGGATTTTACCCATGCGGGTGACGCGCGGATCGTTTGTCATTTTAAAACATACATCGTCACGGTCGCTGTCTTTGCGGATTTGGGCGAGCCTTGCTTCTGCGTCCGGGTGCATCGAACGGAACTTGATCATTTTGAAAGGCTGGCCGTTCTCACCGATGCGGGTTTGCGTGAAGAATGCATCGCCTTTGCTTTCCGCGCGGATCGCTAAGGACGTGGCAAAAAAGAAAGGTGATAGGAGTGCGAGAGCCGTGCCGGAGATCAACAAGTCAAGAGTACGTTTGCCAAGCCTATACGCGCTGATTTTTTGCGGCATGGCATTGCGGGCGGCGCGAAGAATGAAAAGCGGGTTGCCGATTAGATACCGCTTTGCCAATCGGCGCGGCTCGCACGCCAAACGCCACACCCATTCCACGCCCCATGCACGAACAACCTTAGGGGCGCGAGGAATGTTGTTTGAAACAAAGTCGAATAGGCCACCTACACCCATGCAAACAGAAGGCGTCAAGGTATCGGAATGCCGCGTTATGAAGGCTTCTTGTGCTGGAACACCCATGGCGACCAAGAGGATATCAGCCTTGCTTGCATTGATGCGGGCAACGACAGCCGCTTCGCTCTGCGTGTCGAAATAGCCGTGCTCGAATCCTGCAATAACAAGGCCGGGATATTTGCCTTGTGCTGATTGTGCGGCGGCTTGCGCGATGCCGGGTTTGCCGCCGAGGAAGAAGATTGATTTTCCGGTGCGGCGTGCCTCTTCGCAGATCACAGGGAAAAGGTCTGTGCCGTTTAGGTTGCTCGTGAAGCGCTTGCCGATCATGCGCGCCGCGAGTGCGAGACCCGATCCATCGGGCAGTAAAGCATCCATCTTAGATAAGGCCGTGCGGTAGTCTTCATTGGTGGCGGCTTGGTTGACGCAATCTGCGTTGATAAAGGCCACACGCTTTTTTGTACCGCCGAGCAACATCGACACGGCCTCGGTTTGCTCCGCGTTGAGGAGGTCCATGGAGAAGAGTGAATGTGTCGGCAGGGTGCTTGAGTATGTCATCGCATGTCTCCGTCTTGTGCGTTGCGGAGATGCTTTGCGAAGGGCGCGCCAACCGTTTTGAAATTGTGGAGCCATTGAAATAAAACGATAATTTTCAACAGGCTTTGCAATATCGGCATTAAATTTACGTGGTTTCTGCATAACGCAATGCGAAGTGGCGAAATAGTTTTGCGTTACGCGAAATAGATTGAATTTTTCGGATAATTTATTGGTTTTTATAGTGTGAAGTGTTTTTCTATCTGGTTGTTTTTACTCATACATATCGTATTTTGACTGTGCGTTCTGAGACTTGGCGCAACACTTGAGACAAGAGGCTTCGAGATCAATGATTATCGGAGCCGCTCATCGTGATACTTACCGCCGACATACCCCGTTCCTCGCTGTTGGGCACGATTGCAGTTTGGGCTGCGTCCGAAGCCATTGCGAAGATCGCGCGCATCGGGGCGACGATGATGGCGGCGCGTGTTCTCTTTCCCGCAGAGCTTGGCATTGTCGCTTTGGTTTTGGCTACGGGTGAGATTTTAAAGGCGTTGTCAGATAATGGTGTCGGTCAACGGATTATCGCCGCTAGTGATGAAGAGTTTGAAGCGACATGTAATACAGCGTCTCGAATTTTTTGGGTGCTGTGCAGCGGGTTGTTTCTGCTGTCATGCGGGGTTGCGCTTTGCTTTGACTATTTCGGTAATGCTCGTGAGACAGCTATTCTGATTGTTGTCTTTGCCGTGCAATTTCTGTTCATGCCGTTCGGATTAATCTCGTGCTTTCGCGCCATGCGCAATGGGCAAACGCGGGCAGTTGCCGCGATTGCGGGAGGGCAGATTGTGGCCAGCGCGATGCTGACTGTGGTGTTGCTATTCTTTTGGCCCGTCGCCGCCGCGATGATTTTACCACGTGCTTTGACGGCTCCTTTCTGGGCGGTTGCGATGCGCCGGTTGTCGCCGTGGAAGCCGGAGCATGAAGCCGGTTATGCGCCGCTGCGACCTTTTATGACTTTTGGACTTGCCGTACTTGGTGTGGAGCTTGTCAAAGCCCTGCGGATGCAAGCCGATAAACTCATCATTGGTTCCGTGCTTGGATTAGAAGCTTTGGGCGTGTGGTTTTTTGCTTTCAATGCGGGTCTGGGTCTGGCTACGTCTTTCGCGACGGCATTCGGCATCGCCTTATTTCCGCATCTTTGTGCGCACCGTGATCATGCGGATCGGCGCGAAGCTCTGACGGGTGCGCTGCGGTTGGCGCTGTGTGTGATTGTGCCGATTATTCTGCTCCAATCTGCTCTTGCGCCGGTTTATGTGCCGATCGTTTTCGGAGATCGCTGGGCCGAGGTCAGCGGCCTTGTGAGTGTGCTCTGCCTTGCTGCTGCGCCTGCCGTTATTTGGACCGCGACGAGCCAATGGCTGCGTGCAGAAGATCGCGCGAACACCGATCTTGTTGCCTCCATCGCAATCACGGTGGTTACAATTTCCGGCCTTGGGATTGCGGCCCATTTCGGTCTGACCGCATCGGTCTACACTTACCTTATCGCATCGTTCGTTGCTCAGATTGGCGCGACGGTTTTCATTCTCAAGTCTAAGTCTTGAAAGGATATTCTATGCCTCGTATCTCGGTGATCATTCCTTGCCGTAACAGTGCTGAGACGCTCGCCTCGACGCTTGGCAGCTTGATTTCGCAATCTTTTACTGACTGGGAAGCCATTGTCGTTGATGACGGATCAACCGATGAAACGCCCGAGCTGTTGGCGGCAATTGCCCGGACAGATGCGCGGGTTCGCGTTGTCTCGGGCGCATCGAAAGGCGCAAGCGCGGCGAGGAATCGTGGCATTCGCTCTGCAAGGTCTGAGCTGATTGCCTTTTTGGATGCGGATGATGTTTGGGCCGCGTCGCGTTTGTCGTCGATGGTGTGGTTTCTGAATGAAAACCCTGAGGTCGATATTGCGTTTTCCCGCTTTGCATTCTTCAATCAAAAGCCGGGAGATTCTGTGACCGTTTCAACGGTTCCTGAGAACCCGCTTGGGGTGCTGGATCTATTGAAAGAAAATCTCGTAGGAACAATGTCGAATGTGATCGTTCGCAAAACGGCTTGGAAATCCATTGGTCCGTTTCGCGAAGACATGACCCACGGCGAAGATCGTGAGTGGTTGGTCCGTGCCGCCGCGTTGGGACATTCGATCCGTGGTTTGCGTCTCACGTTGCTGCATTATCGAACATCAATCGGCGGTCTTTCATCTGACTTGGCCAAGATGCTGGGTGGGTGGCGTGAGAGCGTTGCCACCGCGCAAAAACTTGGCGCATTGCCTTCGCGGGGACCATTGAAAGAAGCCGAGGCAAGTTACCTGCGTTATTTGGCGCGTCGGTCTTTGCGTCTGGGGTTGCCGCCAACAGTTTCGGCAAAGCTGGCGTTGCGCGGTGTGATGACGTCTCCGCGCGGGTTTTTTGATGACCGTAAACGCGGCGCACTGACCATTGGGGCGGCGCTCGCAAGCACTATTGCACCGAATAAAATGCGCTCTGCGCTCTCTAACCGTTAAAGCAAGGATCACTCTCATGGAATTCGCAACAATCGTAATACCCGTCTACAATGGTGAAGCGACGCTGCGCGAAGCTATCGACTCTGCATTGGCTCAGACTTATGGCGCGTTTGAAGTGCTGGTTGTGGATGACGGGTCAACCGACAATTCCGTCGGTATCGTTCATTCGTATAACGACGAGCGGCTGTTGATGGTTCAACAGAAAAATGGCGGTCTGAACAGTGCCCGCAATACCGGTATTAGAATGGCGCGCGGCGATTTGATTGGATTGCTGGATGCTGATGATATTTGGGCGCCGACAAAGCTGGAAAAACAAATCGAGCATCTGCAAAGCGATCCGGCGGTTGGGCTGTCCTTTGCTGGAAGCTGGATGATTGATCTGGAGAGTAATCCGACCGGATTGCGCCAGACGCCGCAAACGAAGGATATTACGCCCGCAGATTTGCTGTACCGGAACCCCGTCGGCAATGGGTCGACCCCTGTTATGCGGCGCGCGATGCTGGATGAAATCGCGCATCCTCATCCTGTTGAGGGGCATACGTGCTGGTTCGATGAAGACCTGCGCCAAAGCACCGATATTGAATGTTGGATTCGTTTGTCGCTGCAAACATCATGGAAGATTGAAGGCATTGCTGAGCAACTGACCGGCTATCGTGTTAATCCGGCTGGCTTGTCGGCGAATGTCTTGCGGCAATACGATACGTGGTTGCAGATGGTTCAAAAGACGGCTGCGTATGCACCGGAGTTTATCGCAGAGCATGGTGCGCTCGCGAAGGCTTGCCAGTTGCGGTATCTCGCGCGGCGCGCCATTAGCTTGCGTCAGCCGGGCCTCGCTTGGGCATTTGCGAAAGCGTCTTTTGCAAGCTCGCCGCGTATCTTTCTCGATCAACCGTTGAAGACGATTACGACATTCGGAGCCGCGACGGTACTGCGTGTCACGGGCGCGCGTATTTATGCGGCGATTGAGGGATTATTGCTGTCGGGGCTGCGGTCCTTTCCAATGAAAGCAGGGGGATAAGATCATGGATTGTCAATTTTCTGATAAAGTTGCTCACCTCGTTGATGACCGCAGAATGGGCGGTGTTACACGTTTTCTCGGCTGCCTTGCCGCGTTGCGTCCGTGTGATGAGGTGTTCCATGTTCAGCGTCATTCGATGCGGGCGCGGAAATATTCGGCGGCGACGATTGTCTCGCATTTGGCGATTTCGTGGCGCAGTCTGCCAATGTTGATTGCCCTGCGCGCGTGTAATCCTTCGGCGCGGTTGATCCATGTTGAACACAGTTATTCCGCCGGGTTCGAAGAGCACAGAGTTCCGAATAAAAAGCGGTTTCATACTCTGCTGCGCACGGTCTATGCCTTGTTTGATCAGGTGGTTTGTGTCTCGAAAGGTCAAGCGGGTTGGATGCATTCGATTGGTGTTGCTCCTGAAAGCAAGACGGTCGTCGCGACGCCGTTGGTTGATCTTGCGCCTTTTCTTGCCATTGCACCGGCTAAACCGAGCAAGACTATCCGGTATGGTTTTGTGGGACGGCTTGATGAGCAAAAAGGTTTGGATGTAGTTATCGAGGCTTGGAAGCTCATTGCACCCAAAAACGCGACGCTCGAAATATTTGGTGACGGTCCAAAACGTGAAGCCTTAGAAGCGCAGGCGTATGATACGTCGAATGTAACGTTTCACGGGCGCACGGATGATCCTGCCGAGGCTTATGAAGCGATTGACGTTGCTATTCTGCCGTCGCGTTGGGAACCGTATGGTTTGAGCTGTGTGGAGGCCAGAGCCGCAGGTCGTCCAGTGATCGTGAGTGATGTGGACGGCTTGCCGGAACAAGTGACGCAAGAAGGCGGTATGGTTGTTGATCGCAGTCTGGCTCCGTGGGTGAAGCTCTTTGCTCATCCGCCAGAAAAAACATGGGATGCGGTTCGCGCGGAGCAAGCAAAGCAAAACGCCAGAGATGAAAATGCGAAGGCGGTTTCGGTTTGGAATGCGTTGCTCGATGGTGAGTCGGTGACCAACGACGCGCCGCAAGCAGCGCTCGTCTCATAACGCTATGCTATCCCCATAGCGCTGGTGATGGTGCGGACATTAAGCTGCCCTTGAATGTAATCGGCGGATCGCGGTCTTCGCCAAGGAGGAGGGGGCCATCGAGGTCGATAACTTCCGCGCCCTGAGCGACAAGTACGGCGGGGGCCATTGCCAAAGATGTACCGACCATACAGCCCATCATGACCTGAAAGCCTGCAGCGCGGGCATCTTCCCGCAGTTTGAGGGCTTCGGTTAGGCCGCCTGTCTTATCGAGCTTGATATTGATCATATCGTACTTGCCTTTGAGGTCGGGCAGCGATGCGCTGGTATGGCAGGATTCATCCGCACAAACCGGCAAAGGGCGGTCGATTCCGGCAAGGGCGGCATCCTCACCGGCGGGCAAGGGTTGTTCGACCATCTTGACCCCGAGGCGAAGGAGTGTCGGGGCGATTTCGGTATAGCTTTCTACGGTCCAGCCTTCATTGGCATCGACTATAATGTCGGAATTTGGTGCGCCGTCGCGGACCGCCTCCAGCCGCGCAAGGTCGTCTTCGCCGCCGAGTTTGATTTTCAGCAAAGGCCGCGCGGATTCTCTTGCCGCTTTCTCGCGCATGACATCCGGGCTTTCCAGTGAAAGCGTAAAGGCAGTGGTGACTGTCGCGGGTGCTGTCAAGCCGAGTAAATCCCAAACCGGACGGCCCGTTGATTTTGCCCGCAAGTCCCATAAGGCACAATCGAGCGCATTGCGGGCTGCGCCTGCGGGATGGGATTGCAAAGCGGCAATGGGGTCTGCCTCGTTTGCAATCGCGGTGGCCATCTGTTTGATCTGTGCCAGAACGCTGTCAGGGGTCTCGCCGTAGTGTTTATAGGGAACGGCTTCGCCCCATCCCTTGTGTGCGGCATCTTGTGCGA
The DNA here is from genome assembly GCA_937995735.1 of uncultured Neomegalonema sp. Classification (GTDB taxonomy): domain Bacteria; phylum Pseudomonadota; class Alphaproteobacteria; order Rhodobacterales; family Rhodobacteraceae; genus JAHDDY01. Next base: position 39,254 of record CALKIZ010000053.1, on the reverse strand, counting down.
TGACCGTAACGACTTCTGCTTCTGTGCGTGACCCCCGCGAGATCGTAAAGACTTCACGCAGTTTGAAGCGTTCTATTTTTGCTGAAACGCTGATCATGCGAGCGTATCGACAATGCGGCCAACCCCTGTGCGTACCGGGTCTACGGTGGGCAGGCCAAAGCGCTCTTCGGTGCTGGCGAGGTAAGTCATTGCCTCTTCTTCGTGGAGGTTTTTGGTGTTGATGGCGATGCCGACGAATTTCACATCCGGGTTTGTAAGCTGTGCCATTTGCAAAGCATAAGGCATGAGGTCGGCCATATCGCGCACGGGATAATCGGGGAGGGCGCGCATGTGTGTTCTGGTTGGTTCGTGGCACATCACGAGCGCATCAGCTTGCGAGCCGTGAATTAGCCCTGTCGTCACGCCAGCGTAAGCAGGGTGGAAGAGGGAGCCTTGGCCCTCGATCAAATCCCAATGGTCGACATCGTTTTCAGGAGCGAGTGTTTCTATGGCTCCGGCGATAAAGTCTGAAATCACGGCATCTAAGGGAACGCCCGATCCGGTGATGAGTATGCCCGTCTGCCCCGTGGCGCGGAAATCGGCTTTCCAACCCCGTGCGCGCATTTCTTTTTCGATGGCCAGCGCGGTGTACATCTTCCCACAGGAGCAATCTGTCCCAACGGGTAAGAGGCGCTTGCCGGTTCTTTTGGCTCCGCTGCCGACGGGATAGCTTTCAGTTGCGTGGCGCACGTCAAACAGCTTGCGGCCATGCTTGGCGGCGGTATCAACGAGAATTGGAATATCCGCGAGCTTGTTGTGAAGGCCCGCTGCGATGTCTAGGCCGGACTCGAGAGCCTTGACCAATTCATCAATCCACGTATCGGCGATAAAGCCGCCCCGGTTTGCTACGCCAACAACCAATGTGCCTGCGCCTTTGGCGATTGCTTCTTCGATTGTCATGTCTGCTATGCCAACATCGGCTTTACAACCTGCAAGCCGCATCTGGCCCAATGCATTATCGGGGCGCCAATCGACGATACCCTGCGCAACTTTGGCAGAAAGTTGGTCGTGGGCATCGCCTAAAAAGAGCAAATATGGCGTTTTAAGCATCGGTGAGGTCCCCTAGATTCTCGAATCGAGTGCAGGGAGGCATATTGGATGCAGGTAGGTCCAGCGGATTCGTGCGCTGGACTTTCAGGTGTGCTTTTCTGGCGTCAGATTGTGGAGGAAAAAGCCTTTGCCGCTTTTTCAATCAATGCGTCATCGCCGCTGCCAATCAACAGGTATTCGAAGCTTTCATCAGCCCAGGATGCGCTGCTCATGCCTTCCATATCTTTGAGAACAGTTGACATTGCTTCGCCGTCTTCCGCGCGAATTATGCAAAGAGCAACCGGATCGCCTTGGTCTGTCAGAAAGGCGAGTTGGATGAGCGGACGCCCCTCGAAGCCCAAGACTTGCGCCCTTTTATAATTGAGCGCGTCAACGGCTTGTAGCGCAGACAAATCAATAGATTTTGCTATTGCATTCGAGATTCTGGATAATTCCTCATCAAGGGCATCATCCGCGCGGTCGATTGAGGCAAGGGTCTCGTTGATATAAAGCGCCTGATATGCCGCAACATAGCCGCGCCAACTGGTGTCTTGAGTATTCGCAGATATATAGCCAACTGCGCCTGCGGCAATGATGGCTATTGCCGCTGTCGCAGAACGCCAGCCGGACCACGTATTAGCTGGCTTCGGAACTGATTCTCCCGCATCAATAACAGGCATCTTTGGCGCTTTTGTGAGCAGCGAATCAAAAGCAGTTTTCATTGCATCCATATCAATGGACAGGTTTTCAATGTGGGCACGCAGAACCGGATCGCGCTCCATTGCATCCTTGATAAGATTTGCACGCGATTGCTCGGCTTCACCGTCAAGCCACGCTGTCAATTCGTCATCCGAAAAACTTAATTGCTGGCTCATCCGTGCTTCAACTTCTTAAAAGAGGTTTCGCTTGTGAGCTTGGCACGTGCCGCCGATAACCTGCTCATGACCGTCCCGACAGGGATATCCAGTTCAACCGCAGCTTCGCGGTAACTATAACCTTCTAAATAAACCAATAGCACTGTCATTCGTTGCGCCTCTGGCAGTCTAGTCACTGATAATAACACTTCACGGGCATATAAATTCGTTTCAGAGTCAGATTTTGGATCAGGTATTTCGATTTCGTCTAATGTGGCAAGTCCTCCACCTTGTCTGACTGCGGTGGCTCGAAGTTCATTAAACCAAAGTCGTTGAGCAATTCGAAACAGCCAACGATCTAAATTTGTTCCTTTTTCGAATTGATGCGCCTTTTCAATGGCACGGAGACAAGTAGCTTGAGCGAGGTCGTTTGCGCGATCATGATTGCTGGTTAATACGAGGCAATAGCGCCATAATCGAGGGAAAAGCGGCGTTATACCCGCCTGAACTTCGTTCTGTTCCGCCATGGACAAACTGTCCCTTCCAAACGCCTGAACGTATTATTTAGCATAACCGCTGCCGCGTGACGTACAATCATGGTCACGACGAGGTGTTTTAAGTGTGAACTGCTAAATTACGATTGGAAGAGGCTTTTAACCGACAATCCGGCGGATCATGGTGACCCAGTTTAACCAGCAGATTTTGTAGATTAATTCATCGCCGAAACCTGCGCTCTCCATCTCGGCGATAAGAGCAGGGAGTTTACTGGCGTCACGGAGTGCATCGGGCATCAATGCGCCGTCGAAGTCTGACCCGAGCGCCACGCCGTCTTCGCCTAGTGCATTGATAAGGGCGTCGAGATGGCGGATCATGATTTCTAAATCCGTATCGGAATCCTGTTTGCCGTCTTTGCGGAGAAACGAACAATGATAGTTCAGACCGACAATGCCGCCGCGCTCTGCGATGGCATCAAGCTGTTTTGCCGTTAGGTTCCTTGTTGCAGGGCAAAGAGCGTGAACGCCGGAATGCGTTGAGAGCAATGGGCCGTCATAGATTTTCGCAATGTCCCAAAAACCGGCCTCGTTCATATGGGCGAGATCGACGATCATGTTTTTCACGGCGCATCGCTTGACCAAGCGCTGTCCCGCATCGGTGAGGCCGGGGCCGGTATCGGGCGATTTGTCAAAATGAAATGGCACGCCGTGGCCGAAAATATTCGGGCGTGACCAGACGGGGCCGACGGAACGCAGGCCTTTGTCATAGAGGGTGTCGAGTTCGGCCAAATCTTCGCCAATCCCTTCCGCGCCCTCTAAATGCAGCAACGCGGCGATGGCGCCATCATCTGCGGCGTCTTCGATCTCCGCCGCATTCGTGCAAAGGCGAAAGCTGTCTTGCTCTGCCATTGTAAGGGCGAGATCGGCTTGCGCGAACAGCGTGTCGCGTGCGAATTCGGGCGGCACAGCATCAATCGGGTCTTCATGCATGACCGTCCCGTCACCGGCGGTGAATTCATTCATCGGCGTATTCGGAGCCGGGGACCACAGAGCGAAAAACCCACCTGCAAAACCGCCTTCGCGCGCACGGGGCAGGTCGAGATGTGCAAGGACACCGCCCTCGAAGAAGCCTTCGCCGGTGGTGTCGCCAATCCGCTGCAAATGATTGATCGTGTCGTTATGGCCGTCGAAAATGCGTTGCATAAGCGTGGGGCTTTCGTTGATGAATCGTGCGGCCCCTCACCCTAACCCTCTCCCGAGGGGAGAGGGAAGTTTCAAAGGATGTTATTTCTTCGATTAGGTGATCTGGATCAAAAGATGTTGGCTGGGTGGTCGGTTGATAAACTCTTCTTCTATCCAGCTAAGAACACGCCTTTGCCCGCCAAAAGTGACCATGGCTCTCGCAGTATCGAAATCGACCCATTGATAATCGCTATGCTCATGGTTCAAAGTAACCGTCGCGGTTTTATCAACATAGGCAACAAACACCGGAGCCATCGTGATTGCATCACGATCCGCTTCATAAATTGCTCGCATGTATCAGCTGAATATAGAGCGCCGGGTTTTAATCCTGTCTCTTCATTCAGTTCACGCAAGGCGGCTTGCCATGCCGTTTCTCCTTCTTCGATACTCCCGGAAACCTGACACCATTCTCCTACTAAGGTTTGGGTGCGTTCGAGGAGTAGAACTTCATGCCGAGCATCTGTCTTTCGAAGCACGACGAGTGATACCAGGAATGCACGTATCGGAATTTCAGGCATAAAGTGTCCTACCGTGTGTCGCCCCTCACCCTACCCCTCTCCCGAGGGGAGAGGGAATAGTGCGTATTTATTCCGCTGCGATGTTTGTTGCCTCGGCGGTTGTGTCGAGGGCAGCTAGGAGTTCCGTACGGCGGAGGGCGGCGTCTTTCATGGATTCTAGTTTGACCGGGCCATAGCCTCGGATTTGATCCGGCAGGGTGGCTAGAGCCAGTGCTGCCTCGCGGTTGGGCGCGGATAGGGCGCGTTTTATGTCGGCCTCGTAATCCTTGATGAGTTGACGTTCGGCGCGGCGTTCCTCGGTGCGTCCGAACGGATCGAACCATGTGCCGCGCAGACCCTTTAGCTTTGTCAGAATGCGAAAGCCGGTCATCATGCGCTTGCTGAATGTGCGTTTCTTCGGGCGGCCACTGGCATCTTTACCGCCCATAAATGGTGGGGCGAGGTGGAAGCTGATTGTGCCGCCATCGTCGAAAGCCTCTGCGATGCGTTTCTCGAAACGGCCATCAGTGTAGAGGCGCGCGACTTCGTATTCGTCTTTGTAGGAAAGCAGTTTCGCGTAGTTTCGGGCGACGGGTTCGGCCAATGCTTCATTGCTGTTGCGAACTTGATCGACCAGCTTGCGATAGCGTTTGGCGAGGCGCTTGTTTTGGTAGCCGGTCAGGTGGTGCTCGTGGTGGGCAATGATCTCGTCGAGGGTCTGCGGCATCGGCTCGGCTTTGGTTTCGCCGAGCAATTCGCTGACGGAAACCGGATCAGCGGCGAGCTTGCGGCCCCAATGCAGGGCTTGGATGTTTTTCTCAACGGCAACACCGTTCAAGCCGATGGCTTGCAGGATCGCGTGTAGGCCGACGGGCAGCAGGCCCTTTTGCAGCGCGTAGCCCATCATCATCATATTACCCATGATCGCATCGCCGAGCGCGCGTTCGGCCAGTGCGGTAAAGTCATGGAAGCCTTCATCATGTTCAACCGTGCGGGCGATTTTCTCACGGGTCAGGTCGGTGCGGAAATCTATATCTCGGTCTTTGATGAAGCCTGCGACCGGCGTGAGGTGGGTGTTGACGACGCCTTGCGTGCGCGTTGGATCGCAGAGGATCACGCCGTCTTTTGAGGCGGCGACGACTGCATCAGCGGCGAGTAGCAAATCCGCGCCGCCGGTGACAATGCGCGGGCTGGTGATTTTGTCGGGATCGTCCGCGAGACGCAGATAGGAGAACACCGCGCCACCCTTTTGCGCGAGGCCCGCCATGTCGAGGATCATCGACGCTTTGCCTTCGATATGCGCCGCCATGCCCATCACCGACCCGATGGTCAAAACGCCCGTGCCGCCGACGCCTGTTATCGCGATGTTATAGGCATCGTTGAGGGCGCGGGCCTGCATCGGAGCGGGGATCGAGTCCGGGTCGATTTCTTTGGCGGCGGCTTTGCGCGGTTCGACGCCTTCGATGGTGACAAAGCTGGGGCAGAATCCTTTGAGGCAGGAGAAATCTTTGTTGCAGGCGGATTGGTTGATCTTGCGCTTGCGACCCAAAGCGGTTTCGAGAGGTTCGACGGCGACGCAGTTGGATTGCACCGAGCAATCGCCGCAGCCTTCGCAGACTTCGGGATTGATGAACACGCGCTTGGACGGATCGGGGAATGTGCCGCGCTTCCGGCGGCGGCGTTTTTCGGCGGCGCAGGTTTGAACAAAGACAATGCCGGAGCAGCCTTTGATCTCGCGCATCTCTTTTTGCACGGTCTCCAGCTCGTCGCGGTGGCGGATTGTGGTCCCGGCGGGCAGGTCGCTGGCGCTGTAGGTTTCCGGCTCGTCCGTGACGAGGACAATCGGGGTGACGCCCTCGGCGTGCATCTGGCGCACGACATGCTGAGGCGAGAGCGGGCCATCGACTTTTTGGCCTCCGGTCATCGCGACGGCATCGTTGTAGAGGACTTTGTAGGTGTGATTGACACCCGAGGCGACGCCTTGGCGGATCGCGAGCATTCCTGAATGGAAGTATGTGCCGTCACCGATATTGATGAATTGATGTTTCTCGTCGGTGAAATGCGCCATGCCTTGCCATTGCGCGCCTTCACCGCCCATTTGCGAAAAACCGGCATCGCCCCGGTCCATCCACGTTACCATGAAATGACAGCCGATGCCTGCGCCCACGCGCGAGCCTTCAGGTACATTGGTCGAGGTGTTGTGCGGACAGCCTGCGCAGAAATACGGCATTCGGATGATGGGCGGCGTGTGCTGTTCACGCAGCTTGGCGCGGTCTTCGAACCAGCGGAGTTTTTCTTCAATGCGCTGTCGCAAGCCCGGTTCGAGGTCGAGAGCCATGAGCCTATCGGCAATGGCGCGGGCGACTTTACCTGTTGTCAGCTCGACATCCAGCGGCAGGTTCGGTTTATCTTCGTGGTCGAACTTGCCGATAATGCGGGGCCGGACATCGGCGCGCCAGTTGAAGAGTTGCTGCTTGATCTGAAATTCGATGATCTCGCGGCGTTCTTCGATGACGAGGACTTCTTCCAGACCTTCGGCAAAATGCCTGACGCCTTCGGGTTCGAGCGGCCACGGCATCCCGACTTTATAAACGCGCATACCAATCGCGGAGGCTTCGGCCTCGCCAATCCCGAGTTGGCGCAGGGCTTCGCGGGTATCTTCATAGGCTTTGCCGGAGGTGATAATGCCAAAGCGGGCTTTCGGTGTATCCATGACGATCTTATCGACGCCATTCGCGCGGCCAAAAGCAATCGCTGCATAGCCCTTATAGGTTTGCAAACGGTGATCTTGTTCCCAGCGATCATCGGGCCAGCGGATGTTCAGGCCACCGGGGGGCATCTCGAAATCAGTCGGAGTGGTAAAGACGCGATCTTCGTTGCGGATGTCGACGGTTGCTGTTGTCTCGATGGTGTCGGCGATGACTTTCATGCCGACCCAACAGCCGGAATAGCGCGACATTGCAATGCCGAGCAAACCCATCTCGATGAATTCATGAATGGAGGAGGGGTAGAGTGTCGGGATTACTGATGCAGACAGGAAATGTTCTGATTGGTGCGGGACAGTCGACGATTTCGCAGCGTGATCATCGCCCGCGAGTGCCAAGACGCCGCCATGGGGAGCCGTGCCTGCCGCGTTCGCATGTTGGAAAACATCGCCGGTGCGCGCAACCCCCGGCCCTTTGCCGTACCAGATGCCGACAACGCCGTCATGTTTTGCACCCGGCGACATATGGGCTTGCTGTGCGCCCCAAATTGCCGTTGCCGCGAGGTCTTCGTTGACGCCGGGTTGGAAGACGATGTTGTTCTCGCGCAGGCGCTTTTCTTCGCGCATGAGGACTTGATCATATCCTCCGAGCGGCGACCCCCGGTAGCCAGAGATAAAGGTTCCGGTGTTCAAGCCCGCAGCGCGATCACGCTTCATCTGGACAAGGGGAAGGCGGGTCAGCGCGTGTAGCCCGTTCATAAAGACGCGGCCATGGTCCAGCTCATAACGGTCATCAAGCGAAACGGTTCGAGCGTCCATCAATCTGCCTCCCGATTTATGGCAGTGATGCTACCATATTTTTTGAGGGATGCAAGGCAGGTTGGTGGGATGTGATGGGGTGTGAAGCGGATTTTCTTTGAGGTGTTTTGAAGCGTTTATCCATCCTTCGAGACAGCCCTACCGGGCTTCCTCAGGATGAGGGTTAGACTAATATCAATGGATTAACTCATCTTGAGGAGGCTTGATTAAGCTGTATCGAAATGTGGGAGGGGCATGATGTCGGGTCTTTGGAGATCGGTTTCCAAAAATCTGAGGTTGCAAATTTTGCAAGTTCTTTGTATGTTCTAATTTCATTGAATGAAACCACGGAGCAAATATGGAGGCGGAGCGGGCGATTTCTTATCATCGGACGGCTCTGTTGCGTTTGCTGACGGGGTTGTTTGCGTTGATTGGTCTTGCGCCTGATGGTGACGTTCCGTCGCGTTTGCCGTCTTTTCTTCGGAACATGGTTTTGCGTGATTTGCTGCCTGCTGAATCTGCGACGCGGCGGTTGGTTTTCTTTTTGGCGAAGCGGATGCACTTCGTACCTGCACTTGATGGAAGAAAACATGCGCGAAAAAGGGCGCGCGGTAAGACAAACGCCCGGCAAGAACCGAAAGATCGTGTGCCGGTCTTTTGGTTGTTTGATCGCCGGAAATTTTTCACTGAGCTTTCAAACGGACAGCGCATTCCCCGTGGCCCCGGTCCGGCAATCCGGTTTTTTGACGAGCGGGGACGTACGTCCCGACCGGAGCCGGTTTCTCAGAACGTTCAAGACGCTATGCGCGAGGCTGCACGGGCGCGGCGTGTGTGTAGGCGGATGCAAGCGCTATTGCGGGCTTTGGAGGATATGCCCGCGCAAGCGCGGCGGTTGCTGCGCGTGATGGAACGCCGGAAGGCGGCCCCACCCGGACCCGGACGCTATGGTCCTTTGCGCCCCGGTGCGCCGCCCGGTTTCAGAGATGTGCCTGCGCGAGAGGTGGATGAGTTGCTGTCTGAATGTGATTTAATGGCGCGCACCAGATGGCCTCCACCGGATGATTAAGCCTTGAAAATATTGGTAATTTGAACATCCTTCACCGGTAAAGGATGATGTTTTCCTATGACTGAACTCCGTGAGAGTCCGGGGCTTCACACATGCGATAGGTTGAGGGTCTGATATCGCCGCTCCAACGCCACGCCGCCATAATGGGCATTGATCTGGTGCGGGTCGCGTGGGGAATATTTGTGGGATGGTGGATGAGGTCACCCGCTTTATGCTCTTCCCAAGCCCCGAAATCTTTTTGCCATTCTGCCGTACCCGCGATCATAGCGTAGGTTTCTTCGGCGGCATGAGCATGGGCAGGATAGAGCGCGCCAGAGCGCTGAACGAATAGCCCTCCCATCACAGTGTCGTTGTGAATGAGCGCGCCGGGGCCGATCAAGATTGCAACGGAAAAAACATCGGAGACTTCTTTGGTAATTTGCTCGTCCAGCTTTCCGGTTCGCGCCCAAGGCAAAACAGAATGTGCCGCGCGTGCCGCTTTCGCCGCCGCCGTCTTTGCCGTTTCCGTCGAGGCCAGAATAGCGGCATTCATCGGCTGGTATGGCGGGCAGGGAGTCGGAGCCGTATCCTGTGCTGCCGCGCGATAGGCATCGACCAGCACACGCGCGCCGTCGCGGTCTTCTTGTGCATAAACATCCGCGAGCGACATGAGGAGGTCGCGAAAGGCGTCGATTGAATCCATGGGTTCCTCCACGCTGATGATCTGGACTTTCAAAAGTATAATACGCGGAGGAAACGATGGCTGCGCCGGAGCAAAGTTTCAACACCATTGATGATGGTGGCAACGACCGGCGGGCGATTACCTTGATCCTGACGGCGATGGTGGCGTTTTGTATTCAGGACGCGATTGTCAAAAAGATCGTTGAAACGGCGTCTGTTTGGCAGGCGCAGTTGATCCGTTCGATCTTCGTTTTGATCTTACTGTGGCTGATTGCTGAAAGTCTGGGTAAGCGCCGCGAGCTGCGCCCAACTCAATGGCTCTGGCCTGTGTTGCGCGGCGGGTTTATGTGCGGTGCGTATATTTTGTTTTATGCCTCACTGCCGTTTTTGTCTTTATCTCAAGCGAGCGCGTCTTTCTTTATCGGGCCAATGCTGATCACATTATTTGCCGCCGTTATCTTGCGCGAGCCAATCGGCCCTCGCCGCATCGTCGCAATCATTGGTGGTTTTGCCGGGGTGCTCTGCATTGTTCAGCCGGGCGGCGATATGCAGCTTGCCGCGCTGATGCCGGTTGGTGCGGCGATGTGCTATGCGATGGGCGTTGTGGTGACGCGCTGGCGCTGTCGTGCTGATCCGGCTTTTGCATTATCCATGATGCATAATGGCGTTTACGTCGTGGTTGCGGTTTTGGCCGTTTTGATAATCGACTCAATTCCCTTTGAACCCGAAACACGAGAGAATTACACCGCATTAACAACCGGATGGGCGGAGATTTCGTGGTTGGTTGTCGGGTTGCTGTTGGTGACCTCCGTGACTCATATTATCGGAATGCAATCGAGTGTACGGGCCTATCAATTGGCCGATGCCAGCCGGATTGCGCCGTTTGAGTATGCTTATCTGGCCATCATTCCGGTGCTGGATTTTGCCGTGTGGCAAACGCTTCCCTCTTCGATGACCGTTTTGGGCATGGTCCTGATTGCGGCATCCGGCGGGTTTGTGGCTTGGCGTGAAGGGCGGCCTGCGCGGGCGCGGCCTCAGAATTATGGCGAGATCCCGTGGTCCGATGATAGTGAAACACCGATCCCACCTAAGGAGCCTCAATGACCGCTGATCGTCCCGTTTTTGCCGCCGCTTTATTGTCGGCGAGCATGTTTCTCATGAGCTTCATTGATAATCTCGTGCGGGCGGTGAGTGACGATATTACGGTTTGGCAGTTCCATTTGATCCGTGCGCTCTTCGCGCTTCCGATCGTTGCCGTTGCTGCCATGGTCTTTACGGGAGGAACATTGCGCCAGAAAAAGCCGTTCTGGGTGTGCCTGCGTGCGGCAATGATGGCGATTTCGATGCTGTTTTTCTTCGGGTCGATTCCGATGATGCCGATGGCGCAAGCGACGGCGGGTTTGTTCACCGCGCCGCTGTTTGTGCTGTCATTTGCCGCGCTGTTTTTGGGCGAGCAAGTTGGGTGGCGTCGTGCCTGTGCGGTGCTGGTTGGTTTCACTGGTGTGCTGGTGATTTTGCAGCCCTTTCAGGCAGGCATTCAGTGGCTATCGATTATGCCGGTGATTGCAGGCGCTTTCTATGCGTTTTGCGTGATTATCACGCGCCAGAAATGCCGCGATGAATCTCCGTTTGCGCTGTTATTCGCGAACTTCTTTGCCTTTGGTTTGATGGGGTTGATTGGTGCTGTTGCCCTGACGGTTTTTCCGGTCGGCGTGAACCGGCTGGAGGCTGCGCCGTTTATCTTTGGCGGATGGTCAATGCCGTCGCTTGAAGTCGTCGGGATGATGGCGGGTTTGGCGCTGGGGGCTGTGATCGGGGTTGGGGGTTTGACGCGAGCGTATCAACTGGCGGAGTCGAGTTTTCTGACTTTGTTTGATTATACGCATGTGATCGGTGCGAGTATTTTTGCCTATCTTCTGTGGTCAGAAGTGCCGCCCCCTGAGGCGATTATCGGGGTGATTATGATTGTTGGAGCCGGGATGTATTTGGCGCTGCGCGGGCGTCAGATCGGTGCGACTCCCGTAGTTGGAGGGCGCAATCCCGGTTGATTTTTTCTATCCGGCCTCGACAACATGCGCATAGCTGCCCATGACTTTGCCCGCGCGTAATCCGATGGGAGTCGCTGTGTCCGATGCAGCAGGGGAGGCGTTAAAGAGAGGAGGTCCTTCGGCTTTTACAATGGTGGAATAATGGAACTCGTGTCCCTTCAAAGGCGTTGACCATGGCATGTCTAAAAGCGGAGTAAGGTCACGATACCCGAGTGATAATTTGCGCACGGCAAAGCTGGTTTCAAGATCGAGGAAACCGAGCATTTTATGACGTTGCTCAAAACTGTCGATTAAACCTTGCCCGAGGACCATATAGCCGCCACACTCGCCATAGATTAAGGCTTCGCGGTTTTTTGCATTAATCATGCCCGCCCGGAATTTGCGCGCGCTTGAAATCTGCCCTCCGTAAAGTTCGGGGTAACCGCCGGGGAGGAAAACTGCATCGCAATCAGTGTTTGGGCCTTGGTTGGCGAGTGGTGAGAAGAATGAAATTTCCGCGCCTTGCGCACGCCAATCTTCGATCATATGGGCATAGGCAAACCCGAAAGCGTCGTCGCGCGCGATGGCGATGCGTTGGCCAAGCGGGGTAAGGTGCTTTGGAGTATCGCCCTGCGTAACGGGGGATGCGATGGCGCGGATTGCGTCCAGATCGCAATGGGCTGTGATAGTTTTGCCTAGCTTGGCGAGCAGTTCATCCAAGTCTTGAAGCTCGCTCGCCTGTTGCAAGCCGAGATGCCGCGAGGGGACATTGAGCGCCGGATCGCGCGAAATTGCGCCGAGGACAGGAGCGATGGTCTCAACGGCATTTCGCATCATCATCTCATGTCGCGGGCTGCCGATGCGGTTCAGAATGACACCGGCGATTTTTATGTCGGGGCGAAACGTCGCCAGCCCATGGACGATGGCTGCGGCGGTTTGGGCACGGCGCGCAGCATCAATCACGAGGATAACCGGCACGTTGAGCGCTTGCGCTACATCGGCGGTCGAGCCATGGCCCATAGGCTGATCAGAAGGCGCACCGTCGAAAAGGCCCATCGCACCTTCTACAACAAGCAGCGGCGTTTCACTCGCCATTGCTCTTGCGCGAAGCTGATCGGGTGAGGCGCACCAAGGATCAAGAGTGATGCATGGATGTCCGGTTGCCGCCGCATGAAAGGCCGGGTCGATGTAGTCCGGTCCGGTCTTGGCCGAGGAAGGTTCCGCGCCGCTCGCTTTCAAAGCGGCGAGCAAGCCCAGTGTCACGGTCGTCTTGCCTGCGCCGGAGGAAGGCGCTGAGATAATGAACCCTGTTGGTGGACCGTTTGGCATCATCTTCTAAAGCCTGGAGGTTATGACAAACCCGCTAAGACACGTCTCGGATACCACCATCGCGAACGCCAAGCGGATCAAGACTACGAGGTGGTTCGCCTGACATCTGCGACACCCAGTCCAGCGTTTGGCGCATAAGTGTCACACGGCCAATGCAGATAATTGCTGGCGGAGCGAGTGTTGCAGCGGCGGCGTCTTCGACGGCTTGGGCGAGCGTTGTCTCGAGGACGTTTTGATTCTGGCGGGTCGCGTTTGTGACAATGGCGACAGGTTCGGCTCCATCGCGGCCCCCTTCAATCAAGCTCGCTACGATTGTTGGGAGTGTCTTCATCGACATGTAGCAGACGATCACCGGCGACGATTCCGCCAAGGCGCGCCAGTTCACTGCGCTGGGGGCGTTGCCGCTGGCGTCGTGACCCGTCACGAAAGTGACCGCTTGATTTACATCGCGGTGAGTCACCGGAATCCCGGCATAGGCCAGCCCGCCAATACCGGCACTGATCCCCGGAACGATGCGGAAATTAACACCGGCTTCGACGAGAGTTTGTGCCTCTTCTCCGCCGCGTCCGAAGACGAAAGGATCACCTCCCTTTAGACGAAGCACACGCTTTCCCGCTTTGGCGTATTCGATCAGCTTCAAAGAAATATCGCGTTGTTTGGGGGAGGGCTTACCGCCCCGTTTGCCGGCATAATCGATTTGGGTGTCCGGCTTGGCCCATTTCAGAATGTCTTCACCAACCAAGGCATCATAGACAATCACATCAGCTTGCTGAATTGCGTTTAGTCCATGAAGCGTAAGCAAGCCCGCATCGCCCGGTCCGGCCCCCACAAGCCACACCCATCCCGGCTGCATAACAGGCCAGTCGGTGTTCGCGGGCAGAGTCGGCATTGTGTTCATCTGTCTTGCTTACGGGAGAGCGTCACAGATACGAAGCCCCTTCGCGACATTTGATTGATGCTTTTCGTCGCAGATGCTTCGTGCCGTCTTCATCGCGTTGAAGCCACACACGCACTCACAAGCCGCAGCGCCCGTTTCGGGAATGAAAACCGGGGCACATCATCGCAAGATGCGCAATCGTATCAGCAGCTCTCGTCAACCCCATAATTTCGGGTTTCCCGGGAAGCCAGGTATAGGTTAACCGACTCCGTGTTTTTGGCTCAGATATGCAATGATATCTGCCGACTCGTACATCTCCACCTTAGCGTCTTCATCAACAAGATATGGTGTCTGGCGCTTTCCGCCCCGGGCAATCAGTTCCTGTTCGTGGCGCCCGGTGTCCCGGTCGCGTAATTCTGCTTCGATGCCATTCTTTTTCATAAATGCCATTACGCGATCGCCGAACGGGCAACCCTGTTCAATATAAAGAATGTACATTTTGTTTCTCTTGTCTGTGTTATCGCTGTACTTAATAAGCAGTAATTTTCTTCGCTAGCCCTCGGATGACGCAGGATTTTTTGCTGCACGTCACTCCGATTTGTGCAGGTGCATCCAGTCGGTAAAACATCAGTTTCTCTTTTCATGCACTGAAGCCGGCAACTGCGAAGAACCAAGGTATTGATATTGTTTAGATTAAGGAATTATCGACTCTTAGCGGTAATTTGGTGGAGCCTAGCGGGATCGAACCGCTGACCTCCTGCATGCCATGCAGGCGCTCTCCCAGCTGAGCTAAGGCCCCAATAAGATGCACAACGTCTATGCGGGCGCACCTTCAAAATCAACTCTAAAGCTGATGTTCCGGGAAAAAGGCTGACGTTTTATTCGTCATCGTCCTCCTCATCATCTTCGTCGTCTTCATCTTCATCATCGTCAATGATGACTTTCTTTTTCTTTTTGCCGGTGGAGACGCTTTCATCATCGTCTTCATCTTCTTCGTCATCCGTATCATCCAGTAAATCACCTTCCGCTACGAAATCAGACGGGTCGTCTTCGTCGTCGGAAGCCCCTTTGCCTTTGGCGACAACAGGCTCTGTCGGATCGTCATCATCGTCCATCGACAGAACCGTCGTATCGTCCTCTTCGTCAATCTCCGCATCCTCATCAGGAACTTCAAGTTCGACCAATGGATCATCATCTTCCACAACCGCGATGGGTTTTTTCCCGGCGGCTTTCTTGGCGGTGGCCGCTTTTGTACCCCGGCGCGGTTTGTTCATCGCGACAAGGTCAAGAACTGTTTCGCATGCAGGGCATATGATCGGGTCTTTGTGAAGGTCGTAGAACCGCGCATTGCAGCTCATACACAACCTTTTGACACCCCACTCGGGTTTGACCATGGAAAGCGTTCCTCAATATCTGGTGAGAGGCGCGGAATGCCACAGGTTTTCACCTATGTCAAAGCCGCTATTCCTTATTCGTGTGGTATTCATATTGCAGCGCAGCAATAAGACTCTTATTAATCTGTGTAGAAACCATTGGTCAGCCGTCCCAAAACAGTGCAGCCTAAGGACGGAAGTCAGCAACCGCTGCGAACGAAAGTCGAACGATAATGCTTTATCACGCCTACGAATGGACCCATGCTGCGATTACTCCGTGGCGTCAATTCGCGAAGATGGGAACGGATGCGTTGCGTGATCCGCGAAATCCTTGGGCAGAATCATATGGCGCGCGGACAACTGCTGCCGCTTTCGAGATGTTTGATAACGCCACGTCACGCTACGGGCGTCCCGAATTCGGGATTGATCTGATTGAGGTCGATGGAAACACTTGGGCGATTCGTGAGGAAATTCTTTGCGATAAGCCTTTTGGACGGTTGAAGCGGTTTCGGCGTTTTGGAAATGGTGTCGTTGAAGGGAAAGACCCTAAAGTCTTGTTGATCGCGCCAATGTCGGGGCATTTTGCGACACTTTTGCGCGGTACGGTCATGGCAATGCTGCCCGGTCACGATGTTTATGTGACCGATTGGCGGGATGCGCGGAATGTTCCGTTGGTCGAAGGATCATTCGATCTTGAAGATTATGTCCATTACCTCATTGAATTTTTGCAGGAACTCGGCCCTGATACCCATGTAATGGGTGTGTGCCAGCCCGGAGTTCCGGCCTTGGCTGCGGCAGCATTGATGGCTGAGGATAATGATCCGTGCCGTCCGGCATCTCTAATATTGACCGGCAGCCCCATCGATACACGGGTCAGCCCGACCGAGCCAACTAAGCTCGCCGGTCAACGGTCGCTGGCATGGTTTGAATCGAACATGATTGCCTTGGTTCCGATGCCCCATGCCGGTGCGATGCGTCGAGTATACCCCGGCTTTTTACAGCTTACGGGCTTTATGTCGATGAACATGGATCGGCATATGACAGCGGCATTTAGTCAGTTCGAAAATCTGGTTAAAGGCGATGATGATGCTGAAGCTGCTCATCGTAAATTTTATGATGAATATCTTGCAGTTATGGACTTGACTGCCGAGTTTTATCTGCAGACGATTGATGTGGTTTTCCAGCGCCAACTGCTTGCGAAAGGTGAAATGACTGTACGCGACCGCAAAGTTGATCCATCCTTGATTACGGACATTCCGCTGATGACAATTGAGGGTGGCAAAGACGACATTACCGGAGCTGGTCAAACCCACGCCGCGCACGGTCTTTGCAATAGCCTGCCGGATGATATGAAGATAGAATACACTAATCCCGATGTCGGACATTATGGTCAGTTTAACGGAAGGCGATGGCGCGACGTTATTCAACCAAAAGTCGCAGAATTCATCAAAGGTAGCAGAAAGTAGTTTATGCAGCCCGTTACAAGTCTCAACATTGCCGGAATTGATGCTCCGATCACTGTGCGAAGACGGAGAACTGCGAAGCGTGTGACATTGAGTGTCAGCCGCGCGACGGGCGCTATCGGTATGACACTTCCTGTGCGGTTTCGTCTGGATGATGCTGTGCGGTTTGCGGAGGCGAATCGTGAGTGGCTCGAGGCACGAATCGAAGCCGCGCCAGCCGCTATTCCTTTCGAATTTGGGATGATGCTTCCCTACCGTGGCCGGTATCACCGGGTTCATCCCGGCAAACGTCGCAGAGTCGAGGTGGATCGCGGTGTGATCCGTGTCGGCTGTGACCCTGAAATGCTGCCCGGAATGCTTGATCGCTGGTTGAAACGCGAGGCGCGTGCCGCGTTGGTAGAGAGATCGAATGCCCATGCTGATGCTTTAGGAGCAAAGTTTAAGCGCGTCGCGATTCGTGACACCAAAAGCCGCTGGGGTTCCTGTTCTTCGAGCGGGACGCTTTCCTATAGCTGGCGCGTCATTCTCGCGCCGGAAGGGGCGTTGAATTACCTTGCTGCGCATGAAGTATCGCATTTGCACGAGATGAACCACGGACCAAAGTTTTGGGAATTGGTGGAAGAACTGGTCCCTGATTATAAGGACTGGACGGATTGGTTCAGCACTGAGGGCCTAGAGCTGCATCGCTATGGGCGTGAGGATTGACGAGGAATAATTCTGCCTGAAATGTGAGGGCGCTGTATGTACGTTCCAGATGCATTTCAACTGAACGATCCTGTTGAGATCAGGCGTGTTTTAACAGCATACCCGCTTGCGAGCTTCGCCACGAATGGACCCGATGGTCCGCATGTCAGTCACTTGCCGCTGATTGTGCGTGATGAAGAAAATGGTCTGGTTCTTTATGGCCATTTTGCGCGGGCCAATCCTCATTGGAAAGAGCTTGGCGGGTCTGTCCGGGCTGTAGCCGTGTTTCGTGGACCGCAAGGATATGTCTCGCCGAATTGGTATGCGACCAAGCAGGAAACTGGAAAGGTTGTTCCGACGTGGAATTATATCGCCGTTCATGCGCGCGGTATTCCACAAATTCTGACTGAGATGGACCATAGCCACGAAGCCGTTGATCTGCTGACCGACGCGATGGAGCAACCGCGCGATGATCCGTGGAAAGTCGCCGATGCGCCTGAAAGCTATACCGCCTCGATGCTGCGTGGCATCGTCGCGTTCAGGATGGTCGTTGATAGATTGGAAGCCACTGCAAAGCTCAGCCAGAATAAAAATGCGGCTGATTTTGAGGGAGTGACTGAAGCGCTGAAAACAGAAGGTTCGGGCGCACTTGCCGGGGCAATGCGCGCTGTGGAAGCCAAAAAGTAGACCTGAACAGTGGTGTTGTTTCTCGCGCCGTTAGACTGAGAACGCTTCGTCGAGGGTTGCGTCTTTTACGTCTTTGAGGATGCGGCGGGCGATGATTGTCCGCATGATTTCGTTTGTGCCTTCAAGAATGCGATGAACCCGCAAATCGCGGAGTATCCGCTCAATGCCGTAATCTTTGATGTAGCCATATCCACCGTGCAGTTGTAGGGCTTCGTCTACAATATGCCAGCAGGCATCCGTTACAAAACGTTTTGCTTGGGCTGATTTTTCCCGCACACGGGGGTCGCCGGTGTCGAGGGCATGTGCCGCGCGATACGTCATGAGCTGGCACGCCGCGAAATCGGTGGCCATATCCGCCAGCTTCATTTGGGTCGCTTGAAACTCGGCGATTGGTTTGCCGAATTGTTTGCGCTCAACGCTGTAATTCGCCGCCGCTTTCATGGCCGCTTTTGCCCCGCCCAGAGAGCAAGCCGCGATGTTGATGCGGCCTCCGTCCAGCCCTTTCATCGCGAAGGTGAATCCTTCGCCTTCACTGCCGAGGCGATTACGGGCAGGAATAATGCAATCGTCGAATATGACTTGCGCTGTCGGTTGGCTGTTCCATCCCATTTTGTCTTCGGTTTTGCCGAAGCTGATGCCTTTTGCGTCTTTTGGAACGAGAAACGTGCTCACGCCTTTTGGTCCGTCTTCGGACGTGCGTGCCATGACCAAATAAACATCCGATGTGCCGCCGCCCGAAATAAAGGCTTTCCCACCGTTTAGTTTGTAATCGGCATTACCGTGGGTTGCTGCGCTGGTTTTCAGGCTCGCGGCATCGGAGCCTGATCCCGGTTCGGTCAGACAGTAAGAGGCAAAGAGGTCCATCGTGCAGAGCGACGGTAGAAATTCGGCGCGGGTTTCGTCCGAGCCAAAGCTGTCGATCATCCACGCAACCATGTTGTGAATCGACAGATATGCTGAGGTCGTTACGCATCCTTCTGCCAGCGCCTCGAAGATCAAAGCGGCTTCCATCCGGCCCAAAGCTGACCCGCCATGTTCTTCGCCGGTGTACATGGCGGCAAGGCCAAGTGCTGCGGCTTCGCGGTAGACGTCTTTCGGAAAATGCGCCTTGGCGTCCCATTCAGCGGCGTTTGGTGCAAGATGATCAGCGGCGAAACCGCTCGCCATGTCCTGTATCGCTGTTTGGTCTTCGTTGAGCGCAAAATCCATTGGTTTAGTCCTGAGCTGACCCGAGAGGTGGGCGCATTGGCGTGACCGTCCCCCCATCCGCGTTTGAGACAATCTGAACGCTTGTGGTTCCGAATTGAACTTCCGGTTGGCTAGGCGAAGCCGCAACGGGCGCGGTTTGCGCGGGCGCTGGTGGAGGTGGTGCCGGTTGTGCGCGTGATGTAGTAGAGTGACCCGGTGCATCCGCCGCTTGACGTTGCCAAACATCCTCCCGTGCGCGTCTGAAAATCAAGACTACATAAGCCGCAGGAACGGGTTGTTTCATTAATCCGCGCTGTCCGGGAGTTGTTAATGTCTCTGCGCGCACATATTCCCAACCATCAATTGCTTCATCATTGAGGGTTTTTCCAAGCTGTTCCGCGACTAAATCAGCCTCGGTTTGCCGGCGTCTGCGCCGTTTTGCGACCGAACGTGGAAGCGCGACTGTTTTGTATTCGTAGTTTGCCATTATAAGCCTCGAACCGACATGACGATTGATTTGCTTAGACTATAAGAGTTTGCTCAAAAAGCACCAGAGGGTGAACCACGGGAAAGGGAGTGCATGGCGCTTTTTCGACTCACATGCTGTCCTAATGGAACGCCTGACCAGAGCGCTTATGCTGATTGGGCCTTGTTCGCGCCTGATATTGACGGTGCTTGGATACCGGGGGATTACGACCCCTATCGCCGGTGCGGGATGCTCTCTGAACTAAGCGGAGACGTGCATACGCCGCTCGTCGATCATCTTCAGCGCGCGAGATCACTAAATTTACCGGAGCTGGCGTCGGATGGTCCGGTTTGCATTATGATTCACGGGTTCCAGTATGACCCCCGTGCGCCAGTGAGCAAAGATCGTGGCCGCGCGGCAAATCCACATTCGCAAATCTTCCATTTCTATGAAGATGACTTGGACGTCGAGCGCCATACTCACGCAACGCCATGGCCGAAAAGACTCGGCTATGAGGATGACGAAGGCGAAAGCGGTGTCGCCATCGGTTTCGGTTGGGCCAGTGATCCGACATATGTGCGCGGTGATTGGCGTGATTGGCTGTCGACGCTTCGGTGGTCTGATGCAGGCGCAGAGACATATTACGCAACGGCTTACCGAACCGCACCCATCGCCGCTGCGGGTCTTGCGCAAACAATAACTGCTTTGGCGGAAGTTTTTCCCAACCGTCGCATCGACCTTTTTGCGCATAGCCTTGGTTCTAGGGTGGCGTTGTTTGCCTTGCGAAGGCTCGCAGAGGAAAACCGGGTTGGCGTATTGAATCGTGTCGGGCGTGTTATTTTGCTTTCCGGCGCGCCGCATTGGTTGGACGCGCGACTGGCTCTGCGTGCGCTGCGGCGGCATAGCCGGAGCAAACCGCAAATTTTCAATGTCATCGTATCGCGTGATGCGACTCTGAATCGCTGGGGTCGGCGATTTGCCGCTTTTGCCGGGCGTATGGAAGAACGGCCCCGGTTTCGGGATCGCATCTGGGCGTTGTTCGTTGGTGGCAAGGTGATCGGCTTGCATGGTAAGCCAGCCGGGGCAAGGTTTTCCGCATGGATGGACCTGCATCTCGACTTACCTGTGCTTGCGAATTGGGCAAGCCGGCTTGATCCTCCCCTGGATTTTCGTCCAACATGGCGAGGGGCGGCGTGGGATCATTGGGCGGCGTTTACCTGGCCACCATACATGCAGTTTTATAGTAACATCTTGCGGGAACGCCGCGATTGGAGTCTTAATTCTTTGCGATGGGGTGCAGGTCGGCGCAAGCCTATCCCACAGGGTCGTGCGGGTGGTGGACCTATCGCGGAAACGTCTCGTGGCCTTTCGCGGTGGCGGGCGCTTTTCCGGTTGTTGGGTACGAAGTCAGGAGTGGGGCGGAAAACGGAATGAACGTATCACGACGGACAGCACTTTATTCGCTATGCGGGTGCATTGCTCTCGCAGGGTGTAGTTTTTACCGCGAGCGCCCCCCCGTCGTGATTGGTGGTTCGCCGGTGGCGAAAGATCAATCCATAATGGTTGGTTTGCGGGCTTCATCCGAGCACCGTCGATTGGTTGCAGCGCTGGAGGCGACAGGGCTTGACGCCGAGTTGGATGGTATCGGGCCTTTGACGTTATTCGCTCCTACAGATGCCGCATTTGATGCCTTAATGCCGGAGTCTGCAAAAACTCAGATCGAACAGGATCAGGATTACCTCAAAGAAGTTTTGTCCGGTCAGATTGTGCGCGCCCGCCTCACCACGAGAGATTTGCGCAATGTATTCCCGCAGTTGAACGGCAAAACAAAAGTGTTTGCACTCAATAAACAAGTGATTCAGGCGGAAGGCGTCCCGAAATCACCGCGCTTAGTCGACCTGCGCGGGAGAACAGTTTCGGTCGTACAAAGGGATGCTATTGCTAAAAATGGTATCATTCATGTGACTGACGGTCTTTTGCTGCCACAAGAGAAACGTGCAGATGGCGGTTAAATATAAGTGGTTTAGATGTTAGAGAGGGCAGTGCGCATATTCCGGTGCGAATTGCGCTTCTTGGCCTAAGCCAACCGCGCGCGGAGCTTTCCATTTTGCGCCTTCAATCGGATAGGCGGGCGGGTAAGAGCCTGTACCTCCGAAATCATACTCATAACCCGGCGCGATTTGAGGTTTGATCTCATCGCGAGGGAAATAACCTTGTTGCGGATAGAAAAACTGAGGCACTGCGATTGCTGGAGCTTGCGGAGCTGGCTGGCTTTGCCAATCGTAATTATAAGCTGGTGTAGGAACTTGCTGGATCGGAATATTCGGTAATGTGCTTAAAGTTTTTGAGATTGCAGGCTCGTGTGTGGTCTTCGGCCAATATAGAGCTGGCTCAAGATGCACGCTATGGTATTGTTGACTTGGGACTTGATGGTAAAAATCAGCTGTAATTGCAGGTAACGACCAAAGAGAGATGCTCGCCACAGCGATTACAAATGCAGTAAGTTTGCGTTTCATCAACTCTCTCCAAAATAACGCATAGCGACGTTAATCTAAGTTGAGCTGAAGCATATACGATGTAATCTTTCATTCCTGTTAAGCAAAACAATGCTTTGGGGCGGTGTGTAAACTGATTAACTGAGCTATATTCTCCGTAAGGCTTTACTAATACGGTCTGGTACTCGGTTAATTTCCAGGCCGGTAAAGACGTGCAACGTGTTCATGTCGTGATCAATAACTGCGTGGTCGCTGACCCAACCACCCATTGATAAATAACCGCGCAGTAGCGGCGGCATTGAGCGCATACCCCTTGTTTTATCGGTTCGTTTTAGGCTCATCTTCCGCGCGAACTCGAAGATATTTGCCGCTTTCGGGCGCGGAAGCCAGCAAGTTGGCGCTAGGTGATTGTCTTTGAGCAGCGCAAAAGCATCTTGGTAGGTTTCCGCATCGATACCATGAAAACTGGAGCAACCAATCATCAACTTGATCTCGCGTGCATCAACGTACCGAGTCATTGCGCTCCACGCGATCCGCAGAACTTCACCTGTTCGATGATCTGGATGCGTGCAAAATCGGCCCATTTCTACAACCCGGTTAGGAAATGAACGGAGGGCTTCCAGATCGTAGAATTGCGAGGAATAACTGGTGTCTATCTCAGCACCGTTTTCGAGCGGAAGCAGGCGAAAGCAACAAGCAAGATCGCCTGTTTTCGCGTCTTCGATCAGGATATGATCACAAATGGCGTCGAAATCATCTGTATCCAGTGCCTCATTGCGTGTCGCCGCGCCGGTTCCGTCTATGAATGCCATGTGGCGGAGAGCCTGCGCTTTTCTTACATCATTCCCATCGGCGGCAAGGCGCACGGTGTATTGGCCCTTGAAAGGAAATCGCATGGCATTCACTCCTGCTCGTACCGTATAGGTATTTTGGACGAATTTAGGTTCTACTTCCTATTACAGCGCACTACATGGGGTGTGTGATCCGATGATGACAGGGTTTGGATCTGTTTTCACAATATTGAGGGCAAAATAATGGTTGATAAGATACTGAAATCAGAAAAAGAATGGCATGAAATGCTGTCCCCTGAAGCGTATCGCGTGCTGCGAAAAAAAGGTACTGAACGCGCCTTTACCAACGATAACTTTCCAAAAGCCGGTGGGACATTCCTCTGTGCCGGGTGTGACGCGCCTTTGTTTGAGGCTGCAACAAAGTTCGATTCGGGAACCGGATGGCCAAGTTTCTATCAACCAATTGGACCCGAAGCGGTTGAAGAACATGCTGACAATGGCTTTTTCATGCGTAGAACCGAGGTGATATGCGCGCGTTGCGATGGGCATTTAGGGCATGTTTTCAATGACGGTCCTGCACCGACGGGAATGCGGTATTGCATGAATGGTGTTGCTCTGCGGTTCGAGCCTGAAGAGTGATTGCCGCTGACCTGACGGCGTTTGATGATGTTGATCTCTGGATTTTTGATCTGGACAACACGCTTTATCCGCGCCCTGAGACGATGTGGCAGCAAGTTCACGATAAAATGCAAGGCTACATCATTGATTTGCTTGGGGTAGAGCAACCTGAGGCTGCGTCATTACAGACCGAGTATTTTCAAAAATACGGCCTAACTATGCGGGGGTTGATGCTGCATCATGGTGTCGAACCGGATGCGTTTAATGCTTATGTCCATGATGTCGATATTTCGGAAATCCAGCCGAACCCTGACTTGGGTGCAGCGATTGCGAACTTGCCGGGACGCAAAGTCATCCACAGCAATGCCAATCGGGAACATGCGCAGAATGTGCTTGGCCGTATCGGGATCGCTGGGGCTTTTGACGACATCTACGATATTCGCACGTCGCGCTACATCCCGAAGCCAGCGCAATCGGCTTATGACCGCGTGCTGGAAGAAACCGGAGGCGAGGCCACCTGTGCCGCTATGTTTGAGGATATGGCGCATAATTTGGTGGTTCCTCATGCGCTTGGAATGCGCTGCGTCTTTGTGCCCACATCCTGCGACTGGGCGTCGCTTGGTTCTGATGACGAACACGTCCATTTTGTTGCGGAAGACTTGACCGGGTTTGTGCAGGCGATTGCTCAGAGGAGAACGGATTGATGGGCGAGCGGTTGACCGTTGATGTCATCGTTGTCGGCGGAGGGCTTGCGGGTTTGGCGATGACGGCACGCCTTACGGCGGCTGGGTTCTCTACTGTTTGTGTCGAGGCGGGACCAAGGCCAAGCGCAGAAACTGCTGAACGGGACAAGAGGACGACAGCGGTTTTGATGCCCGGCGTCGAAACTTTGCGCAAAGCCGGGGCATGGGATGCTATTGCCGCCGATGCTCAACCGATGATGGGGCTGCGTATTTTGGATTGTGGCGGCAAGACCCCTGATATTCGTGAGGATGTTTTGTTTGAAGCGGCTGAACTTGGCGATGGGCCGTTTGGCTGGAATGTCGAGAACGGCAAAGGGCGTCTCGCTTTGGCGGACCGGATTGATGCGCTCGATAAAGCTGAGCTGATTTGCCAAACGAAAATAACGCATTTCATGACGCGGCGGGATGCGATTTTCGTGACTCTGAGCAACGGCGCGTCCCTTCGTGCAAAACTGCTGATTGCGGCAGATGGTCGGAACTCGTTTATCCGCGAGACGGCCAATATCGGCCATCGCGATTGGGAGTTCGGCCAGAAGATCATCGCTTGCCGTGTCAATCACTCTCAAGCGCATGACGGAATTTCTACCGAGATGCATCATGTTGGTGGGCCACTGACTTTTGCGCCTTTGCCCGGAAATTCATCTGGAGTGGTCTGGATGAACCCGGATGCGGAAGCCGATAGGCTTATTGATCTTGATGATGATGCTTTCCGTGCAGAATTGCAGGATCACAGCCAAAATGTCCTCGGCCAAATCGAGACTGTTCAAGATCGGGCAGTCTGGACCTCTGCTATTTGCGTTGCAAAAGGACTGACCGCGCCGCGTATTGCCCTGATCGCAGAAGCGGCTCACGCATTTCCGCCCATTGGTGCGCAAGGGTTTAATACCTCGCTTCGCGATGTTGAGACTTTGGCGGGATTGGTCGAGCAAGCGGATGACCCCGGTTCGGCGGATATACTCAAGCGATACGCACGCCAGCGGATGCCCGATATTGTCGCTAGAACGGTCGGTGTTGACCTGCTGAATCGCTCGGTTCTTAGTTCCGTGGGCTTCGTGCGGGACATTAGGCGAGCTGGGCTAGGTGTGCTTGGGCGAACAGCACCAGCAAAGCAATTTGCGATGCGGGTCGGTATGGGCGGATAACGGGCTTGCGGCAATGGCTGCTTGGCCTTATCCAAGCGCCTCGCGAATAAGATTGCAGAACGGTGGGAACTTTAGATTATGGCTGACGACGACGATTTTTCGACTGTGCAGGTTGCTGCGGATCAGCTTCGCACGATTGTCGAGCGCATTGAGCGGTTAGACGAAGAAAAACGCGAAGTCGCTGAACAAATCAAAGAAGTTTATGCCGAGGCAAAAGGAAATGGTTTCGACACCAAAACCCTAAGAAAAATCGTTGCTTTGCGGAAGAAAGACCCGTCTGAGCGATCCGAAGAAGAAGCCATGCTCGATCTTTATATGCACGCATTGGGAATGTCTTCGAGCTGATGCTTGATGTGGTTTGGATGATGTGATGAAGTTCAACCCATGAAATACTTAGTTTTATCTGCCGTAGCAGCCGGTGTGCTTTCATCTTGTGGGGTCAAGGGTGATCCTGTCCGCGAGTCTGGTGTGGAACCGCCTGTTGTGGCGACTTCTTCCATCCAAAAGGGAAGCCGAACGCCCCCAAAACCCCGCGAAACTCTATTCTGAAAAGCTACGTAACGGCTTTCTGGAAAAACTTTTAGGCGAATTACATCAAAGCGGAGCGCGGGTTTGGACCACTTTCTCTATCGGAATGGCGCGCTATACGCCGAAGATGTTGCTGTAGCAGAAATTGCGGAAGCAGTTGGGACGCCGTTTTATTGTTATTCAACAGCGACCCTTGAGCGGCATTATCGTTTGTTCGAGGAAGCGCTTGAGGGCTTGAATTGTCTTATTTGTTATGCGGTTAAGGCCAATTCTAATCTTGCAGTTTTAAAAACGCTGGGTCGGCTCGGGTCCGGGGCGGATGTCGTTTCTGAAGGCGAATTTCGGCGGGCGCTTGCGGCGGGAATTCCTGGTGAGAGAGTTATCTTCTCCGGTGTGGGTAAAACCCGACAAGAACTTGAGTTTGCTCTGAATAATGATGTTAGGCAGATCAATGTTGAGTCTGAACCTGAATTAGAATTGCTCAATGATGTTGCTCTGAGCCTGAATGCCGTTGCGCCAGTGTCTATGCGGGTGAATCCTGATGTTGACGCGAAAACCCACGAAAAAATCTCGACTGGAAAAGCCGAGAATAAATTCGGTATCGCCTATGAAGACGCGCCGCGCCTTTACCGTAAAGCCGCAGAAATGCAGGGGATCAGAGTTGTCGGTGTCGACATGCATATCGGCTCTCAACTCACTGATTTAGAACCGTATGGGCAAGCGTACTCATTGATGCGGGATTTGATCGGACGGTTGGAAGCGGACGGTATCCCAATTCCCCGGATCGATTTGGGGGGCGGCCTTGGAGTGCCCTATACGCGGGATAATCAGCCGCCTCCGTTGCCTTTTGATTATGGTGCGATGGTCCGGCGGGTCTTTGCCGGGATGCATGATCGGGAATTTGAGATTGAACCGGGCCGTTTGATTGCAGCCAATGCGGGTATTCTTGTCGCTAAGACGGTCTATGTGAAGGAAAACGCCGGACAGCAGTTTTTGATCCTTGATGCGGCCATGAATGATTTGGTGCGTCCTGCGCTTTATGACGCATGGCACGATATTGACCCTGTTAAGGAAGCGTCCACTGACACCTCTAAACAGACCTATGATGTCGTTGGGCCTATTTGTGAAAGCGGTGATACTTTTGCAAAACAAAGGCTTATGCCGAAAATCGAGCAAAATGATCTCGTGTTTTTCCGCTCTGCCGGTGCTTATGGTGCTGTTATGGCGTCTGAATATAACACCCGTCCGCCCGCACCTGAGGTAATTGTGAGCAAAGATCGCTTTGTAATTGCTCGACCGCGCCTCACATATGACGATATGTTAGGAAAAGACTGCATGCCTGAGTGGTTTGAGGAGGATGAGACGCCTCTACCGCCCAAGGATACTGCTTAGGAGACACCGTATGACGACTCCGATGGCCCCAAGATTGCCAAAGGCGCTGCAAACAAAAGCGCGCGCTGCGAAACGGTCGCTCTGGATTGGGCGGCTTTTACGGGCTTTCTGGCCGTTATGGGTTGTTGCGTGTATCGCGGCTGCGCTTTGGTTTTTGGGCGTGTTTACCTCTGCACCGGGGAATTGGCCGGTTATCATCGCCGGAATTCTCGGGGTTTTAGGTCTTGCTGCACTGATACGCGGTATTGTCCAGTTGAAAGCACCTAGTCGGGGCGAGGTACTGCGCTCGCTTGATGAGGGCTTGAATGATCGCGCCGCGTCGATGCTTGATGAAGACATCGCCGTCGGTCATGAGAATTCCGATACACGGCGGATGTGGGAAGCGCACCGTGAACGCTTGATGCGCGAAGTCGAAGATGCGCGGGTTCCGGCTCCTGACACGCGGCTTTCGGCTTTCGACACTTGGGGTTTGCGATTTATTGCGGCGCTGCTGTTGGTCATCTCCATCGCGTATTCGCGGATCGGCGGGGCGGATCGGGTTGCGTCTTTGCTTAGCCCCACACCGGCTGTTGCAGAAATTGCCGCTTTAACACCAGCATTGGAAGCATGGGTTGCGCCGCCACCTTATACGGGTGTCGCGCCGATCTATATGACGGAAAAAGCGGGTGAAGCGTTGGCGATCCCAACTGGATCAGTGGTGACAATCCGCGCGAGTGGTGTCCTCGAAGCGCCAAGCGCGAACGGACTCGGCGACGGGTTTATCGAAGACGCTGGCGGCGTCTTCGGCCTGACCGCGACGATTACTGAAGATACCGAGCTAAACGTGACTTACGGGGAAGACTCGCTCGGCGAATGGGCGATGACTGTTATTCCCGATACCGCGCCGGAGATTGGTGTTACGACACCGCCCGCTCCCACAGCCACCCGTGGGCTTGGCTTCGCTTTCACCGCCGAAGATGATTATGGCGTCGTTTCAGCGCGTGCTGTTATCGTCGCGGACCGCTCGGGTATGGCCGATGCTCCTGATGAGATTGACGAGCCGATTGAGATGCCGCTGACCCCGCCATCGGCGCTCGCGGACGAGGTTATTGAACAAACCGTTGAACAAGACTTTGCCGAGCATCCTTGGGTTGGATCGCCTGTCACCATGACGCTGTTTGCCGAAGATGCAGCAGGGCATGTCACGGAATCCGATCCGGTATCGTTTATCCTGCCGGGGCGTATCTTCACGGAGCCGATGGCAAAAGCGCTGGTTGAACAGCGCCGCGACCTCGCATGGGATTATCGGGTTGCTTGGGATGCCCTCGATATGATCGAGGCGTTTACCGATTATCCTGATGATTATTTCAACGATTCTACAGCCTTTCTAGCGACATCGACGGCGAAAAAGCGCCTGACCTATGCTGTCAATGAAGACCGTTTTCTCGAAGAACGTACGGATGTTCTTGATCTTCTGTGGCAAGCCGCGCTTCGCCTGGAAGAAGGCGATTTGGATAATGCGCTGGAGCAACTACGCGCGGCACAGCGCCGCTTACAGGATGCGCTGGAACGCGGAGCCTCCGACGAAGAACTCGAACAGTTAATGGCGGAACTGCGCAATAAAATGAACGAATACCTTGACGAGATGGCGCGTCAGGCGATGCGCGATCAACAAAACGGCCAACAACCACAGCAAGGTCAGCAAAGCCAAAATCAACAGAGCATGACCCGCGAAGATCTTGAAAAGCTGTTGGATCAACTGGAACAGACCGCCAAAGATGGTTCGCGCGATCAAGCCGAACAGATGCTCTCTGCGCTTAGTCAAATGCTCGAAAACCTCCAGATGTCGCAAGGCCAAGGCGAAGGCCAGAGCAGCCAGCAAGAACAAGCACTGCAAGACATGATGCGCCGTCAGCAGGAACTGGCCGACGAGACTTTCCAAGATTTGCAGAACGGTCAAAACGGCTCGCAAGACCAGCGGCCCGGCCAGCAAGGTCAGAACGGGCAACAGGGACAGCAAGGCCAACAGGGTCAAAATGGTCAGCAAGGGCAAGGTCAGAACGGACAGGGCCAGCAAGGTCAGGGTCAAGAAGGCCAACCCGGTCAAGGCCAAGGCCAGCAATTCGGCCAAGGTCAAGGCGGTAGAGGCCGCGAAGGTGGTCAGAGCGGTCGCGGCGGTGAGGGTACTCTTCGCGGACGGCAAGAGGGTCTGCGCGGCGAACTCGACGGAATGCTGGGCGGTATGGATGCTCCCGGTGCGCGTGACGCGCTTGGTGACGCTGAACGTGAAATGGGCGAGGCCCGCGACAGCATCGGTGATGGCGACCTGAACAGCGCGATTGACCGGCAGGCACGTGCTTTGGACCGTCTGCGGGAAGGCGCTCAGGCGCTTGCGGAAGAAGCCGCTCGTAACGGTGAGCAAGGCAATGGCGATCCGAACGGACGCCAAAACGGAACCGAAGCAGGTGCAAACTCTGAGCAATTCGATCCATTTGGCCGCCTCAGCCGTTCCGCTGGACCGGATGATGGGTTGGGTGTTGAAGTCCCCGGAGAGCGCGCACGAAACCGCGCCTTGGAAATTCAACGGGAAATCCGTCGTCGCCAATCAGAACGGGATCGTTCAGAAGGCGAACGCGACTACTTGGATCGCCTGCAAAAGCGGTTTTAATGGTGCCTAAAATACCTTCGTAGCCTTCGGCTCGGGTGTCTGGCGAGATTTATGAATGAACAACTTGGTTCATTCTCTTTCGCTCTCCACCCGACTCGCACTATATGTCCGGTTCGGATCGAGGAACGGGACAGAATATGGCCGAGACGAAATTTATCTCCGTTCGCGGGGCGCGGGAACATAACCTCAAATCGGTAGACCTCGATATTCCGCGTGATGCGTTGGTGGTGTTTACGGGGTTGTCGGGGTCGGGCAAATCTTCGCTGGCCTTTGATACGATCTATGCCGAGGGACAGCGGCGCTATGTCGAGTCGCTCTCGGCCTATGCGCGGCAGTTCCTCGAGATGATGCAAAAACCAGATGTGGATTTGATCCAAGGCCTGTCTCCGGCAATTTCCATCGAGCAAAAGACCACCTCGCGCAATCCACGCTCGACGGTGGGGACGATTACTGAGATTTACGATTACCTTCGCCTACTATTTGCGCGGGTTGGTGTGCCGTATTCGCCCGCCACAGGTGAGCCGATTGCGGCACAGCAAGTCTCGGATATGGTTGACTCGATCATGGCGATGGAAGAGGGCACGCGGCTTTATTTGCTCGCCCCCATCGTTCGGGACCGCAAAGGCGAATACAAAAAAGAAATCGCACAGCTTCGCAAAGATGGCTTTCAGCGTTTGAAGGTTGATGGCGAGTTTTACGAGATTGGCGACGCGCCTGCGCTGGATAAGAAATTTCGCCACGACATTGATGTGGTCGTTGATCGCCTTGTTGTAAAAGAGGGCTTGGAGACGCGGCTGGCGGATTCCCTGCAAACCGCGCTGAGCCTCGCTGATGGCATTGCGATTGTTGAGACGGCTCCGAAAGAGGGCGCGCCGGAGCGCCATACGTTCTCGGAGAAGTTCGCTTGTCCGGTATCGGGGTTCACAATCCCCGAGATCGAGCCGCGCCTGTTCTCGTTCAACGCGCCGACGGGGGCTTGCCCTGAATGCGACGGGTTGGGGATGGAGCTGTATTTCGATCCGCGCCTTGTTGTGCCGGATGAGGATTTATCGCTCTACAAAGGCGCTTTGGCACCGTGGTCGAAATCCGGTCAGCCTTCGCCGTATTACCGGCAAACGGTCGATGCGGTGGCGCAGCATTTCAAAGCGTCCGTTCACGATGCCTGGCGCGAGCTGCCTAAAAAAGCGCGCGAGGCTCTGCTGCACGGCACGAAAGAAAAGATCAAATTCCGCTTTGACGATGGCGGGCGGGTCTATGAAGTAAACCGCAATTTCGAAGGCGTGATTCCGAATATGGAGCGCCGCTATCGCGAGACGGATTCCAACTGGATTCGTGAAGAGTTCGAACGCTTCCAATCAAACAAGCCCTGCGACGCCTGTGGCGGTCACCGTCTGCGGCCTGAAGCGCTTGCAGTCAAACTCGATAACAAACATGCCGGTGAAGTGACTCAGATGTCTGTTCAAACGGCGTTTGATTGGGCGGAAACGCTGTGGGACACGCTGACCCCGAAGCAACAACAGATCGCGGATAAGATTCTCAAAGAAATCCGTGAGCGGTTAGGGTTTTTGGTCAATGTCGGCCTTGATTATCTGACGCTTTCGCGGACCTCGGGCACGCTATCGGGGGGCGAAAGTCAGCGCATCCGGCTTGCGTCGCAAATCGGGTCGGGATTGACGGGCGTGCTTTATGTTTTGGATGAGCCATCCATTGGCCTGCACCAACGCGATAATGACCGGTTGCTCGAGACGCTGAAAAATCTTCGGGATCAAGGCAACACGGTCATTGTGGTTGAGCATGACGAGGAAGCCGTGCGGATTGCCGATTATGTCGTTGATATTGGTCCCGGTGCGGGGGTGCATGGCGGCGAAATTGTCTCGCAGGGCACACCGGAAGACGTGATGAACGACCCTGACTCGTTGACCGGGCAATATCTTGTTGGCGTGCGGGAGATCGCCATTCCGAAAGTCCGGCGCGAGGGTGATGGACGGGTGCTGCGTATCAGCGGTGCGAAAGGCAATAACCTGAAAGATGTAACCGTTGAGCTGCCTCTCGGGACATTCACCTGTATCTCGGGCGTGTCGGGTGGCGGTAAATCCACGCTGATTAATGAGACGCTTTATAAAGCCGCCGCGCGGCAGTTGAATGGCGCGCGCACGAACCCCGCTGACTATGACCGGATCGAAGGGTTTGAGTATCTCGATAAAGTCATCGACATCAATCAATCCCCGATTGGACGGACCCCGCGCTCAAACCCCGCGACGTATACCGGCGCGTTTACCCCGATCCGCGAGTGGTTCGCTGGGCTGCCCGAGGCGCAGACGCGGGGCTATAAGGCAGGACGTTTCAGCTTTAACGTCAAAGGCGGGCGCTGTGAGGCGTGTCAGGGCGATGGCGTTATCAAGATCGAAATGCACTTTCTCCCTGATGTCTATGTCACTTGTGATGTGTGCCACGGCAAGCGCTATAACCGTGAGACGCTGGAGGTGAAATACAAAGGCAAGTCGATTGCCGATGTGCTGGATATGACCGTCGAAGATGCGTCGGTATTCTTCAAGGCGGTGCCGTCAATCCGCGATAAGATGGTAACGCTGGAACGGGTCGGCCTTGGCTATGTGAAGGTCGGGCAACAGGCGACGACGCTTTCGGGGGGCGAGGCACAGCGGGTCAAGCTGTCGAAAGAACTCGCCAAGCGCGCCACGGGAAAAACGCTCTATATTCTTGATGAGCCGACAACGGGCCTGCATTTCGAAGATGTGCGCCGCTTGCTGGAGGTGCTGCACGAGTTGGTGGAGCAGGGCAATACGGTCGTGGTGATCGAGCATAACCTTGATGTTATCAAAACAGCAGACTGGATCGTTGATCTCGGGCCGGAGGGCGGCGATGGAGGCGGTGAAATTATAGCGGTGGGCACGCCCGAAGATGTAGCGAAAGAAAAACGCAGCTATACCGGTGAGTACCTTGGCAAGATGCTGGAGCCGAAGAAAAAACCGGCGGTGAAGAAGAAAGCACCGGCGAAGAAGAAGCCTGTGGTGAAAAAGGCGGCGGCGAAGAAACCGGCGAAAAAGGCGAAGGCGGGTTAACCCTTATTTTGTTCGGCGATTATGTCACTGAGGATGCTTTTTGCGCCGTGAAAAAGCGGCGCGATAGCATTTTCTGGGTCAGCAATGATGTGATGCAGATTAATGCCATTGCTGTAGATGCCGTTTATCCAGTCCTCTGACGGTTTTTCATTGCTCCAACCTTCAGGAGCTTTCACGAAATCTGGTACATCAAAACTATCAGAATCTTCGCTAAGTGTGCAGTACGCTCTAACAATTATTCTTCCCTTTTCATCGTGCATGATAACGTTAAGCGAAATCCAATGTGTCCGCTCATCATTTAACCAAAAATCGCGAGGAATTTCATTATTTTCCCAGATATCTGACGGCGAGTATTCTTCAGGATCTTCATCGGTCAGTTTAGCACAACCATTCCAAATAGCATCATGTAGGCCAAACAAAAATTCCGCATAATCAGCTCTTACTTTCGCTGCCATCAGCAATGCCTTGTGAAATGACCTCTGCTCGTTCCAGTCAGTGACGGGCATTTTCTTCCCATTGAGCATCGGGATTAGGTCATCGACTGCTGTTTTTATCGCTGGATTTTTGTCGTCGAAATATGACTTTAAGCTATCGGGAAGGTGCAGCACTATCTTGCGTCCTTATTTTATTTATTATCAATTTACGCCGGAGCGTTTTCTGTTTGAGCCGTCAATGCGTTCCCACAGGGTCCGTCTGAACAGGCGGAAACTTTCATCTGTGTCGCCCGCTTTCAAAAGTTCCTTTTCAAAGGCGATTAAAACGTCGTCCCAATACACGAACGACCAGTTTTGACGTTGTTTATGGTGTAATCGTTCTTCGTCGCCATCATGTTGGGCCAGAATGAAGTATTGAGGGTCGACTACACGTTTGCTTGCTGCGACTCTGTAGTTTTGTAACTGCTCCCGCGAAACCTTATGACCAAGTTTAGCCTCGATGATTAGGGCTTTCTGATGTGTTTTTTGGCCTCGGTTGTTCTCTAGGGGATCATATAAAATTTCCAGATCAATTCTCCCCCGGCGTTTTGTTGATCCGGTCCTATCCCTTTCTGTAGAGTCAGATTCAGCTTTAATCTGAGCATTTTTGAGAATTGTTTCATCGCTTGGCGGTTCAATGCCGAATGCGATCATGAATGCTTTTAATCGTGCAACTTTCCTCTCGGGTTGCGAAAGCAAATGAGCCAACCCATTCGTGATTTGCGGTTCGGTGAACCGAACCCCCCAATCGATTGGAGCCGTATTGAACATGTGATAGGGCTTGGAGAAATCGCCGTAAACAGACTTGAAGTATTTTGGGTTAAAGTTCAGATCGCTCCCTTTGAGTAATTTGCTCAGAGGGGCAAGACCATTTCGAACGGAGCCAATTAAGCGACGGTAATTCCATTCGAGCGGCTTGGACTCGAAAATAACTCGCTCTAAGGCATTTTCCATTTCGGCAGCGATTTTATTGTAGTTCTTGTTGCCGTTGGTAATCACCCGAAATCCTTTTTATAAATAATTGTAATAAGCAGAGTTTCACGGGATGATGCAATGGGCAATGGTGTTATGGCAGTCGAGCGTAACCTTTACGCGAGCAATATGGCGGCCCTTGGCTACTAACCACGAGCCTCCCCCCACCACTCACAAAAATACGATTGTATCTGGCTAAATCGGTTCGGGCTTCGTAAAGGTTGGGAAATCGAAATTTATACAGTTTTAGGGGATTCCCATGAGCTTTAACGCCCTGATCGTAAACAAAGACGATGACGGTAACGTCAGCCAGAATATCGAACAGATTGAGCTTGATCGTCTGCCCGAAGGGAATGTCACCGTTGCGGTTGAATATTCCACGGTCAATTATAAGGACGGCCTTTGCGTGAATGCGACGGGCGGTCTGGTGCGTAACTTTCCCCATGTGCCGGGCATTGATTTTGCCGGAACGGTGGAGGCATCAGATGATCCCCGCTATAAATCCGGCGACCGTGTGGTGCTGAATGGCTGGCGCGTGGGCGAGGTTCGCTGGGGCGGCTATGCACAAAAGGCGCGGGTTGATGCCGATATGCTGGTGAGCATTCCCGACAGCATCACCACAAAACAGGCGATGGCGATTGGGACGGCTGGTTATACCTCGATGCTGGCCGTCATGGCCTTGGAAGATCATGGCCTAAAGCCGGGGCAGGGCGAAGTTCTGGTCACGGGTGCTGCGGGCGGTGTTGGCTCGGTTGCGACGGCTATCCTTTCCAAGCTGGGCTATGAGGTTGCTTGTGTCACGGGTCGGCCTGAGACGGCGGATTATCTGACCAGCCTTGGTGCGACGAAAATTGTTGCCCGCGAAGAGATTAATGAGACGGTCAAGCGGCCTCTGGAAGCGGAGACTTGGGCGGGCTGTATTGATGCGGTGGGCAGTGCCATGCTCGCACGGGTCTTAGGGCAGATGAAATACGGATCGTCGGTTGCTGCTGTGGGTCTTGCGGGCGGTGCGGATTTGCCTGCGACTGTGGTTCCGTTCCTGTTGCGCGGGGTGAATCTGCTCGGTATCGATTCAGTGATGCAACCTACAGAAAACCGTGTTCGGGCGTGGGGCCGTCTTGCGACCGATCTGCCGATGGACAAACTGGAATCGATGATCGAAATGGCAACGCTGGCGGACCTGCCGAAGCTAGGCAACGCGATCCTAAAGGGTCAAGTCAAAGGCCGTGTCGTGGTTGATGTAAACGCTTAAGGCTTGTTATTGCGCTTTCAGGAAATGTCTCTGAAAGCGCCTCAACCATAAAAAAACGGGTGCAGGAAAGATGGCCCGTCCAGCAAGTTAATACCGACGGCTGATTTTAAAACATACATCCCGATGACGGATAAGCCGATAGCGACAGCGGAAACCCAGAACACCAACCAAGCCAGCCCTACGAGAGAAAACAGGATATTTGTGAAGGAGTGAATTTGGCCTTCGCGCTCTAATCTCTCGGTCCCGCGCCGCTCTGTTCCCATAAAAAATGCCATGTAAAAACGGCGGCCAAAAAACGATGTACTGATCCGATAAGCGACAGCGTGCCTGCCTGGTTGCTGTGTATGCGCGGGGCGGTGCTCTGCGTGGGAAACCGAGTAACTGTGTTGACTTGAGTACATTCGCTCCTCCGAAAATAACAAGGAAGAAGTAATGTTGCAGGCTTAATAGACTCGAAATTTGAAGGCTTTACGCAGTCAGAAATTGATAAAGTTCCGGACGTTTTTATCTGATTTTGCGGCGTTTTATCGGAATGGAGGCGGTTGCGGGTTCTTTTATTTATGTGTCCCGCTTTGCGCTTTGCCCAACTCGCGCTCGCGTAGCCAGACATAAAGCCCGCTGCCGATAACCACGATTGCGCCCACAAAGACCCAGATGTCCGGCACATCACCGAAGAAGAAATATCCCGCGCCAGTCATCCATATGATTTGAGTATATACAAACGGGGCGAGGGTTGAAGCGGGGGCCATGCGGTGGGCGATGGTGGCAAATTGATGCCCGGCCCAGCCGAAAAATCCGATGAGCAAAACGAGTGTGATCTCCAGCGGGCTTGATGGCCAAACCCAAACCCAAAGCGCGATGGGCAGCATTGCGCAGGCCGGAATGAAAGACGCATAAAACTGGCTTGTCTCTGTTGAGTCTTCGCCCGCAATGACTCTGGTGAGCATCATATATATCGAGGCACAGAGTGTCGCGCCGAATGACAGCAACCACGCCCAGTGAACTTCGCCGACCCCAGGTCTGACGATAATCAGGATGCCGAGAAAGCCGACCAGAATTGCAGCCCATCTTCTCGGGCCGACTCTTTCTCCTAAAAACGGGACGGACAGCGCGCAGATCATAAGCGGAGACAGAAAGAAGATCGCGCTTGTGACGGCCAAAGGAAGGTATGCCAATGCGATGAAATTGAACGACGTGCCGACCATCAATGTACAAGCCCGTGCGATTTGAAAGCCGGTCTTGTTCGCTTTCAGCAATCCCATGCCTTGTGCGGGAAAAAAGGCCGCCGAGACGATAATGACATGACCCAGATAGCGGAAGAAAACGACTTCGAAGGCTGGAAGGGTTTCTGCCAATGCTTTGGCGCAACTGTCGATGCCGGTGAAACATAGGAAGGCGCACAGCATCAGGGCGATGCCTTTGCCGCGCTTGTCGCTGCGGACTGCATGAGGGCCGACGCTCACCCTTTATGCCGGTGAGCGTCAGAGGGTTGTGTGATCCGGGTCAATCAAACCTCGGCAAGTCGCCGTCCGGTGTTTCCGGTAGGCCGCTCAAGCGCTTGTCGCGCGCCGCGAGCAGGCGTAGGCGCAGGGCGTTGATGCGGATGAAGCCCGCCGCGTCTTTTTGGTCATAGGCGCCGCGATCATCTTCGAACGTGACATGCTGTTCTGAATAAAGACTATCTGCCTCCGACCAACGCCCCACGACCGAGACGCTGCCCTTGTAGAGTTTCAGGCGCACTGTGCCGTTGACATTGGTTTGGCTGGTATCAATGGCGGCTTGTAGCATCTCGCGTTCGGGGCTGAACCAATACCCGTTATAGATCAGCTCGGCATATTGCGGCATGAGCTGGTCTTTCAGATGGGCTGCGCCGCGATCAAGGGTGATGCTTTCGATGCCTCTGTGCGCTTCGAGCAGGATTGTGCCACCGGGGGTCTCATAGATGCCGCGCGACTTCATGCCGACATAGCGGCCCTCAACCAGATCAATCCGGCCAATGCCGTGCTTGCGGCCATATTCGTTAAGCTCGGTCAGGATCGTCGCGGGGGACATGGCCTTGCCGTTGATGGCCGTGGCATCGCCCTTTTCGAAGGTGATTTCGATGTGCTCCGGCGTGTCGGGAGCGTCTTCTGGCGCAACAGTGCGCTGATAGACGTAATCCGGTGCGGCCTCGGCGGGGTCTTCGAGGACTTTGCCTTCGGAGGAGGTGTGCAGCAGGTTGGCATCGACCGAGAACGGCGCTTCGCCGCGTTTGTCCTTGGGAACGGGAACCTGATGTGCCTCGGCCCATTCGATCAGCTTGGTCCGCGAGGTCAAATCCCATTCACGCCACGGGGCGATGACTTTGATTTCCGGTTCCAGCGCGTAGGCGGCCAGTTCAAAACGCACTTGGTCGTTGCCTTTGCCGGTTGCGCCGTGAGAAATGGCGTCAGCGCCGGTTTCGCGGGCAATCTCGACGAGGCGTTTTGAGATCAGGGGCCGCGCGATGGACGTACCGAGCAAATAAATGCCTTCATAGACCGCGTTGGCACGGAACATCGGAAAGACGAAATCGCGAACAAATTCTTCGCGCAGATCTTCGATGAAGATATGATCGTCTTTGATCCCCATCAGCTCGGCTTTTTTGCGGGCCGACTCCAGTTCTTCGCCTTGGCCCAGATCGGCGGTAAAGGTGACGACTTCGCAGCCGTACTCTTTTTGCAGCCATTTCAGGATAATCGAGGTATCAAGCCCGCCCGAATAGGCGAGGACGACCTTTTTAGGTTTAGACATTGGGAGTCGCTCCGAAGGGATAGTGTTTGCGCAGCGGTACGCCGTTTTCGGAGGGATTTCAACGCTAGTGACTTAGAACTGTAGTTACTGCTTAAATCAATTGAGCTGGAAAAATTATCAGTTTCTGATCATTTTTTGTTTTCAAGATTTTGATTGCGCCAACAACCGACCCGATCAAAACTGTCATTATTAACGTGCTTGAATTCTGGTGGATGGCGTTCCTCACAAAATTTTTCAATTAATGTAAGTAATCCGCGCGCTTTAACATCGCGATCCTCGATAATATCCAAAGCATCGAGGATTTGTTGGAAAATGAAGTACGAGTTTCGGTTGGTGTCGGTAGAGCCATCGGAGAAAAATGAACTCCCATAAAGTGAAAGAAACAGATGAAATCGCCTCTCGTAGCAGTTAAGTGCGCCACCAAAAGCATCGTCTTTATAGTTTGTTCCCTCAAGGTATCCTGTTTTGGATCCGAGCAGAGGATAATTTGGGCTTGTGTCTTTCGTTGGCGGGTGCGGCTTTTCACCTTTTTCTATCCGCTTGATCGAATTCGGATCGAGAGGTATTTTTATTCGATCTGAGATATTCTTAATTTTGTCGAAATCGGAAAAGCCTAGACTTTTTCTTGCATTCTTAAGTTGGCCTCCATTTGGTTCGTGAGGGATATTTGGTTCCTTGGGTGACTTTGGGATTTTTAACGCCATTGCAGATTTCCTTTAGAGTTATTTTCCTTAGGGTCTGTTGACAGTTAGGATTCCCAAAGCGGCATTTTTCTGATTCATCCTCCCGAACAGGGAGGGAATTATGGATTGCAGCCGCTTTGTACTGACGGATCATCAATGGTCGATCATCGAACCACTTTGCCTTGGTCG